>CAKQWF010000001.1 GCA_934277985.1 uncultured Oxalobacter sp.
CTACGTAGCCTCCTATCGCTCCGGCTCCTATGATCGCTATTTTCATGTTCTTTCCCTTTTCTTCGTCCTCGACTGACAGGCGATTTGCCGTTTCAGCATGATCGCATTACGGTATGACCTGTTTGTCGGACTGTTTTTATCAATTCCGTTTTTATGTATGTATGAAGTTCTCGTACATATGAGAAAAACCCATGCCCGTCACGATAGAACCTTGCCGGTAACAAAAGGTACTTTACGTTATCTGATAGATAACGCATTGCAGGGCGGTGTTGTCAGGCTCGAAGCAGATGCTGTGAGCCTGCCTTCTAATCATGAAATTCAAATAAAAAATGAATCCTGCGTTTATGACGCAGAATGGCTCATTTACCTTGTTGCCTCATCCGGCGACAAGACCGGATGAGGCATCGAAAATCAGAATAATCCGACTATCCGTCCTTCAGCATCGATGTCGATCATGTTGGATGAAGGGACTTTCGGCAGACCCGGCATGGTCATGACATCGCCGCACAACATCACGATGAATTCGGCACCAGATGCCAGCTGGACTTCGCGGATATTGACGGAGTGGCCGGATGGCGCGCCGCGCAATGCAGGGTCGGTCGCAAAGGAATATTGTGTCTTGGCCACACAAATCGGATAGTTCTTGTATCCGTCTTCTTCCAGCTTGCGGATCTGTGCCTTGACCTTGCTGTCGGCGACAATATCACGTGCGCCATACAGTTTGGTTGCCAGTGTGGCCATCTTGTTCCACAGCGAATCCGTTTCGTCATAGACGAACTTGAAGTTGCTCGGTGTGGTTTCGATGACGTTGACGACGGTTTGTGCCAGTTCCTCTGCACCCTTTCCGCCTTCGCTCCAGTGTTTGGAAACGACGATCGGTGCACCACGGCTTGCCATTTTGTCCTTGAGCAGCTGGATTTCGGCATCGGTATCCAGCGTGAAGTGGTTGATGCAGATGACACATGGCAAACCGTAATGGTTGCGGATGTTGTTGACGTGACGTTCAAGGTGTGCAATACCCTTTTCAAGGGCAGCCAGATTTTCCTTGCCCAGGTCAGGCAGGTTGACGCCACCGTGATATTTCAGTGCGCGGATGGTGACGACGATAACTGCGCAATCCGGACGAAGTCCCGATTTGCGGCAGACGATATCGACGAATTTTTCAGCACCGAGATCAGCACCGAAACCGCTTTCGGTGACGACATAGTCAGCCAGTTTCAGTGCGGATTTGGTCGCGATGACCGAGTTGCTGCCGGTCGCGATGTTGGCGAACGGACCGCCATGGATAAATGCCAGATTGTTTTCCAGTGTCTGGACCATGTTGGGCTTGATGGCATCCTTGAGCAGTGCGGCCATGGCGCCATGTGCCTTGAGGTCGCTGGCGAAAATCGGTTTCAGGTCACGGGTATAGGCGACCACGATTTTGCCGAGGCGTTCTTTCAGATCCTGCAGACTGGTGGCCAGACAGAAGATAGCCATGACTTCGGAAGCGACGGCGATATTGAAACCGTCAGCACGCGGGAAACCGTTGGCAGGCCCACCCAGACCGACGGTGATGTTGCGCAGGGAACGGTCGTTCATGTCAATGACGCGTTTCCACACGATACGACGTGCATCAATGCCCAGCTCGTTGCCATGATGGATATGGTTGTCAATCAGTGCGGACAACAGGTTGTTTGCCATGGCAACGGCGCTGATGTCGCCGGTGAAATGGAGATTGATGTCTTCCATCGGGATGACTTGCGAGTAACCACCGCCGGCAGCGCCGCCTTTCATGCCGAATACCGGTCCCATGGACGGTTCGCGAAGACAGATAATGGCTTTTTTGCCGATGCGATTGAGTGCGTCGCCCAAGCCGATCGTGGTTGTGGTTTTGCCTTCACCGGCCGGAGTCGGATTGATGGCCGTGACCATGATCAGTTTGCCATCCGGTTTATCCTTCAGAGTGTCGAGGAAATCCAGTGAAATCTTGGCTTTGTAGTGACCGTAGGGTTCCAGGTATTCTTCCTCGATATCATAGCGTTGCGCAACTTGACTGATGCGAAGCATTTTCGCACTTTGAGCAATGGCAATATCTGATGTCATATTTGGGTCTCGCTTTCTCTGCAGGAAAAAAGGTTACACTAATTCAAAGTTAAAGGTCATTGTAGAATATACAAAGTACGGTTCGCAACTAAAAAAGCCTTCGGGAGACAGATATTGCCTGTTATCGATTTCAAATCGGAACGAAAATGGGGCAAATCGTTTCACGGTACGGATGCCGTGGTTTGGGGGCTGTGTGGGAAATGCGATTACAATAAGAACGCAATGCTGTGACCCGAACGGGTCTTTTTCTGAAATTTACTTTTTACTGGATTGCTATGCTGGATAACCTGACTCAACGTCTGGCCAAAGTCGTCAAGACGATTCGTGGCGAGGCACGTTTAACGGAAGCCAATACAGCTGAAATGCTGAGGGAAGTAAGACTGGCGTTACTGGAGGCCGATGTCGCGTTGCCTGTCGTCAAGAATTTTATCGGCAAGGTGCGTGAAAAGGCGATGGGCAAGGAAGTGATGGATTCGCTTTCGCCGGGACAGGCATTGGTCGGTGTGGTTCAGCAGGAGCTGGCCAGTGTCATGGGAGCCGACCTGGGAGAAAAGGCCTCACAGCTCAATTTTGCCACGCAGCCACCGGCGATCATTCTCATGGCAGGTCTGCAAGGGGTCGGCAAAACCACGACGGTGGGCAAACTGGCCAGATATTTGCGTCAGGAAAAGAAAAAGAAGGTGTTGACGGTATCGACGGACGTGTACCGGCCTGCGGCGATCAAACAGCTTGAAACGGTTTCCGCGCAGAGCGGTGCCGATTTTTTCGGAACCGATGCGTCACAACAACCGGTTGCTATTGCGCAGGCGGCGCTGGATTATGCCAAACGGCATTTTTACGATGTGCTGATAGTCGATACCGCGGGCCGTTTGGGAATCGACGAGGACATGATGCAGGAAATATCCGGTTTGCACCGTGCATTGTCGCCGATAGAAACGCTGTTCGTCGTGGATGCGATGCTGGGGCAGGATGCCATCAATGTCGCCCGGAGCTTTAACGATGCTTTGCCGTTGACGGGTATCGTACTGACCAAACTCGATGGTGATGCACGTGGTGGTGCGGCTTTGTCGGTACGGCATATCACAGAGAAACCGGTCAAGTTCGTCGGTGTTTCGGAAAAACTTGACGGACTGGAACCGTTCGATCCGGTCAGGATGGCGAACAGGATATTGGGTATGGGCGATATCCTGGCGCTGGTGGAAGAGGCACGCAAGAATGTCGATCTCAAGGCGGCTCAGGAACTGGAAAAGAAACTGAAGGTCGGTGGACGCTTCGACCTGAATGATTTCAAGGCTCAGCTTGAACAAATGAAAAACATGGGGGGGCTGTCCGGCATGCTGGACAAAATGCCTGCCCAGTTCCGGCAGGCTGCACAAGGCACCAATATGGAACAGGCCAACCGGCATGTCGGCAGAATGGCAGGTATCATCAATTCGATGACTCCGCAGGAGCGTGCGAAACCGGAACTGATCAAGGCATCGCGCAAACGTCGGATAGCGGCAGGTGCCGGCGTACAGGTTCAGGAAGTCAACCGCTTGCTTTCGCAGTTCGAACAAATGCAGTCGATGATGAAAAAAATGAGAAACGGCGGCATGATGAAGCTGATGCGTGGTCTGAAAGGAATGATGCCGGGTATGCGGTAAGGCTCGCGAAACGTCCTTGAAAATCAATGAATTTGTGCCAGACGTTTTTGAAAGGGGATGAGAAAAGCATATTAACCACACTTTATTCGTCCAGTGGGAAAAAATGCTTGCGTTTTACGAGATTTAGCACCTATATTTGTTCATGCAGTAAGTTACATAAATTCCCCTTCGTACTTTGTATATGAGGTATCGTTATGGCAACAAAAAAACCTGCAGCAAAATCTACCAAAACTTCCGCATCCATAAAGAACGAGCCGGCTAAACGTACACCCAACGCAGCTTTCATGAAACCGGTTACGCCGAGTGCCGTACTGGCGGCCGTGATCGGTGCGACGCCCATGCCGCGTACTGAAGTGACCAAGAAAATCTGGGACTATATCAAGCAAAACAACCTGCAAGACAAGAACAATCGCAGGATGATCAATGCAGATGACAAACTGAAACCTGTTTTTGGAGGAAAGGCACAGGTTTCGATGTTTGAAATGACCAAGCTGGTATCGGCACAGCTCAAATAAACGGAAACGCTTTGCAGCTGAAGTGCCTGACAGATACCGGCAAGGTCGGTGGTGTTGCTGTTTTCGTGCCAAAGCGTCGGCAGGGCGGGTTGTCTGCCACAATATGCGAGATCACCTCATGTGACCATAAAAAAACGCCAGATCATTCTGGCGTTTTTTTATGGCTTTCCGAATGGTCAGCTCCGGATATTCTGTGTGGAAAATCCGGCGCCCATTTCGTGTTATCGCTCACTTGCAAGTTTGTTGCGGATAAAGTCAGCCATACTGTCGGCGGCGACGGCAGTGGCCTGCTCGTCGCGTCGTCCCTGATATTCGAGTTCGCCTTTTTTGAGGCCACGTTCGCCGATGACGATACGATGCGGTATACCGATCAGTTCCCAATCCGAGAACATGACGCCCGGCCTTTCGCCACGGTCATCCAGAATGACATCGATACCCGATGCCTTCAGTGTTTCATACAGGTTGTCCGCCGTATTTCTGACACTCTCGCTGCGATCGTAACCTAACGGGCAGAGGACGACTTCGAACGGTGCGATGGATATCGGCCAAATGATGCCACGGTCGTCATTGTTTTGTTCGATGGCGGCGCCGACGATTCGGGTGACGCCGATACCGTAGCAACCCATTTGCATCAGTTGCGGCTTGCCGTTTTCATCGAGATAGGTGGCGTTCATGTCGTTGGAGTAACGCGTACCCAGCTGGAAAACGTGTCCGACTTCGATACCTCGCTGGATGGCCAGCGTACCTTTTCCGTCGGGAGACGGATCGCCTTCGACCACGTTGCGGAAGTCTGCGATGACGTCGGGTAACGGTACATCGCGCTCCCAGTTGACACCGGTATAGTGCATATCCTTTTCATTGGCGCCACAAATGAAGTCGCTCATGATAGTCACGGCATGGTCGGCGTAAAACGCGATGTCGGAGCGATCAGTCAGGCCGACCGGGCCAAGATAGCCGGAAGGGCAACCGAAATAATGTACGATTTCACTTTCGCTGGCGAAACGGAAATCACCGATATTTTTCTGGGTTTTGACTTCGTTGAGTTCGTGGTCGCCACGCATCAGAATGACGGCGAAATGGCCAGGGGCGTCTTCCGGGATTTCGGTACGGATGACAGCAATGACCTTCAGCGAGCTGGTCAATGGCTGTTTCAGGAAAGCGGTGACATCCTCGCAGGCTTTCTGTCCCGGAGTCGGTACTTTCTGCATTTCCCGGGTCGGTGCCGGACGGGTACCGGAAGGCGGCAGTGCGACGGCGGCTTCCATATTGGCCGCGTAATCCGATTCCAGGGAATAAACCAGCGCATCTTCACCCGTTTCGGCAATGACATGGAATTCATGGGAACCTGAACCGCCGATGGCGCCGTTATCCGCCGCAACCGGACGGAATTTCAAACCGAAACGGTTGAAAATGCGGATATAGGCATCGAACATGATCTGGTAGGATTTTTTCAATCCTTCGATGTCACGATCGAATGAATAGGCGTCTTTCATCGTAAATTCACGACCACGCATCAGACCGAAACGGGGCCGACGTTCGTCGCGGAACTTCGTCTGGATGTGATAGAAATTGACTGGCAGCTGGCGATAGGACTTGATCACGTTGCGGGCGATATCCGTAATCACTTCTTCGGAAGTCGGCTGAATGATGAAATCGCGATCATGACGATCCTTGATGCGCAGCAGTTCAGGACCGTATTTTTGCCAACGGCCGGTTTCCTGCCACAGCTCGGCGGGCTGTACAATCGGCATGAGCAATTCAACGGCACCGGAACGGTTCATTTCTTCACGGATGATATTCTCGATTTTGTGGATGACGCGAAGTCCCATCGGCATATAGGCATAAATGCCCGACCCCAGACGCCGGATCATCCCGGCCCTGACCATAAGTTTATGACTGATGATTTCCGCATCGGCGGGCGCTTCTTTCAGCGTCGAAATAAAAAATTGTGATGCACGCATGGCAGTGAATTCTTTTATGAACATAACAGGGTTATAATCCATATGATTCTAAAGGATTAGCTGGCAGATGCGTTCACAGTTTGCCCGAACGCCTGAAATAGATGGCGGTTTGTTGTAACTATCGTAAATTTTTCAGGTCGAAATGGCGGAAAGCGAACGGTGAAAAAGGCATTTTGCAAAGACTTTGAGGTGAAACATGTTGGACCGTGAAGGTTACCGCCCCAACGTCGGTATTATTTTGCTCAATACCAACAACGAGGTGTGGTGGGGAAAACGTGTCCGTGAGCAGTCGTGGCAGTTTCCGCAGGGCGGCATCAAATATGGTGAAACGCCGGAACAGGCCATGTATCGCGAATTGCAGGAAGAAACCGGTTTGCGGCAGGAACATGTCAAGGTAGTCGGAAGAACACGGAACTGGTTGCGTTATGAAGTCCCTGCCCATTTTATCCGGCGTGAAGTCAGGGGGCATTATCGTGGACAGAAGCAGATATGGTTCCTGCTGCGGATGCTTGGCAGGGATACCGACATCAATCTGCGATTGACCAATACCCCTGAATTCGATGCCTGGCGCTGGCATAAATACTGGGTGCCGCTTGATGTCGTGATCGAATTCAAACGGGATGTCTATCTGAAGGCACTCCAGGAACTGTCGCGTTTTCTGAATCCTCCGCCGAAACCGGACAACCAGCAATATTTCAGACTCTATACGGGCGGTTTGCCTGCAGCGACCGGCAAGGGAAAAATGCCGGTTGAACGGAAAAAAACGGAAACGGCAGAATCGGACAGGATATCGGATGCGAAAAAAATGGCTTGATGTTTTTGCGGGCTGGATCAGATGGACGGGGGGGCTCATGTTGCTTCTTGTCTCGGTTCATGCTTCCGCAGAAATCATTTTCGGCGAATACAGTGATGACGAGGACGAAAAGCCACGGGAATACAAGGTATTGCCGGTGAATTTGCCTGCTTTCCCGGATGAGGAGAAATTGCTGGAGTTTGAAATCGGACCGACACAGACCCAATCTTTTTTTATTGATCCGGCATCCGTGTCGGTCAGCCCCGATGAAATCCGTTATACGATGGTGACGAAAAGCAATGCGGGCGCGAAAAACGTCAGTTACGAAGGCGTCCGTTGCGGGACGTTCGAATTCAGGCGCTATGCCTACGGACATCGTAACAACAAGTGGGTCATGGCGAAAAACGAGGATTGGCGGCCGATCAATTTTTACGCGGCCAACCGCCCGCGTGCCGTACTGGTACAGGAGTTTTTCTGCGATGGAAAAGCGATTGCCGGTTCTGCCGAAGACATCATATTCCGAGTACGTTACAACCGTCCGATCAACCGGAACAATTACACCGGCAGTTCGTTCGAGTATTAAAATACCAGCAAGTTGTCCCGGTGAATCAGTTCCGGTGCACCTTCATATCCCAGGATGTCAGTGAAATCCGATGATTTGTGTCGAGAGATCAGTTGGGCTTCCGTACTCGAATAGTTCGTCAGGCCACGTGCGATTTCCTTGCCGGATTCGTCCAGGCAGGAAATGATTTCACCACGCCCGAATTCGCCGGTGATGCCGATGACGCCGATGGGCAGCAAGGACTTGCCTTCGTCACGGACTTTCTGTACAGCGCCGGCATCCAGTATCGCATTTCCCGCTGTCTGAAGGTGATCTGCGATCCACTGTTTGCGTGCCTGAAGGTGATTGTTTGGCGCGACCAGTTGCGAACCGATCATTTCGCCTTCAGCCAGACGCAGCAAAACGTCGTTTTCACGTCCCCATGCGATGACAGTATGAGCTCCGGAACTGGCGGCACGTTTCGCTGCCAGTACCTTGGTGAGCATGCCACCCCGTCCGATACCCGTTCCTGCGCCGCCAGCCATACTTTCCAGTTTCGGATCGCCGGCCTGTGCGTTTGAGACCAGTTCGGCATCGGGGTCCTTGCGCGGGTCGGCGGTGAACAGTCCCTTTTGGTCAGTCAGAATGATCAAGGCGTCTGCCTCGACCAGATTGGCTACCAGAGCGCCCAGCGTATCGTTATCGCCGAACTTGATTTCATCGGTGACGACGGTATCGTTTTCGTTGATGATCGGAATCACGCCGAAGCGCAACAGCGTAAGCAGCGTGGAACGTGCATTCAGGTAGCGTTCACGGTCGGCAAGGTCGGCGTGTGTGAGCAAAACTTGTGCGGTATGAAGACCATGTGTCTCGAAACTGGTCTGGTAGATTTGTACCAGCCCCATTTGTCCGACTGCGGCACAAGCCTGCAATTCATGAATATCCACCGGACGCTTGCTGAATCCCAGCTGCAACATACCCTCGGCAATCGCGCCGGAGCTGACCAGAATGATTTCCTTGCCCTGATGGCGCAGTCGTGCGATTTGTTCGGACCATTTTGCGATGGCGTCATGGTCAAGTCCGTGTCCGTCGTTGGTGACCAGTGAGGAACCGACTTTGATGATGAGGCGTTTTGCGTTTTGTATGACCGAGTTCATGTCAGTGGCCGGAGCTGTGGGTTATTCAACGGATTTGAAGCGGGGGTCGTCCGAGTCGATGGAATCGATATGGCGCGCTTCCTGGACAAGGGCGGTTTTCGCAGCCAGTTCGTCCATGCGGCGTTGCTGTTCGAAATGTCGGTAAATGGCTTCCATCAATTCATGACAGCCGGTTTTAGTATAAGCCGAAATTTCGAAAACGGGACCATCCCATTGCAGACGAGATACCAGATCGCGAACCTTTTCCGCACGTTCGTTTTCCGGAACCAGATCCAGCTTGTTCAAAACCAGCCATCTCGGTTTTCTGGCCAGTTCGGGATCGTATTTTTCCAGTTCCGCGATCAGCGCGCGCGCTTGCGCGACCGGATCTGCGGTTTCGTCAAAAGGCGACAGATCGATCAGGTGCAGCAACAACCGTGTGCGTTGCAAGTGTCTCAGGAACTGGTGCCCAAGACCGGCACCTTCGGCAGCGCCTTCGATCAGCCCCGGAATATCGGCGATAACGAAGCTTTTTTCATGACCGATACGGACGACGCCGAGATTGGGTTGCAATGTGGTGAAGGGATAATCGGCGATTTTCGGACGTGCGTTGGAAACGGCCGAAATCAGGGTCGATTTACCGGCATTTGGCATGCCAAGAAGACCGACGTCGGCCAGCACCTTCAGTTCAAGCTGAAGTTCAAGTCGTTCGCCCGGTTTTCCGTCTGTCTTTTGTCGTGGTGCGCGGTTCGTCGAACTTTTGAAATGGATATTGCCCCATCCACCTTCGCCGCCACGTGCCAGAAGCTGTTTTTGTCCGTGTTCGACAAGGTCTGCGATAACTTGTCCGGTTTCACGGTCGGTGATGATCGTGCCGACAGGCATGCGCAGGACGATATCGTCAGCGCCTTTGCCGTAACAGTCCGAACCACGACCGTTTTCGCCGTTTTTTGCGCGGAACATTTTGGTGTAGTGATAGTCGATCAGGGTGTTGACGTTATTGTCGGCAATCGCCCAGATGCTGCCTCCCTTGCCGCCGTCACCACCGTCCGGACCACCGAACGGTCTGAATTTCTCGCGATTGAACGAAGCAACACCGTTGCCTCCGTTTCCGGCGATTACCTCGATTTTTGCTTCGTCAATGAATTTCATGAACGTATCCGGTCAATATGAAAAGGCTCTGCCAGCGGCAGAGCCTTCTCCTGATTTGAAAAGGCTCGCATAACAAGCCCGATTGCATACGGTTTATGCCGTGGTGGCAGGAACGACCGTTGCAAAATGTTTTTTCGCTTCGCCTTTGACGACGAATTTGACGGTGCCGTCGACCAGTGCGAACAGGGTATGATCCTTGCCCATACCGACGTTTTCACCAGGGTGAATGGTCGTACCGCGCTGACGCATGATGATGCTGCCGGCATTGATGGCTTGTCCGCCGTAAACTTTTACGCCCAGCCGTTTCGATTCCGATTCACGACCGTTACGGGTGGTACCGCCGCCTTTTTTGTGTGCCATGTTAATACTCCAGAATGATTTGCCTTAAGACACGATTTTTTACGAACCTTGCCTGCAGGTGCTTTAAGCGTTGATCGAAACGATTTGCAGTTCAGTATAGTTCTGACGATGTCCCTGACGTTTCTGATAATGCTTACGCCGGCGCATCTTGAAAATCTTGACCTTTTTATGACGGCCCTGCGCCACAACCGTTGCCTGAACCTGAGCACCTTCGACCAGTGGGGTACCGAAACGAATGGACTCGCCTTCGCCTACGGCCAGAACCTGGTCAAGAGTGATTTCGGATCCAATGTCAGCCGGTATCTGTTCTACTTTATATTTTTTGCCTGCGACAACCTTGTACTGCTTGCCGCCGGTTTTTATGACCGCGTACATGGAAACTCCATCGAAAATTGAGTGTTGATAAAACCTGCATGAGCAGGGAAAACTGGAAAACGTCAAATTATACAGTGGGTTGCCCGCTGCGTCAAAGACTTGTCGCGTTTTTTGTGACGGACTGTTTCATCCCTGTCATCGTGCAACGTCATATTGTGCCGGGATGGGCGCTATAATGCCGCACCATGAATCTGCTAAAGACACTGCTGACCATCTCAGGCATGACCATGCTTTCTCGTATCACAGGGCTGGTACGCGAATTGCTGATCGCGCGGGCGTTTGGCGCATCCGGTTTTACCGATGCCTTTTTCGTCGCGTTCCGCATTCCCAATCTGTTGAGAAGATTGTTCGCTGAGGGTGCCTTCTCGCAGGCTTTCGTTCCCATTCTTGCCGAATACGTCAACCAGAAAGGCGAAAAACCGGCGCGTGAACTGGTGGACAAGGTGGCGACAGCGCTGGTGTGGATACTCGTTTTGGTCTGCGTTGCCGGAATCGTCGCCGCTCCCGTCGTGGTATATCTGATCGCTACCGGATTCGGGAACAACAGGGATGTTTTCGATTTGTCCGTACTGATGACCCGGATCATGTTCCCCTACATCCTGTTCATGTCGCTGGTTGCGCTGGCAGGCGGGGTACTCAATACCTGGCGTGAATTCCGTGTCCCGGCCTTTACGCCGGTACTGCTCAATGTATCGTTTATCGTCGCTTCGCTTTTTGTCGCTCCCTGTCTGGAACAGCCGGTGCTGGCGCTGGCGTTTGCCGTGTTTGTCGGCGGTCTGTTGCAACTGGGTATCCAGATACCGGCGCTTGTCAAAATCGGCATGTTGCCACGTATCTCCATCCATGTCGTTCGTGCTTTTCAGGATGCCGGCGTACGGCGGATTATCCGGCAGATGATTCCGGCGATATTCGCCGTATCGGTGGCACAGATCAGCCTGATGATCAATACCAATATCGCATCGCGGCTGGCGCATGGCAGCGTCTCGTGGATATCTTACGCGGACCGGCTGATGGAATTTCCCAATGCCTTGCTTGGTGTTGCGTTGGGGACGATTCTGTTGCCCAGCTTGTCCAAGGCCAACGCCAATAATGATGAAAAGGAATATTCATCGTTGCTGGACTGGGGCTTGCGTCTCACTTTCCTGCTGGCATTGCCTGCATCGGTCATGCTGATGACCTTGCCTGTTCCGTTTACGGCGACACTGTTTCATTACGGCAAGTTCAGTGCGCATGATGTGGTGATGACTTCCCATGCGCTGATTGCCTATGGCGTGGGGCTGATCGGGTTGATCGTGGTGCGCATTCTGGCACCCGGATTTTATGCCAAGCAAGATATCAGGACGCCGGTCAAGATCGCGGTGCTGGTGCTGGTGCTGACACAGCTCATGAATCTGGTTTTCGTTCCCATCTATGACCATGCAGGTTTGGCCTTGTCCATCGGGATCGGCGCGTGCGGCAATGCGGCCATTCTGTATGTCATGTTGCGTCGCCGCGGGATATATCGGCCGCAGGCCGGCTGGCGGATGTTTTTCCTGAAAGTCGGTGTGGCACTTGTCTTGCTTGCCATTGCCTCGATGTGGGTCGCCAGCTGTTTCGACTGGATCGGTATGCAGGCACATCCGCTGTTGCGGGTGGGAGCCATGGCGCTGGTCATGATCGTATGCAGCATCGTGTATTTCGGCACGTTGTTCGCACTGGGTTTCCGGTTGCGGGACTTCAGACGTATTGCGTCATAAGCCGTTCGGCCATCATTCTTTCGTTTTTGATTCCAGTTCATCCCATCGGGTAATGCAGTTCATCAGTTCTTCCTCGATTTCGACAAAACGCTGGTTCAGACGAATACCTTCTGCGGAATCGCCCTTGTACAGGTTCGGGTCGTTCAGACGTGATGAAATCTGTGCCTGTTCGCTTTCCAGTGCGGCGATTCTGGATGGCAGCTCATCCAGTTCGCGTTGTTCCTTGTAACTCAGTTTCTTGCGCCGTGGCGTTCCGGCAGATTCCTTGCGTTGGGAAGGTGCCGCATCACGGGACACCTTTTTTTCGTTGACCGTTTCCTGTGGTGCGGGACGGGTGCGTTCCCAGTCGCTGTAACCACCGATATATTCACGCCACAAACCGTTCCCCTCGGCTGCGATCACCTGTGTGACGACATTGTCCAGAAAGGCACGGTCATGGCTGACCAGAAAGACAGTGCCATCGTAATCCTGAAGCAGTTCTTCAAGCAGTTCCAGCGTTTCGATATCCAGATCGTTGGTCGGTTCGTCCAGTACCAGTACATTGGCGGGGCGCGCGAAAAGACGTGCCAGCAGAAGTCGGTTTCTTTCGCCGCCCGACAGAGATTTGACAGGGGAGCGGGCGCGTTCCGGAGTGAACAGGAAATCGGAGAGATAACTCATGACATGTTTTTTCTGGCCTCCGATTTCCACCCACTCGCTGCCCGGCGAGATGGTATCCGCCAGGCTGGCGTTGTCGTCGAGTTGTGCGCGCATCTGGTCGAAATAAGCAATTTGCAATCGTGTCCCCATGCGAATATTGCCGCTGTCCGGTGCCAGTTCGCCCAAAATGAGTTTCAGCATGGTCGTCTTGCCCGCGCCGTTCGGGCCGATCAGGCCGATCTTGTCTCCACGCAGGATGATATCCGAAAAAGAACGGATGACCGTCTTGTCGCCGAAAGACTTGGAAACATCCGTCAATTCCGCGACCAGTTTCCCGGAACGTTCTCCGGATGAAACGTCCATGCGAACCAGTCCCTGCCGTTCCCGTCTCGCGGCACGGGTGGCGCGGAGTGCCTCAAGCCGTCTGACACGGCCTTCGTTTCGGGTGCGTCGTGCCTCGATGCCTTTCCGTATCCAGACTTCTTCCTGTGCCAGAAACTTGTCGAATTTCGCGTTTTCGACGGCTTCGTTGGCCAGCTGTTCGTTTTTGGCAGTGCGGTATGCGCTGAAATTGCCCGGGAAAGAGAGCAGCCGGCCGCGGTCGAGTTCGACGATACGGGTGGCGATATGATCCAGAAAACGCCGGTCATGCGTGATAAATACGATGCTTCCGCGAAATTCTTTCAGAATGTTTTCCAGCCAGATGATCGATTCGAAGTCCAGATGGTTGGTCGGCTCGTCCAGCATCAGGACGTCCGGCGCACTGATCAGCCCGTGTGCCAGCGCGACCCGTTTGTAAAGACCGCCCGACAAGGTGCCGATGCGCGCGTCTTTTTCCAGCGACAGACGTTCCAGCAAGGTTTCGACACGATTGTTGAGGTTCCATGCGTCGGCGCTGTCCAGACGCATTTGCAATTCATTGAGGCGTTCGAGCAGCTGGCTGTCGTTTTTGTGACCGAGTTCTGCGGTCAGCTGTTCATACTCGTTCAGCCATGCCTGTATATCGTGCAGACCTGAAGCGACCGCCTCATAAACCGTCTGTTCTGCAGGAAAGACAGGCTCCTGTTCGACATAGGCGATTTTCAGGTTTTGCTGTACGGTCACCAGGCCGTCGTCGAGTTTCGCCTTACCGGCCAGTACCTGCAACAGCGATGATTTGCCGGTGCCGTTGCGACCGATCAGACCGACTTTTTCACCAGCTTCAAGTGAAAATTCGGCGTGATCGAGCATGGGGAAATGGCCGAAGGCCAGCTGCGCGTCAACAAGGGTAATGATTGCCATAATGAACCGAAAACGAAATACATTGCCAACAGGGCATCTATTGTAACGGCAAGTCCGGATGGATGCGTCATCTGCACTCGTACAGAAAGCCGGGATGCTGTACAATGGCGTCGCCCGACTCATCGCGGTGCGTCTCGCCGTAGCACAATGGATAGTGCACATGCCTCCTAAGCGTGGGATACAGGTTCGATCCCTGTCGGCGGGACCATATTTTCCCGCGGCTTTTCTGCGGCACAGTTTTTCGGAGCGGTGTCCCGGCTTCATGTCATTGCCATGAAAGGCCTGTGGACTATTTCAATATCTCGTCTATCGTCAGGGACGCGGCACGCGTACGATCGTCCGGCGACATGATTTTCTTCAGCTCGTTTTCCAGTCGTGCAGCGCTTTTGATATTCAGGGCGGCATGATGGGCCAGCGTGTAGGCATACGCATAGTTTTTGTCGGTTCCCTGACCTTTGGCGTACATCAGTCCCAGATTGGCGATGGCTTCCGGAATTCTCTTGCGGGCGGCCTGGTTAAACAGATCGAAGGCTTGACGGTCATTACGCGGAATGCCGTCACCGCGCATGTACATGATGCCAAGGGCATTTTGTGCCAGTGCGTTACCTTGTGTTGCGGCTTTGCGATACCAGAATGCAGCTTCTTTTTTGCTTTGCGGGATGCTTTCGCCATTGAAGTACATGTCGCCCAGACTGTATTGGGCTTCCGGCAAACCGTGTTCAGCGGCTGACCGGAACAGCCCGAATGCTTTTTTGCTATCACGAACGACCCCTTCGCCACGTGCGTACATCATGCCCAGATTGTATTGTGCGCCCGCGTTTCCCTGTTTGGCTGCCTGCTCATACCAGTAAACGGCTTTTTTGTAATCCTGTGCGACACCTTTTCCCCAATCGTACATGATGCCGAGTGCGTGCTGTGCATCCGCATTGCCTTGTTCGGCGGCCTGTCCGAATAGCTGTGCAGCACGCTGGTAATCCTGTGTGACGCCGTCACCATAACTGTACATGGCACCCAGGGCATATTGGGCAGCGGGGTGCTTTTGCATGGCAGCCTTGCGGTACCAGTATTCCGCTTTCCCGCGATCGGGCGCGACACCTCTGCCATGGTAATACAGTGTACCCAGTACGTATTGGGCATCCGCAGATCCTTTTTCTGCAGCCTTTGTGGCCCAGAAGGCCGCTTTTCCATCGTTTTGCGTGACACCTTTGCCGTAATAGTATGCAATTGCCAGAGAGAGTTGTGCGCGGGTGTCGCCGTTTTCGGCAAGGACGGACAGCGTGCTGACGGGTTTGTCGAGGATGCCGGATGACGGGAAAACAGTTTCTGCCGCCTGTACATGTGACCAGCCAAAGCAGGCGAAATATGCCACGATGATGGAAGAAAGCCCTTTTTTGAGCATGCCTGTTCTCCTGCGGAAATTGTCTGAAATGAAAAAGCATACCAGTATTTTCGGAAAGATCGAATGTGCCGGTCATCTTCATGGAAAAACACGATGCATCGTACAGTACGGCAAGCGACAAAAGGAGGCGGGGATATGGTGGCTGAATGGTCTCATGTGTTTCAGCATGCCATGCGGAAAATCTTAGGCGAATTTTCTGTACGAGTCGGGATGACGTTTGTCTGTGGGGGATGTGGAGAGTCTTCCGAACGGTTCGGCTGAGAAGTGGCGCACCGTTTGTGAAAGGGGATTTTTTGACCGTTTTTTGTGCAATTTGTACCGGTATATCGAGGGGTGTTTTTTGAAGCTGAAAATCCGGAAAAATCATCCGAATTGATCTGGGTCAATAAATGAAAATTGATCTGGATCAATGATAGCGAATTGACCTGAGTCAGTCAGGGCAAATTGACCTAGGTCAACGGTCTTTTCAGGGGGAATGCGGCATACTCGGGAATGACGTTGAACAACGTTTATCAAAACCAACCGAAAGAAAGGTATTACTCATGAGTAACGAAGACAATGTAGAGTTGACTGATGGCTTTCATGTGCTGAAGGATGTGCTGAAAGTAAATGGCATTGATACCATGTATGGTGTTGTCGGCATTCCTATCACCAACCTGGCTCGTCTGTGGGAACAGGATGGTCAGAAGTTCTACAGCTTCCGCCACGAGCAACATGCTGGCTACGCTGCTTCCATCGCTGGTTACATCCATGGCGACAAACCAGGTGTATGCTTGACCGTTTCCGCACCTGGCTTCCTGAATGGTTTGACGGCGTTGGCACACGCAACCACCAACTGCTTCCCGATGATTCTGATGAGCGGTTCCAGTGAACGTGAAATCGTTGACCTGATGCAGGGCGATTACGAAGAAATGGACCAGATGAACATCGCTCGTCCGCATTGCAAAGCTTCCTATCGTATCAACAGCATCAATGACATTCCGATCGGTATCGCTCGTGCTATCCGTACCGCTGTATCCGGCCGTCCGGGTGGTGTTTATGTTGACCTGCCGGCTAAACTGTTCGGCCAGACCCTGCCGGTTGAAGAAGCTCAGAAACTGATCTTCAAACCGATCGATGTCGCTCCTGCACAGATTCCGGCTGCTGACGCAATCGCTCGTGCCGCTGAAGTCATCAAGAGCGCAAAACGTCCGGTTGTCATGCTGGGTAAAGGCGCTGCAATGGCCAAGGCTGAAGCAGAAGTCAAACAGTTCGTTGAACAGACCGGCATCCCGTTCCTGCCGATGGGTATGGCTAAAGGCCTGATGCCTGACAATCATCCGCAGTCTGCTGCTGCTACCCGTGCTTTCGCTCTGGCACAGTGTGACGTATGTATCCTGGTAGGTGCACGTCTGAACTGGCTGATGCAGCATGGTAAAGGCAAGACCTGGGGTAACGAACTGAAGAAATTCGTTCAGATCGATATCCAGGCTAACGAAATGGATTCCAACCAGCCGATCGCTGCTCCGGTTGTCGGTGACGTCAAGTCCTGCCTGGCTCTCCTGAATGAAGCTCTGAAGGGTGCTCCGAAGGCTCCGGCTGACTGGGTTGGCGCTCTGAAAGAAAAAGTTGATACCAACAAGGGCAAACTGGCTACCAAGATGGCAGCTCCTGTCGCTCCGACCGGTATGAACTACTCCAACTCCCTGGGTGTTCTGAAAGAATTCATGCTGGCTAACCCGAGCATCAACCTGGTTAACGAAGGTGCAAACGCTCTGGATAACACCCGTATGATCGTTGACATGCTCGAACCACGCCGTCGTCTGGACTCCGGTACCTGGGGCGTTATGGGTATCGGTATGGGCTACTGCGTTGGTGCCGCAAGCGTAACGGGCGACCCGGTTATCGCTGTTGAAGGTGACTCCGCATTCGGCTTCTCCGGTATGGAAGTTGAAACCATCTGCCGTTACAACCTGCCGGTTACCATCATCGTCATGAACAACGGTGGTATCTACAAGGGTAACGAAGCAGATCCGGGCAATGGTCTGGTATCCTGTACCCGTCTGGTTCGTGGTCGTTACGATCAGATGATGGAAGCTTTCGGCGGCAAGGGCTATCTGGTAGAAACCCCGGCTGAACTGAAGGCAGCTCTGGAAGAAGCAGTTGCTTCCAAGAAACCATGCCTGATCAACGCCATGATCGACCCAGACGCAGGTGTCGAATCCGGCCGTATCAAGAGCCTGAACATCGTAAGTAAAGTTGGCAAGAAATAATTAGTCCGGCTTTGGAAACCGGTTTTCGGACCGGTTTCGCGAATGTTCCGAATACCCCTCAGGAATTTTCCGAGGGGTATTTTTTTGTCTGTGTTGATCAGCCTGAAAACACTGCCGGCAATTACGGAAGAAGCGGTATGGGCGAGAAAGATGCAGTTTGCGATACCGGCAAGTGCTTTCGTGAGAAAAAGCTGGCTTTTTCACGGTTGAAACAGGATAATCAGGCCGTTTTGAATATTGTCCGTTTCCGGTTCGCTTATGTTGTTGAAACGTAAATCGATTGAAAAAGAGGAATCGCTACGTCCGTCGGCGTTACCTGTAAAGAAGGAGGAAAGACGTCGGATACAGTATGCTCCTGTAACCCTTTCCGAACAGGGGGGTGTCCGCTATCTTCATTTCGGTACCGAGTGGATACAAGGTGCCATGCGGTTGCGCAAACCGAATTGGCTGGAGCTGGAATACAGCCGCAAAATGATGTCATGGTTGTTGTTCAGGGAACAACCTCGCATGATTTGCCAGCTGGGACTTGGCGCAGGCGCGTTGACAAAGTTTTGTTACTGGCAATTTGCCGATTGCAAAACGGTTGCCGTCGAACTGAATCCGGATGTTATCTCGGTGTGCCATTCCATGTTCGCATTACCGGATGAAGACGAACGTTTGCATATCGTTGAGATGGATGCGATGGATTTCGTGAATGATGAACGGAATGCAGGGGTATTCGACGTATTGCACAGCGATTTGTATGACGCGACGGCGCGGGGACCGGTACTGGATACACCGGAATTTTATGCGGCATGCAAGCGGTGTCTGGTTCCGGGCGGGATGATGACAGTCAATTTGTTCGGTGACCACCCGAGTTTTGCACGGAATATATCGGCCATGTCACGTGTATTCGAAAAGGTGATCTGTCTTTCTCCGACGCCAGAAGGTAATGTGATCGCTATGGCATTCACGATATTGCCCGAAACAGATTACGATACGCTCAAATTACGCGCAGCCGATATCAGGGAAAAAACGGGATTGCCTGCGAAAAAATGGTTGAAAGATATCCGCAGAGCATTGGCGTTATAGGTTGGTGGCGGATGATATGTGACATAAAGAACGATGACGGATAAATATACAGAATATGATCCATCGGATATCGAGCTTGTGCATTTGCTCGAGCGCAACAGGGCATGGGCGGAGCAGATGGTATATGAAGACACCGATTATTTTTCTCGCCTTGTCGCACAACAGTTGCCGAAATATTTGTGGATAGGTTGCTCGGACAGCAGGGTGCCATCTACCCAGATTACCAATTTGTTACCGGGTGATATTTTTGTCCATCGCAATATCGCCAATGTCGTATCCTATTCCGATTTGAGTTGCCTGTCGGTCATGCAATTTGCTGTGGATATTCTCAGGGTACGCCATATTATCGTAACAGGGCACTACGATTGTTCCGGCGTCCATGCCGCCATATCGGGAGAACGTGTCGGTCTGGCGGACAACTGGTTGCGTCATGTACAGGAAGTGCATCACAAGCACGGCAAATACCTTCGGGTTAGCTTGTCAGAGAGGGTTCGCTATGACAGGCTTTGTGAATTGAATGTCATTGAATCGGTCGCCAATGTCTGCCAGACAACGATCGTTCAGGATGCATGGAGTCGTGGACAGGAATTGACCGTTCATGGGTGGGTATATGGTGTGCATGACGGATTGATCCGTGACCTGGGCATGACGATCAGTTCCCTTGACGAGCTGCCGATCAGGAAGGCGCAAAGCCTGGAACGTTATGAAAAGGGAGACGATGTCACATGCCGGCAATGTTTTTGATGCAGCATGGTATGCCGCCATGGTGGATGTCATAAAAAACGGGTATGGAAAACATACCCGTTTTTTATGTGTGGTATAGCGGAAATCAGTCAACACCGACCATGACGGAATCGGCTTTGATGATGGCGTAGGCGACTTTTCCGACAGCCAGTTGAAGGCGTCTGACGGAAGCCGTCGTGATTTGGGCAGTGACCATGATTTCAGGTGCGATTTCAAGCGTGATTTCGGAATTGATCGGTCCTTCGTTGATTTCGCGAATGATGCCCTGAAGCTGGTTTCTGGCGCTGATTTGCATGGGATTCTCCGTTGTCAGATAGTAATGGAATGAATGTTTCGGAATGCCGTCGTATCAGATAAAGATTATAAGACCTGAATGAAAAAAACCGGTCGGTATATCGACCGGTTTTGATGTCATGCAAGAGAACCGGTTTGTCGAACCGGTTTATGTGCGTTATGCCTGAATCCGGATAGATGCGATTCAGCTTGTTAGAAGCAATGTTCCTGTGCAGGGAAAGAACCGTCTTTGACGGCGCTGACATAGGCCCTGATCGCCGCTTCGATACTGTTTTGTCCTTCCATGAAATTGCGGACGAAACGTGCTTTTCGTCCGGGGAAAACATTGAGCATGTCATGCATGACCAGTACCTGGCCGGAACAGTCTGGGCCAGCGCCGATACCGATGGTCGGGACAGACAGTGCTGCGGTGACGTCTTTTCCCAGTGTTGCCGGAATGGCTTCGAGTACGAACAGCGAGGCACCGGCATTTTGCAGGATACGGGCGTCTTCCAGAATGCGTCGTGCGTCTTCGGCATTTTTGCCCTGGACACGGTAGCCGCCGAACTGGTGAACCGATTGTGGGGTCAAACCCAGATGTGCGCAAACCGGAATGGCGCGTTCCGTCAGAAAACGAACAGTTTCTTCAAGCCAGCGTCCGCCTTCGATCTTGACCATGTGTGCGCCAGCCTTGACAAGCTCGGCGGCGTTGTCATAGGCGGATTCCGGTGTGGCATAGGTGCCGAATGGCATGTCTGAGACGATCATCGCGGTTTTGTTGCCGCGTGCGACGCATTCCGTATGGTAGGCGACTTCCTCGATGGAGACTGGCAGTGTGGAATCCTTGCCCTGGCATACCATGCCGAGAGAGTCTCCGATCAGGAGAATCTCGACGCCGCATTGATCCATAAGGGATGCGAAACTGGCATCGTAACACGTCAGCATGGTGATTTTTTCATGCCGGTTATACAGTGCTGTCAGGGTGTGGCTTGTGACCGATTTGCGTTCCTGAAGATAGGTTGCCATGACAAATCCTTTGATGAAGAACTACGAAGTTGAGATTGCATAAAACCGTAACCATAGCCCGATGCATCAGGGTGTCACGATACGGGGTCAATTATGAACGAAATATGAAATAAACGGCACCGACCAGGCACAATGCTGCCCAGATATAGTCCATTTTGAATGGCTGGCCCATATAGTAGATGGCAAACGGTACGAAAACGCTCAGGGTGATGGTTTCCTGAAGGATTTTCAGCTGCGCCAGACTGAACTGCGAAAAACCGATCCGGTTGGCAGGAACCTGCAACAGATATTCGAACAATGCGATTCCCCAGCTGATAAGGGCAGCGACCAGCCAGGATTTCGAGGAAAGGTGGCGCAGGTGTCCATACCATGCGAAAGTCATGAAAATGTTGGACAAGATGAGCAGACCGGCAGTCTGGACAAAAACGGGAATATGGAACATGGGGCGACTCCTTGGAAAGACTGAAATCAAATGCGGTGGATTTTCTGATTTTTGACGCGTTCAAGCAGGATGGAAAGCGGTTCTTGCTTCGGAATGACAATTTCCGGCGCGATTTCCGCGAGGGGCACCAGTACAAAGGCACGCTCGGTCAAGCGCGGATGCGGAATGGTCAGGCGCTCTGTCGATATACAGTCGGTATTGTATAGCAGCATATCCAGATCGAGCGTTCTCGGTGCATTACGGTAGGGACGTTTGCGACCGAATGCATTTTCGATTTGCCAGAGCGCTTCGAGTAACGGTTCGGGCGCCAGAGTGGTCGATAGCATGGCAACGGCGTTGACGTAGTCATCGCCGTCTGCATCGACTGGCGCAGTGCGGTAAAGTGACGAGGTTTTTTGAAGTCGCGTATCCGGCAGCTTGCCAAGCAAATCCATGGCGCCTGTAACATTTTCGAGGGCATTGCCGAGATTGGAGCCGATGCCGATATAAACGATATTTCCGGACATATCAGGGTTGAGTGTTTTCTGCCTGTGATATTGTCGATACAGAGCTTGTCTTGCGGCGGCGTCGTGAACGTCTGTGACGTTTGTGTCCAGACGGTGTTTCGGCAAGCGATCTGGTCTGTTCATCGATCATGCGCTGGCGTTCTTCTCCCGTCGCATCGATGAACCGGGTCCACCACTGCCCGATTTCGGGGGCGAGTTCTCCGGATTCGCAACGAATCAGCAAAAAGTCGTAAGCGGCACGGAAACGGTCGTTTTCAAGCAGACGATAGGGTGACTTGCCTGTTCTGCGTTCAAGTCTCGGTTGCATGAGCCAGATATCTTTCATGTCGCTGGCGATTCTGCGTTGTATCGCCAGCTTTTCTGTTTGTGCATCGAGGATATCGTTGGCAGCGGCCACCAAAGCCGGAATCGGATATTCTCCATTGGCACGATAATGCGCCCATCTTTCCTCGACCTGGGTCCATAACAGGGAAGCGAACAGGAAACCGGGAGAGATTCGCTTGTCGTCCCTGATGCGCAAATCGGTTTTGTTCAGGGCGATTTCAATGAAATGGGCGGCTTGCGGTTGTTCCAGCGCGACGTCCAGCAAGGGAAGCAAGCCTTTGTGCAATCCGCGGGCGCGCAATTCTTTCAGGCAGGACATGGCATGCCCGCTCATCAGGAGCTTGAGCATTTCGTCGAAAAGACGGGCGGATGGTACGTTGTTTATCAGCGGCGCGAGTGATGCAATCGGTGCGAGAGTCGCTGCATCGATGGAGAATCCCAGTTTTGCGGCAAACCGGACAATACGCAGCATGCGGACCGGATCTTCACGGTATCGCTGTTCGGGATTACCGATGATACGGAGCGTTTTCCGGCGCAGGTCATCCATACCGCCGTGGTAGTCCAGCAACAACTGGTTGGCCGGATTGTAGTACATGGCATTGATGGTGAAATCGCGTCGCGATGCGTCTTCTGCTTGTGAACCGAAATTGTTGTCTCGTAGCAGACGTCCGGCTTCATCTTTCAGCGCCGGTTTTGTGGATGCTCCCCGAAACGTGGTCACTTCGATCAGATCCTGTCCCAAAAGGACATGCACGATCTGGAAACGTCGGCCGATCAGAAAAGCCCGACGGAACAGTTGTTTGACCTGTTCTGGTGTCGCATTCGTGGAGACATCGAAGTCTTTCGGCTTGACGCCCAGCAACAGATCGCGCACAGCACCTCCGACGATGTAGGCTTCATATCCTGCATTTTGCAAAATGCGGACGACCCGGATGGCACTGTTGGATACCAGTCTCGGATCGATGCCGTGCTGTGCGGAATTCAGTGTGGCAGGTTTGTCGGCGGAAGGAGACTTTTTGGTCCCGATTCCGAAAATCTTGCGAATCAGTTTGTTAATCATCGAATAATTGCAGTAAAGGCCAGCCCTGCTTTTCGGCATATGCTTTCAGTCGGTTGTTCGGATTGACCGCAACCGGATGGTTGACACGTGAGAGAAGCGGAAGGTCGCGATCCGAATCGCTGTAGAAGTAAGTATGCCGAAAACTGTCGAAAGACAGATTCATGGTTTGCAGCCAGTTTTCGGTATGCACGATCTTGCCGGCACCTGAAGTCGGAATGCCGACAAGTTTTCCGGTGATTTCGCCCTCGGGTGTTTCTTCCGGTATGGCTGCGATCAGATGTTCGACACCGAGTGCATGGGCAATCGGTTCCGTAATGAAACGGTTGGTCGCTGTGACGATGGCGACCAGATCGTTATTGTCCTGGTGCTTCTTGAGGAGATTGCGTGCTGCCGGTCTGATGGCGGGATGAATGACCTCGTCCATAAACTGTTGGCGCCAGCGGTTGAGCTGGACGCGTGGAAATTTGGCAAGGGTCCCCAGAACAAAAGCCAGGAATTCGGCAGGATCGAGCGTTCCGGACTGGTACTGTTCAAAAAATTCGGCGTTCCGTTTCTCGTAAAACGCTTTATCGACAGCGCCGATACGTACCATGAATTCTCCCCATTCATAGTCCGAATCGATAGGCAACAGGGTATTGTCGAGATCGAATAATGCCAGCGTATCAGTCTTCATATCGGTTCATGTCTTTTTTGCAACAGATCATGCAGCAAAGGTAACGTAATGATCCGTTTTGTCTGGAGCGAATAGCGGTCCAGTGCATCAAGCATACTGGAAAGCGAGTGCATATCGCGCCGGTAATGGGTAATAAGATAGGGTAACACACCTTGGGACAGCGTGAACCCCCGTGACCGTGCATGTTCGGTCAGGGCATCGATCTTTTCTTCATCGGTCAGTCCATGAATCTGGTAAACCAGCCCCCAGCAGAGTCGGCTTTTCAGGTCGTCGCGCAACGGCAATGCAAGCGGAGAAGTTGCGCCGCTTGCAATCATGCAGGCGGTACCATGTTCCCTGATCTGGTTGAAAAGATTGAATGTCGCGATTTGCTGTTCATCCGTGAGCCGCTCACAATCATCGACCAGATACAAGGCGGTATCGGGCATCCATGTGAAATCCGCGACGGGAGATGCCGGGTCGAGAAAACGTGCAGGACGCAGTTGTGACATGGCACGAAGAAGATGTGTTTTGCCGACGGCGGTGTCTCCCCATATGTAAACGAAACGGTCACTGGAATTTGCGGCGGCCATTTGCCGGAACAGATGCAGTACTTCGGCATTCTGGCCAGGTACAAACGTTTCCAGTGTCGGGACGGAAGCCGTATCGAGATTTAACAACAGTTGCTGCATGATGACGTTCAGTGTTTGTAAAAGTTACTGTTGAAATAGTAACTGCGCAAATGCTTGTAGGCGACGGAGAGGATAGCGGAAGAAGGAAGGGCCAGCAAAATGCCGACGAATCCGAAAAGCTGGCCGAATGCCAGCAAGGCGAAAATGACAATCAGCGGGTGCAGCTGGATACGGTCGCCGACGAGTTTCGGGGTCATCAGCAAGCCGTCGAATGAATAACCGAAACCGTAAATGATGCCAAGTGTGATCCAGGCTTCCATGCCCGAGAATTGCAAAAGGGTAGCTGTAATGGCCAGTGCCAGTCCGAAACAGATACCGAGATAGGGAATGAATGCGAGCATGCCGGTCAGGATACCGACCGGAAGCGCAACGTTGTAGCCTGCCAGTGCGAGCGCGATCGAGTAATAAATGGACAAAATGACCATGACCAGAAGCTGGCCGCGCAAATATTGCGCCAGCATACCGTTGACCTCATGCGAAAAATTGACGGCCTTTGTCACCCAGCGGCGGGGGATCATATCCCGCAGCTTGCGCATCATGATGTGCCAGTCCTTGAGCAGGTAAAACAGCACGACGGGAATCAGAATCACATTCCATGCCCATGTCAGGACTGCGGTGCCACCGAATTTGGCCGAGGCGATCAATGATTTCCAGACGCCGTCACCCTTGGGAACGAATTGTTCGGTCAGGATACGTTTGATGCTGGCGTTGTCTGCCGGAATCTGGATGCCGAATTCGTTCAGGATAGGACTTAACCGATTGTTGACCTTGGCGATGAAGGCCGGAATCTGTTCGTAAAGCATCGGCCATTCACGAATCAGCATGGGAATCATGATCAGGGCAAAAGCGGTGACAAGTGCAAAAAGCAACATCATGACGATGATGACGGCAATAAGTCGCGGCATGCGGAAATTGCCGAAATGCTGGGCGCGCAGCCAGTCCACGATCGGGTTTAGCGCATAGGCCAGAATGGAACCGGCGATAAACGGGGTCAGGATCGGACCAAGCAATAAAAGAATGACGACCAGCAAAATGCCGATACCCGTCCACAGGGCGGTTTGTCTTTGTTGTGGTGTAAATAATGCCATTCAGTCGTACTTGCGGAACCAGTTTGTTAAAATATGAAAATTATTGTTATTTTACGCCCAGTGGCGCGTTTACATTATGAGTTCATCCACCAAACAGTCTCTTTCCTATCGTGACGCAGGAGTCGATATCGATGCCGGCGACGCGCTCGTCGATGCCATCAAACCGTTTGCCAAACGAACCATGCGCGAAGGCGTATTGGGCGGTATCGGCGGTTTCGGCGCACTTTTCGAAATCGGTCGAAAATATCGCGAACCGGTACTGGTATCGGGTACCGATGGCGTCGGCACAAAACTCAGACTTGCCTTTGAACTTAACCGACATGATACGGTCGGTATCGACCTTGTGGCAATGAGCGTGAACGACATTCTGGTCCAGGGTGCTGAGCCGTTGTTTTTTCTCGATTATTTCGCCTGCGGAAAACTCGATGTTGCAACGGCATCCAGAGTGGTCAAGGGAATCGCAGCCGGTTGCGAACAGGCCGGTTGTGCGCTGATCGGCGGTGAAACAGCGGAAATGCCGGGAATGTATCCGGAAGGGGAATACGATCTGGCCGGATTTGCCGTGGGTGCCGTCGAAAAATCGGAAATCATCGACGGCCGGAAAATCGTACCGGGAGATGTCGTGCTCGGTCTGGCATCCTCCGGTATCCACTCCAACGGATATTCACTGGTTCGCCGGATCATCGAAATGGTCAAGCCAGACCTGAATGCAGACTTTGACGGAAGAACGCTGGCGGATGCCCTGATGGCGCCGACAAGAATCTATGTCAAACCGTTGCTGTCGCTGATGGCATCGGTGGAGGTCAAGGGAATGGCGCACATCACCGGCGGCGGGCTGGCGGAAAACATTCCGCGCATATTGCAGGAACATCTGACGGCCGTACTGAAAAAAGAAGCATGGACGATGCCGCCCTTGTTTTCCTGGCTCCAGAAGCACGGCAATGTCGCCAGCGAAGAAATGCATCGCGTATTCAATTGCGGAATCGGTATGGCCGTGATCGTGTCACGTGAACAGGCCGAACAGGCAATGGCGCATCTCAGGGCGGCAGGAGAAACGGTTTATCGCATAGGCGAAATCCGTCAGAGAACAGGGGACGAACCCCAGACAATCGTCGAATAGCGCCTTTATATTCTATTCATACACGCATCTTCGGGCGGTGCATTCCTGTAACAGGAATGCACCGCCCTTTTTTAGTCGTCCACTGGTTTTTGGCACCACAAAATTGGCACGAAAGATTCCATGAATGGGAGAGTGGAGATACATAAAGTGCGGAATCGGAGAGGTGGCACGGTAGTGCGGACGGAAGGGTGCTGGCGAGCCAGGATCGGGAGAAGACAAGTATAGGCACATCGCGGAAGCAGAAAGAAGCGTAGCGAGAAGAGAGGGTTTTGGCGGCTAAATATGAGATTTCAATTCATATGGAAGATAAAAAAATTTGAGATTGTACCTCATATGAACCCGTACATGATATGAAATTATTTCATATTCGTCAGGCGTAAATATGAATAATATTTATTTGATGCAGAGAAAGTTATGCAATAACATTACATATGTAGTCTTGTGTAATATGATATTTGCATGCATATGCGCAAGACATGTCGAGGTTTCAGGAATGTGTCACTGACAGAAACAGTACCCAAGTCGTTGATTTCAGTGACCGGCAAATTCCGGGATTCCCTTTTGTGTTAACTTGATTAAGGATTGGTAAGATGAATAATCCAGCCGCAGTAGCAGAAGATCCGACCAAGGTAGGCGGTCTTCGTTGGTTCTACTTAATCTTAGCAGTTTTGCTAATGTGTATGATTTCGGGTGTTCAGTACTCCTGGACACTGTATGCAAATCCGGTGAAAGATCTGTTGGGTGTTTCCCTTGCAGCCGTTCAGACATCGTTCACATTGTCTCAGGTCATTCAGGCAGGTTCCCAGCCTGGCGGTGGTTATTTCGTTGACAAATTCGGTCCCAAGGTTCCGTTGATTGTAGCCGGTATCATGGTCGGCGCAGGCTGGATCCTGATGGGTATGGCTCCAAACGTTCTGATGCTGTATGTTCTGTACACGCTGGCTGGTGCTGGTGTTGGTATCGTTTACGGTACGGCAATGAACATCGCCAACAGATGGTTCCCGGACAAGAGAGGTATGTGTTCCGGCTTCACGGCAGCAGGTTATGGTCTGGGCGTTCTGCCGTTCCTGCCACTGATCAGCAACGTGCTGAAATTTGAAGGTGTCGGCGCAGCCTTCATGTACACCGGTGTTATCATGGGTGCCGTCATCGTGCTGATCGCTTTCTTCGTAAGATTCCCGGCAGGTCCTGCAGGCAAGAAGAAAGTCATCGTTCCGACCGAAAAAGACTTCAACTCGAACGAAATGCTCAAGACCCCGCAATTCTGGATTCTGTGGACGTCGTTCTTCTCCGTCAACTTCGGTGGTCTGCTGCTGGTTGCAAACAGCGTTCCATATGGCCGTAGCCTTGGCTATGCCGCAGGTTTCCTGACGATTGCAGTTACGGTTCAGAACCTGTTCAACGGTGGTTGCCGTCCGTTCTGGGGTTTCGTATCCGACAAGATCGGCCGTTACAAAACCATGTCCGTAGTTTTCGGTATCAACTGCCTGGTATTGCTGGCCTTCCCGTACGTAGCAAGAATGGGCGAAACCGCATTCATGATCGCTCTGGCACTGGCCTTCTTCACCTGGGGTGGTAGCTATGCACTGTTCCCGGCAACCAACAGTGACCTGTTCGGTACGGCATACTCCGCAAGAAACTATGGTTTCTTCTGGGCAGCAAAAGCAGTTGCAGCAATTTTCGGTGGTGGTCTGGGTGCAGCAGTTGCAACCGCACTGGGCTGGAACACCGCTTTCGCGATCACTGCTTTCACGTCTTTCGTAGCATTCGCTCTGGCAACGTTCGTTGTTCCGAGAATGGGCCGTCCGGTCAAGAAAAACAAAGCAGTTCAGGTTCAGGCTGCACAGTAATGGCTTGACAGGCTGACGCAAGATCGTCAACGAAAAATGGCCGGAAGAAATTCCGGCCATTTTTTATTTATGCGTGACAGACGAAGATATATCGGTGATATGGGGTGGCGACCTTTGTGTCGCCACAATTGTTTCTGAAAATCGCGAGACTGTTTCAGCCATTGTGTGAATGCAAGTGTTTCGTCTGAACGGATGGAAAACATATGTACATGGTGTTCCGGGTGAATTCTTCTGTGTTCCGGAATGTCCCTGAGATACAGAAAGGGTATGGAAACGCATTCATGTGCCGCTTGATCTGCAAGTAAATTGTCGTCGGCTGATCTGGTTGCCAGCGTACAGAACAGGTCGTAGCCATTCAGAAAATATATCCGGAAGTGGAACACGTTTTAGCGTGATTTAACACAAGGAATGCCGGAAAATCGAAATGACTGGTGTTCGAAAGATCCTGCCGGTAAGCATCGTCATGCCTTTGTGTGAACAGCAGATCCGTGTGAAGGAAGGGACGTTGTGCAGGAAACGCGTAATTCCGGCATATCTGAAGTTTGTCGACAAGTGGGAATAAGTACCCATGTGGCGGTACGGGAAAATTTGCCGTCGTTGTGTGGTATCGGAATGCTGGCCGAGGGTTCTGAATTTCTGACGGTAAAGGGGCAGACAGAAGAGTGACGTGCGCACAAGAGGGCAGGGCTGCCTGTGGCTGGCAACAGGAACACGGGCGTAAAGAAAAAGACAGGAATGGCGCGCTCGGCGGGGATCGAACCCACAACCCCTGCCTTCGGAGGGCAGTACTCTATCCATTGAGCTACGAGCGCGCTGGGATGACGATGTTTTCAGGGCGATAGCTGATTCAGAAAACAACGCAGGCAGTATTCTACCTCATTTGTCTGGTCTGGTACGCAGTTTTGGCAAAGAAGTTTGCCAAAACTGCAGTGCGTATCAGATCATGCCGTTGCGGGCGCGTGGCGGGTTTTTTGCGAAATATTTCTTGATGCCGTTGAGGATGGCGTTTGCGATATTTTCCTGATGTGCGGCATTATTGAGCTTGGCTTCTTCTTCGGAGTTCGAGATGAAGGCCGTTTCCACCAGAATGCTGGGAATGTCAGGGGCTTTCAGTACGGCAAACGCGGCCTGTTCGACAGATCCCTTGTGAAGACGGTTGATGCCTCCCATTTCATTGAGTACGGCATTGCCGAGTTTCAGGCTGTTCTTGATCTGTGCAGTTGTGGAAAGGTCAAGCAAAACACTGGCCAGTTGACGGTCGTGTTTCTTGATATTGACCCCGCCGATCAGGTCGGCCGCGTTTTCGCGTCTGGCCAGCCAGCGTGCCGCAGTCGAGGAGGCACCTTTTTCGGACAGGACGAAAACGGAAGAACCACATGCACTCGGTTTGATAAAAGCGTCCGCGTGGATGGAAATGAACAGATCGGCCTGGACCGCGCGTGCTTTCTGGACACGTGTTCCCAACGGTACGAAGAAATCGGCATTGCGGGTCATGACGACACGCATATTGGGCTGTTGTTCGATTTTTGCTCGCAGGCGTTTGCCGATAGAGAGCACGACGTCTTTTTCCTTGCTGCCACGCGCGCCGATCGCGCCGGAATCTTCACCGCCATGTCCCGGATCGATCACGATCGTGACCATGCGTTTGAGCTGCATTTTTCCGGTATCGCCCGCAAGGCTCTTGCGGCTGGAGGTACCGGTTGATGCCGGTTCAGGATCGGTTTTTTTCGATTCGTTGGCCGCGACTTGTTCCGGTTCCGGATCGTGCTTCCATTCTCCCTTGAGGATGAGTGCCGCGATCGGATCAAGAGGTTCTTTCGGGTACAGATCCATGACAAGACGATGCTTGTATTTGTCGATAGGCGCCAGCGAAAAGACCTGCGGATTGACGGCTGTTTTCAGGTCAAAAACCAGACGGACGGTTTCAGGATTGAGCTGGCCGACGCGGACGTGCTGGATGTAGGGATCGTCCGGCTGGATTTTGGAGATCAGTTCTTTCAGGGTCGCGTTCAGTTCGACACCTTGTATATCGACGACGAGGCGTTCCGGGTTGGTCAGAATAAAGTGTTTCGCCTGAATCTTGCCGTCATGTTCCAGTGTGATACGTGTATAGTCATCGGCAGGCCATGCACGGACGGCGACGATATTGCCTGCATGAACCGTTGAGACGGCAGTCATACCGGCGAGAAAGACGAGAAATGCAAGGGCGGTTTGCCAGTATTTGTAAAATGAATGTTTCATCTTCGATTCAGCAGTGAGGCGAAAAACGCAGGGTTTCAAGGCAATGTATGCCTTTGCCGGATGAGGCGCTCATGTGTGCCGTTCGCCCATCTCCCGTGATGTCGAGCGTGACGGCGATATCGGGGGCGGGTAATTCGGAGCCGGCATTTTCGGCCCATTCGATGATGCAAATGGTCGTCCCGTTGAAATGTTCCCGAAAACCCGCTTCCAGAAATTCTTCCGGGCATCCCATCCTGTACAAATCGAAATGCAGCAGCTCGATCGCCTGTCCGTTCAGGTTGATGACATAGGGCTCCATAAGCGTGTAGGTCGGGCTTTTGACTTTTCCCGTATGACCCGCTTCCCGGATCAGGGCGCGCGTGAGCGTTGTTTTGCCGGCGCCCAGATCGCCGTGCAGATAAATGGTGAGCCCGCGTTCCAGCACATGCGCCAGCGCCTTGCCAAGTGCGCATGTATCGGTCTCGTCGTTCAGATAGAATGTTTTTTGCAGCATCGGTCGGAATGGTACAGATCGCGCATCGTACGTGATGTGATATAACGGAACGATTTCGCATATAGTATCAATAATCATTCCTTTTTAGGCAATATCTTTTGTTGTTTTTGATGAAAATTGAAGGGCAATTCACTGATTTTGTTTTAAAAATGAGAGCCTGGGCCAAAGAGCTGGGCTTTTCGGATTTGCGGATTGCCGACATTCGTCTGGATGAGGCGGAAAAAAGGCTGCAACAGTGGCTTGCGCAAGATTTTCACGGTGAAATGCATTATATGGCGGCGCATGGCATGAAGCGCTGCCGTCCGGATGAATTGTTGCCGGGTACGGTCAGAGTCGTTTCCGTGCGCATGGATTATCTTCCGGATACAAAAGCGCTTTCACAAGCGAAGGCCGGTGTGCATCATGCCGATCCGCTGGCAGCACGTATATCGCTGTATGCCCGCGGACGCGATTATCACAAGGTATTGCGTTCACGATTGCAGAAACTGGCCGACAAAATGCAGGATGCCATCGGACCTTTTTCATATCGTGTTTTTGCCGATTCTGCACCGGTCATGGAAGTGGCGTTTGCCGGAAAAGCCGGTATGGGATGGCAGGGCAAGAACAATTTGTTGTTGTGCCGTGACGGCGGATCGTTTTTCTTTCTCGGGGAAATGCTGGTCGATTTGCCGTTGCCAGTCGATTCCGGGGAAGATGACCATTGCGGTAACTGTACACGTTGCATGCAGGCTTGCCCGACAGGTGCGCTCGTCGCGCCGTATCGTCTCGATGCACGGCGTTGCGTTTCCTATCTGACGATCGAATTCAAGGGCAGTATTCCCGTAACATTGCGCCCGTTGATGGGCAACAGGATATATGGATGTGACGACTGCCAGCTGTGTTGTCCATGGAACCGGTTTGCGAAGGTGAGTGACGTGCCGGATTTCGCAGTACGACATGATATGGATCGCGCCACCCTTCTGGAATTGTTCGGCTGGACGGAAACGGAGTTTTTGCAGAAGATGCAAGGCAGTCCGGTACGGCGTATCGGATATGTCTGCTGGTGTCGCAATATTGCGGTGGCATTGGGCAATGCGCTTCGTGAAGTGAGCGATGCAACGGAAATCTCGCGTATAGTCGCTGCCTTGCGTGACAAACGTCAGACGGTGTCGGATATGGTGGATGAACATATCGATTGGGCGCTGGCACAGAAGCCTTGAAAACGGCAGTCTTCAGGTACGGGATAAAATATGTCTTGTCAGTAATTGGAGAAAACGGTTGTTTATGGAAGATGTTGCCAGTGTTCACCTTACGCCCGGGAACCGTTCGTTGATCGACGAATTTTGCGATACCGTATGGCTTGAGGATGGTTTGTCGAGAAATACGCTGGAAGCTTACCGAAGCGACTTGCAGCTGTTTGCGCAGTGGCTGGAAAAAAATGGGGCGGCGCATGATTTGCTGGCGGTAACGCCGGAGCATCTGAACCGTTATTTTCTGGCCCGCCATGCCGAGTCCAAAGCGATATCTGCCAATCGGAGGCTGACGGTTTTCAAGCGGTTCTACCGGTTGCAGATACGGATGGGACGGCTCGCGGTCAGCCCATGCCAGCGAATGCGTGCGGCAAAACAACCGGCACGGTTTCCGCATGCCCTCTCCGAGCGGCAGGTGGAGGCATTATTGTCGGCGCCGGATGTGCAAAAACCATTAGGCTTGCGAGACCGGACGATGATCGAACTGATGTATGCCAGCGGTTTGCGGGTTTCCGAACTTGTTGCGCTGAAACTGGTCGAAACGGGAATGAACGAAGGTGTGTTGCGTATACTGGGCAAGGGCAGCAAAACCCGGCTGGTTCCGTTCGGCGAAGAGGCAAGAGGATGGCTGGAACGTTATTTGCGGGAAAGCCGTCCCGTGATTTTATCCGGAAAGCTGTCCGATCATCTGTTCGTCACGGCGCGCGGAACAGGGATGACCCGGCAAATGTTCTGGACGCTGATAAAAAAATATGCCGTGCAATCCGGCATTCATGATCCGTTGTCGCCCCATACGTTAAGACATGCCTTTGCCACGCATTTGCTCAATCATGGTGCCGATTTGCGGGTTGTCCAGTTATTGCTGGGACATGCGGATATTTCGACGACCCAGATATATACTCATGTAGCGCAACAGCGTCTCAAACAGTTGCATGCACAGCACCATCCGCGAGGCAGCCGTCACGAAGAAACGACAGGGGGCTGCTGAAGCTATACGGACGAAATCAGGAAAGCGCGATGGTCGTCATGACGAAGGGATGGTCGGAGCGATCCGGTCTGTCTGCGTCGTCAGGCATCCGGTAAAGTATGTCGGTGACACGGCCTGCGCTAAATCCGGCCAGTTCCGTAAATTCATCGGAAACGAAAATATGATCGATGTATCCGGTATCCATGCCCCGGATATACCGGGTATTTTCCTGTATGGAAGCGTGGGGCGACTGGACATCCAGAGTGTTGTGCAGACGATACATGGAAGGAAGCGGTTGCTCACTTTCGTGTTGCGCGCCGGTGGCGATGCCAGTGGTCACAGCCTTGGCCGTATCGTTGAAATCTCCCAGCAATATGACCGGTGTTCCCGTTTTTTGCCGGAAGCGGGCGATCAGCGTATGGACACCAACTGCATCGGCAGCACGGCGTGAGAGCGAACGGAACATGGCCAGCCCATGTTGTAACGGATCGGCAAGTCCAGTACCCGGGACAGGGTCAGGTCGTCTCGATTTGAAATGTATCGCATAAAGATTAAGTATCCGGCCGTTTGGCAACAACACCGGAATTTCCAGTACCGGACGTGAAAAACGGTCCAGGAGGGTATCTGTTCCGGGTAGCGATATCCGGAAATTTTCAGGAAAATGGCTGTGAGTCTTCGGCGTACCCGCCAGCGGCAGTCGTGTGACGAACGCGACTTCAGGAACGGGTTTTGAAGGTCGGAAAGGCACTTCGGTAAAGACGGGCGTGGCGTTGCGAAGTTGTCGCGAACAGGCCATGATATCCGCGACGGCCTGTGCCGAAAAAATTTCTTCAAAAGCGATGATATCGGGAAGGAAACGGTCGATCAGGCCGCCGATCCAGGCGATTTTCGCCTCGTATTCCGCAGCAGTGCATGGTGGAAGATCCGGATAACAAATCGTACCCGGCAAGGACAGATTGCGGACATTGAAAGTCGCCAGTCGAATTTCCTGCTGCATATTTTTCCTTTCGCCACTACAATGCAGACATGTGTCGTTTCCTGTCGCAGTATCTTAACAAACGGATCGACGGTTTTTGGGAATGTACGACAGTTTTCCCGTAATCAAACAGGAAAACAGGAATGTGAAAGTATGTATACGGTTTTATTCGTCGTAGTGGCCTATCTTCTCGGCTCTATTTCATTTGCGCTGGTGAGCAGCAAACTTTTCGGTCTGGCAGATCCCAGAACGTATGGCTCCAAAAATCCCGGCGCGACCAATGTACTGCGCAGCGGCAACAAACTGGCAGCCTTGCTTACGCTGGTGGGCGATGCCGCCAAAGGATGGCTGGCCGTCTGGCTGGCATTTCATTTCGGTGCGCAGTATCAGGTCGGTGAAATCGGGTTGGCCTGTGTTTGCGTGGCTGTCTTTCTCGGCCATCTGTTTCCCGTATTCGCGCAATTCAAGGGTGGAAAGGGTGTGGCGACAGCACTGGGTGTCTTGCTGGGGATTAGCCCGTTACTGGGATTGCTGGTGCTGGTGACCTGGTTGTGTGTGGCGGTACTGTCACGCTATTCGTCGCTGTCAGCCCTGATTTCCGCCGTGCTGGCACCGATATATTACGGGTTGTTGTTCGGATTCAATCTCTATTTCGCGGCGATTGTCGTCATCAGCGCATTTCTGATTGCACGCCATCGTCAGAATATCGGTAACCTGATGACCGGCAAGGAAAGCAAGATCGGCGCCAAGAAAAAAGCGGGATGATGGTGTCGTGTCCTATTTTTCGAAAGGGGCCAGCAGGTTGTGCGCGACCGCGTAGCGGACGATTTCCGAGATGGAGTGCATGCCCATCTTGTTCAGGATGCGCGATTTGTGAGTGCTTACTGTCTTGACGCTCAGGTGGAGTTGCTGGCCGATGTCGGTGACGGTTTTGCCTTGTGCCAACAGGTTGAAAATCTCGAATTCTCGGTTCGACAGCTGGCTGTGCGGCAGTGGTTTTTCCGGTGTCATGATATCGAGCGCAAGCTGTTCAGCGACTTCTATGCTGATGTAGGGTTTGCCTGAGGCCACTTTCCGGATGGCATGAACCAGCTGGGTTCCGGCGCTTTCCTTGGTCAGATAACCCTGTGCGCCTGCACGGATGGAACGGATGGCGTATTGTTCTTCCTCGTACATGGTCAGTACCAGTACCGGCAGTTTCGGCGATTCGGTGCGGATCTGGCGAATCAGGTCGATACCGCTGCGTCCCGGCATGGAAAGGTCGAGCAACAACAGATCGAAGCCTCCCTTTCGGACATGTGCCAGTACCCCGAAGCCGTCGGTAGCTTCACCGACGACTTCGATATCGTCAGTGCTCTCCAGAATACGTTTTAACCCTTCGCGCATCAGGGTGTGGTCGTCTGCGATGACAATCCTGATCATAAGCTGTCAGACGGAATGTATTACCTGTCAATGGCCCGGGACGGGAATGCTTTTCAAAGAGTTGATACCAATACACTATACAATGCATTGTCGCGGTAAAATGTAGCTTACTCGTTTTTTAGATACAAGTCATGAACGCAGATAACAAAAACAGCACTTCCACCCCTTCTTCCAATTTTTTGCGTGCCATCATCGAGGCCGACAACGAAAAGGGAACGTATCAGCGTCCCGGCATGCCCGATGTCATCACACGCTTTCCGCCGGAACCGAACGGTTACCTGCATATCGGACACGCCAAGTCGATTTGCCTGAATTTCGGGTTGGCAAGGGATTATCATGGACGTTGCCATTTGCGTTTCGACGATACCAATCCGACCAAGGAAGACCAGGAATTTGTCGATACGATCAAGGACAGTGTCCAGTGGCTCGGTTTTTCCTGGGAACAGGGTGGTACAGCCTATTTGCATTACGCCAGCGATTATTTCGATACCCTGTATATGATGGCCGAGTATCTGATCGAGGCAGGCCATGCCTATGTGGACAGCCAGACACCGGAAGAAATCGCCAAGAACCGGGGCAGTTTTTCCGAACCCGGCAAAAATTCGCCGTACCGCGATCGTCCGGCAGCCGAATCGCTGGATCTTTTCCGTCGGATGAAGGCTGGTGAATTTCCGGATGGCGCGCATGTGCTGCGTGCGAAAATCGATATGGCGTCGCCGAACATGAACATGCGAGACCCGGTGATTTACCGGATTCGTCATGCGCACCATCATCGTACCGGGGATAAATGGAATATTTATCCGATGTACGACTATACGCACCCGATTTCGGATGCGCTGGAAAACATCACCCATTCGATCTGTACACTGGAATTTCAGGATCACCGTCCGTTTTATGACTGGATTCTTGAACGCCTGACGGAAACGGTCACTTTGCCCGATGGCCGGGTGATCGGGTGCTTTCTGCAAAAACCGTTACCGCACCAGTATGAATTCGCCCGTCTGAATCTGACTTATACCATCACCAGCAAACGCAAGCTGTTGCAGCTGGTCGAGGAAAAAATCGTCGATGGATGGGATGACCCACGCATGCCGACTATCGTCGGGATACGGCGTCGTGGTTATACGCCGGAGTCGATCCAGCTGTTTTGCGAACGGATCGGCGTGGCCAAGGCAGACGGCTGGATCGATATGGGAACGCTGGAAGGCAGTCTGCGAGACGATCTGGACCCGAAAGCACCGAGAGCCGCTGCCGTGCTACATCCGCTGAAACTGATCATCGACAATTTCCCCGAACATCTTGAGGAAGAATGCACATCCCCGGTTCATCCGCATTATCCGGAACGTGGCTTGCGACGCTTCCCGATTACCCGTGAACTGTGGATCGAACGTGAGGATTTCATGATTGATCCGGTCAAGGGATATTTCCGGCTTTTCCCGGGCAATCGTGTCCGTTTGCGTTATGGCTATGTGGTCGAATGCACGGGATATGACCAGGATGAAAATGGCAATGTGACGGCAGTACACTGCCAGTATTTTCCGGACAGCCGCAGCGGTACGGAAGGCAGCGCGACTTACAAGGTCAAGGGCAATATCCACTGGGTCAGCTGTGCGCATGCCGTCGAGGCGGAAGTCAGACTGTATGACAGACTGTTCGCAGATCCGGCTCCGGACGCCAACAACAAGGATTTCAGGCTTGCGTTGAATCCGGCGTCCAAGGAAGTGGTGCGAGCCTATCTGGAACCCGGTCTTGCAGCGGCGCTTCCGGGGGATATTTACCAGTTCGAACGGCACGGCTATTTTGTCGCGGACATCAAGGACTCGCAGCCTGGCAAACCGGTGTTCAACCGTTCCGTCACATTGCGTGATTCCTGGGGAAAGAAAAAATAAACATCCAGTATGCAATCAATAAAAAACGCGCTTTGCAGCGCGTTTTTTATTGGGAACAGCAGATCATTTGCGTGACAAAGCGCTCTTTGTCTTGCCTTTCGTGGCGGTTGCCTGATAAAGGGGCATGACTTTCGGCAGTTCGGCCTGCAAACGTGCAATACGCGATTCGTCGCTGGGGTGGGTCGACAGCAATTCCGGCGGTGCGTCGCCGCCGAGTTTTTCCATCTTCTTCCAGACGTTGATGGCGGCTTCCGGGTTATAGCCGGCTCGGGCCATCAGTTCCATTCCCATGATATCCGCTTCTGTTTCCATGGTTCTGGAAAACGGAAGTGTCATGACCAGTTGGCTGGCCATGCCGGCGAGGGATTCCTGTGTCGAGCTGAAACCTGCCAGTGCGCTGATGAGCGACAAGGCCTGATCGGCCGCGATTTGCTGTGAAACCTGTTCGCGGCTGTGCTCGCGCAATGCATGCGCCATTTCATGTCCGATGACGGCTGCCAGCTCATCGTCCGTCAGATTCAATGAACTGATAATGCCGCTGTAAACGGCGATTTTGCCACCTGGCATGCAGTAAGCGTTCACTTCTTCACTGTCGATGACATTGATTTCCCAGTTCCATTTGAGGGCATCCGGCCTGAATACGCCGACCTGTGCGATGAGGCGATTGGCGATGTTGCGCACGCGTTTGGTCGATGTGGAGCTGGTATTCAGTGCCTTGGCCGAGCGTGCCTGACTCAGTGTACGTTGATAGGCTGTAGCTGCGCCCTGGTTGATATCCTCTGATGAAATCAGAAGCAGTTGGCTTCTTGACGAGTCGGTTGCGCCACCGGCCGTGGTACTTTGGCAGCCGGCAACCAGCAGTGGACCGGTGATCAGAACGAGCAGTAAAAAAAGAAAGCGTTTCATGGGCGGTATCTGTTGAGTGATGGTCGGATCTGTCGGTACAGGCAATGAAATCATTTTTTATCAAGATGCGCAAATTTTCAATTATTTTCCCAGAAATCACAGGGACTGGCTGGAGATATACGGTTTCCCGGCGACATTTCACGGGCAGAAAGGGTATGATGCTGTCATTTCACAGGCATGGTTTTCGATGCATGGCGTGTTCCGCCGGTATTCAATGAAAGGAGCATATGATGAAACTGTATTACACCCCGGGAGCCTGTTCACTGTCTCCGCATATCGTTCTGGAAGAATCCGGATTGCCGTTTGAACTGGAAAAAGTGGATTTGCAACTCAAGGAAACGGAGTCCGGTCATGACTTTTATCTGGTCAATACCAAGGGTTCCGTTCCGGCGCTGGAACTGGACGACGGCCAGATACTGACTGAAGGTGCGGTAATCGTCCAGTATCTGGCGGATCAGGTACCTGAAAAAGGATTGATGCCGTTGCCGGGTACGATGGCGCGTTATCGGGCGATGGAATGGCTTAATTATATTGCGACGGAATTGCAAAAAAGTTTTACGCCGATCTTCAATCCAGCATATGCCGCTTGCCGGGAAGAAGCGAAAAAAAACTTGCTCAGACAGTTCGATTACGTGGACAGACAGTTGGGAAAAAACCGGTATGTGACCGGCGAGCAGTTCACGGTGGTCGATGCCTATCTCTTTACCATTGCCAGCTGGATAGGAGCAGCCGGTCTGGAAACGGCACAATGGAAGGCGTTGTCGGCCTATCGTGAAAATGTGGCGCAACGTCCGGCGGTTCGTCGCGCCATGATATCGGAAGGATTGATACAGGGATAACGTAACCGGTCGTCGGCAGACTTACAGGGCCGGATTGGTGATCATGGCGTGGATTTCATTGATGTGGTCAATGACTTCATCGCTCAGTGAGATGGAGATGGCATCAATGTTTTCCTTGAGGTGTTCCGGCCGTGTGCCGCCGATGATGGTGGCATCGATGAACCAGCGTGAATAGCACCATGCCAGCGCCAGTTGTGCGGGTGTGATGCCATGGTCTCTGGCCAGTTGCATGTATTGTCGTGTGGCTTCCAGAACGGCGGGACGCTGATAGTGTGCGTTCCAGTCTGAGTAAAACAGCGTCAGGCGACCGTGCGTTTTGGGATTGTCGATATATTTTCCGGTCAGTTGCCCGAATGCCAGGGGACTGTAGGCAAGCAGCCCGATATTTTCCCTGAAACAGATTTCGTCCATGCCGATTTCGAAATGGCGATCAGTCAGGTTATAGGCGTTTTGTATGGATACGATCCTTGGCAAGCCTTTCATTTCCGCGAGTCGGACGAATTCCATCAGTCCCCATGCGGATTCGTTGGAAATGCCGATGTACCGGATTTTGCCTTCTTCGATCAGTTTTCCCAGTACCGAGAGCGTTTCCTCGATCGGGATGTGTGGACGTTCGTCTCTCGGATTGAACACGGTTTTGCCGAAGAACGGAACATTGCGGCTTGGCCAGTGCAGCTGGTAAAGATCGATGCAGTCCGTTTTCAGACGTCTGAGGCTGCCTTCGACCGCGAGACGGATATTGGCTTCGTTCAGGTCGTTTTTTCCATTGCGCAGCCACGGAATGAGGCGCGACGGACCGGCAACCTTCGTTGCCAGTACGATCTTGTCGCGCAGTCCTCTCTTCTTGAGCCAGTTACCGATGATAGTTTCGCTGAGCCCCTGAGTCGCCGCCTGCGGCTTGACCGGGTAGATTTCCGCTGTGTCGATGAAATTGATACCCCGTTCAACAGCGTAATCGAGCAGGCCGAATGCTTCGCTTTCACTGTTCTGGTCGCCGAAGGTCATGGTACACAGACAGACTTTCGACACGAGCAGGTTGCTGGTACCGAGTGGTATTTTCTGCATGTTTCCCGTTCCTTTTGCGTCGATGCGGATCATGTCGCACGATCAGGGTTGTCTCAGTGCGTTGACGCATTCGCGCACCAGTCCGGGACCGGAATAGATCATGCCGGTCAGGACCTGGACCAGTGATGCGCCTGCTTCGATTTTTTCCCTGGCATCGTCGCCAGAAAGAATACCACCGACACCGATGATGGGAATGGTATCGCCGAGTTCTGCCTTGAGCTTGCGAATGACCGCGGTTGACATATCTTTTACCGGTGCGCCGGAAAGTCCTCCGGTTTCACTGCCATACGGAAGATAATTGACGGCGTCGCGTGAAATGGTGGTATTGGTGGCGATGACACCGTCGATGTGATGGCGCAACAATGCATCCGCAATGTTCCGGATCTGGTTGTTGTCGATATCCGGTGCGATTTTCAGGGCCAGCGGTACATATCGTCCATATTGTTGCGCCAGACGATCCTGTGCTGCTTTCAATTGCGAGAGCAGATTGTCCAGCTCCGATTCCCCCTGAAGCTGGCGCAGGTTTTTGGTATTGGGTGAGGAAATGTTGATGGCGATGTAATCGGCGACAGGATAGACTTTTTCAAGACAGATCAGATAATCATCGACCGCTTTTTCGATGGGCGTGACGGCATTTTTGCCGATATTGAGTCCCAGAATGCCTTTCTTTTCCCGATAGAAGCGGGATGCCTTGACATTGGCGACGAGAACGTCGACGCCGTCGTTGTTGAAGCCCATCCGGTTGATCAGACCCTCGACATCAGGCAGCCGGAACATGCGCGGTTTCGGGTTGCCGGGCTGGGGGCGTGGCGTGACGGTTCCCAGTTCCAGAAAACCGAAACCGAGCGATGCCAGGCCGTCGATACACGAGCCGTTCTTGTCCAGTCCTGCAGCCAGTCCGACCGGATTGGGAAAGGTCAACCCCATGACTTCACGCGGAGAAGGACTGACGGATGGCGCCAGAGCGGTCAGCCCCATCGCCGATGCCATTCTCATGGAGGAGAGGGTGAAATGGTGTGCATTTTCCGGATCCATGGCGAAGAGACAGTGCCGGATCAGGGCATACATGAAATTAGGAATCATGGAATTCAAATAATGTCGCGATGTGCCGGAGGCAGGTCGGAAAGCAGGTATGGTTTTCCGGACCATTCCGGATCAGATATAAAAAATCGTTATATCGTAATTGTAACGTAAGTCCGTGATTTGTTTTAGCCTGCCAGCGTGTGGAACTGGCAGAGCGGGCAGTCTGCGAGAGTTTTCCATGAAGTGATCGCAGGCAGATCGACGACGCGCCTGAGATGGTCATTGAAGTCCGACCGGCTGATTGGACTGGCACCCAGCGAAGCCAGATGGGCTGTTTCCTGTTGGCAGTCGATCAACGTCACGCCGTTTTGCTTCAGAAAAAACACCAGGTATGCCAGCGCGATCTTGGAGGCATCGGGAATGCGTGCAAACATGGATTCCCCGAAAAACATTTTTCCCAGACAGATGCCATAGGCACCGCCGACAAGACGGTTTTCGTACCAGAGTTCGGATGAATGGGCGATGCCCATGTCGTGCAGTTTCCGGTAACTGTCGATGATGCCGCTCGTGATCCATGTACCGGATTCTTTTTTGCGCGGTGCAGCGCATTCACGGATGACTTGCGCGAAGTCCGTATCGAAACACAGCCGCCATGGACTGTTGCTTTCGTGAATGCTTTTGTGAATTTGCCGGAGTTTTTTCTTCAGGCTGTGCGAGATGACGAAACGGTCTGTCGGCAACACCATACGCGGGTCGGTACTCCACCACAATATGGGCTGATTGTCGCAGAACCAGGGAAAAATGCCGTGCCGGTATGCCATGACGAGACGTGATGGCGAAAGATCCGCGCCAGCTGCCAGAAGACCGGGAAAGCCGCTTTTTGCTGTCAGCGCGGTGGAGACATCGGGAAAGGGATCATCCCGTTTGAGCCAGGGAATCATGGATATGCGATGTAACCTTTTCCGGTGAACGATATGGCATGCGTGTCGTCAGGTGGTCTGCTTCAGGACTTTGCCGGGGCGAGCGTGTTTGACGATGGCGTCCCCCAGTTGCATGGCATCCCATTTCACGATTTCTGCGGCAGCCCGTTTTTCCTTGTGTGAGGTATGTTTCGGATCGACTGCTTCCACCAGAATGACGGGCAACCCCAGCTTTTTGGCAGCGTCGAGTTCCAGATTGGTCCAGCGTTTGAATTCCTCGAAAACACCTGCCAGAATGATGAGGCAGCAGCAGGGTTCCATCTGTTTTTCGATTGACAGCGACAGTGCCTTGTTCGATGGCAGGAATTGGGCAGGGTCGTCTTTCGAGACGCTGTAATATTCATAAGCGAAGTCTTCCGTCTTGAGACGATAGGTTTCCATCAGACTCGTGATGCGTTCGACACCATCTTGTTCGACCCAGCTGTGGCTGAGGAAAACGGGATACGTTGCCATAAATTGAAATCTCCAGATATTGCAGATGAACGACAGGGATGGTCGTGTCGGTTTATTTTGTCAGATCCAGTGTGTGGAAACCGAATTGGCCACCACGCTGTATTTTCTTTTTATCCTCGAAATAGAATTTGAGAGCGTATTTTATCGTTGAAAAAGCCAGTTGATCCCAGGGAATTTCCTTTTCCGTGAACAGTCGTGTTTCCAGACTTTCTTCTCCCGGCGCGAAATTCGTGTTTTCCAGATGCGCCAGATAAAAAAGATGTACCTGATGATAGACGGGCAGATTCATCAGGGAAAACAGGTTGGAAATCGTGACATCCGCACCCGCTTCTTCCTTTGTTTCGCGACGGGCTGCCTGTTCCGTCGTTTCGTCATTTTCCATGAATCCGCCGGGTAGTGTCCAGAAACCATGTCGTGGTGTGATGGCACGACGACAGAGCAGGATGGATGTTCCCTTTTCCGTTTCCCAGGTCGGGATGCTGCATACCACGATTTTCGGATTTTCGTAATGGATCATGTGGCAGTTCGGACAGATATGTCGCGGCATGTTGTCCAGTGGCGGGATGCCGACAATCAGTGGATGGCCGCAATGGGAACAGAATTTCATGGACATGTTACGCGCAGTTATGCCGGAACCGGTTAAAACAGCCAGTCCGGCAGATATCATTGAAAAATCCGGCAATGCACATTATACAAGCGAATGGGATGTTATCCCGTTTCGGGCGCGGTACAAAGGTATCTGTATGGTCATGATGTGTTGTCATGAAAGGAAAAACATGCTGTCCCTGCCAGGGATATGACAGTTTTTTTGAAAAAGTATTGAATTTTTAAAAAAGCAAGATTATAATTTTACTTTTACAGACGCGGGGTGGAGCAGTCTGGCAGCTCGTCGGGCTCATAACCCGAAGGTCGTAGGTTCAAATCCTGCCCCCGCAACCAGTTTGATACGCCGCTGAATTTTCAGCGGCGTTTTTGTTTTGTCCGTATGACACGCAAGCTAACCCGATGCCGGCGCCCGTTTTGTAGCGTATCGGGCTATCCGGCAGACGTAAAGTTGTTGCGAAACTGCGGTCTTTTTACGTTTCGACGGCTTATGTTTCGGAGTGATATGCCTTGTCCGCTTTTTCGAACTGGGACTGCATGGAAGCGGACGGCGGTTTGTCGAGCAGACTGGTGATGATGATGGCACAAGTACCGAAAATGAATCCCGGGATGATTTCGTACAGGCCAAGGTGATCCAGACAGGTTTTCCACAGGATGATGGTGGCGGCGCCGACGAAAATACCGGCAAAAGCGCCGTTTCGGGTCATACGTTTCCAGATCAGCGACAGCAGGATGACCGGGCCGAATGCAGCGCCGAAACCGGCCCATGCATAGGCGACAAGGCTCAGTACCTTGTTGTCCGGATTGAAGGCGATGACGATGGCGACAAGCGAAATCAGCATGACCATGAGACGACCGGTCCAGACCAGTTCGGTTTGCGATGCTTTCGGTCGCAAAAAGGCGCGGTAAAAGTCTTCTGTCAGGGCGCTGGAGCATACCAGCAGCTGGCAGCTTAATGTACTCATGACGGCGGCCATGATGGCGGACAGAATGATACCGGCGATCCATGGATTGAACAGGATTTTTGTCAGTTCCATGAATACGGCTTCATTGTTTTGCATGACGCCGCCTGCCAGTGCGGGATTGTGAAAGAAATAGGTGATGCCGAAGAAACCGGTCGCTATGGCGCCAGCCAGACAGAGAACCATCCATGTCATACTGATACGGCGTGCCTTCGGTATCGAACGGACGGAATCGGCTGCCATGAAGCGGACCAGGATGTGCGGTTGCCCGAAATAACCCAATCCCCATCCCAACAGGGAAATGATTGCCACGAAGTCCAGTCCCTTGAACATGTCGAGTTTGGTGGGTGCTTCCGACTGGATGGTCGCCACGACGGTTGAAAGGTCGCCTACGGCCAGCATGGAAAAGATCGGTGTGATGAGCAGGGCGAAAATCATCAGGGTCGCCTGAACCGTATCGGTCCAGCTGACAGCCAGAAATCCCCCGATGAATACATAGGTGATCGTGGCGAAAGCGCCGATCCAGAGTGCGGTAGTGTAAGGCAGGCCGAAGGTGCTTTCGAACAGGCGCGCGCCGGCGACCATCCCGGAAGAGCAGTAAATGGTGAAGAAAATCAGGATGACGAAAGCGGAAAGTATGCGCAGGATACGGCTGGTGTCTTCAAAACGGTTGGTCAGGTAGTCGGGCAATGTCTGGGCGTTGCCGCAATATTCGGTATGGACACGCAGGCGTCCGGCGACCAGAAGCCAGTTGAACCATGCACCGACGATCAGGCCGATGGCGATCCAGCTTTCCGAAAGACCGGACAGAAAGACAGCGCCCGGCAATCCCATGAGCAGCCATCCGCTCATGTCGGATGCGCCGGCGGACATGGCGGTGACGAAACTGCCGAGGCGCCGACCGCCCAGAATATAGTCGGACAGATTGCGTGTCGCACGATAGGCGATGAACCCGATGAGGGTTGTCGCGACGATATAAACGATGAAGGTTACAAGAAGGGGGGTATCCACAGTCATGCCAGATGATCCGGTAATGGTCGAATAAAACGGCACATTAAAACAAATTATTCGGCAATATGCCAGTCCTGTGAAGGTTTTGCGTGCCGCTGCATGACCGGACAATACGGCAGATTTCCGTTTTTTGCCGACAAACGGTATCGCGGACGGGTGTCGGGATTCCGGCGATACCGGTTTCGGCTGGCGAAATGGCCAGTGCCAGCGGTCAGTCTAGAATGGTCTGATCCATTCCGGACGGAGATGAGCTTGTTCGGGATGCTCGATGGCCAGATCGATTTCCTGCAACAGACGTTCCTTGTCTTTGCCGAGAGTGCCTCTCAGGACAAGCTGGTTGGATGCATGATCGCTTCTGAAAATGGTCGATTTCAGTTCGAGTGCGCCGACAAATTGCCGGATTTCCTTGAAGCGTTCATGCTGGTTCATCTTGATGAATTGGCCGTTGTATCCTTTCTGGAAACGTTCCTCGCCATGCGGCAGGTTCAGAACCAGTGCCGCCAGAAATTCGGGTTGGGTTTTGTTGGCGAGTAATGCAGAATTCAGGGCATGTTGTTCGCTGAAACGGGTGCCGCCGACGCCGTTGATGATCATGACGGAACGCCGGATGCCGGCATCGGCAAGCCGGTTGAGTGCGTCGACGGTCGACTGGTGCGTTTCTCCCTTGTTGATACATTTGAGAACGTAATCGTCACCGGATTCGGCGCCGACATAGACTTGTTTCAGACCTGCCGCACGCAGAGCCCTGAGTTCTTCGTCCGTTTTGCGGGTGACGTTGCGCGGCGAACAGTAGGAAGCGACCCGCGTGACTTCCGGCAAGTATTCGCGAATGGTGTCGAGGATGATCAACAGCCTTTTGGCGGGCAATGCGACGACGTCACCGTCAGCCAGAAATACCCGCTGGATGCCGGAATAATGCCGGCTGAACCATTCGATTTCCTTTTTGACGTCTTCTTCGGGTTTGACCGAAAAGCGTTTCTGGGGCTGGGTGTACATATCGCAATAGGTACATTTGTTCCAGCTGCATCCGTTGGTGACTTGCAGGATGAGTGAATTGGCTTCGCTTGGCGGTCTGAAAACGGGATCGATATAACTGACGGGAATGTATTGCATAACATGAATGACGGATTGAAACGGGCCTCATTGTATCACTGTGTTTTTTTGTTCGGCGCATGATGCGGGAAACGGTTTGTCCCGTCGCCGGCATTGTGTGCAGGCAAGTACAGGTTGTGGTGGGGGTGATGTGATGCAGGCGAAAAGACAGTTCCGGTACGGCCGCTTGCCGTACCGGAAGAATGGCGGTTTACAGCTGGGCGCGGACCTTGTCGGCCGAGATGTTCAGGGCCGCCGACAAGTTGGCGATGGCATCCTGTCGGGAAAGATTGGTTTTGAAGTTCAGCAGTTTTTCCGCTTTTTCGATGGACAATGGCCAGTCGTCCGTCAGAAAGGCGCTGCCTTGCCACTGTGACGGATCGATGGCGACGACTTTTGCATCGGGGTTGACGAGTTGCGTGATCAGTTTCGCCACATCTTCCCATGTCAGGTAAATGCTGGCGGCATTGAACAGTTCACCCTTGATGTCGCTGGAGAAGATCGCCAGCACGAGGGAAACGAAATCGTCGAGTTGCAGGAAGCTGCCGCCGCTGCCGCCCGGGACTTCGATGCGGCCTTTTTCGATGGCGTCACGGATCATGGCACGGATGTTTCTGCCGCCGATGACGTCGCCATAGGCGTACCAGACCATGATGTTGTTGACCTGAAGATTGTGCTGGACTGCATAGATTTTGCTCAATTCTTCAGTAGCCAGTTTGGCAAGTGCATAAACCGGATTGCGAGAGATGGCAACCAGATGTGCCTGATCTTCCTTGACCGGGTGGGAAAGCGGTTTGCCATAGGAAACGGCGGTCGTGGTGTTGACGACGTGCCGGACGCCGTATTCGACGGCGGCGTCAAGCAAATACTGGTAGCCTTTGACATCGGTATCGAGCAGGTCTGGCAGATTGTCGGCAAAGCTCCATGCCAGATGGATGATCGCATCGACTCCCTTGACCGCGGATCGGACGAATTCCTTGTCGGCCAGATCGCCACAACAGGTTTCGATGCCGTTTTCGCTGAATTGCGCCAGACCGTCGTTGTCGCGATCCAGTACGCGTATTTCATGGCCGAATGAAACAAGCTTGCGGATAATGTGCGGTCCCATGTTTCCGCAACCACCGGTGACAAGAATTTTCATGATGTTCCTTTTTTGAAAGTGTGGTTGAGTCCGGTCGGCACAAAGGGTGCCGGTGTGCGATGGCGTTCCGTCCGGTCTGACGGCGCGTTTTCATTTTAATGGATGCAGGGTTTTCGGAAAACGGGAAAATGGGGCAATGCTTGGAAGGATAACGGTTTGTGCGGATTCCGGCGATATGCCGGTATTTACGTGGAAACAGGAGGATGGGCGAAGGCCGGTATGGTGCGCGGCTCGGATGCAAAAGAATGCAAAAAAAATCCACCGACATTGCCGGTGGATTTTCATGTTCTGGTAGGCCGTGGGCGGCTCGAACGCCCGACCAACGGATTAAAAGTCCGCTGCTCTACCAACTGAGCTAACGACCCGAAAGAACTGCATTGTAGCGATAGATGGATGAACCTGTCAATATGTTGATAAAATAATGTCTTTATTTTTGTACAAAAATTTCTCATGATCGTTCTGGGTATTGAGTCGTCCTGCGACGAAACGGGTATCGCGATATACGATACGGAAAAGGGACTTCTGTCTCATGCGCTGTATTCACAAATCGCCTTGCACGCCGAATATGGCGGTGTGGTGCCGGAACTGGCCTCGCGTGACCATATACGCCGTATCGTTCCGCTGGTCGAACAGGCTTTTGAAAAGGCTGGCCTGAAACCGGATGCGATCGATGCGATCGCCTATACCCAGGGACCCGGACTGGCGGGCGCCTTGCTGGTCGGCAGCTCGATGGCGGCCAGTCTGGGTATGGCGCTCGGGAAACCGCTCATCGGGGTGCATCATTTGGAAGGCCATTTGCTTTCACCGTTGCTGGCGAAAAATCCGCCGGTTTTTCCTTTCGTCGCCCTGCTGGTGTCCGGCGGACATACCCAGTTGATGCGAGTGGACGAAGTCGGACGGTATGAATTGTTGGGCGAGACGCTTGACGATGCGGCTGGCGAGGCATTCGACAAATCCGCCAAATTGCTGGGGCTAGCTTATCCGGGCGGACCGGAAATATCAAGGCTGGCAGAACGCGGCAGACCGGATGTTTTCCATTTGCCGCGCCCCATGTTGCATTCGGGGGATTTGAATTTCAGCTTTTCGGGTTTGAAGACGGCGGTGTTGACGACGCTGAAAAAAGAAGTGCATCCGGAAGATGATCAGGTACGTGCCGATATCGCACGTGCTTTTGTCGATGCGATTGTCGATGTACTGGCAGCCAAATGTGCGCAGGCATTGCGACAAACAAAGCTCAGACAGCTGGTCGTGGCGGGCGGCGTCGGCGCCAACAGACAGTTGCGTGCAGCACTGGACAATATGGCGGCGCGACGTCGGTATCGAGTGTTTTATCCGGAACTGGAGTTTTGTACAGATAACGGCGCGATGATTGCCTTTGCCGGCGCCATGCGTTTGCTGCGCAATCCGGATGCCGCCCATATGGGATATGGCTTTACCGTCAAACCGAGATGGCCGCTGGAAGAATTGACGGCGGCCTGACCGATACTTCGGGTTATGCCTTTTTTTGTCGTTCCCGTTCGTATTGGGCCGACAGCCGTGCACCGTGACGGGCGATCATCAGTTCCTCGAATGTCGGCAGAATCCAGATGGAAACGGGGCTGGTGTCGGTACTGATTTTCAGTTCTCCCAGCCTGTTGGCGCGTTCATCCAGTTCGAGTCCCAGCCAGTCGAGTTGTTCGCAGATGGCGGCACGGATTTCCGGAGAACGTTCACCGATGCCTGCTGTGAATACAAAGGCATCCAGACCACCGCAGGCCGCAGCCAGTGAACCGGTTTCGCGGACGACGCGGTAAACGAAAAGTTCGAGAGCTGTTTTTGCGGCGGGATCGTCGCTGGCCATGAGGTCGCGGACATCGTTGCTGATGCCGGATACGCCGAGGAGGCCGGATTCCTGATAAAGCAGTGTTTCCAGATCATGGGCGTTCATGTTTTCGTATTGCAGCAAATACAGGATGACACCAGGATCGAGCTGGCCGCATCGTGTTCCCATCACCAGACCGTCCAGAGCGGAAAATCCCATGGTGCTGGCGACGCTTTTGCCGCCGACCATCGCGCACATGCTGGCACCGCTGCCCAGATGGGCGATGATGGTTTTCCCCATGGCAGCATGCATGTCGATATGTTTCAGTTCCATGCTGACATATTCAAAGGACAATCCGTGAAAACCGTAGCGTTGCAGTCCCTTGTCTGTCAGGGATTGCGGCAGACCATACAGTCGCGAGATGGGCGGGTTGGTTTTATGAAAAGACGTGTCGAAGCAGACGATCTGGCACAGGCCGGGGTAGCGCGCTGCCAGCGTGTCGATGACCTTGAGGATGCGCGGCTGGTGCAGTGGCGCCAGAGGAACGAGGGTTCGCAGATTTTCCAGAATTTCCGGCGTGACGATGATCGGTTCGTCATAAAGCGTACCGCCATGGAGCATCCGGTGGCCGACTGCGCTCAGGTGGTTGGGCGCGAGGAAATTTTCGATCCATTCGATCAGGAATGCCAGCAGCGTTTCCAGCGGTTCGCAGGTCGTCCACCGGTGTTCGTCCATTTTGTATTTGTCGTCGTCGTAGGCGATGAAGTATGGCTTGTCGCTGCCGATGCCTTCGATGCCACCATCGGTTTTGCGTTCAAGACGTCCGTCATCTGTTTCGGCGAACAGGGAGTATTTCAGACTGGATGAGCCGGCATTGATGACGGCGAAAAAACGCTGTCCGGAAAGGTGGTGTGCATCATTCATCGGTTTTCTCCTGCACGGAAGTTGGCGAAAGCGTCATGCGGTATGGTGTTGATACTGATTGCAATAATAGCCCGAGATTGCCGGTATCCGTCCGGTTTTTCGGAAAAGTGCGGATTTTTCCATGTGTAAAAGGACGGCGAAGACCTGCACGGTTTTGTCTGGCATTGGCTGAAATGGGATAAAATCGGCACATTATGATTTAAAGTACAGTGTGGCTGGCATCGAATGCGGCTGCCGGATGGTGCATGAAGGTATCGGATCCAATTCCAGACAATACAGAAAGACCGGTCGACAAACCGGCGGTTGCGTTCGTGCAATCGGTCGTACCGGTTGAAACGCCGGGGTATTTGCACAAGATATACTGGTGGGCATATGAGCATCCGCTGGCTGTGCGCTTCTGGGATCACGGTTTTTTGATCAATTTCATTTTGCTGGGCAATTACGATCGTCTGGTCGATGCGGTTCTGGATGAATTCGAAAATGGGCTTTCGGGAGATACCCTGCAAATTTCGTGTGCTTACGGAAAGCTTACTCCCCGGCTGGAAGACAGGCTGAACGACGGTGCACGGCTCGATGTCATCGATGTTCTGAATGTCCAGCTGGAAAATGTCCGGAAAAAACTGAAATGGCCTGATGAGCGGGTCAGACTGATCCAGTGCGATGCAACGCATCTGGATTGTCCGGATGCATCATATGACCAGGCGTTGATGTTTTTTCTGCCGCATGAATTGCCGGAAGACCGGCGACGCATGGCGATGTCGGAAGCGCTGCGTGTGGTCAAGCCGGGCGGAAAAGTCATTTTCGTCGAGTTCCACAAACCGACATGGTGGCATCCCTTGCGATTATGGCAACGTCTGGTGTTTTTGCTGTTCGAGCCGTTCGCCACGGATATGTGGCGCCATGAACTGGCGTATTATCTGCCGGAGTCTCCTGCCTGCACTGTCGAAAGGCATGAAACCTATTTCGGAGGTCTGTACCAGAAGCTGGTATTGGTCCGGAATGACTGACAGACGGTATGCTCTTGCGACAGGATGATTTTCTGGTCGCAGCAGCCGGACTTTGTCGCAAATAAGCTATTGCTTTGACACGAATTCGGATATAATCTCAAGATTTTTCCGTTTGAACTTTTTTTTGGAAGACTCATGGTCGTTATTCGTTTAGCTCGTGGTGGCGCCAAAAAGCGTCCTTTTTATCAAATCGTTGCAGCCGATTCCCGTAACCGTCGTGATGGACGTTTCATCGAACGTCTGGGTACCTACAATCCGTTTGCGGCAGAACATGAACAGGGTATCCGTATCGCAACCGATCGTCTGACCTACTGGCAGAGCGTCGGCGCCAAATTGTCCCCGACGGTCGCACGTCTGGTTGCAGCCGCCAAGTAATTTCTGTCTCACGTTTGAAAGCGTTGGAAAACGTTCAGTTGCCGATTCCCGGCGATCTGGTCGAAGTCGGTCATGTCAGCGGTGCATATGGAATCCGTGGCTGGGTCAGGGTGCATCCCTATTCCGCCGAGGCGGAAGCGCTGCTGACGGTCAGGACGTGGTGGCTGGATTTGCCTGTGTGCCATGAGGTTCGTGTCGTTCAGGCACGATGGCAGGGCGATGAAGTCGTTGCCCGTTTCGACGGGGTGAATGATCGCAATGCGGCAGAAGCGCTGCGCGGTGCCGTTGTCCGTATTTCGAGAGGCCATTTTCCTTCGCTGGAAGAAAACGAATATTACTGGGTCGATCTGATCGGTCTGTCCGTTTTCAATTTGCGCGGGGAGTCTTTGGGAATCGTCAAGGGACTCATGGATAACGGTGCGCATCCTGTTTTACGGGTGGATACCGTCATGCCGGACGGGCGCAACAAGGAGTTGCTGATCCCGTTTGTCAGCCAGTATGTAACTGCGGTTTCGCGTGAAGACCGGAAGATAACGGTTGACTGGGAACGCGATTACTGATGGCGAAAGCGATCAGTCAGGTGGTGACTTTACGGAAAGGGCGGCGATGCAGTTCGATGTGATTACCCTGTTTCCGGAAATGTTTTCCGCACTGACGGGCTCCGGTATTACCCGAAGGGCATTTGAAGAAAAACGCTGTTCCCTGACCTTGTGGAATCCACGTGATTTCACACATGACAGACATCGCACGGTGGATGATCGTCCGTATGGCGGTGGCCCAGGCATGGTCATGATGGCGCAGCCGCTCGATGCCGCGATCGTCGCCGCAAAAGACAGGTTGTCCCGGACCGGAATCGAAGGCGCACCGGTCATTTATCTGTCTCCACAGGGAAGGCCGCTGGATCACGAAAAGGTCATGGCGTTATCGTCTGTTTCCGGCATGATCTTGTTGTGCGGAAGGTATGAAGCGGTCGATCAGCGTCTGATCGAGAAGCATGTCGATGAGGAAATCAGTCTCGGTGACTTCGTGTTGTCCGGAGGCGAGATTCCGGCCATGGCATTGATGGATGCTGTCATCCGTCAGTTACCGGGTGTGTTGCATGATGAGCTGTCGGCGGTAGAAGACAGTTTCGTATCGGGGATTCTGGACTGTCCGCATTTTACGCGACCGCCGCAATATGATGGCGTCGCGGTTCCCGATGTCCTGATGACGGGCAATCATGCGGAAATCGCACGCTGGCGTCGTCGGCAGGCCTTGTTGATGACATTGCATAAAAGGCCGGATTTGCTTCGCAAGGCCGATGAAGCCGGAAAATTGTCCCCTGAGGACAAAGAGTTTTTAAGTCATAGCAGTTGGTGTATAGTAGCGTCGTGAACGTCTGTTCACGTTTATTAACCGTCATCCTATACCGGGTATCGTCAAAATGACAAAAAAGGAATATTCCAGTACGCCGGCAAGATGGCTTTAGGAGTAGAAATGAATCTGATTGAGCAGTTAGAAAAAGAAGAAATCGAACGTCTGGGGAAAAACATCCCGGATTTCGCACCGGGCGACACGGTCGTCGTTAACGTGATGGTGGTTGAAGGTAACCGCAAACGTGCGCAGGCTTACGAAGGTGTGGTCATTTCCCGCCGCAATCGTGGCCTGAATTCCAATTTCATCGTTCGCAAGATTTCTTCCGGCGAAGGTGTGGAACGTACTTTCCAGCTGTATTCCCCGCTGATCGCTTCCATTGAAGTCAAACGTCGCGGTGATGTCCGTCGCGCCAAGTTGTACTATTTGCGTGAACGTTCCGGCAAGTCCGCACGTATCAAGGAAAAATTGCCCAGCCGGAGCGCAAAAAGCGCTGAATGATTGAACGAATGGTTCGATTGTGAAGGGGGCATCTGTGATGCCCCCTTTTTGCATTGTCGGGAGAGAACATGGCCAAATTGGGTTTTGATCCGGAAAAATTGCCTGTCGATTCGATCGGCAGCGGAGAGGCTGTGCCACAAGAACGTCTGAATCCGGAATGGATCAGGAAACGTTTTTCCAATCCACCGGCATGGACGCCGGAAATCAATGCAGAGCCGGCGTTTGTCCATCGTGACCGCTGGATTCCGGCAGCCGTTCTGGTGCCGCTGGTCAACCGGCAGGATGGTTTGTCACTGATGCTGACACAGCGTGCCTTGCATATGCATGATCATCCGGGGCAGATCAGCTTTCCGGGCGGACGTGTCGATCTGACCGACAGTACCCGTATCGAAACGGCATTGCGAGAAATGGAAGAAGAAGTCGGTATCGACCGCAGTCATGTCGACATTCTGGGAACGTTGCCCGAATACCGTACCGGCAGCGGGTATCGGGTCACGCCCGTTGTTTCCATCGTGACGCCACCTTTCGTGATACATACCAATCCGGATGAAGTGGCGGAAGTTTTCGAGGTGCCGTTCCCGTTTTTCATGAACGGTTCCAATTACCAGATCAGGTCGGCAGAATTTCCCAATGGTGCCGGCAGGCGGTCGTTTTATACGGTGCCGTATCGTAACCGCTTCGTCTGGGGGGCGACAGCAGGGATGTTGCGCAATCTGTACCATTTCCTGAAAGCGTAATGGTTTGACCGGTACCATCCGGTTCATGCAAGCGCAATTGCCGGCGCAAGACGGTTAAGCCGTGCGCCGGAGGCCATGCGATTATGTGTCTGCATGAGATATTGTATGAAAGAGGCGGCTCGACCGGAATTTCAATGATTTTTTTCTCGATTCTTTGTGCGTTGCTGATTGATCATTTCAGGCCCTCGCGTGCGGACAATCTTTTTATCGGGCTGATGCAATCGGTTGCATGTCGTGTCAGAAAATGGTGCGATGCACCCATGGCGCATCATGTCAGGGCAGGATGGGTCATGGCGGCTTCCTGTTTCGTACTTCCCGTGCTGGCCGTTTACTGGCTATGTCTGGCAGTGCATCCGTTTCTCGGATTGCTGTGGAATATTCTGGTTCTGTATATGTGCATGGGATTCAGACACTACAATCGTTGCTTTACGTCGATACAGATGGCGTTGCTAAACGGTGAAAATGTACAGGCACGGGATTTGCTCTCTGAATGGTGTCATGGCAGGATCGTTTGTGCCACTGATCCGGATGTGCCGGATCTTGTCATCGAAAAATCGTTGTTGACCGTTCTGAAAGATGTGTTCGGCGTCATTTTCTGGTTTGTCATGCCCCTGGGACCGGCCGGAGCCGTGTTTTATCGTATTGCGGCATGCCTGTACAAGGATGATGAAAACCGGCGGGATGGCGAGGATGCGTTCAGCCGTTTTGCAGAACGGATGTCGTACTGGATCAACTGGATTCCGGTCAGATTGATGGCCGTTTCGTTTGCGCTGATCGGTAATTTCGAGGCGACCCTTTATGAGTGGAAACATTTTTCGGCACGCTGGAAAAACAGTAATGTCGGCGTGTTGATGGCTTCTGCGGGAGGAGCGATGGGAATCCGGTTGGGAATCGCTCATGATGGCGGTTCGGGGGTGTATCGGGATCCGGTATCTGGTGAGATGACAGCCGACGAGGCAGGTGGCGGTACCGGAGAGTTGCCGACCATCCGGTTTTTGCAGAGCGCACTGGGATTGATATGGCGGACGTTGCTGTTGTGGCTTGTCATGCTTTTTCTTCTTACAATGGCACTGTGATGTGTCGCAGGTACAGAAAACTTTGGCGATAGTTATGGTAACGGTGGATTGAATTATGGTTTCTTCGGTACTGATTTCGGATGCAGTCGAAAATTTGACGGAAGGTCTTTCCAGCGCGGATGGCAAGCAGGTCATGGATGCTTATGCTTTTGCACGGGAGGCCTATGCGGATCACAGCATGCGCAGCGGTCAGCCTGCGATCGAATTCTCGAAAAGTATCGGCCTGATTCTGGCCGAATTGAACAGCGATGCACAGACGCGTATTGCCGGTTTGCTGGCGGTTTTGCCCGAACACAACCCTGAAGCCGGCGCGCAGCTGGAAGCACGGTTCGGTGTGGAAGTCGACAATCTTGTGGACAGTGCCAGAAAATTGTTCAGATTGCGCGATCTGACAGGCAGTCTCGACGAAATCGGGCATGGCAAAAATGCCGCGCAGATCAGAAAAGCTCAGGCAGAGACGTTGCGCAAGATGTTGCTGGCGATGGCTGCCGATATGCGGGTCGTCATGATCCGGCTGGCCGCACGGATGGCTGCGTTGCGTTATCTGGCAAAGAAAAAGGAAGATAACGATGCCAGCCGTCATTATGCCAAGGAAACGCTTGAGATTTATGCGCCACTGGCCAACCGGCTGGGTATCTGGCAGGTGAAGTGGGAGCTGGAGGATCTGTCGTTCAGGTTCATTGACCCGGAAGCCTATCGCCGTATCGCGAAAAGTCTGGAAGAAAAGCGTACCGAGCGTGAAGAATTCATCCGGAAAATCATGGCACGGTTGCGTCAGGAACTGGATGCTGCCGGTATTAAGGCCGATGTGACCGGACGACCGAAACATATCTACAGTATTTATAACAAGATGCGCGGCAAATCGCTCGATTTTTCGCAAATGTATGATTTGCGCGCATTTCGTGTCATCGTTTCCGATATCAAGACCTGTTTTACGGTGCTTGATATGATTCACCGGCTCTGGACACCGATTCTCAAGGAATTCGACGACTATATTTCACGTCCGAAGCCGAACGGTTACCAGTCGCTGCATACGGTTGTGGTGGCGGAAAACGGACAACCGTTCGAAGTACAGATCAGGACGCAGGAAATGCATCGTTTGGCCGAGTTCGGTGTGGCTGCGCATTGGCGTTACAAGGAAACGGGTGGCTCGACGTTTGTCGCGCAGCAGTATGATGAAAAGATTTCGTTCTTGCGTCAGCTGTTGTCCTGGAAGACGGATGTCGATGATGCGGTGGCCGAAGAAGATTCTCATAAAGAGTGGGTGGAAAAAATCAAGGCGACCACGCTTGATGACAGGATTTATGCCTTGACGCCGCAAGCGCGGGTGATCGATTTGCCTCAAGGCGCGACGCCGATCGATTTCGCCTATCAGGTTCACAGCGATGTGGGCCACCGCTGCCGCGGCGCGCGCGTGGACGGTGTCATGGTGCCGCTCAATACGCCGTTGAAAAGCGGACAGACGGTCGAGATCATCACAGCCAAGGGCGCTGCGGGCAATATCGGACCGTCACGTGACTGGTTAAGTCCCGGATTTGCGGTCAATCCGCGTACGCATGCCAAGATACGGTCATGGTTCAACGGGATCGAGTATCAGGAAACGGTGGCCAGCGGCAGAACCATGATCGAAAAACTCTTGCAACGTGAAGGCAAGACGGCGGTCAATCTTGAGGAATTGGCGCGGAAACTGGCGTTTTCCAAGGTGGACGAAATGTTTTTCGCCGCCGGCAAGGAAAAGCTCAACATGCGAACGATCGAGATGGCGCTTCATGGTCAGGAAACCGTTCGGGATACTGGTAATAATGACGACATTATCCGCAAGAGCAAGGCATCCAGCGGCGCGAAATCGGGTATTCTGGTTGTCGGTACGGAAGGACTGCTGACACAGATGGCCAAGTGTTGCAAACCGGCGCCACCTGATCCGATCGTCGGATTTGTCACGCGTGGTAAGGGAGTCTCCATCCATCGTCAGGATTGCAAGAATTTTCTGGAAATGGAGAAAAAAGCACCGGAACGGGTTATCCAGACGAACTGGGGGACGCCGGGGCCGGATACGGTATATCCTGTCGATATTTATGTGCTGGCAGGAGACAGGCAAGGCTTGTTAAGGGATATTTCCGACGTGTTCATGCGCGAAAAGATCAATGTGATCGGTGTACGGACACAGAGCAACAAGGGACAGGCGAGAATGTCTTTTACGGTGGAAATCGCATCGACAGAAAGTCTCGGGAAGGCGATGCAGCTGATCAGCGAAGTCGGCGGTGTCATGCAGGTGAAACGGCATTGACGGGACGGTTCACCGGGTTTGCCGGCTTGCCACCGCATGAAAGAATGCATAGGGTACGGTTTTAGCTGTTAAACTATTATCTGCATGCGAAAAATTTTTTACGCATGGCAAATGGTTAATGTACGATCAAAATCAATGAAAAAACTGCGTAAATTACACGTCTTTCTGGTGACGCTTCTGCTGGGTGGAGCGATCATGTCCTTTCGTCTGTTCGATGGCAATTTTTCTACAGAAAGCATTCATGAATGGGCACTGGATTCACTGTTTCTTGCGGCGATCATAGGGTTTATCGCCGTCAAGTGGCTCAAACGGAAAGGCAAGCTGGATTAGGAGGTTTTCGTCGTACAGTTGTCATGCAGGCGTTTTTACATCTTGTCTTGCAGGGTACTGTCCGAAACGAAGTCATATCATGCCACCGCTCATACATATCAAGTCAGCCGGATTGCGGCGTTTTTTACTGTTTCTGGTGACGCCTTTTTATTTTCTGATCGTTTTCGGCATCCGGGTCGGACGATGTGTGGAATTGACGTTTGCCGATTTCAATGAAGTCTTTCGTGCCGTCTGGCGAGGCAATGTCGAGGAACAAAAACTCTTGCCTTGTCCTTTCTGTGGCGGCAAGGCAAACCCTGACGGGTGGCGAGCCAATGGTGGTGCTACCGGGCCGGCATGTGACCAGTGCGGTGCAACGGCCTGGTCCGTCTATACTTGGAACAATCGGGTGCCTGTGCCACCGGACAAGAACGTCTGCCAGGACGATACCGGTGAACACGATCCAACCTGATAGCAGGATTTTTCCCTTCTTTTCAATACCGCAATAACGATGAACCGTGGTGCTGTGCCGCGGTGGTGCGGTATTGTCTGAATTGAATTGCTTGCGGTCTTTCTCTAGAATAACTTTTTTTCACGAGTTTTAACCTTTTTTAACCCGGTGGCGTATCTGCAGTACCGGGTTGTTGTGCTGCAAGTATGACTTTATCAAGATCTCCATGGATGACGGTCTATATTTCCGTCGCCGCTTCACTTGCCGCTCTGGTCAGCTGGATGGCCATGTCGAGCGAATCGATGATCCGTTTCGTCCGTGAGAACGGACCGATCGAAAATCTGACGCTTGTCGTCTATATCGTTGCCATCGCGCTCATTTTGTACAGCGGGCGCACAGTTCTGACGGTAAAGACCAGGGCGGCGATCGTGATATTGCTGGTGTATATGTTCATGCGGGAAGCGGATTTGCATAAGTCGTTGAGCGGTACCAGTATCCTGAAAATCAAGTTCTGGCTTGGCAGCCAGTTTCCCGTTACGGACAAATTGATTGCGCTGGCCATTCTGTTGCCGGTGTTGTGGGCGCTGTTTTATTTTATCCGTGGTTATACGCGGCGCTGGTGGTCCGATTTGTGTTTGAAAGACGGTTATGCCGTGGGTATTTTCGTGTTTTTCGCAGTGCTGGTCATTTCCAAGATTTTCGACCGCTCGCTGAACATGATGACAGAAATGTGGGAATGGCGCTTCCCGATGTGGGTGGAAGCGCTGGTGACCGGGCAGGAAGAATATCTCGAATGCATTTTGCCGCTTCTGATAGCGGTGTCTTTTTATCAGTATCGTGAACGGCACAAAACGGTCATGATGATGCAGGCATCTCCCTGGATATCGGTCTATGTAGCCTTTCTGACCTCGCTGGCGGCACTGGTGTGCTGGTGGATATTGCCGCCGGTGGATATGCTGGAATTCGTGTCGGAAAACGGCATGATAGAGACCATGACGCTGGTTTTTTATGTCGTCGCCATTGTGGTTGTCATATCCGCCGGGACACAGATGAAGAGATCGACGAAATGTGCGGTTGTCATCATGCTGGCATATATGTGCATGCGCGAGATGGACTTGCACAAGTCGGTCAGTAGCGCAAGTATCTTGAAAAGCCGTTTCTGGCTGGGCAGCCATATTCCGGTGACGGACAAATTGCTGGCCATACTGATTTTACTGCCGGTTCTCTGGATGCTGTTTTATTTCATCAGGCATTGTGCGGGTACATTTTTCCGTGAATTGTTCAACAAGGAAGGGCACGCGATCACCATACTGGTATTTTTCGTTGTACTGGGGGTTTCGAAGTGCATCGACCGGTCGCTGAATGTATTGACGGAGCTTTACAAAATGCATTTTTCGGACTGGCTGGTTGCCTTGCAGGTTTCGCAGGAAGAATTTCTGGAATGCCTGTTGCCCATACTGATTATCGTTGCATGCTGGCAGTACATGCAGCACAGAAAGTGGTTGTCGGGATTCTAGTCGCGGATGATGAAATATGCCCGAAAGGAAACGGTTTTTGCCGAAAATGACCGGATAAGACGCTTTTTGTATAAGACGTACGGGGTGTTATACAAAAAATTGTGTGTCATGGACAGACTTTATTGCTAACATATATACCCGTGAAAAAAAGAAGCAACCCTTCTCCATGCGCACAAGCCGTGTTCACACAAGAATACGTGTTACAAACGGGTAATCAGACAGCTGTATCTGACAACGCATGATGGTGTTTATCCGGACAGGATGGCGGTAAGCGTCCGCTCCTGCTATTGCGCGGCAAAGAATGAGAAAACATTCGCGCCATCGCTTGTCTGCCAACCGGCATGGCATGCGGTGACGTCACTTAGTTGTCAATTCGCACAGGTTTGGATACAAGAGAAACGTTATATGACAGAACGTAAAAAATGTTATCGTTTACAGGTCGCTGAAAATCTGTATCGTTTTATCGAAGAGGAAGCATTGCCGGGTACCGGCATCGACAGTGATACTTTTTGGCGCGGTTTTGATGCAATTGTCGATGAAATGACGCAGAAAAACCGCGATTTGCTGGCAGAACGCGCAAGTCTTCAGGAAGAAGTGGACTGCTGGCATCGTCTGAATCCCGGTCCTGTCAAGGACATGAACGCCTACAAGCAGTTCCTGAAAGAAATCGGTTATCTGGTTCCTGTTCCGGAAAATGTCAGGATTGATCCGCAAAATATCGATGACGAAGTATCTGTACAGGGCGGACCGCAGCTTGTGGTGCCGCTGACGAATGCCCGTTATGTTCTCAATGCGGTCAATGCACGCTGGGCCAGCCTGTATGATGCCCTGTATGGATCGGATGCCATCAGTGAAGAGGGTGGTGCAGGAAAGAGCGGTCCGTACAATGCGGTCAGAGGCCAGAAAGTCATCGCTTATGCACGTGCCATGCTCGATGAATTCATCCCGCTGGCAAAAGGTTCGCATGGCGATGTCGTCAGATACTATCTCAAAAACAAACAGCTTGCCGCCGTATTGAAAGATGGCAGCGAAACGACGCTGAAACAGCCGGAATGGCTGGTTGGTTACAATGGCGATCCGGAAAATCCGTCTTCCCTGCTGTTCGTTCAGAATCACATGCATTTCGATCTGCTTTTCGACAAGAACGATCCGATTTGCGCAAGCGATCCGGCCGGGGTACGTGACATCATCATGGAAGCTGCTACAACGACCATTCTGGACTGCGAAGATGCCGTCGCGGCAGTCGATGCCGATGACAAGGTACTGGTTTACCGGAACCTTCTGGGTGTCATGAAGGGAGATCTGGAAGAAAACGTCACCAAGAACGGTACGACCTTCGTGCGCAAAATGAACGGTGACCGTGAGTATCTCTCCGTCGCGAACGGCGAAAAATTTTCCCTGCCGGGCCGCAGCCTGATTTTCGTCCGCAATGTCGGCCTGCTGATGCAGAACCCGGCTATTCTGGATTGTGACGAAAACGATATTTTCGAAGGCATCATGGATGCCGTCGTCACGACGCTGATCGTCAAACGTGATCTGCAAAACAGAATCAGTTCCCGTCGTGGTTCCATCTATGTTGTGAAACCGAAGCTGCATGGACCGAAAGAAGTGGCTTTCACCAACGAGCTGTTCAACAAGGTCGAGGCTTTGCTCGGATTGCCGCAAAATACCGTCAAGCTGGGTATCATGGACGAAGAACGTCGTACCAGTGCCAACCTGAAAGCTTGTGTGGCTGAAGTACCGAATCGTCTGGCCTTCATCAATACCGGGTTCCTTGACCGTACCGGCGATGAAATCCATACGTCGATGGAAGCCGGTCCGATGATCCGCAAGGGCGATATGAAGAAAACGCCATGGATCAACGCCTATGAAGTCAATAATGTTCAGGTCGGTCTGGAATGCGGCATGAGAGGCCGTGCACAGATCGGCAAGGGCATGTGGGCCGCTCCGGATCTGATGGCCGATATGATCGCCCAGAAGGGAGATCACTTGCTTGCCGGTGCCAATACGGCATGGGTTCCGTCTCCGACAGCTGCCGTTTTGCATGCGATGCATTATCATCAGGTCAATATCGAGGAAACACAGGCTGCGATGGAAAAACAGCCTTTCGTCGATGTTCTCGATGATTTGCTGACGATTCCGGTAACCGATACGCCGAACTGGTCTCCGGAAGAAATCCAGCAGGAACTCGACAACAATGCGCAGGGCATTCTCGGCTATGTGGTTCGCTGGGTCAATCAGGGTATCGGTTGCTCCAAGGTGCCGGATATTCGTGATATCGCCCTGATGGAAGACCGTGCCACGTTGCGTATTTCCAGCCAGCATATCGCGAACTGGTTGCGTCATGGCATCGCTACAGTTCCGCAGGTCATGAGTACCTTGAAGAGAATGGCTGCTGTGGTCGATCAGCAAAACGCGGGCGATCCGACCTATCGCAGGATGACGGATGATTTCACTCATTCTCCCGGATTCCGTGCCGCTTGCGATCTGGTATTCAGAGGGCTGTCGCAGCCGTCGGGTTATACCGATCCGCTGTTGCAGACGTGGCGTCAGAGAGCCAAGGAACAGTTCAAGTGTTCCTGTTGTTCGTGACAGGTGTTTATCAAGCACGCAAAAAACCGGGAGATACTCCCGGTTTTTTGTTTCTGAAGCGTATGCAAAAGGTATAAGACGTGGAATGGGACTGATGACGGAATACGGAAATGCCGACTGGCCTGTGGATCACGGTATAGGGCAAAACGGTTGCCGTTGCTGTTTCTGGAGGAAGGCAAATAAAAAAGCCCTGAAACGAAGCGTGTCTCAAGGCCAGCGGGTAAAGTTGCAAATTGCGATCGTCTGGTGCCGGGAGCCGGAATCGAACCGGCACGGTGTTTCCACCGGCAGATTTTGAGTCTGCTGCGTCTACCAATTTCGCCACCCCGGCGACGCCTGTGCATTATCGCTGATTTGCCTCCGAAGGGCAACAAAAACGCCGTTTTTCAGGCATTTTTTGTCGCGAAAATCGTAAAGTGTTCAACGATGGGCGGGCGTGCGAAAAACGGCCCGACGACGCCACGCCATTGGGTGAAAGCGGGCGAACCGCGAAAATCGACAGTATGGTTTTCAAGGGTTTCCCAATAGTTCATCAGGACGTAGCGTTCGGGAGTTTCAATGCATTTGTTGATGCGGTAACCGATGAAACCTTTTGAGGGCGCGATGTATGTCTGAATGCCATGCTGGATAGCCTGGTCGAATTCAGCCTGTTTGCCAGGCTGGATCAGAATATCGACGAGTTCGAGGATCATGTTGTTTCCTGTCGGATAAAGACGGAGATTGTATCATCGATCGGCGTGGAGCGGATTTGGTGAAGGAGCGAAGGTTCCGGTCAGTGCGGGTAACGGTATTCATCCAGCCAGTGGAGCAGGGGAATCGTTGCAGGCAGCAACGGTTCGACATGGATGTCGCCTTGCCAGCAAAAAGCCTGTCCTTCGCGACTTTGCGGTATACCATGCCAGTGGCGACTGATGAAAAAATGCAGGCGGACGTGGGCATGCGGATAGACGTATTCGACACAGCACCATGGGGAAGCCGACAAAATGGTAATGCCCAGTTCTTCCATGAATTCGCGTTTGAGTGCGTTTTCAACGGTTTCACCGGTTTCGACCTTGCCGCCCGGAAATTCCCAGTAACCTGCATATGGTTTGCCTGCCGGTCTTTGGGCCAGCAGGACATCGCCGTTTTCCTGCATGAGAATCCCGACGGCGACATCGACTGGAGGGTGTTTTGCTGAAGTCATTTCGTTGTCTCGTCCCACAGATCGCCGGTTTGGCTTGATGAAGGGGCCGCGATACCGAAATGACGATAAGTCGCTGTGGTAGCGATACGGCCGCGTGGTGTGCGTTGCAAATAACCCTGTTGTATCAAATAAGGTTCCAGTACATCTTCGATGGTATCGATTTCCTCGCCGATGGCGGCAGCCAGATTGGCGATACCGACCGGACCGCCGCTGAACTTGAAGAGTACCGCTTCAAGCAATTTGCGATCCATCAGGTCAAATCCAACCGGATCGACATCCAGCATTTTCAGGGCGGCATCGGCGATGTCACGGGTGATTTTTCCGGTGCCCTTGACTTCGGCATAGTCGCGTACGCGGCGAAGCAGCCGGTTGGCGATACGTGGTGTTCCTCGTGCACGGCGCGCGATTTCGCGGGCGCCATCCTGTACGATCGGTGCTTTCAGCAGCATGGCGCTGCGCGTTACGATACGGGTCAGATCGTCGATGTCGTAAAATTCCAGTCGTGCGACGACGCCGAAACGGTCGCGTAGCGGGTTGGTCAGCATGCCAGCCCGTGTGGTGGCGCCGATCAGGGTGAACGGTTGCAAGTCGAGCTTGACCGAACGGGCTGCGGGACCTTCGCCAATCAGGATGTCGATCTGGTAATCTTCCAGGGCAGGATAAAGGATTTCCTCAACGACAGGCGACATCCGGTGGATTTCGTCGATGAACAGGACATCGTTGGCTTCCAGATTGGTCAGGATGGCGGCCAGATCGCCTGCGCGCTCCAGCACAGGGCCGGAAGTCTGGCGCAGATTGACGCCCATTTCGCGGGCGATGATGTGTGCCAGCGTCGTTTTGCCGAGACCAGGCGGGCCGAACAGCAAGGTATGATCAAGCGCTTCCCCACGTTTTTTTGCAGCAGCGATGAAAATTTCCAGTTGCTCACGAGTTTTGTGCTGGCCGACGTATTCGTTCAGGAATTTTGGACGCAAGGCACGTTCGATCGCTTCTTCATTGGGAGATGCGGTTTTTGCGTCGATAAGTCGTTTTTCGCTGAAATCGTCGGTCTGGATGCTCATGTCGAATCCGTTGTATGTCGTTGCCTAACCTCTGGACAAGGCTTTCAGGGCCATTTTAATACCGTCTGGCACATTGCAGTCGTTCGGCAGCTGTTTCATGGCGAGCAGCGTTTCTTTTTCAGAATAACCCAGTGCCAGCAAGGCGTTTTGTATATCGGAGCGCGGATCGTCAGGTGACGGACGTGTGGCGGCGGCGAGTGTCCCGCTATCGAGTTTTCCTTTCAGTTCCAGCAACAGCCGTTCGGCAGTTTTCTTGCCGATACCGGGGATACTCGTCAGTCGTGACGTGTCCTGCATGGCGACAGCCTGAGCCATATCCGTGACGGACAGTCCGGACAAAAGTGCCAGTGCGGTTCGTGCGCCGATGCCTGTAATACGGATCAGCTGACGGAACAGTGCTCTTTCCTCAAGGTTGCCGAATCCGTACAGAATATGGGCGTCCTCGCGGATAGCGAGGTGGGTAAACAGCGTGACTTTTTCGCCGATGGCAGGAAGATTGTAAAACGTGCTCATGGGGACGTCGATTTCGTAACCGACGCCATGGCAGTCAACCAGCAGCTGTGGCGGGTTTTTCTGCAACAGGATACCGTGTATGCGACCGATCATGTTATGCAATCAGATAATGGGAAATCGTAAGTATATTACCGGATAAGTCTGCCGCGCCGGATACGGAATGACGTCAGATTGCCGAGTACAGCGGCTTTTTCCAGTGCCTGTACTGCATCGAAGCCATGCGCGTGGCAGATGGCAGCGCCCAGTGCGTCGGCAGCATCGCTGGCGGGTGCTCCCGGAAGCGACAGCAGGCGTTGTACCATTTCCTGAACCTGTTTTTTTTGTGCCTTGCCATGTCCGACGACAGCTTGCTTGATCTGCAATGCCGTGAATTCGTGAACGGTCAGTCCGGATGCAACCAGCGCACTGATAGCCGCACCGCGTGCTTGTCCCAGAAGCAGTGTGGATTGCGGATTGACATTGACGAAAACTTTTTCGATGGCTGCGCAGTCGGGTTGATATCGGGCGATGATTTCGCTGACACCGTCGAAAATGGTTTTCAGACGTAACGGCAGGCTTGCATCAGATGGCGTTTTGACGGTGCCGGATGCGATATAGCGCAGGGTCATGCCCTGTTTGTGGATCAGACCGAAACCGGTGGTTCTCAGACCTGGATCGATACCGAGGATTTTCATGGCGGTGCCTGTTGCAGGCAATGTGGATGTGCCGGCCATGAAAACCCCCGTTTCCCGTCAGTGACGGAAGTGGCGTACCGAGGTGAAGACCATGGCGATGCCGTGTTCATCGGCGGCGGCGATCACTTCGGGATCGCGGACGGAACCGCCTGGCTGGATAACGGCAGTCGCGCCGGCATTGGCGACGATGTCAAGGCCGTCACGGAACGGAATGAAAGCGTCCGAAGCGACGACGGAGCCTTTGAGGGACAGCCCGGCGTTGGCAGCTTTCATGGTGGCAGTACGCGCAGCATCCACACGGCTCATCTGGCCGGCGCCGATGCCCAGTGCCATGCCGTTTCCGCAGAAGACGATCGCGTTCGATTTGACGAACTTGACGACTTTCGATGCGAACAGCATGTCTTGCATCTGTTGGGGAGTCGGTTGTTTTTTCGTGACGACTTTCAGATCGCCTGCAATGATATCCACGATGTCGGGAGACTGGACGAGCAGGCCGCCGCCGACGCGTTTGAGGTCGAATGTATTGGTATTGGTTCCCAGTGCGATCTGCAACAGACGCAGGTTTTTCTTGCGGTTGAAGATGCTCTTGGCTTCTTCGGTAAAGGATGGTGCGATCAATACTTCGACGAACAGTTTGGCGACTTCTTCGGAAGTACGGGCATCAAGTTCGCCATTGAAAGCGATGATGCCGCCAAATGCCGCTTCCGGATCGGTTTGCAGCGCTTTTTTGTAGGCTTCCAGCAAGTCCTTGCCGGTCGCGACGCCGCAAGGATTGGCATGTTTGATGATGACACAGGCAGGTTCGTTGAAATTCTTGACGCATTCCCATGCGGCGTCGGCATCGCTGATATTGTTGTAGGACAGTTCCTTGCCTTGCAGCTGACGATAGCTGGCCAGTGTACCTGGCGCGATGTTTCTTTCACGATAGAAAGCGGCGGACTGGTGCGGGTTTTCACCGTAACGCATATCCTGCACTTTTTCGAATTGAAGGTTCAGGATTTCCGGATAGGTCTGGCGGTTCTGGTGCTTCTTGTCCGCTTTCAGACTGGACATGTAGTTGGCGATCGCGCCGTCGTACTGTGCGGTATGGGCGAACGTTTTCTTGGACAGCTCGAAACGTGTGTCCATGGAAAGCGAACCGCCGTTCTTTTTCATTTCGGCGATGATGTCGCCATAGTCGGATGGATCGCAGACGACGGCGACATCGCGGTAGTTCTTCGCCGCGGAGCGCAGCATGGCAGGGCCGCCGATATCGATGTTTTCGATAGCGTCTTCCAGCGTGCAGTTTTCACGGGCGATGGTTTGCTGGAACGGATACAGGTTGACGACGACCATGTCGATGGTATGGATTCCCTGTTGTTCAATCGCGGAAATATGCGATGGCAAGTCGCGTCTTGCAAGAATGCCGCCATGAATCTTGGGGTGCAGCGTCTTGACGCGGCCGTCAAGCATTTCCGGAAAACCGGTGTAGTCGGCGACTTCGGTTACGGGTACGCCGTTTTTTTCAAGCAGTTCTGCTGTTCCGCCGGTAGAGAGGATCACCATGTTCATGGAAGCCAGTTCTCTGGCGAAATCGACAATACCTGTTTTATCGGAGACGGAGATCAGGGCAAATCGAGTCATGATAGAAGAAATTGCAGTCAATAAAAGGTAAAAAGAGAACGCTGGTTACAAAAGGCCGTGTTCCAGCAGTTTTTTCCGCAGGGTATTGCGGTTGATGCCCAGCATTTCTGCTGCATGGGACTGGTTGTTTTTGGCATGTACCATGACAGCCATCAGGACAGGTTTTTCAACCGTACGCATAATCATGTTATAGACATCGGTTGGTTTCTGGCCGTCGAGATCATCGAAGTATTCCTGCAGGCTTTGCAGGATAACATCCTGAATATGCTCTTTGCTCATCTTGCATTTCCAATGGCTGCCGTGTATGGCATGCCGGTCAATCTGAATTACAAATTGTTATTGTACCCGTTCACCGTGTTCAAGTAGAGATATAAAGAAGCGATCGATCTCATTTATTTGCTGTTCACAGGTAACGGCGATGTTGGTTTTTTGCCGCAGTCGTTCGCCATCTGGCAGATTCCGTGCATACCATCCGATATGTTTTCGGGCATTGCGAACGCCGATAGCCTCGCCGTAAAAATCGTAATGTTCCATCAGGTGTTCACGCAGAATCTGCCAGATTTCACGCCATGAAGGTTGATCAGGCAGGGTGCCGTGTTCAAGAAAACAGCCGATATCGCGAAAAATCCATGGATTTCCCTGCGCGGCGCGTCCGATCATGACGGCATCGGCTTTCGTGTATTCCAGTACGGCTTTTGCCTTGTGCGGCGAATCGATGTCGCCATTGGCGACGACGGGAATGGATACGCGTGATTTTACTTCGGCGATCGTATCGTATTCCGCATGTCTCCGATAGCCGTCGGCACGGGTGCGTCCATGCAGTGTGAGCATGGCGATACCGGCCGATTCCGCAATTGATGCGATGGCAGGTGCATTGATATGGTCGCGATCCCAGCCGGTACGGAATTTGAGTGTGACGGGAACGTCAACGGCTTGTATGACCGCATCGAGAATTTTGCCGACCAGCCGTTCGTCCTGCAAAAGGGCTGAACCGCACCAGTTGTTGCAGACTTTTTTCGCCGGGCATCCCATGTTGATGTCGATGATCTGCGCTCCCTGATCGACGTTGTAACGGGCGGCATCCGCCATGATGGTCGGGTCGGAACCGACGATCTGGACGGCGCGCGGTTCCTGTTCGCCGGCATGTACGATCCGTTTCCGGCTTTTGAGGGTGTCGCGCAACATCGGGTTGGCTGCTGCCATTTCGGATACTGCATAGCCTGCGCCCAGCCGTTTGCACAATTGGCGGAATGGACGGTCAGTGATGCCTGCCATCGGTGCAAGGATGAGATTGTTGGAAAGGGCATAGGGGCCGATTTGCATGATGGAAACAAAACGAAAAGAGGTTACCCGTGAAATGCCGGCAAGACCGGCGGGAGCATGTATCAGTAATGCTGGTAATAGTCGACCGGCGGTTTTTTGGCTTCTTCAAGATGGGAAGCTTCTCCCCATTGGAGTAATTGCAAGGTACCGTCATGCCACCGGAAGCGGTTGATGCTGGTATTCAAAACCGGCATTTTGCAACGTGTGCCAAGCGGGATGCCGCATGCGGTGCGGTATGCTGTTTCGATGACGCCGAAGTGCGTGACGATCGCGATGCGCTTGCCGGCATAACGCGTCGCTGCATGTTTGATGGCATTCAGGGCACGATGATGGAACTGGCGCGGACTTTCGGTTTTGCGTTCGCCGTCGGGAAAAAAATGGTCGGGATCGGCGGCATACCATGCCGCGTAGGATTCCGGGTAGGCGTCGCGGATTTCTTCGTCTCGCATGCCTTCGCAGGCTCCGTAGCAGCGCTCGCGGAACATTTTGTCCGCCAGAACCGGCAAATGGTGCATACGGGCGATTTCATGTGCTGTCTGGTAGGCACGTTGCAAGTCGCTGGAAAAAATCGCATCCAGTGGCTCGTCGCGCAGGATTCCGGCAAGCGTGACGGCCTGCAGCCGGCCTTTTTCGTTGAGCGGGATATCGCTGTGTCCCTGCAAACGTTTGAGCTGGTTCCAGGCTGTTTGGCCATGCCGGATGATGAGAATGTCGGTAGGCTGGTTCACTTGAAGTCTCAAAGTGTGGAAGCGACTGCCGGATTCAGGGAATAGACACCGGTGATGCTGGCTTTTCCGAGAATATGGCCTTGCATGGCGGCCATGACATCCTGACCGGTGAAACGTCCGGTAACGGCGAGCTTGTCGGTATCCAGCGCATACAGTGTGAAGACATAATGGTGCGGGATGGCGTCGTTCCATGGCGGGCAAGGGCCGTCGTAACCGTAGTAGTCGCCTTCCATATCCTTGTCGCCGGCAAACCATGCCGTATAGTCGTTGATGCCCTGTCTTGCACCGTGAAGGGCGTCAGGGCCGTTTTTGCCTCTTGCCGTAATGCCGCTGGAGAATTCTCCTTCGGCGATCGAGGTCAGGTTCGCAGGGAGATCGACCAGTACCCAGTGATAGAAATCCACACGCGGCAGATCTGCCGGAACGGTTTTGCCTTCCTGATTGACGTCGTCACCACGGGACGGAACATCGTAGTCATGGCAGATCACCACGAGAGAACGGGTGTTTTCAGGCAGATCGCTCCATGCCAGATGCGGATTACGGTTGTCTGACATGGCGGCATGCGTGCCAGCATCGATTTTGCAAAACGCCAACGGTGCCGGGATTTTCGCCCCGTCCTTAAAAGAATCGCTCCAGATTTTCATGACGGCTCCTGAAAAGTAAATGAAAACAATAGCGTTATTTTGCCAGATACCGGCGGTTTTCACAGCCTCTTTACGGAAGGGATACCGGTGTTTTGCGGCCGGAAGTATCCAGCCAGAACGTAACGGGACCGTCGTTTGTCAGGGAGACCTGCATGTCGGCACCGAATTGTCCGGTCTGGATGACTTCGAGTTTGCCACGTGCTTTTTCCACAAAATAATCGAACAGTTTTTTGCCGATGTCGGGCGGGGCAGCCGGTGAAAAAGACGGACGGGTGCCGGAACGTGTATCTGCAGCCAGTGTGAACTGGGGAACGATCAGCATGCCGCCGCCGATTGTCGTGACAGAAAGGTTCATCTTGCCGTTTTCGTCGGAAAAAACACGGTAGTTCAACAATTTTCCGAGCAATTGGTCAGCCTCTTTTTCGGTATCTCCCCGTTCGGCGCATAAAAGGATGAGCAGTCCTTTACCGATCTGGCCGATGATTTTCCGGTCGACAGTAACACTGGCTTGCGTGACGCGTTGCAAAAGGGCGATCATGCGAATTTCCTTGTATGTGGTTGATGCAAACAGCAGGTGAAACAGTCAAAAGTCATATTTTAAGGGATATTGCCGGGATGAAGACGAAAGATATACGTCGGGAAAATCAAGGTTCAGGGAAGCGGTCATTCAAAGTCCATGACTGCCCAATGTGTGGGGCTGGGATGCATGCTGGATGAAAAGCATGGATCGTTCGGATTTTGCAACGGACGAGAAAACCTTGTCCGGAATACCGTATGCGGCAGAATATCATGTGATATACCTGACGGGTGGATACCTGTGAGTGCGGTTGGGTTGTAACGGATGCTCGCTCAGGCCGGGTAGAGCGCTCCCAGAATCCGGCCGGAAGCGGCACCGGTCACCGATGGCAGATTGCCCGTTCGCCTGTGAGTGAAACGGTAGGCCAGCCATGCAAAAGCCAGCGATTCGACGTGCATGGGGTCGACACCCAGCGTTTCGCTTGTGGCCAGTGATATCGAATGTCCGCCATCCAGCAATCTGTTTTCGAGAACTTCCATCAGAAAACGGTTTTTTGCACCGCCGCCGCAAACATAAACCTGTCGGGTTTGGGGGGCGTAATTGTGAATGGCGCGCGCAATCGAAGTCGCAGTCAACATGACCAGCGTGGCTTGCACATCTTCCGGTGACAGTTTGTCGGCCATGGACGACTGGAACAGTTTGTCTCGCAGCCATGCCGGATTGAACAGATCTCGTCCGGTACTTTTCGGCGGCAGCTGGCGGAAAAACGGTTCGGCGAGCATCGCATCCAGCAGCGTTTCCGAATATCGGCCGCTTTTCCCCCACAAACCGTCGGTGTCATAAGGCTGGTTTTGGCAGGATTGTATCCATGCGTCGAGCAGCATGTTGCCAGGTCCGGTATCAAAACCCGATACGAACCCGGAGGGATCCAGGATGCTGATATTGGCGATGCCGCCGATATTGACGACGGTTCTGCAAACAGTATCGTCTCCGAATACAGCCTGATGAAAAGCAGGTACCAGTGGTGCTCCCTGACCGCCTGCCGCGATATCGCGGCTGCGGAAGTCAGCGACGACGTCGATGCCGGTCAGTTCGGCAAGCAAGGCGGGATTGTTGGTCTGCCGTGTGAATCCGAGATCAGGCCGATGACGAATGGTTTGTCCATGAACGCCGATAGCGCGGATATCCTGACGTGACAGACCGCTTTTTTCGAGCAGTTTCAGTACATTTTCTGCATACAGGGTTGCCAGTCTGTTGGCAGCCAGCGCTTCACGTTCGATTTCGTTTTCACCCGAAAGTTGCAGCGCCATCAGTTGTTGGCGCAGGGAAAGGTCGAAAGGGATATGGGCTGATGCCAGAATATCCAGTTCGCCGCCACGATAATCGTCCGGAAACGAAACCAGAATACCATCGACACCATCAAGACTGGTGCCGGACATCATGCCGATGAACAAAGCCATATCCTGTCTGTCGTGCGGTTACTGCCGATGCCGGTTGTAGGCGAGCTGGCGAGTGGCGGAAGCGGCATCCATCAACGCGAAGCGGTGTTTCATGCCGGCCAGCGTCGTTTTGAAACGGACCATTTCACGTGAGGTCAACGGGCGTGCATTCGGCATATCCACGGTTGCCGGATTTTGCTGGACATTGTTGACGCGGAACTCGTAATGCAAATGCGGTCCGGTACTCATGCCGGTGGAACCGACATAGCCGATGATATCGCCCTGATTGACCTTCTTGCCTTTGGTCATGCCGGCAGCGATCCGGCTCATGTGTCCGTATGCCGTCGAATAGGGACCCCAGTGTTTGAGGACGATGAAATTGCCGTAACCGTTTTGCCAGCCCGAGAAATTGATGACGCCATCGGCTGCAGCACGGATGGGTGTGCCGGTCGGTGCGGCGAAGTCGATACCTTTGTGCTGGCGAACCTGGCCGGTGACAGGGTGGACACGCATCGAGAAACCGGAAGACATGCGTGAAAATTCCAGCGGATATTTGAGAAAGGCTTTTTTCTGCGATTTGCCATTGAAATCGTAATATCCTCCTTTTCCGGGATGACGCTCGAACCAGATGGACTGGTAGGGCGTTCCGTCGTTGGTCAGCTCGGCGGCAAGAATATTGCCGGTTTTCAGGAATTTGCCGTTTTGCCAGAACGTTTCGTACACGATATTGAAACGGTCTCCTCGTTTGAGGTCGGAATTGAAGTTGATATCGGTCGAAAACAGTTCGATGAACTGGCGTGTGACGGCATCCGGTACACCGGCGGCATCTGTTGCTGCGAAGAGGGATGACTGGATGATACCGGAGCGCATTTCAACGGTGCGTTCCATACGTTCCGTTTCACGGAAAGCGGAAAAGCCCGAGTCGGTACGTGTCAGGACGATATTTGTCGAATGGGAATGATCGCCGGGTTCAGGCAAGGTGGCGGAAAGCATGTAAAGTTGTCCGCGATTGTCGGTTTGCGAATGGATGACCTGACCGGCTTTCAGGTGCAAAAAGGCATTTGCCTGTTCGTCTGAACGGATGAAATCGGCGGCTGCCTTGTCGTTGATGCCGAGACGGGAAAAGAGGGTATTGATGGAATCGCCTGCGCGAATACGTTCTTCACGGGTATAGAACTGCCGTTCCTTGCTGATCCGGTCAAGTTGCCTGTCAAGCGAAGGGAGCGTGATTTCTTCCTCGATCATGCGGAAAGCGATATCGCGGGTATCCGGAGGTGTTCCCGGCGCAACGGCGGCGGCACCGAATGCGATAAAGGCGAAACAGAGGGAAACCAGTGAGACAACGCGTGTTTTTTGTGATGTACCCAGCAAGGCACGTTTCGCCCGGTCGATAAATCGCATTAAATTCCTCTTGTCGCTGCAATCAGTTAGAATGGACTTTTTTGCGCAGGATGCTTTTCTTGTTATTGGCCTGTGGCAAAATTGCCTAAGCAAGCATTATATCAATACAAACTGTCGTAAATAAGCCAAATGAACGAAAAAATTTCCGCGTCCGAACCCGTGGAGGAATTGCCCTTGTCCGATGCTGTCAAGGAAGCGATGGCAATTACTCTGAGAGGTTGTGACGAACTGTTGATCGAATCCGAATTTGCACAGAAACTTGCCCGTTCCGAAAAGACGGGCAAACCGCTGCGAATCAAACTGGGACTGGATCCCACGGCGCCGGATCTCCATCTTGGACATACCGTTGTCCTGAACAAGATGCGCCAGCTTCAGGATCTGGGGCATGTGGTGATTTTTCTGATCGGCGATTTCACTTCGATGATCGGCGATCCAAGCGGACGCAACGTGACACGGCCACCGTTGACCCGTGAACAGGTCAAGGAAAATGCCATGACTTATTTCGCTCAGGCAAGTCTGGTGCTTGATCCGGAAAAAACGGAGATTCGTTACAACTCCGAATGGAGTGACGAACTGGGAGCACGTGGCATGATCCAGCTGGCATCGCAATATACGCTGGCACGGATTATGGAACGTGACGATTTCGCCAAGCGTTTCAAGAACGGTTATCCCATTTCCGTGCATGAATTGCTCTATCCGCTGATGCAGGGATACGATTCAGTCGCGCTGAAATCCGATCTGGAGCTGGGTGGAACGGATCAGAAATTCAATTTGCTGGTCGGTCGCGAACTTCAGCGCCTGTACGGACAGGAACCGCAATGCATTCTGACCATGCCGCTGCTGGAAGGGCTGGACGGTGTGGAAAAAATGTCCAAATCCAAAGGCAATTACGTCGGGATCACCGAACCCGGCAATGTCATGTTCGGGAAACTGATGAGCATTTCCGACGAAATGATGTGGCGGTATTACGATTTGCTGTCGTTCCGTTCCATTCAGGAAATCGCCCGTCTGAAAGAAGAAGTCGCCAATGGACGTAATCCGCGGGACGTCAAGGTCGAACTGGGCAAGGAAATCGTCACCCGTTTCCATTCGAAGGCGGTTGCCGATGCGGCGCTGGAAGATTTCGTCGCGCGTTCGCGTGGCGGCATACCGGACGATATTCCTTCGGTTTCGCTCTCGGGGGCACCCTTGGGGATCGGGCAGTTGCTGAAACAGGCGGGCCTGTGCGCTTCCACGTCGGAAGCCTTGAGACTGGTCGATCAGGGGGGGGTTCGTGTCGACAGCACTCAGGTGAGCGACCGTGGCCTGAAACTCCAGGCCGGTACATTCGTCGTTCAGGTCGGCAAACGCAAATTTGCCAGAGTGACACTGGGTTGATTTCTTGTCGCCGGGGTCGTTTCTCAGATACGATCCCGGCCGATTTTCTTCACACCCGGAACATGCCGGACGCGGCGGAGCAAGCGGGCCAGATGTATCCGGTTTTCGACCTGTACCGTGAATTTCAGCAGGTTGAACTCTCCTTGCGTTTCCATTTCGACAGCGGTGATGTTGGCATCCGATCCGCTGATTTCGGCGGTAACGCGGGCCAATATTCCTTTTTCCTCCACAACCAGAACACGCAGGTAGCAGTCGAAACTGCGATTGAGATCTTCTCCCCAATCGACATTGATCCACTTGTCCGGTTCGCGTGCGATCAGTTTTTTTGCCTGCTGGCATTCGGCGTTGTGGACGACGAGACCGCGTGTCATGTTGAGTTCGCCGATGATGGTATCGCCAGGAATCGGCAGGCAGCATGTCGCCAGCTGGACATTGATCCCTTCACTGCCGTAGATGATGACCGGTTCGATTTTTTGCGGTTCTTCATCCTTGACGGAGTTGCCATGTTTGCGGCTGATTTCATCGATCAGGCTGGCGATGCGGCGTGCGACAAGGACAGCCAGTCGTTTGCCGGTACCGATATCGGCATAGATATCGTCCATCGTTTTTGCGCCGGTCTCGTATAACAGTTTGTCGAATACCGGTTTCGGGATGCCGGCCTCGTCAAGATGGATGGATTTGAGGGATTGTTGCAGCAGACGTTGTCCCAGTTTGATCGAATCGGCCAGATTGATGGAACGCAGATAGCTTCTGATACGCGAACGCGCCTTGCCTGTACGGACAAATTCCAGCCATGAGGGGGTCGGATGGGCATTCGGCGAGGTGATGATTTCGACGATGTCGCCGTTTTGCAGCTCGGTTCGGAGCGGTACCACGCTGTTGTTGATCTTGACCGAAGCAGTATGGTCACCGATATCGGAATGGATGTTATAGGCGAAATCCAGTGCGGTGGCCGCACGCGGCAGTGCGATGATCTTGGCCTTCGGTGTGAACACATAGACCGAATCCGGAAACAGGTCGACCTTGACGTGTTCGATGAATTCGGCGGAATTGCCGGTCTGTTGCTGGATGTCCAGCAGGGACTGGAGCCAGCCGAGACTGTGTTTTTGCAGATCGGTCAGCGTTTCGTTTTCCGTCTTGTACAGCCAGTGTGCCGCCACACCGGTTTCGGCGACATGATGCATTTCATGGGTTCTGATCTGGAATTCGACCGGGGTGCCGTAAGGACCGACCAGACTGGTATGCAGGGACTGGTAATTGTTCAGTTTCGGGATGGCGATATAGTCCTGTACCTTGCCAGGAATAGGTTTGTAGAGCGCATGGAGTATGCCAAGCGTCATGTAGCATTGCGCAAGGGTGTCGACGACAATGCGGAATCCGTAAATATCCAGAACCTGGGAAAACGACAGATTCTGGTTGCGCATTTTGCGATAAATACCGTACAGGGTTTTTTCTCGTCCGTATATTTCTGCATGAATGCCGTTTTTTTCCAGCGCGCTGCTGACGGCATCGTGCACTTTTCCGATCAGTGTCCTGCGATTGCCGCGTGAAGATTTGATGGCCTTGGAAAGGGTCTCGTAGCGGAACGGATACATGTTGTGAAATGCCAGATCCTGCATTTCACGATAGAGGTTGTTGATCCCGAGGCGGTGCGCGATGGGAACATAGACTTCCATCGTTTCGCGTGCGATACGGTAGCGTTTGGGACGGTTCATCACGTCCAGTGTCCGCATGTTGTGCAAACGGTCGGCCAGCTTGATCAGGATGACGCGTACATCACGTGCCATGGCAAGCAGCATTTTGCGGAAGTTTTCGCCCTGAGCGTCCACATGTGTCTTGAACTGGAGTTTTTCCAGTTTCGACAGCCCGTCCACCATGGCAGCGACCGGCGCGCCGAAGCGTTCTATCAGTTCTTCCAGCGTAACCCCTTGATCCTCGACCACATCATGCAGAAGAGCTGCCATGATGGCCTGTGCATCGAGTTTCCAGTCGGCGCAGATTTCGGCGACTGCCAACGGATGGGAGATATAGGGCTCGCCGGACTTGCGAATCTGTCCCAGATGCTTTTCGTCGGCAAAACGGAAGGCTTCCAGAATCCGCTTCATGTCGGCCGGCGAAATGTATTTTTCCAGTTTTTGCGCCAGGTGGGAAAAAGTGACGACTTTCGGTCTGGAAAAAGCAGGTACGATCACATCCCCGCCTTCCTGCGGCAGGGCAGGTAGCGTGGCTGGATCAGCGATGGTATGTTGAGCCTGATCGGTGGATAGTGCGGTTTCGGTTGACATCATAATCGCTCCCTCAGTCTTGTGAATGAGATGACCACCCGGCAAAACGCGCCCTCTTGGGGCTTACAGGAATACCAGCGTTTAGCTCGGCACCTTTTTCAGCATTTCAAGACCAATTTTACCAGCAGCGATTTCGCGCAATGCCAAAACCGTCATTTTATCCTTGGCTTCGACTTTGGGAGTGTGTCCCTGCAGCAACTGCCGTGCACGGTAAGTCGCGCACAGCGTCAGTTCGAAGCGGTTGGGAATTTCTTTCAAGCAATCTTCAATCGTAATACGTGCCATTTTTATTCTTTCAAAACAGATCGGAATGCCGACCTAGTGACTGTCGGGGAAAACGATGCCGAACTGTGAAAACAATTCACGGTTGCGGACGGCCTGCAGTGCTGTCCGGCAGCGTGCCGTTTCGACGATAGCAGCCAGTTTCGACAAAGCCAGATCGAAATCGGTGTTGATGATAACATAATCGGCTTCGCAGGCATGCCGGATTTCTTCGTCGGCTGCCTCGATACGTTGCCGGATGATTTCGGGAGAGTCCTGTCCGCGCTTGTTGAGGCGGTGTTCCAGTGCCGCGATCGATGGCGGCAAGATGAAAATGCTGACCGTTTCGGGAAACAGGCGACGGATTTGTCGCGCACCCTGCCAGTCGATTTCCAGCAAGGTGTCATGACCTGCACCGATCTGGTCGAGAACGGACAGTTTCGATGTGCCATAGTAGTTTCCGTGAACGATGGCGTATTCGAGAAATTCGTCTGCGTCAAGCCGTTTCCTGAAATCGTCGACGGTCGTGAAGTGATATTCGCGGCCGTTTTCTTCTCCTGGGCGTGGAGGACGGGTCGTGTGGGATATGGACAAACGCAGTGTCGGGTCATTGCGGATCAGCGCTGCGAGCAGCGATGATTTTCCCGCACCGGACGGCGCGGTGACGGTAAACAGCGAACTGCCTGTCATGGATGATACCTTTTGGGTCATGTCGATAAATTCCGGGTAGCGAAGATTTTTGTTCAAGTATTACCAGAACTGCCACCATGGGTTATCCTCGGCCTCGCCGCCGTATGGAATCTTGCTGTTCGGGAAATTCTGCTGGAAAATCCGGTTGGCATCGTTGCTCAGGTCGTACAGACCCAGTTTCTTGTACGATTCGGCCAGGATATAGAGTGCTTCCTCGACGACGGCAGAATCAGGATAATTGGTGATGGTGCGTTGTGCACGGTTTGCCGCAGCGAGATAAGCCCCACGTCTGAAATAGTATTTCGCCACATGCACTTCGTATTTCGCCAGCATGGTGACAAGATAACGCATGCGGTAAATCGCATCTTTTGAGTAAACACTGTCCGGGTAGCGTGTCACCAGCAGTTTGAACGAGTCGAAAGCGTCCTGTGCGGCTTTCGGGTCACGTTCGGATAGATCCTGCCGGAAGGCGAAGTTCATCAGGCCGACACGGTCGTTGAAGTTGATCAGACCGCGCAGATAATACATATAATCGATGTTCGGGTGGTTCGGGTGCAGTTTGATGAAACGTTCGACCGCTGCCAGTGCCTGTGCCGGTTCGTTGTCGCGGTAATAGGCATAGGCGATATCGATCTGTGCCTGTTGCGCGAAAACGCCGAAGGGATAACGGGATTCGAGTTTTTCGTAGTATTCGATGGCTTTTTCGTAATTGCCGCCACGCATTTCTTCTTTTGCTTCGCGATACAATTTGCCTGCGGGCCAGGATGCTGTTTCGTCGATTTTGTCAGGAAGCATGCCGCAGGCCGAAAGTGAAATGGCCAGAAATACGGCAAACAGCTTTAACAGATTCTTTCGCATGATGTTGGCAGATGGCAAATAGGCCGGAAAAACGTTTAATTTCAGAATTATAGCCGATAGGATTTACTGTGATCGAAAAAACGGATCGTTCGCCTGAAAACCTGCTGGTAACGGACGATGATGAGATATTAACAGAACAGGAACCGGTCAGGTTTGTTTTATCACTGAAAGAAGGAGGTGAGCGGCTGGACAAGATTCTTGCCAGACGGCTTTCCCGATATTCGCGAAGCCGTATCCAGAAGTGGATTGCCGACGGACATGTTACGGTCGATGGCAAGCCAGCTGTGGCCAGACAGAATATGGTCGGCGATGAAACCGTTATGGTATGGCCACAGCAGGCGGAAGAAGAACTGGCGTTTACGCCGGAACCTGTCGATTTTCCTGTGGTGTTCGAGGACAAGGCGCTTGTCGTCGTCGACAAGCCAGCCGGATTGGTTGTCCATCCGGCAGCGGGAAACTGGTCGAAAACACTTTTGAACGGCATATTGCATCGTTTTCCGGGGAATGCCACCATACCCAGAGCCGGTATCGTACACCGGCTCGACAAGGAAACCAGCGGATTGATGGTGGTGGCGAAAACACTGGAAGCACAAACACATCTTGTCCGGCAGTTGCAGGCACGGGATGTCAGGCGGGAATATTTTGCACTGGTGTGGGGAGAAGCTCCGGCATCGGGTACGGTCGACCAGCCTGTTGGGCGACATCCGAGAGACAGGGTGCGGATGGCTGTCGTGCAGACCGCGTCCGGCAAGCCGGCCGTGACGCATTTCAGGTGTCTGGAAACCGGTCTTTGTCACGGCAGTCCGGTCAGCTTGATAAAATGCCGGCTGGAAACGGGAAGAACCCATCAGATCAGGGTGCATATGCAGTTTGCGGGATTTCCGCTGGTCGGCGATCCGCTGTATGGCAAGGCGCGTGCCCCGGCGGTTTTTCATCGTCAGGCGCTGCATGCTTTCCGGCTTGGACTGATACATCCGGAAGAAAACAGGCTGTGCGAGTGGGTCGCGCGATTGCCGGACGACATGCGCGAGTTGCTGAAACAGGCGATGATTTCCGAAAAGGATCAATGGTATGAATCCGATTATTCCTGACTGGCCGGCACCTGCCTGTGTCAGGGCTTTTTCCACCTTGCGTTCCGGCGGATTGAGCATGGCGCCGTACCATGGACGTGAAAAAAAGGATGGTGGGCTCAATCTGGGACTGCATGTGGGAGATGACGCACGCATTGTGCTGGAAAACAGGGCACGGCTAAGGCGTTTCCTTCCCTCCGAACCGGTCTGGCTCAATCAGGTGCATGGCAACCGTGTCGTCGATGCTTCCCTTGCCGGTGATGCACCGGATGCGGATGCCTCGTTTGCATGCTGCCCGGGTGTGGTGTGTGTCATTATGACGGCGGATTGTCTTCCGGTATTGCTTTGCCGTCATGACGGGAAAGCCGTCGCGGCCGCACACGCAGGCTGGCGCGGACTGGCTGCCGGTGTGCTGGAAAATGCAGTAGGGGCGATCAGCGAAAAAAACGGTGCGGATATCATGGCATGGCTGGGACCTGCCATCGGTCCGGATGCCTTTGAGGTCGGTGAGGATGTGCGGGAAGCCTTTTTGCAAAAAGACGGACGGTTGTCGGTCGCGTTTGAAAGACGTACGGAAAAGGATGGAAAATATCTGGCCGATATTTATGCGCTGGCACGGTTGTCCTTGCGTCATGCAGGCGTCATGCAAGTTTATGGTGGCGGTTTTTGTACGCTTTCCGACGAATCGCGTTTTTATTCTTACCGGCGAGACGGAGTGACAGGTAGAATGGCGACCGGTATCTGGATCGACAAATCGGTCGGCAGATAAAAAGTGTGGAATGTCGCCATCGTTGACAGTAGACGATGGCGCGGTACTTCAGTGAGTGAAAATGGATAAACAGAAAACGATCGGATTCGTGTCGCTGGGATGCCCGAAAGCGCTGGTCGATTCGGAAAGGATTCTGACACGGTTGCGTGCGGAAGGATATGAGACGGCGGAAACCTATGGAGATGCCGGACTGGTCATCGTCAATACCTGCGGTTTCATCACCGCGGCACAGGAAGAGTCGCTGGAAGCGATTTCCGAAGCGTTGAGCGAAAACGGCAAGGTTATCGTGACAGGTTGTCTTGGCGCAAAAAGAGACCCGCAGGGAAACAGGCTTGTCAAACAGCTGTTGCCGGATGTACTTGCCGTGACAGGGCCGGATTCGGTAAAAGAAGTCATGGATGCCGTGCATCGTTATCTGCCGCGTCCGCATGAACCTTTCGTCGATCTTGTGCCGCCACAAGGTATCAAGCTGACGCCTCGGCATTATGCCTATCTGAAAATTTCCGAGGGGTGTGCGCATCACTGTACGTTTTGCATCATTCCCGACTTGCGCGGGCCGCTGGTATCGTATCCTGTCGGCAAGGTACTCGATGAGGCTGAAATGCTCTTTGCCTCGGGTGTGAAAGAGTTGCTGGTCATCTCGCAGGATACTGGTGCGTATGGTCTGGATATCCGGTTCAGGACAGGGTTCTGGAAGGGACGCCCTGTCAAAACGCATATTACGGATCTGGCAAGGCAGCTTGGCAAGCTGGCGCGAAAATATGATGCATGGGTACGCCTGCACTATATTTATCCCTATCCGCATGTCGATGATTTGCTGGAATTGATGAACGATGGCGGTATCGTGCCGTATCTGGATGTGCCGTTCCAGCATGCCCATCCCGATGTCCTCAGGCGCATGAAACGGCCGGCCAGCGGGGAAAGACATCTTGAACAGATCGCATCATGGCGGAGAATGTGTCCGGATATCACTATCCGCTCCACATTCATCACCGGTTTCCCGGGTGAGACGGAAGCGGAATTCGAATACCTGCTGGATTTTCTCAGGGAAGCGCAAATCGATCGGCTGGGATGTTTTGCCTATTCACCGGTGGAAGGCGCACAGGCCAACGATTTGCCGGGTGCGCTACCTGATGGAATCAGGGAAGAAAGACGTACACGCCTGATGCAATTGCAGGAAAGCATATCGCACGAACGCTTGCAGGCGAAAATCGGGAAAACCGTGCGAGTGTTGGTCGATGAAACCGTCAGGGGTGGCGCGGTCGGCCGGTCGTTTGCCGATGCACCGGAAATCGATGGGGTCGTATATGTCCGCAAGCCGAAGGGAATGCGGCGCAAACTGTTGCCTGGCGAATTTGTCGATGTACTCGTTCAGGACGCGGATGCCCACGATTTGTGGGGGGAAATGCAGCCTTCTTCAGCCAGACGCAAGGCGGGGCGATAGCACAAAAAACAAGTGAGGATGTCATGAGCAAACCCTTTTCAAAAGATACACGAATCAATCACAGCGACTATGTCGCACCGTCAGGATTTCGCGCTTTTCCGGAGCCGACATACCGTGCTTCGACGGTATTGTTCGACAGTGTGGATGCCTTGCGTTCACGTCAGTGGATCGGACGGGATTCCTATACCTACGGATTGCATGGCACGCCGACCACTTTCACGCTGGAAGCGCAACTGGCCGAAATCGAGGGCGGGAAACATGCCGTTCTGGAACCGAGCGGTCTGGCGGCGATCACGATCGTCGATTTCGCCTTTCTCAAAAGTGGTGACGATGTGCTGATACCGGAAAACATCTATAACCCGAACCGGGAGCTGGGTGACTGGCTGGCACGGGATTTCGGGGTCAGTGTGCGGTATTACGATCCGATGGCGGGTGAGGGTATCGCCGGCATGTTGCGAGAAAACACCCGTCTTGTCTGGACGGAAACACCGGGTTCGGTCACGATGGAAGTGCCGGATATTCCGGCGATTTGCCGTGCAGCACACGACAGGGGAGCACTTGTCGTGCTGGATAATACCTGGTCGGCCGGGCTGGCGTTCGACGCGTTCGGACATGGTGCCGATATCGTTGTGCAGGCCGTGACAAAATATCAGGGCGGAGCTTCCGATTTGCTGATGGGGGCCGTCATCACGCGTGATGAAGAATTGTTTCGCCGTATCAGCATGGCGCATATGCGTCTCGGGATGGGGGTCGGTGCCGACGATGCCTATATGGTGTTGCGCAGCCTGTCGTCGATGAAAGTACGTTTTGAAAAGAGTGGTGAATCCGCAATGCAGGTTGCACGCTGGCTCAAGGAACGTCCCGAAATCAGCAGGGTATTGCACCCGGCTTTTCCGGATTGTCCGGGACACGATTGTTTCCTGCGGGATTTCACGGGAGCCAGCGGTCTGTTTTCGGTATTGTTCGATGAACGTTATTCCGAAGCACAGACCGACCGGTTTCTCGAATCGTTGAAACTGTTCGGTCTGGGATTCAGTTGGGGCGGAACGCACAGCCTGGCCGTTCCGTACCGTATCCGTCCTGACCGGCGCGACTGGACGGACAGGCAACATCAGCTGATCCGGTTCTATATCGGGCTGGAAGACCCGCAAGACCTGATCGCCGATCTGGAACAGGCAATGCGGGTGCTTGGCTAGATCAGGAACCGGCCCGGTGCGCGGGCCGGTTTTTCTTTCGGGGTCGCAGCGATTCGGAGACGGTTCAGCAATTCTTTCGGATCGGATTCGATCACCAGCGATTCGGAGTATTTTTCCTGCGCGAAACCTTCGCTGGCGAAATGGTTGACCAGATCGATGAGGCAGTCGTAGTAATTGTTGACGTTGAAAATGCCGATCGGTTTGTCATGCAATCCCAACTGGAACCATGCGGATGTCTCGAACAACTCTTCCATCGTACCGATACCGCCGGGAGCGGCGATGAAACCGTTTGCCAGATCCGCCATCAGGGCTTTGCGCTCGTGCATGTCCTTGACGATGTAAAGTCGCGTCAGCTCTTCGTGAGCCAGTTCCTTGTCCATCAGATCTTTCGGAATGACACCGGTGACTTCGCCACCGAGATGGATCATTTCATCGGCAAGAATGCCCATCAGCCCCACTTTGCCGCCGCCATAGACCAGCGCGATGTTTTCGTTGATCATTTCACGGGCCAGCTGGCGCATTGCGTCTGCATACAATTCGGAGGCGCCCATCGATGAGCCGCAGTAAATACAGATTGATTTCAGCATGGATGTTTTTCGATATCCGGTTGGAAGGTATGTTCCGGCAGGCAACATAAAGGCCGAAACGGAAAGCGGTTACTATAAACCATTTTGGATGGAGCAATAAGCGGCATGACAGAAAAAATGTCCGTGTATTGGCAGGGAATATGATAGGGCGCGGAACGCAGCAGGCAATAGGGTGGTTTGCCGGTATGTGGTTGGTGTCGTGATGGCAGGGTAATGATCTGGCATGAATCATGCATGGCGTTTTCGACGGGAAATCTTCACAGTTTTCATCTATCATTGGAGGCGTTTCATGCGAAAACGATTGAAAATTTTTATGGTGTCGGTTATGGCGTTATCCTGTTTGTTGGCGGCCAATACGGTATCCGCCGAAAAATCTCCGGGGAAATATTGCGATACCCCGTCGCGGTGCATCAATCCCGTTACCCGGTATGGTGCGGTGACATCTCCCAATTATCTGGCGTCGGTTGCCGGTCTGGATGTCCTGAAAAAAGGCGGCAATGCCGTCGATGCGGCGATTGCCGTGGCATCCACGATGAATGTGGTCTATCCGCAGATGACCACGCTGGGCGGGGACAATTTCTGGCTGATCTACAATGCGAAGACGAAAGAAGTCAGGGCACTCAATGCCAGCGGCAGGGCGGGTGAGAAAGCCAGCATCGGGTTTTACAGGCAAAAAGGCTACAACAAGATTCCGTCAAGAGGGTATCTGGCTGCCAATACGGTACCAGGTACGGTATCCGGATGGGATGCCGCTTACCGGTATGCACATGAAACCATGAGCAATCCCGGCTTGCCATGGAAATCGCTTTTCGACAGCGCCATTCTCTATGCGCGTGACGGTTTTCCCGTCACACCGTCGCTGGCACGATGGGAAGCCATCAATGTCGATCCGGCCGATTCCGAATTCAGGAATCTACAGCGTTTCGACGGTTTCAGACAGACTTATCTGAAACCTGACGGTTCTCCCTACAAGGTCGGCGAAGTCATGAAGTTGCCTGAATTGGCCGGGACTTACGAACTGATCGCACAGAAGGGTGCCGATGTTTTTTATCGTGGCGAGATCGCAGAAAAGATCGTGGCGGATCTGGAGAAAAACGGCGGGGTGCTGACGCTGAAAGATTTCGCCAGCCATACGGCGGACTGGGTTGATCCGCTGAAGGTTCAATACCGTGGCTATACAGCCTACAATCTGCCGCCCAATACACAGGGTATGGCATCGCTGGAAATTCTCAATATCCTGAACAATATCGATGTCGCCAAACTTGGTGAAGGAACGGCGGACTATTATCATGTCATGGTCGAAGCCACCAAGCAGGCTTTCGCCGATCGTGACAAATATCTGACCGATCCGAAGTTTTCTCCGATTCCGCTGGATTATCTGTTGTCTGTCCAGCACGGCAAGGATCAGGCTGCGCGTATCGATATGAACAGGGCGGCTGCCACCGTCAAACCGCTTGATCCCAAAGGCGATACCGTCTGGATCGGTGTCGTGGACAAGGATGGCAATGCCGTTTCACTCATCCAGAGCATTTACCATGATTTCGGTTCCGGTATCGTTGCCGGGGGAACCGGCGTGTTGTTGCAGAACCGCGGCAGTTTCTTCTCGCTTGATCCGGCACACGTCAATCATCTGGAACCCGGCAAACGGACTTTCCATACACTGAATGCCGCGATGTTGCTTAAGGACGACAAGCCCTTCCTGGTCTATGGCACCATGGGGGGTGAAGGGCAGCCGCAAACTCAGGCGGCGATTGCGACCCGTATCGTCGATTTCGGTATGTTCCCGCAAGATGCCGTAGCGGCACCCCGCTGGCTGCATGGCCGGACATGGGGGGCAGCATCCAATGATCTGAAGATGGAAGGTCGTATTCCGCAAGAGGTGCTGGACGATATGAAACGGCGAGGTCATCCGGTCGCACGTGTCGATGATTATACCGATGCCATGGGGCATGCCGGAGCGATCATGATCGATCCGGAAACCGGCTTGCGTTACAGTGCGACCGATCCGCGCGGCGACGGACTGGCAGTCGGTTACTGAGCGGAAAAGGAAGCCGTGATTGCTGTCATCCACGGATGATGGCATGACGTCGCCGCAGGTTCGGGCATTTTACGGGAGTTGCCGTATGCGGGATATGTCGCGGTAAGACGTCAAAAGAAAAGCCATCCTGTATAGCAGGATGGCTTTTTTGTGAGGATGCCAGCCAATATGGCAATCGTAAGCCTTCGGTTATTTTTTCGCGGCGGCAGGAGGCGTCAGCCGGGTCAGACCGCCCATATAGGGTTGCAATGCGGTCGGAATCGTCACGCTGCCGTCGGCCTGCTGGAAGTTTTCCAGCAGCGCTACCAGTGTCCGTCCTACGGCAAGCCCCGATCCGTTCAGGGTATGCACCAGTTCGGGGCGTCCCTTGTCGTTGCGGAAACGGGCCTGCATGCGGCGAGCCTGAAATGCCTCGCAGTTTGAAACGGACGAAATTTCACGATAAGTGTTTTGTGCGGGCAGCCAGACTTCCAGATCGTAGGTTTTTGCTGCGGAAAAACCCATATCCCCGGTCGAAAGGGCGACGACACGATAAGGCAGTCCCAGTTTTTCGAGAATCCGTCCGGCGTTTTTCACCATTTCTTCCAGCGTTTCATAGGATTTTTCCGGATGGACGATTTGTACCATTTCAACCTTGTCGAACTGGTGTTGCCGGATCATGCCGCGGGTGTCGCGACCATAGCTGCCGGCTTCCGAACGAAAGCAGGGAGTATGTGCCGTCAGTTTGATCGGCAGCTGGTCTGCAGAAATGATTTCGCCGCGTACCGTATTGGTCAGTGTGACTTCGGCGGTCGGAATCAGATACAGGTTTTCATTTTCGCCGTTCTGGCCGCCTTTTCTGGCAGCGAACAGGTCATCGGCGAACTTCGGCAACTGGCCAGTACCGTAAAGACTGTCGGCATTGACGATATACGGGGTGTAGCATTCGGTATAACCATGTTCCGTCGTCTGGACATCCAGCATGAACTGTGCAAGCGCGCGATGCAGGCGGGCCATGTTGCCGCGCATGACGCAAAACCGTGCGCCAGTCAGTTTGCCTGCGGTTTCGAAGTCCAGTCCGAGCGGTGCGCCGATATCCACATGATCCCGGATTTCGAAATCGAAAGTGCGTGGCGTCCCGACACGACGGACTTCCACATTGGCGGATTCATCAGGGCCGACGGGAACGGATTCATGCGGCAGATTCGGAATGGACAGCATGAATTCGGACAGACGTGCCTGCAATTCGGAAAGTGCCGTTTCATTGGCCTTGAGCTGGTTGCCGATACTGCCTACCTCGGCCATCACAGCGGAAGTGTCTTCCTTTTTGCTTTTGAGAATGCCGATCTGTTTGGAAAGCGCATTGCGGCGTGCCTGCATTTCTTCCGTTTGGGTTTGCAACTGGCGGCGTTTTGCTTCCAGTGTGTTGAAGGTGGCAACGTCCAGTTCGAAATTGCGGGTTTTCAGTCTGGCCGCGACAGCATCAATATCCTTGCGAAGGAGCTGAATGTCGATCATGGTAAGAATGGTAGTGACAAAAAATACATTGTAACAACTTGCCGCTTCTTTGGATAAATTTAATGGTGTGCATGCCATAACGGCCGTATGCGGATGGTCGTCGTTACGGGCGGAAGACGTGCCGAATGCATGCAGTGCGGGTTCTGGCGTTGCCGACGGAAAAGACGGTAAAACGGTTCGTCAAAACAAGATAATGCTTTTTCCCGCATTTACTTGCGTGCATTATCTTGCAATAATTAACGTCCCGTAAAAGGCAAAATAAACAGCCCATAATGGGAAAAGCGTCGGCAAACAGAGTGGTACGCCTGTGATGCCATGAGAATGGCAGGGTGGTGTTTTGCCGCAGCATTCTTTGATTGTTAATTTTTTGATTGGATGTTTCAATGAAACAGAGTCTTGAAGAGTTTTTGGAAGGCGTCAGACAGCGCGATCCCAACCAGCCTGAATTCCATCAGGCAGTCACGGAAGTCATGGAAAGCCTGTGGCCCTTCATTGAAAAAAATCCGAAGTATGCAGACCAGAATCTGCTGCGTCGTCTGGTAGAACCGGAACGTATCATCCAGTTCCGTGTTTCCTGGGTCGATGACAAGGGAGAAGTACAGGTCAATCGTGGTTACCGTATCCAGCACAGTTCCGCGATCGGTCCGTACAAGGGCGGTTTGCGCTTCCATCCTTCCGTCAACCTGTCCATCCTGAAATTCCTGGCGTTCGAACAGACGTTCAAGAATGCGCTGACGACACTGCCGATGGGTGCCGGCAAGGGCGGTTCCGATTTCGATCCGAAGGGCAAGAGCGACAACGAAATTATGCGTTTCTGCCAGGCTTTCGTATCCGAACTGTATCGTCACGTCGGAGCCGATACGGACGTTCCGGCCGGCGATATCGGCGTCGGTGGACGTGAAGTCGGTTTCATGGCAGGTATGTACAAGAAACTGGCAAACCGTACAGACTGTGTATTCACCGGTAAAGGCCTCTCTTTCGGCGGTTCCCTGATCCGTCCGGAAGCAACCGGATACGGTACAGTCTATTTCGTGGAAGAAATGCTCAAACGTGCCGGCAAGGATATCAAGGGTATGCGTGTTTCCGTTTCGGGATCTGGCAATGTCGCACAGTATGCGGTTGAAAAAGCCATGCAGCTGGGCGCCAAGGTCGTCACGGTTTCCGACTCGGGTGGTACGGTTGTCGATGAAGCAGGCTTTACGCCGGAAAAACTGGCCAAATTGATGGAAATCAAGAATGTCCAGTATGGACGTTGCAGCGAATATGCAGAACAGATCGGTGCACAGTTCTTCCCGAAAGCAAGACCGTGGTACGTTCCTGTCGATATCGCTTTGCCATGCGCAACGCAGAACGAACTGGACGAAAACGATGCCAAGGCATTGATCAAGAATGGTGTGATCTGCGTCGCAGAAGGTGCCAACATGCCTTCCACCATCGAAGCAGCCAAGCTGTTCGAAGAAGCACGCATTCTGTACGCTCCCGGCAAGGCAAGCAATGCAGGCGGTGTCGCGACGTCGGGTCTGGAAATGTCGCAAAACGCCATTCGCCTGTCCTGGACGCGCGAAGAAGTGGATCGGCATTTGAACGAAATCATGAAAAACATTCACAATGCATGTGTCAAATACGGTACTCGTCCTGACGGAACGGTCAGTTATATCAGCGGCGCCAACATCGCCGGTTTTGTCAAAGTTGCGGATGCAATGCTGGCACAGGGTGTTATTTAAACCAGATGCACCTGAAGAAGGGGACCCGGGAAAAGGATTCCGGGTCCTTTTTTTTGCCTGAATGCGGCATATGGTGTGGTACCGGATGGACGATCCGTCAGCATCGCATTGACGACCGCAGAGGTTATGCCAATCATACCGGCATGTCAGGCCTTGATTGCCCGGAAAGACAACGTCAGTTCACAAGCATGGCACGACCTTTTCGGACATGGCGTCATTTATGTCGGTAAAAAGAACAATAAGGCGTATGGCGCCGGTTTTTTTTATCAATATACTTTTTCGATATGAAGCAGCCTTGCTGCTTTTCCCTTTTTTATTTCTCTCTTTCCCGGCCGTAAAGCACGGATTTTTCTGGTTGCCGTGACCGTTTACGGTGTTTTCCGGATGTTTCTTCGCTACAACCAATGACCGTTTGAATATTGCGATCGAGTAACTTTTCAGATTGGAATTAGACGTAATATGCAAAATAATTAGAAAAATTTTAGCGTATTTGGTTTATTATTGAGTCCGGTTACGGAATCAGACGGTGGATATACCGAATCAAGGAGAGTCAATGAACAAGGTATTCAAAGTGGTTTGGAACGAGGTGCGTGCATCATACATGGTGTGCGATGAGAACAGCATGACGCGAGGAAAACCCAAGAGCGTCAAGACAGCAGTTCTTGCAGCTTCTGTCGCTGCCATGATGGGTTTCGGCAGTATCGCGGCAGCAGCCGATCCGGTAATTGTCGAGGGGCAGACATATGAAAATGTTTCGGTGACGGAATCGTCCAATCATCCGTTGAAGGCACAGGTTTCCGCCACGGCTGACGATGCGTCATCCTTGACGGTCAAGGATTCCACATTCCGCAATAATAGTATGACATTGGAAGATACCAGCGGCGTCCGGCTGCCGTGGGCGTCGCTGCAACGGGAGTGGATGTATCGGTCAGCGGTTCGACGTTCGACAAGAATACCGTATCGGTCGCACAGGATGGCAAGGATACTAATGGTATTTATGGTGCGGCGATCGGTGTTGGCGATGGTAATCTGACGGTTACCGGTTCTGACTTTACGGGGAATCAGGCTGTCAGTAAACGGCAGACCTTGGGGGCAGCTATTTACCAGTCTGTCGGCAATATCACCGTTTCCGATTCGACCTTTACCGGCAACAGTGCTGAAGGCAGCACGGATGCCAAAGGTGGTGCGATTTATGCCAAAGGTGATCCGGACTACAATGATGGCTATGAACACGCATTGAATGTCGAAAACAGCAAATTTGAAGGAAATCATGCCGATACCCAAGGTGGCGCGATCTATGCGCTGGATGTGACCACAACAGTCAGCGGTGACTCGTCATTTGTCGGCAATACCGCACAGAACGGCGGCGCCATCTATAACGACAAGGGCGATCTGAATGTCGGGGAAGGCGCCGTATTCAAGGATAACGTTTCGACCGCGCAAAACTATGGCGGCGGCGCGATCTACAACGATGGCGGCAACGTGACGATCGGAAACGGCGTACAGTTCGTCGGTAACAAGCTGGATCAGCCGGTCAGTGATTCGACGGATCGTGACATGCGTTCGGCCGGTGGTGCGATCGCATCCTGGAACGGCGGTTTGCTGAATATCGGTGAAAATGTCGTCTTTGAAAACAATGGCTACAATACGTCCGGCGATGTTGCATGGTCAGGCGGCGGCGCGATTTATCTGGATACCGATACGGAGAACGTAGCGGAAATGACGATCGGTTCCGGCACCCGCTTTTCCGGTAATGTGGCCGGTTCGCTGGGTGGCGCGATTTATGCCGGTGATTCCAGAACGGAAATCACGGGAACGACGTTTGAAAACAACAAGGCCGGCAGCTGGGGCGGCGCGATCTTCGCAGGCCAGTACTATGCGCTTGACGGCCATGGTGTGACGGTTTCCGGCTCGCAGTTCAACGGCAATGAAGCCGGAAATTACGGTGGTGCGATCGCGTCGCAGTACACGACGCTGAATGTGGCCGACACAACGTTTGATGGAAACAAGGCCGGTTTGCAGGGTGGTGCGATCTTCGTTCAGGGCGATGCCTCCGATACGGATTATGCGGGATCTGCAACCATCGAAAATTCCGCGTTCAGCGGCAATGCAGCCGGTCAAATCGGTGGCGCCATTTATGTTCAGAATGCGGCGTTGTCTATCAGCGGCACGACTTTCGATGGCAATACTGTCGCAGTCGATGGCAAGGGAAATTCAGGCGGTGCGCTGTATATCAGCAACAGCGGTGAAACTGTCGCCACGGTCAAGGATTCGACCTTTACGAACAATACGGCCGGTTATGTCGGCGATGTCAGTTCGGCAAGCGATATCGTCTGGAGCGATGGCGGCGCCATTGCCTATGGCGGTGGTGTCCTGAATATCGACAATACGCAGTTCGTCTCGAATTCTGCAGGTATGGGCGGTGCGATCAGCCAGTGGCATACGTTGGATCATGCGGCAACCGATGCGCTCAATATCACGAATTCGGCATTCTCGGGCAATATGGCCAATGCCGGCGGCGCGATTTCCACCATGCGTACCGTGACGATCGCCGATTCGACCTTTACCGGCAATACGGCGGTCGGCGATACGGATGGCGGCGGCGCCATGTTCATCGGTGCGGAAAGCGAAGTGGTGATCGATCGCACGACGTTCGACGGCAACAAGTCGCTGACATCGTCCGGTGGCGCGATCGATACCCGGAAGGGTGATTATGGCAACAACAAGGCCGCCAAACTGGAAATCCGCAATTCCGTATTCAAGAACAACGAAGCGCTGGGTACGGATGTAAAATCCCTGACGGAGACGCAGCAGCAGGAATATACCGGAAAAGGAGGTGCGATCTACAATGCGTTCTACGGCAGCAAGAGCGATCCGGTACGTGTTACGGTTTCAGGTACGCAGTTCGAAAACAACAAGGCGATTTATGGCGGCGCCATCTATAACGAATACAGCGGCACAGTCGCTGAAACGACGACAGACGTGGCCCGTATCGCGATTTCCGACGCCACGTTCACCGGCAATTCGGCAACGGCAGAAGGCGGTGCGATCTACAATGCCGCAGGTAGCGAAATCGTCTTCAACGGTACCAATACGTTCAGCGGCAATACCGCCAACGGTGTCGCCAACGATATCTACAACGACGGTACGATCACGGTCGCTTCCGGAGAAACAGTACTCGATGGCGGCATTACCGGTAAAGGTACAGTCGATGTCGATGGCGGCAAACTGGTTGCTGCAACCATTCATACCAATGCCAATACCATCAATCTGAATAGCGGTACATTGCAGACAGGTTCGGATCAGGTCATGCAGGTAGCGCTGGATGCCGATGGTACGGTGACCGATGCTGCTGGTCTGAAAGAGGGAGCGGGCGTTACGTACACCGGTGGTGAACTGGCGCTGACCGATGCGAAATACAATCTGGATTACGCCAAATCGGTTGCGAACGCCATCAACAACAATAACGCAACGGCCGTGACGATGCTGGGCGAACTGGTCGGCCAGACCGGTCCGGTCAGCGTCGGCGATCTGGATGGAGCCGGACTGAGGATGGCGACAGTGGATGTCGTTGCGGATAACGGCGCCGGCCTGGTCGTCGGTTCCGATACGGTACCGACGGGAGAAGTCAACGGCAATGATTACAGCGATGCCGAAACGCACAACAATTCGCTGGGTGCGCAGACACTGGTGCTTGAAAACGGCGGAAACGCCGTGCTGGTGACGGGCGACAAGTCGTTGACTTTGACCGGTGACGGCAGCGATCTCGTCAAGACCGATACAGGAACAGCCAATATCGATGTCGGTCATGACACTATTGGTGGCGGTGTCCTGAATCTGGGTAGCGATGTGGTCGCCAATGGCGGAACGCTGGCAGGAACGGTGACTGTGGGTGAAACCGGTACGGTCAATGTCAATGGCGCGGAATATGCCATTGATGGTACCGTCAGCGTGAATGGCGGCGTCGTCAATGTCAACGATGGTGCCACGCTGAATGCGTCCGAAGTCGCGCTGGATGGTGAGGCTAGCGTCAATGTGACTGGTACCATGAAAGTCGATACCCTGACGGGCAGTGCCGATTCGGTCATTAAGATCGGTGATGGTCAGTCGGCAGGCAATATGTCGGTCGCAAGCCTGAGCCTGAATGGTGGTATGCTGTTCTTGGATCCGGACTGGAAAGCCGGGGTTGGCATAGAAGGAGCATCTTCGCTAGGAGCAGGGATGATGCCCAATGGCATTAACGGTCCGATAACTGTCGGTCGAAATTCGGTGATTGAACTGGGTGCTGATACGGCGGACTGGGCGAAAGAATCTTTTGCCAGTTCCGGCAGAGTCTGGGGGGCCAATGACATTACTGCCGCATTAGCGGTTCGTTCCCCACAGACATTGGCTGCAAACGGTGCGATTGTCGTGGATGGTTCGATAACGCAGGGACCTGCACAAGGAACAATTACGCCAAATACCGCGAGATTCGCCGACAATTCGATGCTGATAGTCGATGCAACCGGTATCGGTACCGGCGATCAGGCGGCGATCAGTGGTGACGGCAGCAGTACGGCAACGGTCGCTGACAAAGCTGCTTTGCATGTGGTCAATGCCAAGAACGGACAGGAAGTCGGTATTCTGAACGACTTCCAGACAGTTACCGTGGATGGCGATGGCTGGCAGGGAACGAACCTGACGTCTGGCGACGCCATGATTTCCCTGACTGTCAAGGAAAATGGCTCCAACGGCAACTATACCGTTGCTGCGACCGCCAACAATGCGGCCGATGTGTTTGCCGGAGTCGTACCGGTCAACGGAATGAACCGGATCTGGCAGAACGGCGTGAATGATGTGAATTCCGCCAATGGTGGCATCGCGTTCCTGTCCAGAGCGGCAGACAGCCGGTATGTAAACCATGCCGATGCCGTCCGTCAGATCAACGGTGCAGCGCAGATCGCAGTGGCTGCCGGTGTCCAGGCGGCCAGCATCCAGGCCATGGATGCCGTCAACGATACCTTGCAGGAACATTTGTCCCTGACGAGCAACGTCAGCCAGAAGGGGGCGCCGTCGCTGCACAAGGAAGGTGCGGATCTGTGGGTTTCCATGCTGTATCGTGATGGTGACAGCGGTGGACTGAAGGCCGGCGGGTTCTCGAGCGACTATGAAAACAACTTCGGTGGCATCATGGTCGGTACCGATTACACCTGGAAGGGTGCTGTTGACGGTTACTTCCGTATCGGCGGTGCGCTGAATATCGGAAAAGGCGACAGCAATTCCAACGGTAACTTCAACTACACGGACAATGACTACGATACCTATGGTTTGAGTCTTTATGGCGGCTGGAACAACGACAACATCAATGTTGTTGCAGATGTCGGTTATATGAAGGGCGACCATGACCTGAAGCAGCATATGTCGCAGGCACTGGGCGGCAACCTGAAAGCCGATGTCGATACGGAAATCTGGACAGCCGGTATCCGTGGCGAATACCAGTTCAAAACGACAGCGCTGGATGTTACACCACACATCGGTATCCGGTACATGCATCTGGAAACCGATTCGTTCAGCACGCATAACGGACTGGGTACGGTATTCCATACCGACAGCGATAGCCAGAACCTGTGGCAATTCCCGATCGGTGTGACCCTGAGTCGCGATTATGTTTCGACCAGCGGCTGGACGGTCAAACCGAAATTCGATTTGTCTGTTATTCCGGCTGCCGGAGACAAGGATGTTTCCACGACGGTCGGCGTACCGGGTATGGGTGTGACCGACAGTGCCACAGCCGACATGATGGACAGCGTTTCCTGGCAGGGTACGCTGGGACTGGAAGTGCAGAAAGAAGCCACAAGCTTTGGCCTGCAAGCGGGTTACCGGAAATCGGATGACGCGAAGTCCAGAGGCGTGATGGTGACCTTCGGACACCAGTTTGAATAAACGGGTGTGAGACGGGCATCACGGCCTTCTATCCTGAAAGGGCATTCCGCAGGGAATGCCCTTTTTTGTTTTTATTGAACAGATGCGATTTTTCGCTGTTTGCGGGACGGATTTCCTGTTGCGCCGTTATCCATTATGGAAGGAGACAGGCAGGCGATATGACTGGCTGACGGTTGTACCGGTGATTTTGTGAGCGTGCCGGGTTTTCGATTGTCGTGGTGGCAGGGATTTGCATCATGCCATATGCCGGTATCACCGTGTTTTTTTGCCGGCTTTCCTGTCCAGTTCCGCCAGCCAGTCCAGCTTTTCGCCGATCTTTTTTTCCAGTCCGTAGGGTGTCGGACGGTACCAGCGCATTTCGGGCATGTCGTCCGGAAAGTAGGTTTCTCCTGCGGCATAGGCGTTGGGTTCGTCGTGCGCGTACCGGTATTCGTGTCCGTATCCCAGTTCTTTCATGAGTTTCGTCGGTGCATTGCGCAAATGGATCGGGACGTCGCGGCTTTTGTCTTTCCGGACAAAGGCGCGTGCCTGATTGTAGGCGGTGTATCCGGCGTTGCTTTTTGCGGCGACGGAAAGGTAAATGACGGCTTGTGCCAGTGCCAGTTCGCCTTCCGGGCTGCCAAGTCTTTCGTAGGTAGTGGCGGCATCGTTGGCGATCTGGATGGCGCGCGGGTCGGCCAGACCGATGTCTTCCCATGACATGCGGATGATTCTCCGTGCCAGATAGCGCGGATCGACACCGCCGTCGAGCATTCGTGCCAGCCAGTAGAGGGCTGCGTCGGGGTTGGAACCACGGACGGATTTGTGGAGCGCGGAAATCTGGTCGTAGAAATTGTCGCCCTTGTTGTCGAAGCGACGCATGACGTCTCCGAGGGTTTCTCGCAGGCGGTGTATATCGACGGTTTGTTCTCCGGCCGCCAGGGCGGCTTGTGCCGCGATTTCCAGATTGTTGAGCAGACGGCGTGCATCGCCGTCGGCGCTCATGACGAGCATGTCCTGTGCTTCGGGAGAGACCGACAGGCCATGCAGTTCTTTTTCCAGCGCACGCGTGATGAGTGTTTTGAGGTCGGTATCGTCCAGCGCTTTGAGGACGTAAACGGCGGCGCGTGAAAGCAGGGCGTTGTTGACTTCGAAGGACGGGTTTTCCGTGGTGGCGCCGATGAAAGTGAACAGGCCGCTTTCGACGTGTGGCAAAAAGGCGTCTTGCTGGCTTTTGTTGAAGCGGTGGACTTCATCGACGAACAAGATGGTACGTCGGCCGGAATTCGAGCGGATCAGGGTGGCACGTTCGACGGCATCGCGGATGTCTTTCACACCGGAGAGTACCGCCGAGAGTGCCATGAATTCCGCATTGAAGCCATCGGCCATCAGGCGTGCCAGTGTCGTTTTGCCGACACCGGGGGGGCCCCACAGGATCATCGAGTGCGGTTCGCCGGATTCAAAGGCGGTGCGCAGGGGCTTGCCTGCACCAAGAAGATGCTGTTGCCCGACGACATCGTCGAGTGTTTTGGGACGCATGCGTTCGGCCAGAGGTGCTTGGGACATGATGCGGTTTTGCAATTGGTGAAAGAAACAGTCTATATGATCGGGTGCCGGTATGGCAAAAGTCTGTCCAGCCAAGTGTATCCTTGCCGGCATTTTCTGGTGAATACGGCAACTGGCGACAGGTTTTTTGCGGGAAACGGTTTCACGGTACGGATGGGTGGATTAAGATGCCGGATGGTTCGCGAAGATTTTGCAGGAAAGAAAAATCATGAAAGAAAAAGGGATGGATGATTGGCGGGATGACGAGCTGACAGAGACGATGCTGGACAGTCGGGTTGTTTACAAGGGCGGTTTTTTCGATGTGAGCAAGGACAGAATCCGCTTGCCCGATGGTGGTGAGGCGACGCGTGAATATATCAGGCATCCCGGTGCGGTGGTGATATTGCCGTTGTTCGAGGACAAGACCGTGCTGGTGGAGAGGCAGTTCCGTTATCCATTGCATCGTGTGTTCGTCGAGTTCCCGGCCGGCAAAATCGACAAGGGGGAAGATACACTGGCCAGTGCGATGCGCGAGCTGGAAGAAGAAACGGGTTATACGGCGTCTGACTGGCGGTACGTGACGACGATTCATAATGCGATCGGGTATTCTGACGAACGGTTGGTGGTTTATCTGGCGCAAGGATTGAAAGCCGGGATGGCGCATTGCGATGAAGAAGAGTTCATCCAGACATGCAGAATACCGCTGGATGAACTGATGCGGTGGGTAAAAGAAGGGAAAGTGAGCGACGTCAAAACCGTCATCGGCACTTTTTGGCTGGAAAAAATTGTCAGCGGTCAATGGGATGCGGAAAAAGTGCTGTAACGTCTTGAATTATGGTTTATGATGGAATACGTCGTTTTTGAGGTACGGGTAGCGGTGCGGTATCTAAGACTGTCATTTCTGTTTTTGCTTCAGACGATGGTAAGGGCGCAAGCCGGGTTTAATTGAAATAGGAAATATGTAATGGCAACAGGTACTGTAAAATGGTTTAACGATGCCAAGGGCTTCGGATTCATCACTCCCGATGAAGGCGGCGAAGATGTTTTCGCCCATTTCTCGGCGATCAAGGCGGACGGTTTCAAATCCCTGAAAGAAAACCAGCGTGTTTCTTTCGATATCACGACCGGTCCGAAAGGCAAGCAGGCTTCCAATATCACCGTAATCTGACCGGACAATTGGCAGGTACGTTTTTTTCAAGGTCATTTGCTTTTGGCAAATGAGTGGGGTTTTTTGCCGCAGAACGGAAACATGACATCATGTTTCCGTTTTTTTGTGTCTCGTATTTTTGTGTCATTGCGTAGCGGGGTATCTTGCGAAAACAGGCCATGTCATGCAGGAAAATGTCAGGATGGCATCCTGAACATTTTGCGCAGGACAGCTACCAGCCAGACGAGGGTACACAAGGTGCCGGCACACAGGCTGATGGTGCCGACCGCCATGGTCAGATTCGGCCAGTCGAGCGAACACAGCATCATGGACAGGCTGCCGAAAAGCAGGGCGACACATCCCCAGAGGGAGCCGACGGTCCCGTTGTCGGTATCCATCTGGTTCATGATGAGCATGGTGCCGGCAGGACGGCAGGCACTGCCGAAAAAAGTGACCGGCACATAAAGCAGTGCGAAAGCGAACGGATTGCATGCGCCGAAAAACAGTATCATCAGGCCGGATAAGGCGACGCAGACGAAACAGAGAGTCAGGAAAAACACCCGTGGAATGCGACGCAGGAAACGCATGTAAAGAAGTGGCGCAAGCATGGCGAAACAGCCGTTGAAGGCAAAGAAATAGCTGTATTTTTCGGCGCTCAGGCCGAACATGTCGATGTAGATGAACGAGGAAGTGGACAGGAACGACATGACCGGCATGACCATGAGCGAAAAGACGATGAGCAAAACCAGATAGCCTTTGTTGCCCAGGACGAATCCGATCCGTCCGAGGGACTGGAATGCGGAACCTGCCGTCGGGTTTTCCAGGGTTTCTTTCAGAAACAGGGAAATGATCAGCGCGAGTATTCCGCAAGATGCCAGTACGACAAACAGACCACGCCATGAAACGAATTTGAGCAGGAACGCGCCGACGACGGGGGCCAGCATGGGACATAAGATGGTGAGTGTCTGTATCCAGACCAGTACGCGTTCCATGACCAGTCCACGGAAATTGTCCTTGACGATGGCCATGGAAACAGACTGGATGGCGCCGCTGCCGATGGCCTGGATGACACGTCCGGCGATCAGCAGATAAATGCTGGTCGCCATGAAGCATACGACACTGCCTGTTATGTAAAGTGCAAGTCCCAGATAAAGGATCGGTTTTCTGCCGTATTTGTCGGTGAACGGTCCCCACAACAGCATGGAGATGGCAAAGAACAGCATGAAAAAGCTGAGAGTGAAGTTCGTCAGCTCAGGGGTGGTCGAGAAAAAATCGACCATGCGCGGCATGGCGGGGAGATACAAATCGACCGAAAGCGGGACGAAAGCACTCAGAAATGCCAGAAAAATGATCAGCCCTTTGGCACCGAACGGAAATACTCCTGGGCGTAATGCGTCGTTTTCTTCCTGCAACATAATCGTGTCCGGTGTGGTTGATGTCTGGCACTCGTGCGTGATGGCAAGAGATGCTTTTTGGCTGCTGCACGGTTTTTTCGCGGTTTTCTGCACGGCAGCCGGCCATGAAGGCGTACATTATAGCGGTCCCGTGAAGACAGTACCGGTGCATGGTCAAGTGATGGCGCCGGATGCACAGTGTAAATAAAGTTTTGCCATCATGCCGTATCAAATTGTTACAGGATAACGGTAAACGATTTTCTGGCATGACGGGGATTGGTTTGTCGTGCGACAGATATATGACGCGAAATATCACGTCTGGCGGTTACGGTGTGATCAGCTGTCGTATGACATCGGGAAGCGGTGTCGATTTGCCGGTCGCCTGATCGATCCAGACGACTTTGGAGCCGCCGATGGCGCAGACGGTTTCCGGATCGTCGCAGCGCCGGATTTCCTGTACGATTTCGAAACTCGAACGTCCTGGAGAACCGGCATATGTCCTGACTTCGATGTCGCCGGGATAGACAAGGGGAGCATAGTAGGTACAGTAGCAATGGACGACGACAGTTTCCGATCCGGCTTTTTCGCCACGACCGATGTGAGAGTACCATTCGATGCGTGCCTGCTCGAGATACCGGAAGAAAACGACATTGTTGACATGACCCATGGCATCCATATCGCCCCAGCGGATGGGAATGCGTGAAGTGAAAACCAGTTTTTTGCCGGATAATGGATCGCTGGTCATGGCAGGTGATCTCCCATATGGTTTTGAATTGAACGGTTTACCGATATCATGTCATGATTTTGCGGTAATCTCCATTACTGTGGGTTTGCATAGACTGAATTTGTGTGAGTGACTGAAAAGATGATGCAACAAGAATGGCCCGGTACGGATGATTTCGGTCCGCGCGAGGCGATGGAATACGATGTCGTGATTGTCGGTGCAGGGCCTTCCGGTCTGTCGGCCGCTATCAGGCTCAAGCAGCTGGCGCAGCGGCAGGGACAGGATTTTTCGGTGTGCGTGCTTGAAAAGGGATCGGAAGCAGGGGCGCATATCCTTTCGGGGGCCGTGATGGATCCCGTGGCGCTGACGGAACTGGTTCCGGACTGGCAGGCCAAAGGTGCACCGGTGTCCGTTGCCGTATCCGAGGATCGTTTCCTGTTTCTCCGCGAGAAAAGCGCCAGCAAGACGCCGGGCTGGATGTTGCCGGAAGTGTTGCATAACAAGGGAAATTATGTGGTTTCTCTGGCCAATCTGGTGCGCTGGCTGGCGCAGCAGGCGGAAGAGCTGGGTGTCGATATTTTCCCGGGATTCGCGGCCGCAGAGGTGTTGTATGACGAAACGGGGGCGGTCAAGGGGGTCGCCACCGGCAATATGGGGGTCGGTCGTGACGGCAAGCCGACGGATGCTTTCCAGCCGGGGATGGAGTTGCATGCGCGTTATACGCTGTTTGCGGAAGGCGCCAGAGGACATCTCGGACGTCAGGTTATCGCCCGGTTCGGTCTGGACAAGGGGCGCGATCCCCAGAGCTATGCCATCGGTATCAAGGAAATCTGGAAGGTGAAACCGTCCGTTCACCAGCCCGGTCTGGTCGTCCATACCGCCGGATGGCCGCTGGATGCGGGAACGTATGGCGGATCGTTCATGTATCACATGGATAATCATGAAGTCGCTGTCGGTTTCACACTGGGGTTGGGGTATCGCAATCCGTATATGTCGCCGTTCGGCGAGTTCCAGCGTTACAAGACCCATCCGGCCATCCGGCGTTTTCTGGAAGGCGGCGAACGGATTGCCTACGGGGCGCGTGTCATTGCGGCAGGTGGCATTCAGGCCTTGCCGGAGGTGGTGTTTCCGGGCGGTGCGCTTGTCGGTTGCGATGCCGGCTTCATGAATGGCGGGCGGCTCAAGGGAATTCATACAGCGATCAAGTCGGGCATGCTCGCTGCCGACGCGCTTTGCGATGCCCTCTCGGAAGGCAGAAGCCGCGATGTTTTGCTGGCGTATCCCGACGGGTTCAGGCGTTCATGGTTGTATGACGAACTGGTCAGGGTTCGCAATTTCAAGCCATGGATGGGCAAGAATTTGTACTGGGGGACTTTGATGTTCGGTATCGATCAGGTGATTTTCCGTGGAAGGGCGCCATGGACACTGCATCGCAAGAAAGCCGATCATGAATATCTGTTGCCCGCTTCAGTCTGCAAACCGATCGATTACCCCAAACCCGATGGCAAACTGACGTTCGATATTTCGTCTTCGGTTTATCTGTCGGGAACGATGCACGAGGAGAACCAGCCGGTGCATCTGGTGCTCAGGGATCGCGAAGCGCCACTGAACGTCAACTGGCCGGTCTATGCAGGTCCCGAATCGCGCTATTGTCCCGCCGGTGTGTATGAATATCTTCAGGATGCCGACGGCAAGGTTCGCCTCCAGATCAATGCGGCGAACTGCATGCATTGCAAGACATGCGACGTCAAGGATCCGGGGCAGAATATCATCTGGATGGCTCCTGAAGGCGGTGGCGGTCCCAACTATCCCGATATGTGAGGTATTTACGGAAAAATAAAACCGTTTTTGTGTCTTTTGCGCGGTTTTTATGACCGGACGAGGGTGGTATCGCGAGGGATGATGTAAGATAAAACGATCATTGCCTTGCGATGCGGACATTCGGTTTTTCAAGGAGGCGCGATGCACGATACGGTAACACCTGACGGGATGCTGGAACAGGTCATTTCCGGAGATTGTCACGATCCGTTTTCCGTTCTCGGAATGCATGCCGAAAGCGGCAGGTTGGTGGTCAGGGCATTGTTGCCGGGTGCCGCTGCCGTTTCGGTAGTCGGTAGTGTGCCGGATATCCCGGTGTTTCCCATGCGGCGGGTAGGCGATACGGCGCTGTTTGCTGTGGAAATCGAGACCTTTCATGAACCGTTTCCCTACCGCTTCGAGGTCGACTGGGGGAGCCACCGTCAGGTACTGGAAGATGCTTACCGCTTTGCATGTGTGCTGGGCGATATGGATGTCTGGCTGCTTTCCGAAGGGACCCATCATCGTCCCTATGAACGGCTGGGTGCCCATCCTGTCGTCATGGATGGCGTTTCCGGTGTCAGTTTCGCGGTATGGGCGCCGAATGCGCGGCGGGTATCGGTCGTCGGTGATTTCAACAGCTGGGACGGCCGCCGTCACATGATGCGCTACCGTTACGAATGCGGTGTCTGGGAAATATTCATTCCTCATGTCACAGAGGGCGATCTGTACAAGTATGAAATCAAGGATGTCGATGGGGAAATCAGGCTGAAAGCGGATCCATATGCTTTCCGTTCGCAGCTGCGCCCGGATACGGCTTCCATCGTGCATCACTTGCCACCGGTGATTCCTTCAGACGAAGTACGCAAAAAGGCCAATGCGCTGGATGCTCCGGTCAGCATTTACGAGGTGCATCTCGGCTCATGGCGTTTGCCGGATGACGGACGGCGCTGGCTGACCTATCGCGAGCTGGCGCAGCAACTGATTCCGTATGTCAAAAATCTGGGGTTCACCCATATCGAGCTGATGCCGGTCAACGAGCATCCGTTGGACGATTCATGGGGCTACCAGTCGACAGGGATTTATGCGCCGACGGCACGTTACGGCTCGCCGGATGATTTCCGTCATTTCGTTTCGGTGGCTCACGAGGCCGGTATCGGAGTGATTCTGGATTGGGTGCCTGCCCATTTTCCGGCAGATGCGCATGGTCTTGTCCGTTTTGACGGGACGGCGTTGTATGAACATGCCGATCCGAAAGAAGGGATTCATCAGGACTGGGGCAGTGTGATCTATAACTACGGGCGTACCGAAGTCGGCAATTATCTGGTCGGCAATGCGCTTTACTGGATTGAACGATACGGTGTCGATGGCTTGCGGGTCGATGCCGTGGCGTCCATGCTTTACCGTGATTACAGCCGTGCGCCCGGCGAGTGGGTTCCGAACAAGTATGGTGGGCGCGAGAATCTCGAAGCGATCGCTTTCCTGCGACGGCTCAACGAAACGATAGGAACGGAGCGGCCGGAAGCCGTGACGATGGCGGAAGAGTCAACGAGTTTTCCGGGCGTAACCCATCCGGTATGGGATGGCGGGCTGGGATTCCACTACAAGTGGAATATGGGCTGGATGCACGATACCTTGTCTTACATGGGGGAAGATCCCGTTTATCGCAAATACCATCATGACAAGATGCGTTTCGGCCTGATGTATGCGTATTCAGAAAATTTCATTTTGCCGCTGTCGCATGATGAAGTCGTGCATTGCAAGGGCTCGCTGATCGGCAAGATGTCCGGGGACGACTGGCAGCGGTTTGCCAATTTGCGTGCCTATTTCGGGTTCATGTGGGGGTATCCCGGCAAGAAATTGCTGTTTATGGGCGGTGAGTTCGCACAGTATCGCGAATGGAATGCAAACGGCAGTCTGGACTGGGATTTGCTTCGTTATCCGTCGCATGCTGGTGTGCAACGGCTGGTTCGTGACCTCAATACGATATACCGCGATTTTCCTGCACTATCCAGACTCGATTATGACCCGGCCGGTTTCGAATGGATCATCCATGACGATGCGGATGAGTCGGTTTTCAGTTTCATGCGGCGCGATGGCGACAGGCAGTTTGTGGTAGTCATCAGCAATTTCACGCCGGTGCCGCGGTATGGTTACCGTATCGGCGTGCCGGAACCTGGCTGGTATCGTGAAATCATCAATACCGATGCCGTGATATACGGCGGCAGCGGCATTCACAATCATGAATTGCTGGCACAGCCTGTTCCTTCCAACGGGATGCCATGGTCGATTGTCGCGACGGCTTCTCCGCTGGCGACCTGTATGTTGATCAGAAAGGATGACTGATGGAATTTGAAACGGAAATCAGGATGGAAGCCGGAAAGCCCTTGCCGCGTGGCGCGCACTGGGACGGACAGGGCGTGAATTTTTCACTGGTGTCGCCCGGTGCTTCCGCCGTGACGTTGTGTCTGTTCGATGAAACGGGGAAAGAGGAACTGGCGAAGTTGCCGATGAGCCTGTCGGAAAACGGTGTCTGGTGCGCTTATTTGCGCGGAGCGAAACCAGGGCTCGTGTATGGCTACCGTGTTTCGGGGACACATGCGCCGCGCAGCGGGCAGCGCTTCAATGACCGGAAAGTATTGCTTGATCCGTATGCACGTCAGGTGGTCGGGCGCTATGAAGGACAGGATGAGTTTTCCGATGCGTCCGGTGTCGATACGGGAGCGATCGCGCTCAAGGGAAAAGTGGTGCATGAGGCATATGACTGGGGTGATGATGCATGGCCCCGCATTCCGATGAGCCGGACGATTCTTTATGAATTGCATCCTGCCGGGTTTACACGGTTGCATCCGGACGTGCCGGAACCATTGCGGGGAACGTATGCGGCGCTTGCCGAACCGGTGGTTTTGGACTATCTGGAAAAGCTCGGGATCACATCGGTGGAGCTGCTGCCGGTTTTCGCCATGGCCGATGAAGCCAGGCTCAAGCGGGCGGGAAAAAGCAATTATTGGGGATACAATCCGATCGGTTTTTTCGCACCGGAAAACCGGTACTGGTCGGGGCGTCCGGGGACCACGCCGGTATCCGAGTTCAGGGATATGGTTCGCGCTTTCCACAGCCGTGGTATCGAGGTCATTCTGGATGTAGTGTACAACCATACGGCGGAAGGCAACGAGGACGGACCGATGCTCAGTTTCAAGGGGATCGGCAATGACATGTATTACCATCTTCAGCCGGACAATCCGTCACGGTATGAAAACTGGTCAGGCTGTGGAAACAGTCTGAATCTCGGTCATCCGGTCGTGCTGGAAATGGTATTGGATTCGATGCGCTACTGGGTCGGTGAAATGCATGTCGACGGTTTCCGCTTCGATTTGACGACGACGCTTGCGCGGGAGAAACGGGACTATTCGATCAATGCCGGTTTTTTCAGGGCGGTTGCCGCCGATCCGGTGCTTTCGCGTGTCAAGCTGATCGCTGAACCGTGGGATCTGGGGCCGGATGGTTACCAGTTGGGCAATTTTCCGTTCGGATGGAGCGAATGGAACGACAGGTTCCGCGATACCATGCGCTCTTTCTGGCTGCATCAGGGACCGTCGCTGAGCGAATTCGCGCAACGTTTCGCCGGTTCGAAGGATTTGTTCGGCACCCGCGAACGGCTGCCGGCCTCAAGCATCAATTATGTGACTTCACATGACGGTTTCACGCTGCGCGATCTTGTCAGTTACAACCACAAACACAACGAAGCCAACGGCGAACATAACCGCGACGGTACCGATCACAATCTGAGCTGGAATTGCGGCGAGGAAGGTGAGGCGACGTTGCAGGAAGTGATTTTGCGGCGCAACCGGTTGCGCCGCTCCTTGCTGACGACATTGTTGCTGTCGCAGGGAACGCCGATGCTGGTCGCTGGCGACGAATTCGGTCAGACGCAACATGGCAACAACAATCCGTATTGCCAGGATAACGAACTGACATGGTTGAACTGGAAGGAAGCGGATACGTCCTTGCAGGATTTTGTCGCGAATCTGATCACCTTGCGCAAAACGAACCCGGCAATCGGGCAGAATCGCTGGTTCGCTGCCGAAAATGCGGACTTCGCGGTACCGGAAGCAGGTATCCGGTGGCTTTCGCCTAACGGAGGCGACAAACTGGGCAGTCTCTGGAGCAACAAGCGCATGTTCAGTCTCGGGATGCTGATGCGTGCCGGCGATACTTCGCGTCCCTGCCTGGTATTGCTCAATGCCGCGATCCAGTCCGTCATTTTCCGTTTGCCGCCGGGACGCTGGAAGGTACTGTCAGACAGCAGCGGCTCTTTCGACAAGGGAGCCAATCTCGAGTTTCAGGTTCTGTTGCAAGGGCATACCATGATGGTGGCAGTCCCATGACAATCTTGATAAGATGAAAGTAGCGCCTGCATGAGGGAAGCGGGCCGGTACCGTGGTATCTGATGGCAGGTCGTTTAACCATTTACGGGAGCAAGCATGTCAATCCAGACCGTTAGTACGACGCCTTTCGAAGGCCAGAATCCGGGAACCTCCGGATTGCGAAAAACGGTATCCGTTTTCCGCCAGCCGCATTATCTGGAAAATTTCGTCCAGTCCATTTTCGATTCGCAGGAAGGTTTCCGTGGCCAGACGCTGGTTCTTGGCGGTGACGGGCGTTTTTTCAACGCGGTCGCCATCCAGACGATTCTGAAAATGGCAGCCGCCAACGGTTTCGGCAAGGTAATGGTGGGACAAAACGGTATTCTTTCCACCCCCGCCGTCAGTTGCATTATCCGGAAGTACAAGACATTCGGCGGTATCGTGTTGTCCGCCAGCCATAACCCGGGCGGTCCGAATGGTGATTTCGGTATCAAATACAATATCGGTAACGGCGGTCCCGCGCCGGAGAAAGTGACCAATCACATTCATGCCCTGTCGCAAACCATTCGCCAGTACCGTATTTCCGATGCACCGGATATCGACTTGAGCCGGATCGGATTGTACGACATGGACGGGATGACCGTCGAAGTCATCGATTCCGTGGCCGATTATGCGGAACTGATGCAATCCCTGTTCGATTTCAGCGCGATACGCAAACTGTTCGCAAACGGTTTCGTTTTCCGTTTCGATGCCATGCATGCCGTATGTGGTCCTTATGCGAAAAAGATCGTGGAAGATATGCTCGGCGCACCGCAAGGTACTGTCGTCAATGCCGTGCCGAAAGAAGATTTTGGCGGACATCATCCCGATCCCAATCCCGTCAATGCGACGGAACTGATTGCGTTCATGAACGGTCCGCAAGGTGCCGATATGGGGGCCGCTACGGATGGCGACGGTGACCGCAACATGATCGTCGGGCGGCATATCGCCGTGACGCCATCAGACAGTCTGGCGATACTGGCAGCCAATGCCAGGGCCGTTCCGGGATATGCGGCCGGAATCGCCGGTATCGCGCGTTCCATGCCGACATCGACGGCAGCCGACAGGGTGGCGGCCGCGTTGGGGATCGCCTGTTATGAAACGCCGACAGGCTGGAAATTTTTCGGCGATTTGCTTGATGACGGCAAGATCACCCTGTGCGGTGAGGAAAGTTACGGTACCAGCTCCAGTCATATACGTGAGAAAGACGGTATCTGGGCGATTCTGTTCTGGCTGAACCTGTTGGCGGCGACTGGCAAAACGGTCGGTGAAATCGTCCATGAACACTGGCGGAAATATGGCCGAAATTATTATTCGCGTCACGATTATGTCAGTATCGACAGCCAGCGTGCCGCCGCGCTGATGGATCGTCTGCGTGCGAAGTTATCGGGTTTGTCAGGCCAGGTTTTCGGTTCCTGTACGGTGGAAAAGGCCGATGAGTTTTCCTATACCGATCCGGTCGATGGTTCCGTTTCCGAACGGCAGGGTATCCGGATTTTCTTCACCGATGGCTCCCGTATCGTGTTCCGTCTGTCGGGAACCGGGACGGTGGGAGCGACGTTGCGGGTTTATTTTGACCGGTATGAAAAAGACAGGCTGGATATGGCCGTGCAGGATGCACTGGGCGAATTGATCGCGATTGCATCGGAAGTCGCCGATATCGCAGGATTCACCGGCATGACGGAACCGACGGTTGTGACCTGAATGCAAGGTTCGTCCGTTATTGCAAGGCCGGGTGATCGCCGGCTGAAAACGGGATGGCCTGAAGCGGGAGGCAGTGTTCGTGACACAACGGATTTGCAAGGCATTGTAACATACAAACATGAATGTATGTTAAATTAAAAGGATAAGGCAAGGTTGTCGGATCAATGTAGAAATATTCGTTCGGGGGGAGACTGAATGAAGTTTGTCGAGGATAAAATGCTGGCAGCCAGCCAGCTGCCAAAACGTACCATTGCACTTGTTCTGGCCGGGGGACGGGGAACGCGGTTGCATCAGCTAACCGATAATCGTGCGAAACCGGCGGTTTATTTCGGGGGCAAGTTCCGGATCATCGATTTCGCGCTGTCCAATTGCATCAATTCCGGTATTCGGCGTGTCGGTGTCATTACGCAATATCGTCCGCATTCCCTGATACGCCATTTACAGCGAGGCTGGAGTTTCCTGCGTGGTGAACAGAACGAATTCATCGATCTGATGCCCGCAGGACAGCAGATGGAAGAAGGTCTGTGGTATCGCGGTACGGCCGATGCCGTGGCGCAGAACAAGGGGATTTTGCGTTCCTACGGGCCTGAATATATTCTTGTACTGGCAGGCGACCATATTTACAAAATGGATTATTCGCTGCTTTTGCTTGATCATGTGGAGCGGAAATCCCAGTGTACGGTAGCTTGTATCGAAGTGCCACGCATGGATGCGACCGGCTTCGGTGTCATGGATGTGGATGAGAATCGTCGGATTACCCGTTTTCTGGAAAAGCCTGCCGATCCGCCGGGTATCCCCGATCGTCCCGACAAGGCGCTGGCCAGTATGGGGATTTATGTGTTCAACGCGGATTATCTGTACAGGTTGCTTGATGAGGATTGTGCGGACAATTCGTCTTCCCATGATTTCGGAAAGGATATCATCCCCAAGGTGGTCGGCCAGGGGAACGCGATGGCGCATTATTTCAGCATGTCATGTATCCCGCCGGCACAATTCGTGCCACCGTACTGGCGAGATGTCGGAACGGTCGATTCATTCTGGTCGACCAATCTCGATCTGACGTCGAACATGCCGCAGCTCAATATCTATGACGAGGATTGGCCGATCTGGACGTATCAGGAGCAAGAACCGCCGGCGAAATTCGTGCCTGATCCGCATGGTATGGATGGCGTGATTTCCAATACGATGGTGTCGGGCGGATGTATCATTTGCGGTTCCAAAATGTCCAATACCATTTTGTTTTCGAAAGTGCGGGTTCAGGCGTTCTGCAATCTCGATCAGGTCGTCGTGTTGCCCGATTGCGAGATCGGCCAGGGGTCACGCCTGAAAAAGGTGGTGATCGATCGGGGATGCCGTATTCCTGAAGGAACGATCATCGGCGAAGACCCTGAACTGGATGCGCAACGTTTTTACCGCAGTCCGAACGGTGTCGTACTCGTCACGCAGGAAATGTTTGCGCGTTTGTACAATTTTGAGCATATACCGAAGGTTGAATAAGTGAGCCAGAATCCATCTCCGCTACGTGTGTTGCATGTCTGTTCCGAAGTTTTTCCATTGCTCAAAACCGGCGGATTGGCCGATGTGACGGCGGCATTGCCGCCCGAACTGGAAAAACAGGGGTGTGAAGTCCGTATGCTGGTGCCGGGATTCCCAGCTTTTGTCAATGGTATCGAGGACCAGCACCTCGTCACGGAGCTGCCGTCACGTTTCGGTGCACGCAAAATCCGGCTGATGTACGGAAAGATGCCGAAAACCGGTGTGCCTGTCTATTATGTCGATGCTCCCGATTTGTATGATCGTCCGGGCAATCCCTATAACGACAGTGACGGGCAACCCTATCGTGACAATCATCTCCGGTTTGCCTTGCTGGGCTGGTGTGCCGCACGGTTGGCGGAAGGGTTCGATTATTTCTGGAAGCCGGATATTGTTCACGGTCACGACTGGCATGCAGGACTGGCGTTCGCCTATATCAAGGCACTGGAATGGCATACCGGAAAACGTATGGTCGGGACGGTCTTTACCGTGCACAATATGGCATATCAGGGCAACTTTCCGGCTTATATGTTCAGCGAGCTGGATTTGCCGTTTTCGATGTTCAATGCCGACGGCATCGAATTTTACGGACAGGTTTCCTTTCTCAAGTCCGGTTTTTATTATGCCGACAAGGTAACCACGGTCAGTCCGACCTATGCCAGGGAAATAAGAGATGGCGAACAGTCTTGCGGACTGGGGGGCGTGGTTCAGCAACGTCAGGCCGATCTGGTCGGTATTCTCAACGGTGTCGATACCGCTACATGGAACCCGCGTACCGACAAGCGTATCGAGGCGAATTACCATGTGCGTTCCATGACGGGCAAGAAAAAATGCCGTCTTGCGTTGCAAAAAGAAATGGGGCTTGTCGAGCAGAATGACAAGCCGGTTTTTTGCGTCGTCAGCCGTTTCGCAGCACAAAAAGGCTTGCATCTGGTTGTCGATGGCATCAACGCCATTGTCGGTAACGGTGGTCAGGTTGTCGTCATGGGCAATGGCGAACGCTGGCTGGAAGACGCATTCAGGCATTTCGAGCAGACTTTTCCGGGGCAGGTCGCGGTACGTATCGGTTACGATGAAGACCGTGCGCACCGGGTGTTTGCCGGCAGTGATGTCGTGATGGTGCCCTCCCGTTATGAACCATGCGGTCTGGTCCAGATGTACGGCTCACTGTATGGTACTTTGCCACTGGTGCATCGTGTCGGAGGACTGGCCGATACGGTGGTTGATTGTTCGCTGGAAAATCTGGCCGAGAATCGGGCGACCGGTTTTTGTTTCGAACATTTCGATTATCCGTCTTTCGAATCCGCCGTGCACAGGGCTTTTGCCTTGTTCGGCAAACAGACGGACTGGAAAAAGGTTCAGAAACGTGGAATGAAGTTGTCTTTCGGCTGGGAAAATTCGGCCGAGCGGTATGCACAGTTGTACCGGCTGATACGTGTCGTCGCATGATTGCAAGGGTGTCGAAGCGGTGAAATGCGTTCGGTCATGTATGGAAATCATGAGGTGCGGCATGACTTGCCAAAGCGCTTGGTGAACGGTATATTTTCTGATGATGTGCTGCGGTATCGTGGCACGAACGATCGGCGTATGACATTGATTTTTCCTGATTTTCCAAAAATGGTCGGATGCCGCCCAATGAGATTTTTCCCCTTTGCCAAGGAGAACGGAAATGAGTCTGGATCAACCGAAACAGGAGGGCTTCCTCGCCAGTGATGTGGAAGCGCTCAAGCGTTCCATTTCAAACAATCTGCGTTACCGTTCCGGAAAAATTCCGTTGACTGCCACACGCGGTGACTGGCTTCTGGCTGCCGAGCTGGCTGTTCGCAACCGTCTGGTTGAACGCTGGCTGAAATCGAATACGGCCTATTACGAGCAGGGCAGCAAGGTCGTTTATTATCTTTCGATGGAGTTTCTGATCGGGCGCACTTTCCAGAATGCGCTGGAGTCTCTTGATATTACCGACGATATGCGGGAAGCCTTGCGCGATCTGGCCGTCGATATGGAAGAAATCATCAATTACGAACCGGATGCCGCGTTGGGAAACGGTGGTCTGGGGAGACTGGCAGCCTGTTACCTGGATTCGATGGCGACGTTGAATATCGCCAACATCGGGTATGGTATCCGGTATGAATACGGCATGTTCAAGCAGGAAATCGTCGACGGTTATCAGGTCGAAACGCCTGACTACTGGTTGCTGACGCGTGGCAATCCATGGGAATTCCCGCGTCCTGAACTCCAGTACCATGTCCGTTATGGCGGACATATCGACCAGTCAAGTGGCAGGGCACGCTGGGTCGATACGCACAGTGTGCTGGCAATGGCCTATGATACGATCATCCCGGGGTACGGCACCGAATGTGCGACGACATTGCGTCTGTGGTCGGCCAAGGCGACTTCGGAAATCAATCTGTCCGCTTTCAACAAGGGCAATTATGCCGGTGCCGTCGAAGCGAAAAACATGTCGGAAAATGTCACACGGGTGCTGTATCCGGACGATTCCACACCATTGGGGCGCGAGTTGCGTCTGATGCAGGAATATTTTTTCGTGTCGGCAAGTCTTCAGGATCTGATCCGTCGGCATCAGCTCAACAATCCGAGTTTCGATGATCTGGCAGAGAAGATTTCGATCCATCTCAACGATACGCATCCCGTTCTGGCGGTTCCCGAGCTGATCCGTCTGCTGGTCGATATCCAAGGGGTTCCGTGGGCGCAGGCATGGTCGCTGGCACAGCGGATTTTCTCCTATACCAACCACACCTTGATGAGCGAGGCACTGGAAACCTGGCCAGTCGATCTGATGGGACGTGTGTTGCCACGTCATTTGATGATCATATTTGATATCAATAACGAGTTTCTGACGATGGTCGCGCAGAAGTACGGTAGCGACAATGATTTGATGCGCCGGATTTCACTGATCGACGAAACAGGTGAGCGTCGTGTCAGGATGGCTTATCTGGCCGTCGTCGCCAGCCACAAGATCAATGGCGTGTCCGCATTGCATTCCGAGTTGATGAAACAGTCGATTTTTGCGGATTTCGCAAGGATTTTTCCCGAACGCTTCACCAATGTGACCAACGGCATTACGCCACGGCGCTGGCTTTCACAGGCCAACCCGTTGCTTTCCGAATTGATTGACGACCGGATTGGCAGAAACTGGCGTTTGCATTTTGAGGAAATCGCAAAACTCAAACCCTATGCGAGCGATCCGGCTTTTCTGGGCAGTTTCCGTGCGATCAAGCGGCAGAACAAGCAAAAGCTGGGACGCTGGGTGCGCAACAATCTGAACATATCGCTCAATCCCGATTCACTGTTTGATGTCCAGATCAAGCGGATTCATGAATACAAGCGGCAGTTGCTCAATGTATTGCATGTCATTACGCGGTATAACCAGATCAAGGCCAACCCGGAAGTGAACTGGGTGCCACGTTCGGTCATTTTTGCAGGCAAGGCGGCTTCGGCTTACCAGATGGCGAAAGACATCATCAAGCTGATCAACGATGTTGCCGTGAAAGTCAATAACGACAAGGATATCGGCAATCGGCTGAAGGTGGTGTTCATTCCGAATTACGGTGTCAGTCTGGCTGAAATGATTATCCCGGCGGCGGACTTGTCCGAGCAGATTTCCATGGCAGGAACGGAAGCCTCCGGTACCGGTAACATGAAGCTGGCTGCGAATGGTGCACTGACGATCGGGACGCTTGACGGCGCGAATATCGAGATTATGGAGCGTGTCGGTTCCGACAATATTTTCATTTTCGGCAATACGGCGGAACAGGTAGCGGAAATCAAGAACGGCAATTATCAGCCACGTGAATATTACGAACGGATTCCGGAACTGAAACAGGCACTGGACCAGATTCGGGATGGTTTCTTTTCGCCGGATGAACCGGGACGTTTCCGTAGTATTTATGATTCGCTGATCAATTACGGAGACCGTTATCTGGTGCTGGCCGATTACGAAAGTTATGTCGCGACGCAAAAGCAGGTCGATACCCTGTATCGGCAGGTTGTCCGCTGGGATGTGAAAGCCATCGCCAATGTCTCCGGCATCGGCTATTTCTCGTCGGATCGTGCCATCGGGGAATATGCAAAAGATATATGGAAAGTCGATCCGATCGACTTGTGAGTTACCGTTTCCTGTCATGTGGCGATGTGACGTCATTGGGGAGACGGAAATTTTGGCAGAGGAAACGGTATGGAAAAACCGAAAACGCCTTATGAACGGGCCAGTCAGGAATTGAACGAATTTCGGGAAAGGCGGATTGCCGAGCGGCGTTCCAGGCCGCGTGGTACGCCGGATCGACGGCGAAAGACAGAGGAAGCCGGTCAGGAAAGCCCGGGCGGTACGTTGGCGAAACGGCAGCTCCACTAGTCATGATGACTGACCAAACGCCGTGTCACGGCGTTTGTTTTTTTGGGGGAGAAGATGGATATGAATGATGTGCCGAAAGATCGCAGCAAACCTGCACAAGTCTGGAATGCGCTGTTTGACGGTCCCGGATATTTGTTCGGTACACAGCCCAATGATTATCTGGTTGAAAAAAAGGCCTGTCTGAAAAAGGGGCAGAAAGTGCTTTTTGTCGCGGATGGCGAAGGTCGTAACAGTGTCTGGTGTGCGGCAGAACTGGGCATACAGGCCGATGCGTTCGATTTGTCGGAGAAAGCGGTTGCCAAGGCAAGGAAACTGGCTGCGGAAAGAGGTGTCGATGTTCGTTATACCATTTGCGGTATCGACGAATGGGATTGGGTTGAGGGGCAATATGATGCCGTTGTCGTGATTTTTGTCCAGTTTGCGACGCCCAATATGCGGACACGCCTGTTTGCCAACTGTATCAGGACCCTGAAACCGGGTGGGATCCTGATTCTTCAGGGTTATACGCCACGACAGCTGGAGATGGGAACAGGCGGTCCTTCACGTGTGGAACATCTTTATACCGAAGAGATGCTGCGCGATTATTTCGCTGCCATGGACATTCTGGAACTGAAAAGCTATGACGCATATATCAGTGAGGGAGAACGCCATAGCGGATTGTCGGCACTGATCGGTATGGTGGCACGTAAAAAGTCCGAATAGGCATTTTTGCGGAAAATAATTGCTATACTAATCGTTTCGATTCTACTGTAAGGCGGGTTGTATTGTTATGGCGATTGTGAAATGCAAGGTTTGTGGCGAAGAAATCGAGGAAACCGTTCTTAAGTGTCCGCGTTGCGATTCGCTGGGTCCGAAAAGAGGTAAAAGAATCCGGCTGATTCTGTTGTGTGTGATGGTGGTGATTATCGCCTTTTTCGGTCTGGGATATTACTTGCAGATGGATGAAGTCGAGAAGCCGTACGAGGAAGTGTTGAAGGAAAAACTCGACGACAAGCTCTCGCAGCGAGGTCTGACCGCAGTGCTTTTGCTGAGAAGCCGTCTGGACAATCCGGAATCCATGAAACTGGAAAATTCAATTTCCAATGAGGATGGGTCGGTATTGTGTTTCGAGTTTACCGAGACGGATGCTTCCGGTGTCACGAAGAAATCGCGTGCGGCGTTTGTCGATGGTGAACTGGACCGGACGCCTGCGGGGTGGAAGCTCTTTTGTGTCGGCAAGTCCATGCGTCCGATTACAGTCAAGGGTAATACGTTCTGATAGCGTGGGGGCTACAACATAAACGCGCCTGAACCGGAAACGGTTCAGGCGCGTTTTTTTCAGATGATACGTGAGAGTGACCGGTGAACTGTTTTCGTGCGGGGTGTTCGTCGTGTTTCACATTTACCGGGACGGTGTCCCCATGGTTTCGATCAGCGCCGCTTGCATACGGTTGATGATTACCGTCATTTTCATGCTCAGGACATCGTTCATTTTGTCCATGATCAACGGTGTTTTGCGGACGAACATTTGCCCGGTCGGCGATTCGTAAAAAGCGATCAGGCTTTGTATTTCTTCCTCGGTGAAGATTTCCCGGTAGATACGGATGTAATCGGGCAATGTTTTTTGCCAGCTGAATTCTTCACGGACGATTGTCTTGTATTGGTTCAGGAACGATTCCAGCATCTGGCGTTTTTCTGCAGTGATGCCTTCGGTTTTCAACAGCGGTCTCAGGGTCGTTTCGATAATCGCATCCGTGTCGGCAAGGGCAGAATCACACAGTTTCCGGGCATCGGTCAGCACCAGCAGTTTTTCGATTGAGGTTTCCTGTGCGGGTTCTGCGTGTACGGGAAGGGAAAAGGCTGCAAATAGCAGGATGAACAAGAGTCGTTTCATGGGGATCGCCTTTCAATGGTCAAAATAGCCGTCGCCATCCCGTACCATTCGTCGATGCGGGAAAAGTCGTTTCGTTTGCGGTACGATGGATGTCGTTTGCGGCGTAGTCATATTGTAGCAGGCAGGAAATGCTCCGTTTGCAGGAATTCATGTCTTTTCTTGACGTCGGTAAAAGACATGAAACGACATTCGTTCAGTATGGATGAAGAGGCGTTTGCCGGTGTGGCGGGAGTGGTGTCCGGGAGCGTGGAATAGCGGATATGAAAGGAAAAACATGAAAACAGGAATGAAAAAGCTGGCGCAAGTATGTTGTTGGCTGGCGATGGGGAGTGCCATGACGGTGGCGCCGGAGACTGTTGCCTGTACCAGGATATTGTATGTCGGCGAACAAAATATGGTCGCGACAGGACGCAATATGGACTGGAATGAGGACATGATGTCCAATCTCTGGGTGTTTCCGCGCGGAATACAACGAAACGGGCTGGCGGGACCTTCCTCGATTCAATGGCGTTCGCGCTATGGCAGCGTGGTCGTTTCAGGATACGAGGCCGGCAGTACCGACGGAATGAACGAAAAAGGGTTTGTTGCCAATTTGCTGTTTCTCGCGGAGTCGGATTACGGACAACCGGTATCTGGCGAAAAAGTTCTCTCGTTGAGTTTGTGGTTGCAATATTTTCTGGACCAGTATGCCACGGTGGATGAGGCGGTTCGTGCGCAGCGTGCCGAACCGTTGCGTCTGGTGCCCTCACGTGGCGTTGCCGGAGGGGCGCAGCCGAGATTGCATCTGTCGATTTCGGATGCGACGGGTGATTCTGCGATTCTGGAGTATATCGATGGCAAACTGGTCATCCATCATGGCCGAAACGACAAGGTCATGACCAATTCGCCGGTATACAGCCAGCAGCTCGCGATCAACGCCTACTGGGAATCGGTCGGTGGAACGGCGTTCTTGCCGGGGACGATCCGGTCGGCAGACAGATTCGCGCGTGCATTGTTCTTTCTGGACGCCATTCCCAAGAAACCGGCACCGGAATATATGCGCGGCGTTCCGGGACAACGGTACGATTATCAGGCCATTGCAGAGGTCATGAGCGTTGCGCGCGCGGTCAGTGTGCCGCTCGGTATCAGCACGCCCGACAAACCCAATATCGCCTCGACGATATGGCGGACGGTATCCGACCAGAAAAACAGGATTTACTATTTCGATTCAGCGACACGTCCCAATACTTTCTGGGTTGCCTTCGACAAGCTAGATTTCAGCGAGACGGCACCTGTCAAAAAGCTGACCATCCAGAACGGAGAGGTCTATTCCGGTGAAGTATCCGGTTTTTTCCGGGTTTCAGAACCGCTGAAATTCATGGAAGCATCCTGATGATGTCAAAACCGCATACAAAATTGTGCGTCAAACATGCCAAATCAGTGTCAGGACTGCTATAATGAAAGACTGTTCGGGGCGTAGCGCAGCCTGGTAGCGCACTTGCATGGGGTGCAAGGGGTCGGAAGTTCGAATCTTCTCGCCCCGACCAAAGAATACAAAAGGGATACGGCAAAAAACCGTATCCCTTTTTTGTTCACCGTTACGCGGTTATTTCAGGATGTCTTCAATGCCGAGCGCTTTGGCCTGGCTGATTTGCTCGGGCGTCATGGCGCCGGAAAGCGTATTCAGGGCATTTTGCGTATCCAGACCGCGAGCGGCAGCCTGACTGAACAAGGCGTAGGCTGCGATAGGGTTCTGCGGGACGCCTTGTCCGTAGGTGTAAGCCGTTCCGAGTGCCATCAACGCTTCAGGCAATCCCTGTAATGCCGCTTCACGGAACCAGAGTACGGCCTGACGGAGGTTGCGTGAGACGCCGTTGCCGCTGTAATAGGCGAAGCCCAGACTGTACTGGGCGTGTGCGTTACCTTGCCGGGCGGCTTTTCTGTACCATTCAAGAGCGGTCTGACTGTTTTGCAGGACGCCCTTGCCGGCATGATAGGCGGTTCCGAGATTGTATTGTGCTTCAGCATAACCCTGTTCTGCCGCTTTCTTCCACCAGTGTATGGCCAACTGGTTGTCTTGCCGGATGCCTTTGCCGGTATAGTATGCGGTTCCGAGGTTGCTCTGTGCGTTGGCCAGATTCTGTTCTGCCGCCTTTCTCCACCAGTAAACCGCCAGTTCGTCGCTTTGCGGTACACCTTCTCCTTTGGCATAGAGCAGTCCGAGATTGTATTGTGCTCCCGGATTGCCTTTTTCGGCAGCCTGCCGATACCAGTAGGCTGCCTGTACCGGGTTGCGCTTGACGCCGATGCCGTTGGCATAGACGTCTCCCAGATAGAACTGGACTTTTATGTCGCCCTGTCGGGCGCGCTGGAGCAGTGCCTGTACGTTATCGGCGGATGCGCTGGAAATGGACAGCCCGAAAAACATCAGGGCGGCCATAACGGACAGAACGGTTTTGGACAACATGGTATTTCCTGTCAGAAACGGGTTTGTGGCTATCTTACCGAATTTCTGCGTGAAAGGCATGTGTGCCGCCTGTGGGCGTGATGCAGAAAGCGAGGCCGTATGGCGGAAACGGTTTCATACAACGGCCGGTATGGAATCGGTGTGACCGATGGGCATGGCGTCAGGCGAGACAAGAAAGAGGCGTACGGTGCGATGGATGTCGGGCATGAAGTCAATAAAAAAGGCGCTAAAAGCGCCTTTTTGCCAGTCAGATCGCCTTTTATGATGCGGAATCATCCAAAGGCATGTTCTTGACGGATTCGCGGGAATGTTCCTTGGATTTTGTCTTTGCCTTGACCAGCTGGCGGTCAAGCTTGTCCATCAGAATGTCGATGGCGGCATACAGATCCTGCGCAACACTTTCTGCATGCAGGGTTTTGCCGGAAAGGTTCAGTTTGATTTCGGCACGTTGGCTTTTTTCCTTGTCGGAAACGTTGTCAACAGCCAATAAAACTGAAATATCGATGACGCCATCAAAATTCCGTTTCATTCGGTCAAGTTTGCTTTCTACATGGCTGCGGATCGCAGGCGTGATCTCGAGATGATGTCCACTGATCGTAAGGTTCATACATTTCTCCTTGATGATGTCACCCAAATTTTCAAGTGTCTGCGACACTTGTTACTACAATGTTTTGCGCAGGCTGGCTGGCGGAATTTTCAGTATGTCACGGTATTTTGCGATTGTCCGTCGCGCGATGACCAGACCTTCCTTTTCCAGCAACTGAGCGATTTTGTTATCGGAATACGGTTTTTTGCTGTCTTCCTGTGCGATCAGCTGTCTGATTTTTTCGCGAATCGCGGTTGAAGATGCTTCTCCTCCTCCTTCTGTGGCGATGTGACTGCCGAAAAAATATTTCAACTCAAAAATACCAAGCGGTGTCAGCATGAATTTCTGGGTTGTCACACGGGAAATTGTGCTCTCGTGCAGTCCTAGTGTATCAGCTATTTCACGCAAAACAAGAGGGCGCATGGCACTCGGGCCCAAAGAGAAGAAATTCTGCTGTCGCTCGATAATGGCTTCAGATACCTTGAGAATGGTATCGAACCGCTGGTTTATGTTCCGGATCAACCACTTGGCTTCCTGAAAACGGGTGTTCAGGCTGGTTTTGTTCGATGTGGTTTTCAGGATATCGCCATACATCTGGTTAATGCGGATTTTCGGAACGGCATCCATATTGAGTTCGGCATGCCAGACGCCGTCTTTTTTGACGGCGATGATTTCAGGCACGATCATGTCTGCCGCATCATTGGCGAAAGCGGCACCCGGGTGGGGATTGCAACGCTGTATGACAGCCTGTGCCTCGAGCAAATCCTCATCGTCGCACGACAGGGCCTTTTTCAGACGGTTGAAATCACGCTGCGCGAACAGTTTCAGGTGATTTTCCACGATGTTCAGCGCCCGTTTCCTGACGATATACGGGATGTTTTGCATCAGGCGGATCTGGATGGCAAGACATTCGGCACTGTTTCGTGAGCCGACACCGGGGGGATCGAAATTCTGGATGCAGGCAAGTGCATCTTCCAGTTCGGCATAATCGATATTCAGTTCGGGCGGAAGCCATTCCAGCATTTCACCCAATGTTTCCTGAAGATAGCCGTTGGTATCGAGTGCGTCTATCATCAGTTCGACCAGTGCGCGTTGCCGCTGGTCGCGGACAGTCAGACGCATCTGGGACAACAGGTGTTCCTTGAGTGATTCGGGCGGTGCCTCGAGTTGTGGCTGGAAGCGTTCGTCATCGGGATGGCGGTCGGACTGCTTTGCGGAATCCCATATCAGATGTTCGGTTTCGGCGGCGCCTGAAAGGTTGTCGAAGGCATTCGGTTCGTCATGATGTTCGGTCGATTGGGCAGGCGATGATCCGATGCCGGCTGCATCGGGGCCCGGCGGGGCGACTGGCCGGATGATGGAACCGTCGGCCTGAAAACGGGTCGTATTGGCCAGCGGGTCGTCCAGTCTTTCCAGCAGTGGATTGTCCAGCAGCGCGCGTTCGATTTCCTCGTTCAGTTCAAGGCTGGACAATTGCAAGAGCTTGATCGACTGCTGGAGTTGCGGAGTCAGCGCGAAATGCTGCGCAAGACGTGTTTGCAGTTTCTGTTTCATAACCTTGCCGCTTCTTACATACGGAAGTGTTCACCAAGATAAACGCGTCTGACGGATTCGTTTTCGATGATTTCGTCCGGATGGCCGCTTGCCAGTACGGTGCCCTGATTGATGATGTAAGCGTGGTCGCAAATGCCCAGCGTTTCACGGACATTATGGTCGGTAATCAATACGCCGATGCCGCGATCTTTCAGGAAACGGACGATCCTCTGGATTTCGATAACGGCAATCGGGTCGATACCTGCAAACGGTTCGTCAAGCAGGATGAAGCGTGGATCGGTGGCAAGCGCACGTGCGATTTCGACACGGCGACGTTCGCCACCAGAGAGGGAAAGGGCGGAGTTGGTTCGCAATTTTTCGATTTGCAGTTCTGCCAGCAGACAGTCCAGCTTTTGCTCGACTTCATCTTTCGGCAAGGGTTTTCCGTCTTTTTTCTGCAATTCAAGCACAGCGCGTATGTTGTCCTCGACATTGAGTTTGCGGAAAACGGATGCTTCCTGAGGCAGATAGGACAGCCCCATGGATGCACGCTTGTGTATGGGCAATCGTGTGAGATCGACACCGTCCAGTTCGATCACGCCATCATCGGCGGGTACCAGTCCCACGATCATGTAAAACGATGTGGTTTTGCCTGCACCGTTTGGCCCAAGCAGACCGACGACTTCACCGCTCGATACGTCAAGCGAGACATTGGAAACGACAGTCCTTTTGCCATAGGTTTTTTGCAGATGGCGAACGATCAGTTTGCTGTTGCTCATTTCGTGGCCTTCTTTTCACGAGGTTGGATAACGGCCTTGACACGTCCTGCACCCGGTTTCGATACCCCTTCACTGGTGTTGTAAACACTGTAATATTCGGTACGTGCGTTATAGGAGATGTATTCACCCGATACGTCATCGGTGACCTGGTTGCCTTGCAGGCGTCTCACTCTGGCCTGTGTGAAAAACTTGATGATTTCATCCTTGTTGTCGTATTCGATTTTCTTGCCGTATCCCTCCATCCATATATTCGGACCGCCGTCCTGTTTTTGCCTGAGGGATGCCAGCCTGTCGGGAGCGGCATAAAGGGTGATGTACTGATAGCCTTCCGGATCTTCGACGATGACGGCCTTGCCGGCCTTGATAAGCAGGGTGCCTTTCGTGACGACGACATTGCCGGTGAATGTCGTGACCTGTTTGACGTCATCGGAATGCATCTGGTCCGCTTCGATGTCGGTCGGTTTGTTCGCGTCCGCTTTTTCGGCCGATGCCAGAAGCGGAAGACCGGCACAGCACAGGACAGCCACAAAATGGTAAATGATCTTTTTCATGTCGTTTTCGGTCGGTTAGTGTTTGGATGTGCCGGGGGGATTGTAAGTGATTCTGGCGCGGTTGAATATTTGCAGTTCGCTGGTGGCATTGTTGGCCTGCATGCCGACGCCGGTCATGACGGAATGCGCGTCGGATATGGTCACTTCACGGTCGCTGGTCATGATCTCGTCATCCGGATAGATCAGGACATATTCTGAAGTCAGGCGCACGGGGCCTTTGCGTGCGGATGGCTCACGATCCATGACGACATTGTCATGCATATGGATTTTGGTATTGAAATCTTCCACATAGGCAGTATCGGAACGGATCGTCTGCAGCTGGTTATGGTCGCTTAACGAGTAGATGACAGGATTGTCGATCAGATAGGAGTCCTCGACCGGAAAATGTGTCAGTTTGGTGCCGATCGCCTCGTACTGTGGCGATCCGTCCGGATTGATACGGTAGTAACGGAAGTTTTCCACGATGTAATCCGGTTCGGTACGCTGTACCAGCGCGTCGGAGTCGGATGCACTCTTTCTGATGACCATGTTGACCCACAGACTGCACAATGCCAGTATCAGGACGACGGTGAAGATGATGGCAAGCCGTACACGCACTACCGATTTCGGACCCTGAATCATTTGAGAAAGCTCTCCACAACAGCGGTATAACAACCTTTGGCGTGCAAAATCATGTCGCAGATTTCGCGGACGGCACCATTGCCGCCTTCATGATGTGTGACGTAATCGACACGCGAGAGTACCTCGGCATGACCGTTCGGAACGCCGAAAGAGACGCCGACACGGGTCAGAACGGGCAGGTCGATGATATCGTCGCCGACGAAAGCGCACAGGTCAGCCGTCAGACCGGTCTTCTCCAGAAGCTGCGCAAAGGCTTTCTGTTTCTGGCCCGCTCCCTGGATGACATGATTGATTTCCAGATCGGCGGCACGGCGGTTGACGATGGGGGAATTGCGCGCACTGATGATGGCGGTTGCGACATCGGCTCTTTTCAGCAGCTTGATGCCGTGTCCGTCCAGTACATTGAAACTTTTGAACAATTCTCCGTTTTCGCCGTAATGCATTTTCCCGTCGGTCAGTACGCCGTCCACATCGAAAATCATCAGCCGGATATGCGACAGTTTTTCAAGCAGGTGGGCATTCATCAGATCACCTTCGCCACAGTCAGGTCGTGAATATGCAATGCACCGATGAGCTTGCCGTTATCGTCGGTGACCAGAAGCTGGTTGATGCGAAATTTTTCCATGATGCTGACCGCTTCGGCGGCCAGTTTGTCCGCTGCGATTGTACGCGGATTTTTCGACATGACGTCACGAATGACGATATCGGAAAAATCCTGACGTTTTTCGATGAGGCGCCGCAAATCGCCGTCTGTGAATACCCCGATGGCATGTCCTTCATGATCGACGACGGAAGTCATGGCAATGCCTTTTTTGGTGATTTCGAACAGTGCATCGCGCAGGAGAGTGTCTGCCGTCACGACAGGGATGTCGTCGCCCTTGCGCATGATGTCCGATACCATGGTCAGCAGCCGACGTCCCAGTGCACCGCCCGGATGCGAGCGTGCAAAATCGTCTTCGCGGAATCCGCGAGCATCGAGCAACGCGACGGCGATGGCATCGCCCAGTGCCAGTGTGGTGGTTGTGCTGGCCGTCGGTGCCAGATTCAGCGGGCAGGCTTCCTTTTCGACGTGGACATTCAGGTGTACATCGGCCAGTTTCGCAAGGCCGGATGCCGGGTTTCCTGTCATGGCGATGAGCCGGGTACCCATTCGCTTGATGATCGGTGCGATCGCCATCAGTTCGCCGGCCTCTCCGGAATAGGAAATCGCAATGAATACATCGTCATGGGTGATCATGCCCAGATCACCATGTGCAGCTTCTGCGGGATGGACGAACATGGCAGGAGTCCCGGTCGAAGCCAGTGTTGCCGCGATTTTGCGGCCAATATGGCCGGATTTGCCGATGCCGGAGACGACCACGCGTCCCTTGCAGTTAAGGAGCAGCGAGACGGACTGGACGAAATGCACGGCATCTTCCTGGAGAAAACGTTTTCTGAGGGTTTCCAGTGCGTGTGCCTCAATCTGAAGTGTATCGTCCGCGAGTTTGAGCAGGCGATCCGTATCGATGGACGGTTTGTTTTGGGTGACTTCTTTGTTCATGATGAAAGTATAAACGAATTATCCGGGCATGAATCCTGCTTGTACGGCAAAATGATATGCCGGAAATTCAGGCATGTCTGTCGTATGGGGTATTTTACCGATGTTTGCCGGTGGCGCGGATGTAACACTTCGTCACAAATGGGGAACATCGGGCAAAGACGAATTTGGATACAATAGCATCTGCATAAACGGGTATGTCCATGGGAACGTATGATGTAAAAGTGCGTTCCGCATAAAAGCGGACGGTCGTTTTTGTCTGTTAAATAAAGCGCAGTTATTCCATTTCATGCAATCATCCCTAGAATTTGTTTTGCTGATGCTGGGCGCCGCCGTGATCGGCGTGGTCATTTTCCGCTATCTTCAGCTGCCTTCGATTCTGGGGTATCTTGCCGTCGGTGTCGCAATTGGTCCGCATTCGACAGGGCTGGTCAGCGATACGCAATCTCTTGAAGGGCTGGCCGAATTCGGGGTGGTTTTCCTGATGTTTACCGTCGGGCTGGAATTTTCCCTGTCACAGTTGCTGGCCATGCGCAAAATCGTTTTCGGGCTGGGACTGGCTCAGGTATCGATTTCGATGGTGGGTTCCATCATTTTAACGTTTGCCATCGTTTTCGTTTTGCCGCAGCTGGGAACGACGACATGGCAGGCGGCACTGGCTCTGGGGGGCGCATGGGCGATGTCTTCGACGGCGATCGTATCGAAGATGCTCGCGGAACGCATGGAACTTGAAACGGATTACGGGCGCCGTGTCATCGGCATTCTCCTGTTTCAGGATCTGGCGGTCGTGTTGCTGCTCATCATCGTGCCGACGCTGGCGCATGGAACCGGCGATATTTTGCTGATCATCGGTATGGCGCTGGGCAAGACTGCGGTGGTGCTGGTGCTTTTGCTGTTTGTCGGCAAAAAGTTCATGAACAAGTGGCTCGAGATCGTGGCAAGGCGCAATTCTCAGGAATTGTTCATGCTGAACCTGCTTCTGATGACGCTGGGTGCGGCATGGATCACGGAACAGGCAGGCCTTTCCATGGAACTCGGCGCTTTCATCGCCGGTATGCTGATTTCCGAGACGCGTTACAAAAACGAAGTGGATGTCGATATCAAGTCGTTCCGTGACGTATTGCTTGGCCTTTTCTTCATCACGATCGGCATGATGCTCGATATGAGTCTGGTACTCCACTACTGGTGGTTTGTCCTGCTCATTATCGTTTCCGCGTTCTTGTACAAGTTTGCGCTGGCTGCATGGCTGACGCGCCTGTTCGGCGCGTCGCGCGGGGTCAGTCTCAAAACCGGGTTGGCACTGGCTCAGGCGGGTGAATTCAGTTTCGTTCTGGTCAACCAGATATCCGGACTGCAAATGGTGGAACCATGGGTCGTGCAGGTTACGATGGCATCCATGGTGTTGTCGATGCTGGCGGCTCCGTTCATCATTCTCAATGCCGACAAGATCGTCATGCGTTTTTCGGCCAATGAATGGATACAGCAATCGCTGGAACTTACGAAAATCGCCAGCAGTTCGATGGCATTGCAGCGGCATGTCATTCTCGCCGGTTTCGGCAGAACCGGACAGAATATCGCGACCTTGCTCGAAGAAGAGCAGGTGCCTTATCGCGCACTCGATCTGGATCTGGAGAGAGTCAGGAAAGCGGAGGCTGCCGGTGCCAATGTGTCCTATGCCGACGCGACGCGCAGGGAAAGTCTGGTTGCGGCCGGTATTCACCGGGCCTCTTCCCTGATCATCACGTTCGCCAATATCCATGCGGCTTTGCGGGTGCTTTATTACGCCAAGGAACTGGCGCCGAATTTGCCGGTGATCGTGCGCAGTTACGATGATTCCGATTTCGACAAGCTCAAGGCAGCCGGGGCCGATGAAGTGGTTCCGGAAGTCATCGAAAGCAGTCTGGTACTGACATCACACGCTTTCATGGTATACGGTATTCCGACAAAACGTATCGTCAAACGCGCACAGGCTGCCAGAGCGTCGCGTTATGCCAGACTGAGGGAATATTTCCACGGTGAAACCGATGCCGTGCCGACGGATACCGAATCATACTGGCGCCTGCATGCCTTGCGTTTGCCTGCCGGTGCATCGGCGATCGGCAAGACCGTCGGCGAGCTGGATTTGCCGGCGAACCATGTCGAGATTACCGCTATCCGGCGAGGTACGGAGAAACTGACCGTAAAAGACGATCTGGTGTTTTGTGAAAACGATGTGCTGGTATTGCGAGGGACATCCGAAGGTATCGCGATCGTCGAGGATTTATTGCTGAAATGATGTGCATGACCGGCCTTTTTTTCGGTGCGCCGGTCATGCAGGGTATGTGACTTATGGTTTTTTGCGCGGTTTGAGCATGCCGTTCAAATAGCGTCCGGTTATGCTGGCGGATTTGCGTGCGATTTCTTCCGGTGTTCCGGTAGCGATGATTCTGCCGCCGCCCGCGCCGCCTTCCGGCCCTAGATCGACTATCCAGTCGGCGGTCTTGATGACATCGAGATTGTGTTCGATGACGACGACGGTATTGCCCTGGTCGCGCAGACGGTGAATGACTTTCAGCAGCATGTCGATATCCTGGAAATGCAGGCCGGTCGTCGGTTCGTCCAGAATATAGAGGGTACGTCCCGTATCCCGTTTCGACAGTTCCAGTGAGAGTTTGACGCGCTGTGCTTCGCCGCCAGAGAGTGTGGTGGCGCTCTGTCCCAGACGGATATATCCCAGCCCGACGTCGAGCAGGGTTTGCAGCCGTCTCGCGATGGCTGGAACCGGCCGGAAGAATTCGAACGCTTCCTCGACGGTCATGTTCAGCACGTCGGAAATATTCTTGTCCTTGTAAGCGATTTCCAGCGTTTCGCGATTGTAGCGTTTGCCGTGGCAGACGTCGCAGGGGACGTACATGTCCGGCAGGAAATGCATTTCCACCTTGATGACACCGTCGCCCTGACAGGATTCGCAGCGGCCTCCCTTGACGTTGAAAGAAAAACGTCCGGCGGTATAGCCTCTCTCGCGGGCTTGCGGAACACCGGCGAACAGTTCCCGGATCGGAGTGAAAAGACCGGTGTAAGTCGCCGGATTCGAACGCGGTGTCCGGCCGATCGGTGCCTGATTGACGGAAATGACCTTGTCGAAATGTTCCAGTCCCTCGATCGCTTCGTAAGGTGCGGGCTCGGTTTGCGAACCGTACAGATGGTGGGAGACGGCTGCATAGAGTGTATCGTTGATAAGGGTCGATTTTCCCGATCCCGAAACGCCGGTCACGCAGGTCAGCAGGCCGACAGGGAGTTCCAACGTGACGTTTTTCAGATTGTTGCCGGAAGCGCCGCGGATGACCAGTTGCCGTTCCTTGTCGGGTTTGACCCGTTTCGACGGTACATCAATGGACAGTGTCCCGTTGAGATATTTTGCGGTCAGCGATTGTCCGGATTGCAGGATTTCCTCAGGTGAACCACTGGCCACGACGTTGCCGCCATGTACCCCGGCGCCTGGTCCCATATCGACGATGAAATCCGCCGTCCGGATGGCGTCTTCATCGTGTTCCACGACGATGACGGTATTGCCGATGTCGCGCAAGTGCTTGAGTGTGGCGATCAACCGGTCGTTGTCGCGCTGGTGCAATCCGATAGACGGTTCGTCCAGCACATACATGACGCCGGTCAACCCGCTGCCGATCTGCGAGGCAAGACGGATACGCTGGGATTCGCCGCCGGAGAGCGTTTCCGCGCTGCGGTCCAGCGACAGATAGTCCAGACCGACATTGTTCAGGAAATGCAAACGCGAGACGATTTCGTTGATGATGCGTTTGGCGATGTCTTTTTTTGCGCCGGTCAGCGACAGATTTTCGAAATAGGTCAGTGCTTCGTCCAACGGCAGGCGGGTCAGTTCGTGAATGGCATGTTTTTGCTCGCCTTCGCCAACCATGACGAAGCGTGCTTCGGTCCTGAGACGTGCGCCATGACATGCGGGGCAGGCACGTTCGTTGATGAGTTTGGCAAGGTCTTCACGAACTGCCATGGAATCGGTTTCGCGATAGCGGCGTTCCAGATTGTTCAGGATGCCTTCAAAGCTGTGTTCGCGTATCCACGGACGGCCGTGGCTGTTCAGATAAGTGAACGGTATTTTTTCTTTTCCGGAACCGTACAGTACGATATGACGGATATTTTCCGGCAGTTCTTCGTAAGGCGTATTGATATCGAAATGGTAGTGATCCGCCAGGTTTTGCAACATCTGGAAATAAAACGGATTGCGCCGGTCCCAGCCCTTGACTGCGCCTGCCGCCAGCGACAGGCCCGGAAAGAGGACGACACGTGCCGGGTCGAAAAATTCGATGTGTCCAAGACCGTCGCATTCAGGACATGCCCCCATCGGATTGTTGAACGAAAACAGTCTCGGTTCCAGTTCGTGCAGCGAGTAGCCGCATTCAGGACAGGCGAACTGGTTGGAAAAAACCTGTTCTTCGCCGGTGTCCATATTGACGGCCAGCGCACGGCCTTCTGCGATGCGCAATGCTGTCTCGAAACTTTCCGCCAGACGTTGCTTGATGTCCGGGGTGATTCTGACGCGGTCGACTACGACGTCGATGGTGTGTTTTTCGTTTTTTTTCAGTGCGGGCAATTCATCCACATCGACGACGGTTGCCGGGCGGGTACCGCTTTTGACGCGGAAACGGATGAAACCCTGTGCCTGCATCTGTTCGAACAGATCGGCGTGTTCACCTTTGCGGTTTGCGACGACCGGTGCCAGAATCATCAGTCGCGTGCCTTCAGGCATGGCCAGAACCGTATCGACCATCTGGGATACGGACTGGGCGGTCAGCGGGTTTTCCGGATGCTGCGGACAATGCGGCGTGCCGACGCGGGCGAACAGCAGCCGCAGATAGTCGTAGATTTCGGTGACGGTGCCGATGGTCGATCGCGGATTATGCGAAGTGGCTTTCTGATCGATGGCGATAGCCGGGGACAGGCCCTCGATCAGGTCCACATCCGGTTTTTCCATCAGTTGGAGAAACTGGCGTGCATAGGCAGAGAGTGATTCGACATAACGCCGCTGGCCTTCAGCATACAGGGTATCGAAAGCCAGCGATGATTTTCCGGACCCAGAGAGGCCGGTAATGACGATCAGTTTATTGCGCGGCAGGTCAATTGCGATATTTTTCAGATTGTGTGTTCTTGCGCCGCGGATAACGATTTTTTCTTGATTTTCCGACATTGAAAAAGCAGTCCCGTTAATGAATGGCAGACTGTGAATGCATACAGGTCAATCCATTATCATAACGTATTTGACAGTCTTTCACAGAGAGCTCGTATCCTGTGCACGATGGCAGGAATGTCGCTGATTTTTGCGTCTGGTCGCCGACTGTGTCATATAATGCAGTTTTGTTTACATTATCACCATTCATTCCCATCAGGAGAGAGTCATGGCATCGATCAACAAGGTCATTATCGTCGGCAATCTCGGCCGCGATCCGGAAAACCGATATATGCCGAGCGGCGAACAGGTTACCAGTATTGCGGTTGCCACGACTGATCGCTGGCGCGACAAGGCGACCGGTGACATGAAGGAACAGACCGAATGGCACCGCATTTCCTTTTTCGGCAAACTTGCCGAAATCGCCGGCCAGTATCTGAAGAAGGGATCGCAGGTTTATGTCGAAGGGCGTATCCGGACACGCAAATATACTGACCGCGAAGGAATCGAACGTTATGCTACCGAAATTATCGGGGATACCATGCAGATGCTGGGCAGCCGTCAGGGTGCCGGTGATCCGCCGGAAGATCGTGGTTACCAGCCCGCCGCTCGTCAGACCCAGGGTAATGCCGCCCGCCAGCCCGCAAGCCGTGCGCCGGGATTGTCAGACATGGATGACGATATTCCGTTCTGAAAACGAAGTGAAAACGCAATGAGCCGGCTTCGGGTTCCCGAGCCGGCCTTTTTGTTGTCTGTCTGGAATGTGCGGTATCGGCCGGTAAGCCGCTTTTTCACTACAGTTATGGGTATGAAAATCAGGATAACCCCTTTCGCATGGGTCTGTTTCTCGATGTGCGTCGGCGTGATGGGAACGGCACTTATCAGTCCATTGTATGCGTTGTACAAGCAGGGGTGGCAACTGTCCAACAGTGATGTTACGCTGGTTTACACGGCGTATATGGGAGGTGCTTTTTTCGGATTGATGTGTCTGGGGCGTTTGCCGGACAAGATGGGTTTTTTGTCCGTCATGAAAAAAGGACTGATGCTCATGGGGATCGGGACGCTGGCAAGCATGCTGGCCAGTAATGTCCTGATACTCGATGGCGGGCGTTTTATGGTCGGAATCGCGTCGAGTATGTTGACGACGAGTGCTTCTGTCGGTCTGGTTCAGCTTTCGGTGAAAAACGGGAACCTCCAGCGTGCCGCGACGATCACCAGTCTGTTGATCGCTTTCGGCTTCGGGCTGGGGCCGCTGGTCGGCGGTATCATGGGGCAGTGGCTGCCTTCCCCACTGAGGACGACTTATATACCGACCTTGTTGCTCGGGCTGTTTGCCGTCGTTGCACTGGGCCGTCTCGATATCGAAGATGGTCGGAAAGGAAGACCGGATTTTCGCGATTTTCTTCCGAAACTGGTATGGGCGGACCGGCCGCGCTCACTGGTTTTCTTTTTGTCGAGTTTGTGTGCCTTTATCGCATTCGGCATATTCGGTTTGTATGCGTCGATGGTGCCGGTTTTCCTGCGTGACATGTTGCCCTGGCATGGCCCGTTCGTAAGCGGGACGTCAATCGCCATGATCCTGTTTCTGTCCGCCGGTGTGCAATTGTTTGCCGGCCGACTGCCGACACGGTGGAGCGGTTTTGCCGGCTTGCTGCTTCTGGCGTCCGGGCTGGCGCTGTTGCTTTCCGATATGTGGTTGCATTCTGTACCGGTATTCATACTGAGTGTGCTGGTCACTGCGACCGGACATGGTATGTCGACCCTGGCGGGTATCACGATGGTCAACCGGCTGGCCGATACGCATAACCGTTCCGGCATGATTTCGACTTATCTGATGATCGGGTATATCGGCAGTATGCTGCCCTTGCTTTTGATGGGCTGGATGGCCGACCGTTGGGGTATGGACTGTGCATTGACCGTGTTTTGTTCGTTCATGATGGCGCTATGCGTGACTGTTGCCGTCAGTTTTTTCCGTCATCCCGGAGTGCGCTAGCTGGATGGATCGGTTGCCCTGTCCCGGGGACAGTTCATTTTTTCTGCAAGCCGGTAATGATCCGTTTTCCGGCCAGCCAGACCACCAGGGCAAAAATACCTGTGGCGCACAGTGCCATACTGAAGCTGCCGGTGTATTCCCTGACGGTACCCAGTACCAGGGTCAGCATGACGTTGGCGATATTGGCGATCATGTTCATGAATCCGGCGGCGGTAGCCAGATAAACCGGCGACATGACACTGCCTGTCAGGCTGAAGATGGAGCCGTAATTGGAACCGCCGAGAATGGCGAGCAATATGCCGACTGCCAGCCCGATGCCTGGATGACCGGTCAATCCCAGTACGATATAGAGAATGCCGATTGCCAAAACGGCGGTGTTGGTGATCCAGCTGCGTGAAAACCAGCGCAATAATGTGCTGCCGTAGGCACGGCCCAGTGTGCCGGCCAGCAGAACGAAACCGGTAGCCAGACTCCATGTCATGGCTGTGCTGGTTTCATCCATATCTGCCAGAATGGACGGGAGCCATTGGCCGAGATTGTTCAATGTGCCGTAAGACAAACCGTGGAACATGCCAAGCGCCCAGATCGGAACGGAGGTAGAAACGGTACGGAGTGCCTGAAGCAGGTTGCCCAGCGAACCGGATGATGTGCTGGCGTTTTTACGGATATGGGCCGGCAGGAACAGTGACAAAACGGTAACGGTTACAGCCAGTGCAGCCGGGATGAGATAAGAGAAACGCCATGCCTGATCGCCGAGATAGGGCAGTGTGACGAAGGGCAGCATGGTGCCCAGACAGAAAGCGGCGCCTTGTATGCCTTGTGCCTGTGCGACTTTTTCGGGAGGGGCCAGCATGCCGGTCACCTTGACGCCTGCCAGAAACAGGGTGCCGGAACTCAATCCGGCCATGAAACGCAATCCGGTCGCGAGCATCGGGTTGTCTGGGGCGACAAATGGCAGGCAATTGGCGACGACAGCAATGGCGATGGCGATCAGAAAGCCACGGTATACGCCGATTTTGTCGAGAATCAGGCCGGCCGGAAGCTGGACCAGGCTGTGTGACCAGAGCAGGCCGCTCAAAAAGAGGGAAAGGCCGGCATAACCGATACCGAACAGGGACATGAATTGCGTGCTGAGCGGCGCGACACTCATGAAAAAATATCCTGCGCTGATACTGATGATGGCGGGAAACCAGATGATCGAAAACATGGTGTATGCGGTGTAACAGTAACTGGCCAGTAGCGAAAGGGCGACAAGCGTACAGGCTGGCTTTTCGTCTGGCAATATACCCAAGCACGGGTATGAACAAAAATACTTTTTTTGTTTTCGATTTATACGTTTTCTGAATAAATGTCGGAACATGACGGCAAAGTCGGTCGTATCGTACGGGGATTTGGTAACTGGGATATACTCGATCGGTGATGGCGGAAGGCAAGATGCCGTTTTTGCATGCCGGTATTTTCGGATACCGCGTTGAGGGGGTTGAACCATGCTGACGATAATGTCTGGCATGCGACTGGCGAATGGATTTTGGACAACATATGGAACAGGGACAAATGAAACCGCAGGACAAGAACCGGGCCGGTAGCTGGTGGCTGGCCTGTATGCGTTATTCAGGCAAGCACTGGTTCTATGCCGCTTTTCTTTTGCTCTCTTTGTTGACCATACAGGTACTGTTCATCCAGAGCCTGTTTCATCTCGTATCCGACGGTGTCGGACTGGCGATGCAATATGCGGTTGCAGGTGGTTTGGCGGGGTTCGCCGGGACTGCACTGGGCGCCGTCCCGGCACTGGTGCTGAAACGGTTGCCTGCCTATGTCGAGGATACCATGTTGGGTTTTGCAGCCGGCATGATGATGTCGGCCAGTGCGTTTTCGCTGATTTTGCCGGGACTTGACGCCGGGGCATCCATGACGGGGAACAAGGTTTACGGCGCCGGTATTGTCGTTCTGGGCATGGCGCTGGGCGTTGTGTTGATGCTGAGTCTGGACAAATTCACGCCGCATGAGCATGAAACGATCGGATCGTTCGGCCCTGGCAATGACCGTTTCAACAAGGTTTGGTTGTTTGTGTTCGCGATTTCACTGCACAATTTGCCGGAAGGCATGGCGATCGGTGTCGGATTCTCGCATGCCGATCTGGCGATCGGCTTGCCGTTGACGATCGCCATCGTGTTGCAGGATATTCCGGAAGGGCTTGCCGTCGCGCTGGCGTTGCGAAGTGCAGGTGTCAGCCGTTTGAAGGCCGTTCTGATTGCCGGTGCGTCCGGGCTGTTCGAGCCGCTGGGCTCGCTGTTGGGGATCGGTTTGTCCAGCGGTCTGGCGTTGTCGTATCCGATCGGGCTGGGATTCGCGGCAGGCGCCATGCTGTTTGTCGTGTCTCATGAGGTGATTCCGGAGACGCATCGCAACGGACATCAGACACCGGCGACAGTTGGATTGATGGCGGGTTTTGCTCTCATGATGGTGCTGGATACGACATTGGGTTGAATTCGTACTCGCCGGCAAGGTACATTATTTCAGGTTCTGGTTTTATGTCATACGATGGTAATATGTTTCCGGAATAATCGGTCCGGCTTCGAGAGTCGGAATGGGTATTTGGTCGGTTTGAGAGAAGGCATGTGAATGTTTGCTGCGATAGATCTTGGTTCCAACAGTTTTCGTTTGCATATCGGCGAATATGTCAATGGTGCGATATGTGTGGTCAAGAGCGCCAGAGAACCTAACAGACTGGCAGCCGGACTCGACAAGAATAATGTGCTTTCCAGGGAAGCGATGGATCGTGGGCTGGATGCACTCAAAAGGCTTCGTGCCATTCTGGTGGCTTATCCTCTGTCGGACGTCAAGGTGGTCGCCACCAATACGCTTCGTATCGCCGTCAATGCACAGGATTTTCTGCAGGAAGCCGAAAAGGTTCTCGGATATCCGATCGAGGTGATTTCCGGCGAGGAAGAAGGGCGCCTGATTTATCTGGGAGTGGCCAATGTGCTGGCAAAACCCGAAGAAAAAAGACTGGTGATCGATATCGGCGGCGGTTCGACGGAACTGATCTGCGGTCTGGGACAGGATATCGAACGGGTGGAATCGTTCAGCGTCGGTACGGTACGCCAGAGTCTGGCATTTTTTCATGGCGGAATCATTGACGAGGCATCGTTCGAGGCGGCGATATTGTCGGCTCGCAGCCAGTTCGAGGACGCCGTGGATTATTACCGCAGCAGCGGCTGGACGGCGGTATACGGGTCGTCAGGAACCATCCGGGCGACTGCGGAAATTCTGGCGATCAACCGGATAGGCGACGGTCGTTTCACACTGGAAAATCTGGAGTTGCTCAAGGCGAGAATGATCGAGGCCGGACATTTGAACCGTCTGAAACTTGATGGCATCAAGTCGGAGCGTGCCTCGTCGATTCTGGGCGGGCTGACGATTTTGATCGTGCTGATGAAGGATTTCGGTATCGAAATACTCAAACCGGTCGAGGCGGGCTTGCGTATGGGAATCATGTGGGACATCTATCTGATGTCCACGCAGAAGGATCGCCGTGAGGAAGCGATACGGAATATGCTCAAGCGTTACCATGTCGATGAACAGCGTGCCTTGCGGGTCGCCAATTATGCGCTGGCGATCTACAAGCAAATGGATCCCGACGCTGACCGTTTTCTGAAGCTCCTTTACTGGAGTGCGCTGTTGCATGAAATCGGCATGTTCATTTCACCGACCAATTATCACAAACATGGTGCCTATCTGATCGAGCATGCCGATATGGCAGGTTTCACTTCGCGTGAACAGCGACAGATGAGTCGCTTTGTACTCGGACAGAAGGGGAATCTGAAAAAACTGAACGGCATCATGATGATGCCAGATGCCACCAAGGCGGTATTGGCCTTGAGGCTGGCGGTCATGTTCCAACATGCCAAGGTCAGTTTCAAACCCGAAAAAATCAGGGTACGCGTCAAGTCGCGGCTGGATGTGACCATACCGAAAGAATGGCTGAATCTGTATCCGACCCTGTTGTACTGGCTGGAGCGCGAGTGCGACTGGTGGGAAGATGTCGGTATGGCGCTGACGGTGCGTACGACCTGAGGAAGCGTTTTATTTGAACAGGCTGTAAACGCTTTTTTGGGGGTTGGCCTTGATATGGGCCAGCCGGACGGCGCGCTCGACACTCAGACGGGAAAGCGAGACTTCCGGAAACTGGCGTCCGAGAGTGGATTGCAATATCCGGTGAACGGGATTTTTCAGGCGTGCCAGAATCAGTTTCTTGTTTTCCTTGCGCATTTCCACGAAAAAGTCACGCAGCGCCTCGACACTGGTCGCATCCAGATCCGTGGTTTGTTCCAGACTTAAAATGACGGTATGGACAGGCTGGCTGTCTGCCGAAACGATATATCTGGCTTGCAGCAGGATACGGTCGGCATTGGCGAAAAACATACTCTGATCCGGACGCAGGATCAGGATGCCGGCGACCGGTTGCGCTTCCGGGAAAACCGACAGGCTGACGAAGTCATGGCTCTGGCCGAGACGTCCCAGTACGGATACCGTTGATTTCGAGTTCTGGCGCAACATCATCAGCAGGCTGATGGCGATGGCGATCATCAGTCCCTGCAAGACCCCCAGCAACAGGACGGACAGAACGGATGCGACGATGAGCAGGCGGTCGATTTTCCAGTTGAAATACAGTCTGAAACTGGAAAGCGACAACGTCGTCGCCATCGTGGAAATGACGATCGCCGCCAGTACAGGGACGGGAATCCATTCGATGAAAGGCAATACGGTCAGGATGATGACCAGGGTGATGGCCATGGCATACAGGCCCGCCAGACGGGTTTTCGCACCGTAGGCTTCGTTGGCGGCTGTGGCTGAATAACCTGCGCCGACAGGCATGCCCTGGAAGATGCCGGAGACGAGGTTGGAAATTCCCAGAGCGAAAAGGTCACGGTTCGGATAGATGGTGTCATGATGTTTCATCGCGAAACTGCGGATGGAACCGTATGATTCGGCATACAGGATAAAGACCAGCGCGATGCCAATTTCAAAAAGTTGCATCCATTCCGGATAGCTCAAATCGGGCAGGATCGGGTTGTTGAGGTTGAGTTCGATACTGCCGACGTCGGGAATGCCGTATGAGGGCAAGTCGAACACTTTTCCGGCGACGATACCGGCGATGATGACAAGGGTTCCGCTGGGAATATTCCTGAACTGGCCATTTCTGATCCGGCGAAGCCATTCCATCAAAGCCAGAAAAACCAGAGCCAGCACCGTGGCGGCAAGGCAGGCATAGTTCCATGAACGAAATTGTCGCAAGACATCCAGAATGAAAAGAAAAAGGTTGTCTTTCTGGACGCTGATGTTCAGTACGGAGGTGGATTGCTTGATGATGATGACGATCGCCAGTCCGAACGTGAATCCGCGAAGAACAGGTTTGGCGATGAAGTCGGTGACGTTGCCCATGCGGGTGGCTGCTGCCAGCAGGAAAATGATGCCGGTCATGATGACCAGACCGGACGCCAGGATCAGACGCAGTCCGGCATTGTCTTCCGCCATGGTCATGGTTGTGGCCGCAAGAACGACCGCAGAAGACGAAGTCGGAGAAACCAGCGCGAAACGGCTGGAACCCAGCAAACCATAGCACAATAGTCCCGCGAACAGGCCGATGATGCCGGCTTGTGCCGGCAGATTGCCGATGCTGGAATAGGCCAGCGCCTGCGGCAACAGCAATCCGGCGATGGACAGGCCGGCGATAATGTCTTGCCAGTTCAGATAGCCGACGTATCGGGTACGTATTTTCCGCAATGCTTCTTTTGCCGGCAGCTTCATGGGATCGGTTGGGTTGACGATATGTTTGGTACGGTCGTCGCACGTTTCGCTTCATCTCCGGGAGAAGGTGCGATGCAAACGGGTATTTCCGGTATTGTATACAGATTTGGCGAAGCGATATTGTCCGGTGCTCAAAAATGCCGGCAAAAAAGCACTGTACCGCAAACACGTTTGCCGGACGCAGGCGTCTGGCAGGATATCGTAGAGCGGGAAGGGCGGGCTAGTGGTCGACAGTTTCGGCAGGAATGTCGGCATGCGCTTCAGGGGAAGCGGTATCCGGCTGTGGTTGCATCGTGTCCGGCATGGTCTCTGTCAGTGGCGAATCGTCCGGGATGACGGTTTTTTTATCCGGCGTTTCTGACAGGGAAGCATCCTGAGAGACTGCGATGACATCCGATGGCGTCGGACCGACCAGTTCCTTGTGTACCTGTGCATCGTAAATTCCCGCCAGATATTGTTGTGCGCCGAAGGGCGTCTGTTTCTTGCGTTGTTTGCGTCGGCGGTAGGTACCGTTTGGTAAGAGTTCCCATGAATTGGTATTGTCTCTCAAATAATATTTGAGTCCTTCGGCGATCACCCGTTTTTTCAGTGTCGGGTCAAGTACAGGGTAGGCGACTTCGATGCGGCGGAAAAGGTTGCGTGCCATCCAGTCCGCACTGGAAAGATACAGATCATGTTTGAGATCGTTACGGAAGTAATAGATCCGTTCGTGTTCGAGAAAACGGCCGATGATCGAGCGGACGCGAATGTTTTCCGACAGACCCGGTACGCCCGGGCGCAATGCACAGGCACCCCGGACGATCAAATCGATTTTCACCCCCGACGAGGATGCCAGATAAAGCGCACGGATGACGGATTCGTCGATGAGGGAATTCATCTTGGCGACGATTCGTGCCGGTCTGCCCTGTCGGGCGATTCTGATTTCATTGAGAATGGCACGTATCAGATGACGGTGCAGGGTAAAGGGTGCCAGCCAGAGATAATCCAGTTTTTTGGGGCGTGTCAGGCTGGTCAGGTGCAAAAACACTTCGTTGACTTCGCTGGTGATTTGCGGATGTGCCGTCAACAAACCGAAGTCGGTATAAAGCTTTGTCGTCGTCGGGTGATAATTGCCTGTGCCGAGATGACAATAATAGCGGTAAGCACCCTGTTCACGGCGGATGACCAGCGCAAGTTTGGCATGGGTTTTCAGTCCCATCACACCATAGACGACTTGTGCACCGGCCTGTTCGAGCTGTTGTGCCCAGTCGATATTCTGTTCTTCATCGAAACGCGCTTTCAGCTCGACGATCACGATGACTTCTTTTCCCTTGCTGGCCGCGGAAATCAGTGCCTGCATCAGTTCGGATGTCATGCCGACGCGATAGATCGTCTGTTTGATGACCACGACATCAGGATCGTCGGCGGCATTGCGGATGAAGTCGATGACGGTTTTGAATGTCTGGAATGGATGGTGCAGCAGGATATCCTTTTTTTTCAGGGTATCGAAGAGGTTGCCGTCATTTTCTGCATCTGGATTGACCGAAGCCTGATAGGGACGGAAATAAAGGGAAGGCGTTTTGACGAAATTGAAGATTTCGGAAAGCCTTACCATATTGACTGGGCCATTGACGCGGTAAAGGTAATCTTCATCCAGACCGAATTCATTGAGCAGGAAAGCGGCGAGATCGTCCGGGCAATTCTTGGCGACTTCCAGTCGGACCGCAGCGCCGAAGTGACGGTTTTGCAAACTGATTTTCAGTGCCTGCCTGAGATTTTTGACTTCTTCTTCGTCAACCCAAAGATCGCTGTCTCGTGTTACCCGGAATTGTGAGTAGGCAATCACTTTTCTTTCGGGGAACAGCTCGGAGATATGCGCGTGGATGACCGATGAAAGCAGACAGAAGGTAATACCGTCGTCAGAGAGTTCGTCGGGCAGCTTGATGACGCGTGGAAGTACGCGGGGTGCCTTGACGATGGCGATTGCGCTGCCTCGCCCAAAAGCGTCTTTTCCTGCCAGTGAAATGATGAAATTGAGACTTTTGTTGGCGACTTGCGGAAACGGATGTGCCGGATCGAGGACGATCGGTGTCAGCAACGGACGGATCTGGCTATCGAAATAGGATTTGACCCATGCACGTTGTGCTTCGTTGCGATCGTTGTGGCTTAACAGGTGAATGCCGTTTTTTGCCAGTTGCGGCAGGATTTTCCGGTTCAGAAGGGAGTACTGGTGTTCCACCAGCGCATGACAGCGGACACTGATCTGGTGCAGCAGGTTTCCGGCATGAGTCAGCGTGGTTTTGTCAGCGCTTTGCCGGGCATGCAGGCTGGAAACACGGATTTCGAAAAATTCATCGAGATTGCTGCTTCCGATACACAGGTAGCGCAACCGTTCCAGAAGCGGCAGGCTTTCATCTTCGGCCTGTGCCAGTACGCGACGATTGAATTCGAGCAGGGAAAGATCACGGTTGAGATACAGATTCGGTTCCAGTGAACCGACAGGCAGGTTCTGGACGGGTTTGGTCACCATGGATGCGCTTTCGGACACGATATATATCCTGACTGTTGGATTTGTTTATAGTCCTATCATAGCAAAAAGAGGTGACAAAATGATGACACCGGGCAATAGCCCGGTGTTTTTGCCCGGTTACTGACCGGATATGGCGATAGTCGCGACGTTTATGAACGGATTTTCAGAGGTGCTCAGTTGATGGTCAATTGGGTGCGTGTCGAGCCGTTTTTTTTTGGCAGTCGCAATTCGAGTACGCCATCATGATAGGTTGCGCTTGACATGGCGCTGTTGACATCCTGTGCCAGTGCGAAGCTGCGGCTCTGGATGCCGTGATAACGTTCGTTGCGTATCGGCTTGCCGTATACCTTTTCTTCTGCCTCTTTTTTGATTTCGAATTCGATCGTGACCAAATTTCCTTCCACAGTGACTTTGATGTCTTCCTTGGCTACACCTGGCGCATCTGCCTTGATGAAGTAGGCTTCATCTGTTTCGGATACGTCGATTTTGATGCGCGGTTCGGTTTCCCAGTTGTTCCATGGCGAGGCCAGACGGTAGTTGCTGAGAAATTCATCCAGATTGCGCAAAGGTTCGAATCTGCTGATTTCATTGAACGGATTGAAATTGGAAAGCATGTTGGACATGTTTTTCTCCCTGAGGGAAAAGACGGACTGTAACGTTGTCTTTCGGGTTGATGGAATATCGTATGTTGCACTTTCAAGTTAGCGTTTTTTCAAAACGTGTTTTTGAGGGTGATCAACAGGAGGCAGCGATAATTTCGGAAGGGTTTTTCAAATAAAGGGGACAATGTAATAAGAAAATTTGAAATCATGTGATACTATTGGGGACATAGTGATGGAAACTGCATTTGTCGGAGTGAAACAATGGCAAGAAGCGCAAGACTGGTGATACCAGGCATGCCGCATCATATCTATTTACAGGGCAATAACAGGCAAGATGTGTTCGGTGATGAAGAAGATTATCGTTGTTATCTGGACTGGCTCAGGGAAGCAGCGCGCCAGTATGGTGTCGATATCCATGCCTATGCCTTGCTGAAAAACCGGGTTTATCTTCTGGGGACGCCGTCGGACCAGTCGGGACTGGCGCGCATGATGCAATGGATCGGGCGTCATTATGTGCCTTACTTCAACAAGAAGTACCTTCGGAGCGGAACATTGTGGGAGGGGCGGTTCAAGACATCCGTGGTGGAAACGGGGTGTTTGATGGACTGTTGCCGTTATATGGAAATGATGCCTGTTACAAGCGGGTTTGCCGCTACGCCTGAAGCCTACGAATGGTCCAGTTACCGGCATCATGCCGGTATCTCGCCCAGTCCGCTGATACGCGATCATGCGGTTTACTGGGAACTTGGCAATACACCATTCGGGCGTGAAATGGCTTATCGTGAACAATTTTTTCGTGCCGGTATCGATGACAGGCTGGAAAATATCCTGACGATGGGGTGGCCGCTGGGATCGGAGGCATTCATCAGACAACTCGAAGTATCGACGCAACGCCAGTTTCGTATGGGAAAACGGGGCCGTCCTGAAAAATTCGTGTCGAAATAACCGTTTTTTTTGAATGAAAAAATCACAACATATTGTTTTTATTTGTATTATCACTATGTCCCCTTAAAAATATAAAATATTTTTCGAAAACATAATGATAACTCTGACCCCTTTTATTTTTGTTGTGCCGATTGCGAAAAGGATTTATCCTGTTTCGGACAGTTAATTTTCGGGGGTCTATATGTGTGCGCAAGGTTTGTATCATCCATCGTTTGAGCATGACGCTTGTGGCGTCGGGTTCGTTGCCCATATCAAGGGTGTCAAAAGCCATTCCATCATCGAGCAAGGCTTGTTGATACTGAAAAATCTCGACCACCGCGGTGCCGTGGGAGCGGACAAGATGATGGGCGACGGCGCCGGTATCCTGATACAGATCCCGGATCGTTTTTACCGTGAAGAAATGGCGAAGCAAAATGTCGTGCTGCCGCCGCCGGGTGAATATGGTGTCGGCATGATTTTCCTGCCGAAGGAACATGCTTCGCGACTGGCATGTGAGAAAGAAATCGAACGTGCGGTACGCGCCGAAAAACAGGTGGTGTTGGGGTGGCGTGATGTGCCGGTGAATCGCGAGATGCCGATGTCGCCCAAGGCGCGTGAAAAAGAACCGGTGATCCGCCAGATTTTTATCGGTCGTGGTCCGGATATCATGGTGACCGATGCGCTGGAAAGAAAACTGTTCGTCATCCGCAAGGCGGCGGGGCATGCCATCCAGGCACTCGACCTGAAGCATTGCAAGGAATTTTTCGTGCCGTCCATGTCGGCCAGAACGATTGTGTACAAGGGGCTGCTTCTGGCCGATCAGGTACAGGACTATTATCTGGATTTGCAGGATGAACGCTGCGTGTCAGCGCTGGCGATGGTGCATCAGCGTTTCTCGACGAACACGTTTCCGGAGTGGCCGCTCGCTCACCCGTATCGCCTTGTCGCACATAACGGCGAAATCAATACCGTCAAGGGGAATTTCAACTGGTTCCGTGCGCGTGAGGAAATGATGCGTTCTGCCGTGCTGGGCGATGATCTGCAAAAACTGTATCCACTGATGTATGAAGGCCAGTCCGATACGGCCTGTTTCGACAATGCGCTGGAATTGCTGGTCATGTCGGGTTATCCGCTGGCTCATGCCATGATGATGATGATCCCGGAAGCATGGGAAAACCATCAGCTGATGGATGACAATCGCCGCGCATTCTATGAATACCATGCCGCCATGATGGAACCCTGGGATGGTCCGGCGGCGATCGCCTTTACCGACGGGCGCCAGATCGGCGGCGTCCTGGACAGGAACGGTTTGCGTCCTGCACGTTATGTCGTGACGGATGACGATCTGGTCGTCATGGCGTCCGAAACGGGTGTGTTGCCGATTCCGGAAACACATATTATCCGGAAATGGCGTCTGCAGCCCGGCAAGATGTTCCTGATCGATCTGGACGCAGGCCGGATTATCGACGACAAGGAAATCAAGGATATCTATGCCAATGCCCGTCCGTATCGTGCATGGACGAATTCGGTTTGCATCAAGCTGCACGAACTGAAGGAACATGCGCATGAAGTCGTGCATTCGGATGTACCGCTGACCTTGCGGCAGGAAGCGTTCGGCTATACGCAGGAAGACCTGAAAATCATTTTGCCGCCGATGGCGCAAAACGGTGAGGAAGCGATCGGCTCGATGGGTAACGATGCACCGCTGGCCGTTTTGTCGCACCGTCCGAAACCGCTTTACAACTATTTCCGCCAGTCTTTCGCGCAGGTCACCAATCCGCCTGTCGATCCGATTCGCGAGGAAATTATCATGTCGTTGCTGTCCTATATCGGGCCGAAGCCCAACGTACTGGACACAAACAATGTCAATCCTCAAATGCGTCTGGAAGCGTCGCAGCCGATTCTGGGATTTGCTGAAATGGCCAGCATCCGCAATATCGATGCCTATACGAGCGGCAAATTCCGATCTTATGAGCTCGATATCTGTTATCCGGTCGCCTGGGGCAAGGAAGGTATCGAAGCGCATCTGGCGTCGCTGTGCGCCGAGGCTGTCGATGCCGTCAAATCGGGACACAATATCCTGATCGTTTCCGACAGGAAGATCGGTCCGGATCGTCTGGCGATTCCCGCCCTTTTGGCGACTTCTGCCATCCATCAGGATCTGGTCGCCAAGGGGTTGCGCGCTTCGACCGGTCTGGTTGTCGAAACGGGTTCGGCCAAGGAAACACATCATTTCGCGCTGCTGGCGGGGTATGGCGCCGAAGCGGTCCATCCGTATCTGGTGCTGGAAACGCTCTCCGAGCTGGCACCGAGATTGTCGGCAGAGCTGACACCGGAAAAGGCACAGGCCAATTTCATCAAGGCGATCAACAAGGGGCTGATGAAGATCATGTCGAAAATGGGGATTTCGACATACCGATCCTATTGCGGTGCGCAGATTTTCGAGGCGATCGGTTTGTCCGATGCGCTGGTAGAAAAATATTTCAGGGGAACAGTGTCCAGTGTCGGCGGTATCGGTGTCTTTGAAGTGGCAGAAGAATCGCTGCGTCTGCACCGGATGGCATTCGGCGCACGCCAGCAGCCGGTACGTTTTCTGGATGTCGGTGGGGAATACGCTTTCCGCAAGCAGGGCGAGGAACATATGTTCACGCCGGATGCGATCGCGAAGTTGCAGCATTCGACGCGTGCCAACAGTTATGCGACCTACAAGGAATATGCGCAGATCATCAATGACCAGTCACGTCGCCAGATGACCTTGCGCGGTCTGTTCGAATTCCGGTTCGATCCGGCACGTGCCATTGCGATCGACGAAGTCGAACCGGCCAAGGAAATCGTCAAACGCTTTGCGACCGGTGCGATGTCTCTGGGGTCTATCAGCGCCGAAGCGCATGCGTCTTTGGCAATCGCCATGAACCGGATCGGCGGTAAATCCAATACCGGCGAAGGGGGCGAGGATCCGCGCCGCTATGAAAACGAACTGGCAGGTATTCCGATCAAAAAAGGAGAAACGCTTTCTTCCATTCTGGGCAAAGACCGGATCGTATCCGATATCGAATTGCAGGAAGGCGACTCGCTGCGTTCACGTATCAAACAGGTCGCATCGGGCCGTTTCGGTGTGACGGCAGAGTATCTGAATTCAGCCGATGAAATCCAGATCAAGATGGCGCAGGGCGCCAAGCCGGGTGAAGGGGGACAGCTGCCGGGTGGCAAGGTCTCCGAATATATCGCCAGCATGCGTTTTTCAGTCCCGGGTGTCGGTCTGATTTCGCCGCCCCCGCATCATGACATTTATTCCATCGAGGATCTGGCACAGCTGATTCACGATCTGAAAAACGTCAATCCAAGGGCGACGATCTCGGTCAAGCTGGTTTCCGAAGTGGGCGTCGGTACCATCGCTGCCGGTGTCGCCAAGGCCAAGGCAGACCATATCGTGATCGCCGGACATGACGGCGGTACCGGTGCATCGCCCTTATCGTCTATCAAGCATACCGGCTCGCCGTGGGAAATCGGTCTGGCTGAAGCACAGCAGACACTGGTGCTGAACAATTTGCGTGGACGTGTACGGATTCAGGCCGATGGGCAGATGAAGACAGGACGGGATGTCGTGATCGCAGCAATTCTGGGTGCCGATGAAGTGGGATTTGCCACGGCGCCGCTGGTTACGCAGGGCTGTATCATGATGCGCAAATGCCATTTGAATACCTGTCCGGTCGGCGTGGCGACGCAAGATCCGGAATTGAGAAAGAAATTCAGCGGCAAGCCGGAATATATCGTCAATTACCTGTTTTTCGTGGCCGAGGAAATGCGGCAGATCATGGCACAGCTCGGTATCCGAAAATATGACGATCTGATCGGACGTGTCGATTTGCTGGAAAAATCGAAAGCAATCGCTAACTGGAAGGAAGCCGGTCTGGATTTCAGCCGTCTGTTTTACGATCCGGTCGTGGATCAGGATGTCCACAAACGGCATCAGGAAGAACAGGATCATGGTCTGGAAAAGGCTATCGATCACCGGCTGATTCTCCAGTCTGCCATCGCACTGGAAAAAAAGGAAAAAATTTCGTTTATCTATCCGATCAAGAATGCGAACCGCAGTGTGGGGGCGATGCTCTCCGGCGAGGTCGCGCGCCGATTCGGACACGAAGGGTTGCCCGACGATACGATCCATATCCAGTTGCAGGGGACGGCAGGCCAGTCGGTCGGTTCTTTCCTGGCGCATGGCATTACGCTGGATTTGGTGGGAGAGGCGAACGACTATGTCGGCAAGAGCCTTTCCGGCGGGCGCATTATCGTCAGACCGCATGCACAGTTCCGCGGACAGCCGGAACGCAACATGATTGCCGGCAATACAGTTTTGTATGGCGCGATTTCGGGTGAGGCTTATTTCTACGGTATCGCGGGCGAACGGTTTGCCGTACGCAATTCAGGTGCACTGGCTGTCGCCGAAGGCTGTGGCGATCATGGTTGCGAGTACATGACAGGCGGTACAGTTGTGATTCTGGGTGAAACCGGACGCAATTTCGCGGCCGGGATGTCCGGCGGTGTGGCCTATGTATACGATCCGGACAAAACGTTTGAACGCCGGTGCAATCTGTCCATGGTCACGCTGGAGCCGGTATTGTCCTGTTTCGAACAGGAAGCCTCCGTGGAAAAGGCGGTATGGCATCGTCTGTCACGCCACGGACAGCCTCAAACGGATGAAGCGATCCTGAAACATTTGATCGAAAACCATTTCACCTATACCGGCAGCATGACAGCGCGCAGGTTGCTGGAAGACTGGTCGAATTGCCGGTCGTGTTTCGTCAAGGTGTTTCCGATGGAATATCGTCGTGCATTGCAGGATTTGTATGCCGAGGAAAAAAGCGCAGAAGACAACGTGGCCGTGGTTGCCGCTTGATGCGGATGCCATGTCAACAGTAACCGGATAGAGGTGGAAAATGGGAAAAGTAACGGGTTTCATGGAATTTGACCGCATTGAGGAAGTGCATCTGGAGCCCAAGGAGCGAGTCAGGAATTACCGGGAATTCACGCTGACATTGGCGGATGATCAGGCTCGCCTTCAAGGGGCGCGTTGCATGGATTGCGGTATTGCGTTTTGCAACAATGCCTGTCCGCTGGGCAATCTGATTCCTGATTTCAACGATCAGGTTTATCACGGCAATGATGCGGATGCGCTGGAAAAACTGCATGCGACGAACAATTTTCCGGAAATTACCGGACGGGTCTGTCCTGCATTATGTGAACCGGCCTGTTCGCTGGGACTAATCAAGGAACCGGTCGGTATCCGCTCGATCGAGCGTTTCATCATCGAAAAGGGCTGGGAAAACGGTTGGGTCGTTCCGCGTCCGGCAGTACACAAGACCGGCAAGACCATCGCGATCGTCGGTTCAGGTCCTGCCGGTCTGGCGGCAGCGCAGCAGCTGGCGCGTGCCGGACACGATGTGACAGTTTTCGAGAAGAACGACAAGATCGGTGGGTTGTTGCGTTATGGTATTCCGGACTTCAAGCTGGAAAAACAGATTATCGACCGGCGGCTGGAGCAGATGAAGGCCGAAGGCGTTGTATTCAAAACCGGCGTGCTGGTCGGCAAGAACGTACCGTCATGCATTCAGAATATGGCTACGGAAACCTTGGATCCGGAAAGCCTGATCCAGTCGTTCGATGCAGTTGTTCTCGCGTGCGGTGCCGAGCAACCCCGTGAACTCGATGTGCCGGGTGCCGATTTGCAAGGTGTCTGTTTCGCCATGGAATATCTGTGCGCGCAAAACAAAAAGGATGCAGGCGACAAGTCGCGCAATCGCCTGAATGCAGAGGGCAAACGTGTCGTCATCATCGGTGGCGGGGATACGGGGTCCGATTGTGTCGGCATCGCCAACCGGCAGGGGGCGGCCAGCATTCTCCAGTTCGATCGCAACGCACGTTTGCCCGACTCGGTGGACAAGGCCATGGTCTGGCCGTACTGGCCGAAACAGTTCAGGACGTCATCGTCCCAGGAAGAGGGTTGTGATCGTGACTTCGGCGTCATGACCAAGCGTATTGAAGGCAAGCGCGGCAAGGTTGAAAAACTGATTGTCTGCCGAGTCGAACAGGTGGGCGGAAAATATGTCGAAATACCTGGCAGCGAATTCGAGATTCCGGCGGATATGGTCATCCTGGCCATGGGGTTTGCAGGACCAGCGGCACCGGTCCTGGACGCTTTCGGTGTTGAAAAGGATGGTGCAGGCAATGCGCGAGCCTTACTGGATGGTGACGACCGGTTCAAGACGTCTGTCGCCAAGGTATTTGCTGCCGGAGACGTACGACGCGGGCAGTCGCTGGTGGTCTGGGCATTGCACGAAGGCAGGGAATGTGCGCAGGCTGTCGATCGTTTCCTGACAGGCGAAATGCTTTAACAATCTGAAACAAATTTATGGCATGATTGACGATATTTCACCTGCCTGTGCTGATATATTGCCTGAGTTGAGGTAGTATTATTGCTATTGCGCATGAATTTAATCCCGGTACCGCCAGCGGCGGTACCGGTTACAATCTTTTTTGACAGTTAGATCATGATGAAAATCGAAGGCAGTATAGTTGCATTGGTTACCCCAATGAATGCGGATGGCAGTGTCGATCTCGATAGCGCTCGCCGTCTGATGGACTGGCAGATCGCCGAAGGAACCGATGCATTGTCCGTCGTCGGTACGACCGGCGAATCGCCGACTGTGAATGTTGATGAACATGCCGAAATGATCCGTGTTGCCGTGGAACACTCCGGCAAGCGGATTCCGGTCATTGCCGGAGCGGGGGGCAATTCCACCGCCGAAGCCATTGCGCTGACGCGCTATGCACAAATGGCCGGTGCCGATGCATCACTGCAAGTCGTTCCCTATTACAACAAGCCGACCCAGGAAGGGTTGTACCAGCATTTCAAGAGCGTGGCCGAAGCGGTCGATTTGCCGATGATTCTGTATAACGTTCCGGGCAGAACGGTCGCCGATTTGTCCAATGAAACGATTCTGAGACTGGCGGAAATACCGAATATCATCGGTGTCAAGGATGCCACCGGCAATATCGCACGGGGAATCGATCTGCTTCGTCGTGTGCCGGAGGGTTTTTCGGTTTATTCCGGTGACGACTCGACCGCGCTGGCACTGATGCTGTGTGGCGCAAAAGGCAATATTTCCGTTGTCGCCAATGTCGCTCCGAAAAACATGCACCTGATGTGTGCGGCAGCGATCAGGGGTGATGTCGAAACGGCACGCAAGCTCAACAATCTGATGGTGCCGTTGAGCCAGCAGCTGTTTGTGGAATCGAATCCGATTCCGGTCAAGTGGGCCTTGTCCGAAATGGGCATGATTCCGCCTGGCATCCGGTTGCCACTGGTTCCGCTGTCCGAAGGATGCAAGGAAGGTGTCAGAAAAGCGCTGAAGGATGCGGGTGTACTTGCCTGATCCGAAACTTGAAAAATTGGCAGTTAGCCTCCCTGAAAATAGTGAAGCCAGGAAGCTGAACGTATGGTGTTGAACAAGAAAGTCGGTCCTGTTTTGATCGGATCGTTGGCGGTTCTCGCGTTGTCGTCGTGCAGTTCGATCGACAGCATGCTTGAAGCGGATCGTATTGATTATAAAAGCGAAGCATCCAAGACACAGGGGCAGCGACTGGAAATTCCGCCCGATCTGACACAGTTGCAGCGAGATAACCGGTATACCATTCCGGAAACAGGAACGGTGACGGCATCAGACTACAACCAGCAGCGTCAGGAGGCCAGACCCGGTGTGGCGGTCGGTGCTGTCGGCGGTGTCGTGGCACCCAATGAAGCGACGGATATCCGTATCGAACGGGATGGCAGCCAGCGTTGGCTGGTCGTGAACCGTTCTCCGGAAGTGTTGTGGCCACAGATCAGGGATTTCTGGCAGGATAACGGCTTCCTGATCAATATCGATTCGCCCGATACCGGTATCATGGAAACCGACTGGGCGGAAAACAGGGCCAAATTGCCACAGGATATTATCCGCAGGACGATCGGCAAGGTTTTCGATGCATTGTATTCGACCGGAGAACGGGACAAGTTCAGAACGCGACTTGAGCGCAATGCTGACGGTACGACCGATATTTTCATCAGCCATCGTGGCGCACAGGAAGAAATCGTCGGTGTGAACCGTGATACGACCATGTGGACCGCACGTGCATCCGATCCGGAACTGGAAGCGGAATTTCTCTCTCGCCTGATGGTTCAGCTAAGCGATATGAACCAGAAGGAAAAAGCCAGGGCCAGAGCGATTGCAGAACGCAAGACAGTGGTTTTGCCTTCCAGGGCGACCCTCGTCAAGGGAAGCGACAGTTACAAGGTCGTTGTGGATGAAACGTTCGACAGAACATGGCGTCGCGTTGGCCTGGCGCTGGATCGTGTCGGTTTCACGGTTGAGGATCGTGACCGCTCGAAGGGGTTGTATTTCGTCCGCTATGTCGATCAGGACAGCGAAGCCAAAAGTACGCCGGAAAACGAGAAAGGTTTCTTCTCGAATCTGTTCTCTTTCTCGAGCAGTGAAAAGCAGATCGAACGTTACCAGATTTCCATACAGGAAACCGGTGGCAAGAGCGAAATTGTCGTTCTGGACAGCAGAGGGATACCCGAAACGACATCCACGGGCCGCAAGATCATGAATCTTCTGTATGAACAGTTGAGATAACATGCGCCTATCGAATTGGTTCCTGTTGTGAAAGCAACCAGTCTGGGGAGTGGCAGCAAGGGTAATGCATTGCTTGTTTCCGTCAGGAATGGCCAGACGGAAACGACTGTTATGTTCGATTGCGGTTTCGGTATCCGTGAAATAAAACGTCGTCTGGAACGTGTGCATTGTCTCCCGGAACAGGTGTCTGCGCTGGTCGTGACCCATGAGCATGGGGATCATGCCAGGGGTGTGCTGCCGTTTCTTCACCGTTATCGTGTTCCTGTCTGGATGAGTGAAGGAACTTTTCGTGCGATCGGAAAGGATTTTTCGGGAGTCGATTTGCACTTGTGTCGTGATGGCGACAGCTTCACGGTACGGGATTTGCAGGTGTCGGCTTTTGCCGTTTCGCATGATGCACGTGAACCGTTGCAATTTCATGTGACAGACGGTGCTGTCAAGTTCGGCATGCTGACCGATACCGGTCAGGTAACGGTGCCAATCCGTCAGGCGCTTTCAGGTTGCAATGTCCTGATGCTTGAATGCAATTATGATGACGATATGCTGAAACGATCATCTTATCCGTTTGTCGTTCGCAAGCGTATCGGTAGTGTTTTCGGGCATCTTTCCAATCGTTGCGCGGCAGATTTTCTGTCGGAATTCGATAGCGTGCATCTGACCAAAGTTATCGGTGCGCATTTGAGTGAAACGAACAATCTTCCCGATCTTGCGTTCAGGACGTTGCACGATGCCGTCGATACGGGCAGGGTTGCCGTGATGGTGGCAAGTCAGGTCGACGGTTTTGGATGGACGGAGATTTCCGGATAATGTGTGGTTTCAGGTAAAACCTTCAATAAAAAAGCCGATCGGATGATCGGCTTTTTTTTTCAGACAAGACAAGAATTATTTCTTGGCAGCGTCTTTGGCCGGAGCAGCAGCGTCTTTGGCAGGAGCAGCGTCCTTGGCTGGAGCAGCAGCGTCTTTGGCAGCTGGAGCGGCAGCGTCTTTAGCAGCTGGAGCAGCAGCGTCTTTGGCAGCCGGAGCAGCAGCGTCTTTAGCGGCTGGAGCAGCAGCGTCTTTAGCTGGAGCGGTAGCGGCAGGAGCAGCAGCATCTTTCTTATCAGCTGGTTTTTCGCCAACTTTACATGCGGTCAGAGCCAGAGCCATCAGGCCAACGAGCAATAAAGACTTTTTCATTTGCAATCCTTAATTAAAAAAACTAGGTTAATTACCGGTAATTGGATACTACTGTAAATAGAAAACTGCCGGATGCCATTACTGACGTAGGTGTCATCCTGACAATCTCCTAATGGAACCGATTATAGCTATTTTTTTGTCGTTGTAACCCCCGTTACAAGTGTTTTTATATCTGTTTTGCAATCGCGCAACAGGTTCGTGCCACCCCGCAAACAGTCATCTGCCGCTTCTCGGGAAAGTTGTGAAAGACATTGTACGAGTCAGGAAACGAAAAAACGCGGAGGATTGGCATGAATGTAAAAATTTTCAATTAAAAACAACAGGTTGTATTTCACGTTATTCAACGTGTTGTAAAGCGTTCCGTGTGCCGGATTGACAGGTCCCTTTCTTGTTTCTTTCAGTCAATTTTTCAATGATGAAGAATTTGGCAATGGCAAAAAAGCGGGTCGAAAGCGCCTGCCGGTCAAGGGGTGCGATAGCTGAAAGCAGTATAAGTTATTGTTATTCATAATATGCGGATGCCGATGAACGAATGTTTAAAGCCGTGTGAAGCGGGTATAATTTCCGGGATTCAAAACAGAAAGGCTGACGGAAAAATGAAAATTGCCAAAAATACGGTCGTTACCGTGCATTACAAATTGTCGGATGCGCAGAACAATCTGCTGGAAGATGGTATGGAACCCATCGTATACCTGCATGGTGGCTACGATGATACGTTGCCTGCGCTGGAAAAGGCACTGGACGGCAAGGAGGTCGGCTATAAAACCATGATACAGGTCGAACCGGAAGAAGCTTTTGGCGAATACGACCCGTTGCTGGTCAGGGTTGAGGATCGAGAGCTTTTTCCGACACCGCTCGAGGTCGGCATGCAGTTCGAAGGAATACCGGAAAATGCAGACCCGACTGAAAATCCACCCATTTATGTTGTGACGGATATTGCGGACGGAAAGGTGATTCTGGATGGCAATCACCCGCTTGCGGGAATCGCGCTGCGTTTCGAGTTGACGGTAACGGATGTGCGTGCCGCCACCGACAAGGAAATCGAACGGGGATATGTCAATGATCCGGACGGTTTCGATGAGGATGATGACACCGACGGACAGTTCAGAAGTATCCTGTTGCATTGAATGCAAGGCGATAGGCTTGTTTCCTGATGATTGACCATAATTGATTTGTCACGATAAAATAATTGATTGCTTGAATTCAGGGATCAGTATGGCGCGTAAACTGATTGTCGGAAACTGGAAAATGAATGGCAGTCTTGCCATGAATGCCGAATTGCTTGAAGGCATCAAGGCGGGGCTGGCGGGTGTCGATTGCGATCTGGCAGTCTGTGTTCCGTTTCCGTATCTGGCACAGTGTCAGCATGCGCTGGAAGGAACAGGTATCGCGCTGGGTGCCGAAGATGTATCGGCACACGCTGTGGGTGCCTATACCGGGCAGGTATCGACGCGTATGTTGCTGGATTTCGATTGCAAGTATGCGATTGTCGGGCATTCGGAACGGCGCGAATATTGCAACGAGTCAGATGAGCTGGTCGCCAACAAGGTCCAGCGTGCGCTGGCAGGCGGGTTGACGCCAATAGTCTGTGTCGGGGAATCACTGAAAGAAAAGGACGCCGGTCAGACGGAAGCGGTGGTCAGCAGACAGATCAACACAGTATTGTCCGTTCTGGAAGAGCGGGAAGTTTGCGATATCGTCGTTGCCTACGAACCGGTCTGGGCTATCGGGACTGGCAAGACGCCGACGCCGGAAATGGTCAAGGATGTTCATGCGCTGATGCGTGAATTGATGATCCGGAAAAATCCGGATGCGGCAGAGCGTGTAAGAATATTGTATGGCGGCAGTATGAAGCCGTCGAATGCGGAAGAATTTTTGAAGATGCGGGATATCGACGGTGGACTGATCGGTGGAGCTGCACTCAAGGCAAGCGATTTTCTCAAGATCGCATATCTTGCATCGAAGTAGGAATATTTGGTCAAACGAAAAAGGAATGCTGAAATAACATGCTGTACAACATCATCATTATTATTCAGGTTTTGTCCGCTCTGGCTATCATCGTTCTGGTTCTGATGCAGCATGGCAAGGGCGCCGACATGGGTGCGGCATTCGGCGCAGGTTCTTCCGGCAGCATTTTCGGTGCGAGCGGTTCGTCGAATTTCATGTCAAAGTCGACGGCTGTTGCCGCCATCATTTTTTTCGTTTCGACATTGGCGATGGCATATCTGGGGCCCTACCGTGCACCGGCACAAAGCAGTGTGATCGAAAAATTGCAATCGGTAACGGCTCCGGCTCCGGAACAGGAAGCACCGGCTGAATCGACCGCAGGCAAGGAGGCCTCCGGTGCGGCAGCTATCCCGGGAGCAGCGACCGTACCGGGCAATCCAGGCGAAAACGCCTCGAAATAAATACGGTATCGTGCATTTTTCACGCATAGTGCTTGAAGAAAAATCAAGTTGCTGCGATAATTCAATTCTTGCGCCGACGTGGTGGAATTGGTAGACACGCTATCTTGAGGGGGTAGTGGCGAAAGTCGTGCGAGTTCAAGTCTCGCCGTCGGCACCAACGAACAATCCAAAACAGTCTGATACAGGCTATGAACCCGTGTAAAACCAGGTGTTTACACGGGTTTTCTGTTTTATGCGGTCTAATGCGGTATTGCCGAAGCTGACATTTTTGGGTGGGTTTTGGAGTAGATATTTTCTCGACCTATTTTTTATCTGCAAATCGTCTACCCATATGACAAAACGTATCCCCCCTCTTGCACCAAAACAAATCGACAATGCTAAACCGAAAGAAAAGAAATACGCGCTTTTTAACAGCTGCGGCCTGTATCTGGAAATAGCGCCGACAGGTTCCAAGTTATGGCGTATGAAGGCAAAATTGAATGGCAAGGCCATACAAATGCCATTCGGGAAATATCCTGATATATCGCTGGCACAGGCTAGAAAGAAACGGGATGAGGCGCGCAAACTGATTGCCGAAGGGATAGGCCCACGGGAAGAAAAGAAAGCGCGTATAGAGGCAGAGAAAGCGGCAGAGGCGGCAAAAGCCGCGGAGGAAGAAAACACCTTCAGAAAGATTGCTTTACGCCTGTACGCAAGCAAAGCGGGCAGAACAACGGACTATTACCGCAACAAAATGATACGGCAGCTTGAATTACATCTCTTTCCGTTTGTCGGTGATAAAAACATCAGGGATATAGAAGGCAGGGAATTGGCCGATATATTCAAAGGTGTTGCCGAAAAAAAGAACAAGGAAGGCAAGCCAATGACATACATGGCAAAGAAGCTGTGCCAGTGGACGGCGGAAGTTTTCGACCTTGCCAATGTGGAAAACAGCAGTTTCAATCTGAATAACCCTTGCCGATCGATCATCAAGTTTTTGACGAAACATGAAAGCAAACAGATAAAATCTGTACTGATGGGATCGCGGTTTTTGCGGGACGCAGCGAAAGCGATTTGCGGCCGAAGAGCGGAATAAAAAAAGAGCGGGAATTTCCCGCTCTTTCTTGTGGCATTTATCTTCTGCCGTCCGGGCCGTGTCTGCCATCCGGGCCACGTTTTGCGTCAGGACCGTGTCTGCCATCCGGACCACGTTTTGCGTCAGGACCACGTTTTGCATCGTGACCACGCTTGCCTTCAGGACCACGTTTTGCGTCCGGGCCACGTTTGCCATCAGGACCACGTTTGCCGTCAGGACCATGTTTTGCAGCAGGAGCATGATTTCTGTCAGGAGCCGGACCTCCCGGAGGAGCGGCGAAAGCAGCGGAGGCGAACAGACCTGCGACGAGAACAGCAAGCAGTTTTTTCATTTTCGGTTTCCTTAAAGAGAGATAAAAACGAATAAAAAGTGGACATGCCAGTTCAGTTAACGTTCGGGCGTGTATTCGCTTGACAGCATCATGCAAAAAAATGTTCTCATGGTTTGAGCGGTTTTCCGGTTTTGTCGCAAGTTGGATAAACGCGGGGTGCGGGGTTGCGCGGATGACGGAAAGCGGAGATATGCAAGGGACGTTATATGCGGAGTCTTTGCCGCTTTTGGGGAAAATCGTGTTTGGGTGTATCATATAGTTTTAGTATGTCTGCCAAGCGTTTCTTAAGTCGTTGTTCCGGTTTTCTGCGTCAGGGGTTTCATATGGGCCGGAATCGTCCTTTGGAAATGTATGCCATATGGGTGGGCCGCTGGTCCCGTCTTTCAACATTTCCTGTGTGCAAGCGTCGAACGTGAATCTAGAAAATTACTTCCCCGTTCTGCTTTTTCTTCTGGTCGCTCTGTTTTTCGGTGGTTCTTCCCTTTTGTTGGGGCGTATTCTCGGGCCGCACAAGCCGGATGCCGAGAAGGTGTCGCCTTATGAATGCGGGATGGCTCCTTTTGAGAATGCGCGCATGAAGTTCGACGTCAGGTTTTATCTGATCGCCATTTTGTTCATCCTGTTCGATCTGGAAACGGCATTTCTGTTTCCCTGGGCTGCGGCCATGCATGAGCTGGGATGGCAGGCTTTTGTCGCGGCCATGGTGTTTCTGGCCGAACTGGCGGCCGGTTTCTGGTACATATGGAAAAAGGGTGCGCTCAACTGGGAGTGATGTGTGGCCATTGACGGTTTGCTGAACAAGGGGTTTGTCACGACGACGCTGGATACGGCGATCAACTGGTTGCGTACCGGATCGATCTGGCCGGTGTCGTTCGGTCTGGCATGTTGCGCGATCGAGATGATGCACAGCAGTGCGTCCCGCTACGATATGGACCGGTTTGGCACGTTTTTCCGTGCGTCTCCACGCCAGTCCGACTTGATGATCGTCGCAGGGACGTTGTGCAACAAGATGGCGCCGGCCTTGCGCAAGGTTTACGACCAGATGGCGGAACCGCGCTGGGTGGTGTCGATGGGGTCTTGTGCGAATGGCGGCGGCTATTATCATGATTCCTATTCGGTGGTGCGTGGATGCGACCGCATCGTGCCGGTCGATATTTATGTGCCGGGATGTCCGCCGACTGCGGAAGCCTTGCTGTATGCGCTGATGCAGTTGCGTGGCAAGATCAAGCGGACTTCGACGATCGCACGCCAGTAAAACGGGGAAAGCATGCAGAGAAATCCGTTTGAACTGGCTGAAAAGCTGCGTGAGAAATTCGGCACCGATCTTCAGGATGTTTCCCTGGCTTTCGGGGAAGTGACGGCAGTCGTTCCGTTATCTTCTTATCGTGAAGTCATGCTGGCCTTGCGTGACGATCCTGAATGGCGTTTCGAGGAACTGATCGACTTGTGCGGTGTGGATTATGCAGGTTACGGCAATTCCGGCATGGAGGTCCCTGACAAGCGGTTTGCCGTGGTGGTGCATCTGTTGTCGCTGACGTTCAATGGCCGGCTTCGGGTCCGTGTGTTCGCTGAGGATGAAAAAATGCCGGAAGTGCCTTCGGTCTCGGATATCTGGCCGTCTGCGAACTGGTTTGAACGGGAAGCGTTCGATCTGTACGGTATTCTTTTTTCCGGGCATCCCGATTTGCGGCGCATTCTGACGGATTACGGTTTTGTCGGACATCCGTTCCGAAAGGATTTTCCGGTACAGGGCTATGTCGAGATGCGTTATGACGAGAAGGAAAAACGGGTGGTTTACCAGCCGGTGACGATCGAGCCGCGGGAAATCACGCCTCGTGTGGTACGCGATCCTGACGGAGGCGACGGACGATGACGGATATCCGCAATTACACGGTCAATTTCGGACCGCAGCATCCTTCCGCGCATGGTGTGTTGCGGCTGATTCTCGAACTGGATGGCGAAACGATCGTCCGTGCCGATCCGCATATCGGCATGTTGCACCGCGCCACGGAAAAGCTGGCGGAACAGCGGACGTATCTTCAGGCATTGCCGTATATGGACCGTCTCGATTATGTGTCGATGATGTGCAGCGAGCATGCCTATGTGATGGCTGTCGAAAAGTTGCTGGGTCTGGAAATTCCTGTGCGGGCGCAGTATATCCGGGTGATGTTCGACGAGATCACGCGGATCATGAGCCATTTGCTCTGGATCGGTTCACAGGCGCTGGATATGGGCGCCATGGCGGTTTTTCTGTATGCGTTCCGCGAGCGGGAAGATCTGATGGATTGCTATGAAGCTGCCAGCGGAGCACGAATGCATGCGGCGTATTACCGGCCCGGCGGGGTCAACCGCGATTTGCCGGATTCCATGCCGCAGTTCAAAAAGACCCGTTTCCAGAGTGAAAAACGGGTCAGGGAGCTCAATGCCAACCGTCAGGGATCGTTGCTGGATTTTATCGAGGATTTCACGAACCGGTTCCCGAAGTGTGTGGATGAATATGAAACGTTGCTGACGGATAACCGTATCTGGAAACAGCGTCTGGTCGGCGTGGGGGTCATTTCTCCGGAAGATGCGCTGGCTGCCGGGTTTACCGGTCCGATGTTGCGCGGTTCCGGTGTGGAATGGGATTTGCGCAAGAAGCAGCCTTATGCCGTTTATGATCGTGTGGATTTTGCAGTGCCCGTCGGCAAGGAAGGGGATTGTTACGACCGCTATCTGGTGCGCGTCGAGGAAATGCGCCAGTCGAACCGGATTATCCGGCAATGCGTGGACTGGCTCAAGAGAAATCCGGGACCGGTGAAGTCGGATGATTACCGGGTTTCGACGCCGCCGCGCGAAAAGATGAAAACGGGTATGGAAGAGTTGATTCATCATTTCAAGCTGTTTTCGGAAGGATTCCATTTGCCGGTCGGCGAGGTGTATTCGGCGGTCGAGGCACCGAAGGGGGAATTCGGCATTTATCTGGTGTCTGACGGTGCGAACAAGCCGTTCCGGATGAAGATACGCGCGCCTTCCTTTGTGCATTTGCAGGGACTGGAACAGTTGATCCGCGGGCATCTGATACCGGATGCCGTGGCGGTCATCGGCAGTATCGATATTGTGTTTGGCGAAGTGGACCGCTAGGGAAAGCGAACGGGTGAGATATGTTGTTGAGTGACGAGGCATACCGGAAAATCGAGAAGGAGCTGGCGAAATTTCCGCCGACGAAAAAACGTTCGGCGGCGATTGCCGCGCTGACGATCGCGCAGGATGAAAAAGGGTGGCTGTCGCCGGAAGTGATGCAGGAAATCGCGGATTATCTCGGTGTGCCGGCGGTGGCGATCGAGGAAGTCGCGACGTTTTACAGCATGTTCAATACCCGGCCGGTCGGCAAGTACAAAATCTCCGTATGCTGCAATCTGCCTTGCGAGATGACGGGAAGCGACGTGACTGCGCAGTATCTGAAAGAAAAACTCAATATCGGTTTCGGCGAAACGACGCCGGACGGTCTTTACACGCTGGTCGAGAGCGAATGCATGGGGGCATGCGGGGACGGGCCGGTCGTTCTGGTGAACAACAAGCAGATGTATATGCGCATGACCAAAGACAAGATCGACAAGCTGCTGGAGGAACTGAAATAATGACCTGCCTGCATGACCGTCATGCCGAGCCGGTGCTGTTGAAAGGACTGACGGGCGACAACTGGTCGCTGGCCGATTATCTGCAACGGGGTGGATACCGCCAGATACGGCGTATCCTTTCCGAACGGATGCCTCCGGAGGAAATCGTCGCCGAAGTGCGGGATGCGGGATTGCGCGGACGGGGCGGCGCCGGTTTTCCGGCGGCGCTGAAATGGGGGTTCATGCCGAAAGGCTACAAGGGGCAGATGTATCTGGTCTGCAATGCGGACGAGAGTGAGCCGGGGACATTCAAGGACCGCGACATTCTCCGGTACAATCCGCATGCCGTGATCGAGGGCATGTTGATCGCGGCATATGCCATGGGGATTTCGAAAGGGTATATCTATATCCACGGCGAAATCTGGTCGGTTTATGAGCGGTTCGAAGAAGCGATCGCGCAGGCGCGTGAGGCAGGCTGGCTTGGCGAAAACCTGCTGGGATCGGGGGTCGCTTTCGATTTGCATGCCGTCCATGGATATGGCGCGTATATTTGCGGGGAAGAGACGGCGCTGCTGGAGTCCATGGAAGGCAAGCGCGGCAATCCGCGTTTCAAGCCGCCCTTTCCGGCGGCCAATGGTCTGTATGGACAGCCGACGACGATCAACAATGTCGAAACGCTGGCATACGTGCCGTTCATTATGGCGATGGGCGGAAAAGCATGGGCCGCGCTGGGACAGGGCAGCGGACGGGGTACGAAGATTTTTTCCGTATCCGGTGATGTGAAGTATCCCGGCAATTATGAAGTGCCGCTGGGAATACCGTTTGCCGAATTGCTGGCGCTGGCGGGCGGCACGAAAGACGGCAGGAAGATCAGGGCAGTGATTCCGGGCGGTTCGTCTTCTCCGGTGATTCCGGGCGAGACGATGCTTTCGCTGGATATGGATTACGATGCGATCGCGAAAGCCGGTTCTATGCTGGGAACGGGCGGCGTGATCGTGCTGGACGAAACGCGTTGCATGGTCAGGGCGCTTCTGAATCTGGCGCGGTTTTACCGGAACGAGTCTTGCGGGCAGTGTACGCCATGCCGTGAGGGTACCGGCTGGCTGGTGAGGTTGCTCGAACGGATCGAACGGGGCGATGCGGTGCTGTCCGATCTGGATTTACTCGATTCCGTCGCGTCCAACATACAGGGCAGGACGGTGTGTGCGCTGGGTGATGCGGCAGCCATGCCGGTCAGGTCGTTTCTGAGGCATTTCCGGCGCGAGTTCGAGTATCACATCGAACACAAGCGGTGTCCGGTCGCATCGGGTGAGCGGGTTTAGGCGATATGGTTGAAGTCGAGATTGACGGTGAAAAAATAAAGGCGGAAGAAGGGCGACCACTTCTGGAAGTGGCGCTGGATGCGGGCAAGCCGATCCCGCATTTCTGCTATCACAAAAAGCTGTCGGTAACGGCCAGCTGCCGGATGTGCCTTGTCGAGGTCGAAAAAGCGCCCAGACTGATGCCTGCATGTGCCACGCAGGTGACCGATGGCATGGTGGTGCATACCGATACCGAAAAGGTCGCAGCTGCCCGCAAGGCGGTGATGGAGTTCCTGCTTATCAATCATCCGCTGGATTGTCCGGTGTGCGATCAGGGCGGGGAATGCCGTTTGCAGGATTATTCGATGGCGTATGGGGCGGGCGCTTCGCGCTACCGTGAGGAAAAGCGGGTGGTGCTGGTCAAGGATGCCGGACCGCTGGTGTCGATGCAGGGTATGAGCCGCTGTATCCAGTGTACACGCTGCATCCGTTTCGGCGAGGAAATCGCCGGTCGCGCGGAACTGGGGATGGTGCAGCGCGGGGAGCGTGCCGAAGTGACGACGTTTCCGGGCAAAAAAATCGATTCCGAACTGTCGGGCAATCTGGTCGATGTCTGTCCGGTGGGAGCGCTCACTTCGCTGCCTTTCCGTTACAAGGCGCGTGGCTGGGAGCTGGCAAGCCATCGCGGGGTTTCTCCGCATGACGGACTTGGCTCGAATCTGAATGTACAGACCTTGCGCGGCAAGGTCATGCGGATATTGCCCGCCGAAAACGAGGCGGTCAACGAATGCTGGTTGTCCGACCGCGACCGTTTTTCCTATGAAGCGCTGGATACGCCGGAACGGCTGACGGTGCCGATGGTCAAGCAGGATAACCGCTGGATCGAGACGGACTGGGAAACGGCGCTGAGTTATGTCGCGCATGGTCTGACAAGCATCCGGCGCGACCATGGGGCGATGTCGCTGGCGGCGCTGGTTTCGCCACAGGCGACACTGGAAGAATGTTATCTGTTGCAAAAGCTGATGCGTGGCATGGGTTCGGAAAAAATCGAGTACCGGCTCGCACAGTCCGATTTTTCGCTGGACGGCAAGGTCGCTCCATGGCTCGGGATGCCTGTTGCGGATATCGAAACGCTCGATCATATACTGGTGATCGGGTCTTTTCTGCGTCAGGAAGCGCCGCTTCTGGCGACACGTTTCCGGAAAACGGCGCAGCGTGGCGCGCAAATCGGTATGGTGCATGCGCTCGATGACGACTGGCTGATGCCGGTCGCGGCGCGGCTGGTGGCTTCGCCGGACAAATGGCTCACGATGCTGGCCGGTATCATGGAAGTGATCGCTCACAAAAAAGGTGTGCCGCTGCCTGACGGGTTCAAGGATGTCGTTACGATATTGCGTGCAAAGATGGTACTTGACGGATCGGCAGACGATCCAAACGGATGGGGTGCCAGTATGGAAAAAATCGCGGATTCGCTGCTTGCCGACGGTAAAAAGGCGGTATTCCTCGGTGCACTGGCCTTGCGTCATGAGCAGGCATCCCTGTTGCACCGTGCGGCGGAATGGATTGCCGCTCAGACCGGTGCGGTACTGGGTTGCCTGACGGAAGGCGCCAATGCCACGGGGGCGATGCTGGCTGGCGCTTGTCCGGGCACGGCTTCCGGGGTTTCCATGAATGACATCGCATCGGATTCGAGCAAGGCGTTTTTGCTGTTGCATACGGAGCCGGAACTGGAAGCGGCCAATCCGCCGCGTATGATGGCGGCACTGAAACAGGCGGAAATGGTGGTGGCGATTTCGCCTTTCAAACAGAGTATGGATTATGCGGATGTCCTGTTGCCGGTTGCGGCGTTTGCCGAAACGGCGGGGACGTTCATCAGTTTCGAGGGACGCGTGCAGTCTTTCGGCGCAGCTGCCGCTCCGGCAGGACAGGCGCGGCCTGCATGGAAAGTGTTGCGGGTATTGGGCAATTTCCTTGAACTGGACGGGTTCGGCTACGACAGTGCGGATGACATCCGTCAGGAATGCCTTGCCGGACGGCGTCCCGAGATGGTGTTGAACAATATCAGTGGAGAGGCGCCCCTGTTCGTTTCGCAGGAGGCAGCATCTTGCCGGCGTGTCGCCGATGTGCCGCTGTATTTTTCGGATGTGCTGGTGCGCCGTGCGCCGTCGTTGCAGAAAACAGCCGCAGCGAAAAGTCCGGTCGTGTATTTGCCGGAGACGCTTTTCGATAAACTGGAACTGGCTGACGGCGAGAATGTTCGTGTGGTGCAGCCGGATGGTGAAACCGTTTTGCCTGCGTATTGTGACAAGACACTGGCGGTCGGTACGGTCAGACTGGCGACAGGTCATGCTGCGACAGCCATGCTGGGGCCGCTTGACGGCGAGATCAGGGTGGAACGCATATGATGGCTGAAATTCTGTCGCTCGCGCATCATTATGGCCGGATGGTGTTCGGCTCATGGTGGCCGCTGATCTGGATACTGGTCAAGATTCATGTGATTCTGTTGCCACTTCTTGGACTGGTGACATTCCTGACCCTGTGGGAACGCAAGGTGATCGGCTGGATGCATGCGCGTCTGGGGCCGAACCGTGTCGGCCCGCTGGGGCTGATACAACCGATTGCCGATGCCTTCAAGTTGCTGCTGAAGGAAATCATCGTGCCGGAGCGTGCCGACCGTTTTCTGTTCTGGCTCGCGCCGGTATTGACGATAGGGCCTGCACTGGCGGCATGGGCGGTAATTCCTTTCGGCGCGGATATGGTGCTGGCCGATGTGAATGCGGGATTGCTGTTCGTCATGGCGATCACGTCGATCGGTGTGTATGGCGTCATCGTCGCCGGATGGGCTTCCAATTCCAAATACGCGCTTCTGGGCGCCGTGCGTGCCTCGGCGCAGATGATTTCTTTCGGCATCCCGCTGGGGTTCGTTCTGGTGACGGTGCTGCTGGTGTCGGGTAGTCTGAATCTGTCGGATATCGTGACCGTGCAGAATCACGGGTTCTTCGCTTCGCACGGACTGAATTTCCTGTCCTGGAACTGGATTCCGCTGTTTCCCCTGTTCATCATTTATATCGTGTGCGCGATTGCCGAAACGGCACGTCATCCGTTCGACGCGGTCGAGGGAGAATCGGAAATCGTGGCCGGGCATATGGTCGAATATTCCGGTATGGCGTTCGCCATGTTTTTCATGGCGGAATACGCCAATATCATTTTGCTGTCGGCCATGGCGTCGATCATGTTTCTGGGGGGATGGCTCGCGCCGGTGGACTGGGCGTTTCTGGCATGGGTGCCGGGGTGGATATGGCTGGGCGCGAAAACGTCTTTGATCGTGTTCGTGTTCATCTGGGTGCGCGCGACGTTTCCGCGTTACCGTTACGACCATACCATGCGGCTGGGCTGGAAAGTGTTCATTCCGGTGACGCTGGCGTATCTTGTGATTGTCGCCTGCTGGATGCAGACGCCGCTGAATATCTGGCATTGAGGGGATGATGGGAGCGATCAGGCATTTTCTCAAAACGTTTGCGCTGGCCGAGCTGGTACAGGGACTCGCGCTGACCTTGCGGATCATGTTCCGCAGGAAAGCGACCGTCAGGTATCCGGAAGAAAAAACGCCGCTTTCCCCGCGTTTTCGCGGGATGCATGCCTTGATGTGCGATGAAAACGGCAAGGAACGGTGTATCGGTTGCAAATTGTGCGAATCGGCTTGTCCGGCGAAAGCCATCACGATCGATATCGCGGAAAGCGGGGATGGCTCGCGGCGCACGACACGTTACGAAATCGACCAGAGCAAGTGTATTTTTTGCGGGTTGTGCGAGGAAGCGTGTCCGGTCGACGCCATTGTCGAGATACCGATGTTTGAATATAGTTCCGATAAACGGGGCGATCTCGTGTTCGGCAAGGACGTTTTGCTGGCTGTCGGCAAGGCGTATGAAAAGGAAATCAGGGAGGCCAAATCGGCGGACGCACCTTATCGCTGAGGGTGTTTGGCCTGTGGAAAATTATGGAATTTGAAACCGTCCTGTTTTATGCTTTCGCCGCCATTCTCGTCATGTCGGCGCTGCGCGTGGTGACATCGGGCAATCCGGTGCATGCCGTGCTGTATCTGGTGCTGTCTTTTTTTACGGGCGCGGCGCTTTGGATATTGCTCAAGGCGGAATTTCTGGCATGGATTCTGGTGCTGGTCTATGTCGGCGCCGTCATGGTGCTGTTCCTGTTCGTCGTGATGATGATGGATATGGACATGCCGGAACTGAAAAAGGTGGCGAAAAAGAATATGGCGGTCGCCTCGTTCGTCGGTGTCGTCATCGTGCTGGAAATGTCGGCCGTTCTGTTCAGGGGATTTTATACGCTGGATTTGCATGCACCGGAAAGCGCGTCGCAAGTCGGGCTGACGGCGTCGATCGGCAAGGCCTTGTTCACCGATTATCTGTTCAGCGTGGAAATCGCCGCCATGATCCTGCTGGTGGCGCTGGTCGCTGCGGTGACGCTGACCTTGCGTTACCGGCGTGACGCCAAATATACGTCGGCCGCCACCGCGGTGCGTGTCGATCCGAAGGAACGGATGCGGATCGTCGACATGAAGGCGGAAACGGTCGCGGAAATGCCGGAAGGCGAAACCGGAACGCGGCGTGAGCATGAGATAAGGGAGGATGGACGATGAATGTGACGCTTGTCCATTATCTGATTCTTGGTGCGATCCTGTTTTCGATCGCCGTGATGGGAATTTTCATGAACCGGCGCAATCTGCTGGTGCTGTTGATGTCGATCGAACTGATGCTTCTGGCGATCAATATGAATTTCATCGCCTTTTCCCATTATCTGGGAGATGTGGCCGGTCAGGTGTTCGTGTTTTTCATCCTGACGGTCGCCGCGTCCGAAACGGCGATCGGGCTGGGGATTCTGGTCATTCTGTTCCGGAAGATACATTCGGTCCGTGCCGATGACATGGACAGTCTGAAGGGATGATGCAAACCTGATTTGTCGTATGACGGAAAGATTACGGAAAGAACTGATATGCCCGATCAACTGAATATCCACTTGCTGCTGGTTGCGCTGTTCGCGCCGCTGGCCGGTGCGCTTGTTGCCGGGCTGATGGGGTCGCTGTTCGGCGGGCACATGATCCGGCGGCGTACGTCCAAGGCAGTGACCGTCACCGGTGTCGCGGTGTCGTTCGCCTGTTCGCTGGTGATACTGGCAGATGTCATGAACGGCGCACGCTTCGACGGCGATGTCTATACCTGGATGACGGTGGGCGAAACGTCGTTCGGAATCGGGTTCATGATCGATTCGCTTTCCGCCATGATGATGGCGCTGGTCACGTTCATTTCACTGCTGGTGCATATCTATTCCATGGGATATATGGAAAACGACGACAATGTCAGCCGTTTCTTTTCGTATATTTCCCTTTTCACGTTCGCCATGCTGTCGCTTGTGACGGGAAACAATTTCATCCAGCTCTTTTTCGGATGGGAAGCGGTCGGCGTCATGTCGTACCTGCTGATCGGTTTCTGGCTGGAAAAACCGACCGCCGTCTCGGCCGGTCTGAAAGCGTTTCTGGTCAACCGTGTGGGCGACTTCGGTTTCATGATCGGTATCGGACTGGTTTTCGCGTTTGCCGGGTCGCTCAACTATCGTGATGTATTCGGTGTGCGCGAGCAACTGGCAGCCATGACCGTGCCGGGTACTGGCTGGCTGGTCATTACTGCGATCTGTCTGTTTCTCTTTGTGGGGGCCATGGGCAAATCCGCACAGTTCCCGTTGCATGTCTGGCTGCCGGATTCGATGGAAGGCCCGACGCCGATTTCGGCGCTGATTCATGCGGCCACGATGGTGACGGCCGGCATTTTCATGGTGGCACGCCTGTCGCCGCTTTACGAGCTTTCCGAAGTCGCCTTGTCGGTCATGGTCATCGTCGGCGCGATTTCCGCGCTGTTTCTGGGGCTGGTGGCGATGGTTCAGACCGATATCAAACGCATCGTGGCGTATTCGACGCTGTCGCAGCTGGGGTATATGGTCGTGGCGCTGGGCGCTTCCGCCTATTCGGTTGCGGTTTTCCATTTGATGACGCATGCCTTTTTCAAGGCCTTGCTGTTCCTGGCGATCGGTTCCGTCATTCTGGGCATGCATCATGACCAGGATATCCGGAACATGGGGGGATTGCGGAAATACATGCCCTGGACGTATGCGACGGCGCTCGTCGGATCGCTGGCGCTGGTCGGCGTACCGTTCTTTTCCGGTTTCTATTCCAAGGAATCCATCATCGGGGCGATCCGTACATCATCCGTGCCGGGTTCGACGTTTGCCATGCTGGCGGTGATCGCCGGTCTGTTCGTGACGGGTTTTTACACGTTCCGCCTGTTCTTCTATGTTTTCCACGGACGTGAGCGTTTCCAGCGGCAACAGCTGGTCAACCTCAAGACGGCTGAAAAGGAAAAAGTGCCGCAGGGCAATCTGATCGGTTTGCTGCCCGGCGAAAAACCGCATGAATCCCCGTGGATCATCAGGATGCCGTTGCTGTTGCTGGCGATTCCTTCGGTGCTGATCGGCTATATGGCGATCGACGCCATGCTTTACGGGACGTTTTTCGATGGCGTGATCGTGGTCGATCATGCGCGTCATCCGGCCATGTCGGTCATGGCGGGACATTTCGCCAGTGCCTTGTCGATGACACTGCATGAAATCATGACGCCGACGTTCTGGCTGGCGATTGCGGGTGTCGGGACGGCATGGTATTTCTATTTGGTCAACCCGATCATGCCGATCCGGTTGCGCAGGAGAATGCGTTTCCTCTACCGCATGCTGGTCGAACAGTATTATCTGGACAGTCTGTATCTTCGCGGGTTTGCCGGTACCGCATTGCGGGTGGGCGACGTGTTGTGGAAATGGATAGATGTCACCCTGATCGACGACTGGATCATTTCGCGTTTCTTTGTCGGGGGAGGCAGAGGGCTGGCGTATGTCGTGTCGAAAGTGTTCGATGTGGGCGCAATGGTGCGCGCGCTTCTGAAAGGAGCGTCGCGTCAGAAAAGCGGATCGGATTCTGACGGCAGTGCGGTAACGCCTGACAGAAACGCGACGGGATATGAGGGACTGGCAGGCTGGTTCGTCGCGGCAGCCCGGTATTTCCAGTCAGGGTATCTGTACCAGTATGTATTTGTCATGATTGTCGGATTGTTGTGCCTGCTGTTATGGTTTGTGCCTTTCAGTCTGAAATAAAAACGAGTTCGTAAAAACATGCCTACGTTGTCATATTATCCTGTTCCCATTCTTTCACTGGCGATCTGGTGTCCGGTGTTTTTCGGTCTGCTGGTGCTGGCTGTCGGAAAGGATGAAAGAGCCGTTTTCGTACGGTATCTGTCCCTTCTGGGCGCGGCAGTCAGTCTGGCTGTAACGCTGCCGCTGGTGTTTTTTTTCGACAGGAGTGCGCATGGCATGCAGTTTGTCGAACGGCATGCCTGGATCAGGCTGTTTCATGTGGAATATGCCTTGGGTGTCGACGGTATCTCGATGTGGCTGGTCGTATTGACCGCGCTGATGACGCTGGTCGTGGTGATCGCCGGCTGGAACAATGTCGAAAAACAGATTGCCCAGTACATGGGAGCTTTTCTGGTGCTTTCCGGTTTGATGATCGGTGCGTTTGCCACGTTCGACGGTTTGCTGTTCTACGTCTTTTTCGAAGCGACACTGATCCCGATGTTCGTCATCATCGGCGTCTGGGGCGGTGAACGGCGGGTTTATGCGGCGTTCAAGTTCTTTCTTTATACGTTCTTCGGTTCGTTGCCGATGCTCATCGCCATTTTGTACCTGTATCTCCAGACGGACAGTTTCAATATTTTCGAATGGTACAAGGCGCCGATACCGCTGGCTGTCCAGATATGGCTGTTCATCGGCATGCTGACGGCGTTCGCCGTCAAGGTGCCGATGTGGCCGGTGCATACCTGGTTGCCTGATGCGCACGTGGAAGCGCCGACCGGCGGTTCCGTCATTCTGGCGGCCATCATGCTCAAGCTCGGTGCATACGGTTTCATCCGCTTCACCTTGCCGATTCTGCCGGATGCCAGCCGGTATATGGAATGGCTCATGATCGCGCTGTCGCTGGTCGCGGTGATCTATATCGGTCTGGTCGCGCTGGTGCAGAAAGACATGAAGAAACTGATCGCCTATTCCTCGATCGCACATATGGGATTCGTCACGCTGGGCTTTTTCCTGTTCGAGACCATTACGGTCGACGGTGCGCTGGTCCAGATGATTTCGCACGGTTTCGTTTCGGCGGCCATGTTCCTGTGTGTCGGTGTGCTGTATGACCGGATGCATACCCGCCAGATCGCCGATTATGGCGGCGTGGTGCATGTCATGCCGCGTTTCGCCGCCTTTTTCGTGCTGTTTGCCTTTGCCAATTGCGGTTTGCCGGGAACATCCGGTTTCGTCGGCGAAGTGATGGTCATTATCGGGGCGGTCAAGGTCAATGTCTGGATCGCGCTTGTCGGCGCGCTTGCGCTGGTGCTCGGTGCATCCTATACCCTTTGGATGATCAAGCGCGTGCTGTTCGGACCGGTCGCGAACGACCATGTGGCTGCACTGAAGGATATCGGTGCGCGTGAATTCCTGATTCTGGCAATCATGGCAGGTTTCGTGTTGTCGATCGGGATTTATCCGGCATGGATAACCGATGCCATGCAAGTGTCGGTCGCCGATTTGCTGGTCCATGTGGCCCAATCGAAACTGTAAGGGGCGGATGCGGACGGTATGGATGCCATGAACCTGATTTCTGCCATGCCGGAGCTGATACTGGTCGTATCGGTTCCGCTGATTCTGCTGGCCGATCTGTTTTTGCCACAGGGCAGGCGTGATGTCACGTTTGTCCTGTCGTCGCTGGTGATTCTCGCCTGTGCGACGGCCAGCGCCGTTTTCATGCAGGACAAGACGGTGGTATATGCTTTCGGTGGTTCGTTCGTGTCGGATGCCGTGTCGAACCTGCTCAAGCTGTGTACCTGTTTCGCGATGTTGCTGACGCTCGTCTATGCGCGGCGTTATGTCAGTGAACGTCAGATGACATCCGGGCATCTCGGCGGCGAGTTTTATACGCTGGCGCTGTTTTCGATGCTGGGCCAGTTCGTCGTCATTTCAGCCGCCGATTTTCTGGCCATGTTTCTGGGAATCGAGTTGATGTCTTTCCCGCTGTACGCGCTGGTGGCGTTGAAGCGCGATGACGGAAAGGCCGTCGAGGCTGCCACGAAGTTTTTCATTCTGGGTGCACTCGGCTCGGGATTGCTGCTCTACGGCATTTCCATGCTCTATGGCGCGACCGGTTCGCTGGGGTTTGCGGAAGTGGCGAAAATGGCTGCGCAGACAGGTACGAACCGGCTGATCATGGTATTCGGTATCGTTTTCGTGGTGGCGGGCATTGCGTTCAAACTCGGGGCGGTGCCGTTCCATATGTGGGTGCCGGACGTATTCGAGGGAGCACCGACCGCGGTGACGCTTCTGGTCGGCGGGGCACCCAAGCTGGCGGGGTTTGCCGTTTGCATGCGGATTCTGGTCGATGGCCTGTTGCCGATGGCGGTCGACTGGCAACAGATGCTGATCGTGGTTTCCGTGCTGTCGATGGCGCTGGGCAACGTGATGGCGATCATGCAGTCGAATATCAAGCGCATGCTGGCGTATTCGACCATTTCGCAAATGGGGTACATGCTGCTGGGGATGCTTGCCGGGGTGAAAGCGGGTGAACTCGGAACGACTTTCGTTTTCGCTTACGGCGCGTCGATGTACTACACGATCGTTTATGTACTGGCGACGCTGGGCGCATTCGGCGTCATCATCATGATGTCGCAAAAAGGGATCGAGGCCGAAAAACTGTCTGATTTCCGTGGACTGAACCGCCGGAATCCCTGGTATGCGCTCATCATGCTGTTGTGCATGTTTTCGTTTGCGGGCGTTCCGCCGCTTGTCGGTTTCTACGGCAAGGTCGCGGTATTTCAGGCGGTCATCAATGTCGATCTGTTCTGGCTGGCTGTCGTCGGCATTTTCTTTGCCGTCGTCGGTGCGGTTTATTATCTTCGTGTCGTCAAGATCATGTATTTCGATGTACCTCAGGATACCGGGAAAATCGGCGTGCCATGGGATATGGCGGTCTGCCTCGGTATCAATGGCGTGCTGGTACTGGTGCTGGGCGTTTTCCCGGGGCCCCTGATGGACTGGTGCCTGAGCGCGGTGCATCATGCGTTCCTGATATCGTGATGATCGCGATTTTTTTCGGAGCGGAGTGTTAAAATCCGCCTTTTCTGGCAATAGGGATAGGATACGATGGCAGGCAATACTTTCGGAAAGCTTTTTTCGGTAACGACGTTCGGCGAGTCGCACGGCCCGGCGCTGGGATGTGTTGTTGACGGTTGCCCGCCGGGGATGGCACTTTCCGAAGCGGATATCCAGCCGGAACTGGATCGCAGGCGTCCCGGTTCGTCGCGCTTCGTCACGCAACGGCGCGAGCCCGATGCCGTGCGGATCCTTTCGGGCGTTTATCAGGGAAAAACGACAGGTACTCCCATTGCGCTGCTGATCGAGAATCAGGACCAGCGCAGCCGGGATTACAGCGATATCGCCGAGGTATTCCGTCCCGGTCATGGCGACTATACCTATTTCATGAAGTACGGTATCCGCGATCCGCGCGGCGGTGGACGTTCGTCGGCTCGCCTGACGGCGGCGACAGTCGCTGCGGCGGCCATTGCGAAAAAATGGTTGAGAATGCATTGCGGTACTGAAATCATGGGCTGCATGAGCCAGATGGGCGACACGGTCATTCCTTTCGTTTCATGGGCGTTCACTGCCGGCAATCCCTTTTTCGCCGCGACTGAAGATGCCGCGCTGTTGTCGTCGCTGGAACAAAAGCTCGATGCCTTGCGCAAGGCAGGCGACTCCATCGGCGCGAAAGTCGAGGTCGTGGCGAGTGGTGTGCCGGTCGGTCTGGGCAATCCGCTGTTTGAAAAGCTGGATGCGGAAATCGCAGCTGCCATGATGGGGATCAATGCCGTCAAGGGGGTCGAAATCGGCGACGGTTTTGCTGTCGTGACGCAAAAGGGTTCCGAACATGGCGATGAAATCACGCCACATGGGTTTTCAAGCAATCATGCCGGTGGTGTGCTGGGCGGTATTTCGACGGGGCAGGATATCCGGGTCAGTATCGCCGTCAAACCGACGCCATCGATTCGCTTGCCGCGTCATTCCGTCGATAGTCGAGGCAATCCGGTCGTGGTGGAAACGAACGGTCGTCATGATCCCTGTGTCGGTATTCGCGCCGTGCCGGTCGCCGAAGCGATGCTGGCGCTGGTGCTGATGGATGCCGTTTTGCAGTACCGTGCGCAATGTGCCGATGTAGCGCTTCCCGTCGCGCCAGTCGCCGGCAGCCTGCCCGGTACGGTATCCGGAAAATAGCAACGGCAGACGGGTCTGGCGGTGTCGGACAAATCTTCCTGGCCGAAACAGTCGTTCGGTTTCGGCGCTTTCTATTTCAGCTATTACAGCTTCGTCGGTGTTTTCCCGACATATATCACGCTGTATCTGGCGTTCAGGGAAATCGGCGCATTCGAAATCGGCATCCTGATGTCGCTGATGCAGGCCATGCGTATCGTCGGGCCGAATCTCTGGGGGTGGCTGGCGGACTGGACAGGGCAGCGAGCCCGTGTGCTCCAGATGACAGCAGCGGCTGCGCTTGTCGCGTTCATCGGATTTTTCTTCGGTGGCGGGTTCTGGTATTTCGCCTTTTTCATGGTGGCGGTCAATCTGTTCACGAGTGCGCAGGGACCGTTGTCGGACGCCCTGATTCTCTCGGAAATGCAGGGCAATATGTCCCGTTACGGGCAGTTGCGTTTGTGGGGGTCGGTCGGCTATGTCGTCATGACGGCGGCTTCCGGGTTTGTGCTGGACTGGACGGGTATCGGTTTGATGCCATGGGTCGGTGCGGTTATTCTGGGCGCAGTCTTGCTGGTCAGCCTCCGGCTGTACCAGACACCGCGGCCTGCTGCGGAAAAAAAACGGGTGTCGCTCTGGCATGTCGTCCGGCAGCGTGATGTGGTGGCCTTCATGGTATCTGGCTGTTTCATGCTCGCGGCGCATTCGGCGCTGTATGCTTTCTATTCGCTGTATCTGTCGAATCTGGGATACAGTAGCGTGACGATCGGTCTGATGTGGGCTATTGGCGCGACGGCGGAAATCGTGTTTTTCATTTACCAGTCGCCGGTGATCCGGCGTTTCGGCATCAAGTCGGTGATGCTCGCCAGTTTGTTTCTTGCCGTCGTCCGTTTCGCGCTGATCGGCGTCGGCGCCGAATCGTTCGCCATTTTGCTTTTCGCGCAACTTTTGCATGCAGCGACATTCGGTGCGCATCATGTCGCTTCCATCCTATCGATCCAGAAATGGTTCTCCGGTCCGCTTCAGGCAAGGGGACAGGCGCTTTTCATCAGTGCGTCATACGGTATCGGCGGAACGGCGGGCGGTTTTCTGTTGTCGTGGGTATGGGATTTTTTCATGCCTGAATCGGTGTACTGGGTGGCGAGTGCCTTTGCTTTGGTGGCGCTTTTCGCCGCGTGGCTGTCATTCAGGTGGCAGACAACGAAATAACAAGGCAATAACCATGCGGCCTGTCAGGTTTGACGGCGAATGTGGCATAATAAAAAATTGGTTAACAGAAAATGTGATTTGGCATCATGGCAAAGACTCTCTATGACAAACTTTGGGAATCCCATGTGGTGGATACGGAAAAGGACGGCACGACGATTTTGTATATCGACCGTCATCTCCTGCACGAAGTGACCAGCCCTCAGGCTTTCGAAGGTCTGAGAATGGCGGGACGCAAGCCATGGAGAGTTTCCGCCAACCTGCTGGTGGCCGACCATAACGTATCGACGCAGAACCGCAAGGGGCCGATCGCCGACCCCATTTCACGTCTTCAGGTGGAAACGCTGGATATGAATGCGAAAACGTACGGCCTGACCTACTTCAATATGGCGGACAAACGGCAAGGGATCGTGCATGTCATCGGCCCGGAACAGGGTGCGACGCTGCCCGGCATGACGGTCGTTTGTGGCGATTCGCATACTTCGACGCATGGCGCGTTCGGTTGTCTGGCACACGGTATCGGTACGTCGGAAGTGGAACATGTGCTGGCGACGCAGACTTTGCTTGCGAAAAAATCGAAAGCCATGCTGGTGGAAGTGAACGGCACGTTGCAGGACGGGGTGACGGCCAAGGATATCGTACTGGCCGTGATCGGAAAAATCGGTACAGCGGGCGGAACGGGCTATGCCATCGAATTCGCCGGGTCCGCGATTCGCGCCCTGTCGATGGAAGGCCGCATGACACTGTGCAACATGGCGATCGAGGCAGGCGCACGTGCCGGTATGGTGGCGGTCGACGATACGACGATCGACTATGTCCGCGGTCGTCCTTTTTCTCCGAAAGGCGAACAGTGGGACAAGGCGGTCGCCTACTGGAAAACGCTGCACTCCGATCCGGGTGCGGTATTCGATGCGGTCGTGTCGCTCGATGCGTCCGAAATCATGCCGCAAGTGACATGGGGAACGTCTCCGGAAATGGTGACTTCCATTGACGGGAAAGTTCCCGATCCGGCAAACGAGGCCGATCCGGTTCGCCGCAATGCGATCATCCGTGCGCTCGAATATATGGATCTGAAACCCGATATGCCGATTACGTCCATTGCGATCGACAAGGTGTTTATCGGCTCGTGCACCAATTCGCGGATCGAGGATTTGAGAGCCGCCGCCGCGGTGGTCAAGGGAAAAAAACGTGCGGCGAACGTCAAACTGGCACTCGTGGTGCCGGGTTCCGGTCTGGTCAAGGAACAGGCGGAAAAGGAAGGACTGGACAAGATTTTCATGGATGCCGGATTTGAATGGCGTGAACCGGGATGTTCCATGTGTCTGGCGATGAATGACGACAGGCTGGCTCCTGGGGAACGGTGCGCTTCCACATCGAACCGGAATTTCGAAGGTCGGCAGGGACAGGGCGGCAGAACCCATCTGGTTTCACCGGCCATGGCCGCCGCTGCCGGTATCGCAGGACATTTTGTGGATGTACGAGAAAATCACTAAAACATGGAGAGATAAAAGATGAGAATGCTGGTTGCTGTTTTTTCCGCCGTCATGTTTCTTGCTGCATGCAATACTGTCCAGGGTATCGGCAAGGACGTGCAGAAAGCCGGTTCTGCGGTTGAAAACGCCGCAAGGTAACGCGGCCTGGACGTTTTTTGTGTTATTTCCGGTTTTGTGGCGAACAGGCCATGAAACCGTTGCTTTTTGCCGATTGGCGAAAGACGAACGGACTGATTTGAAATCATGGAAAAATTTACCGTACATACCGGGCTGGTTGTCCCGCTTGATCGCGTCAACGTGGATACGGATGCGATTATCCCGAAACAGTTTCTGAAATCGATCAAACGGACGGGGTTCGGACCGAATTTGTTTGATGAATGGCGCTATCTTGATCATGGCGAACCGGGTATGGATAATTCCAAACGGCCGCTGAATCCGGATTTCGTGCTGAACCAGCCACGTTACCAGGGGGCCTCGATTTTGCTGGCCCGCAAGAATTTCGGATGTGGTTCTTCCCGCGAACATGCGCCATGGGCTTTGCAACAGTATGGCTTCAAGGCCGTCATCGCGCCGAGTTTTGCCGATATTTTCTTCAACAACTGTTTCAAGAACGGTTTTTTGCCGATCACCCTGTCGGAAGAACAGGTGGATCAGCTTTTTACGGCGGTTCAGGCGCAGCCGGGTTACAAGCTGACGATCGATCTGGAAAAGATGGTGGTCACGAGTGAGGACAACAAGCTGGTCTTTACCTTCGCTATCGATCCGTTCCGCCAGTATTGTCTGATGAACGGACTGGACGATATTGGCCTGACCTTGCAGAAAGCTGACAAGATTCGGGAATACGAAAAACGCCATATCGCCGAACAGCCCTGGTTGGCCAATACGATTTGATGCTGGTTTCATATCAACAGGAGAAGGTGCATCCGGTTGCGGCATGTGCCGACAAGAGAGAGGATAAACGTGAAGATTGCAATTTTGCCGGGTGACGGTATCGGCCCGGAAATCATGAATGAAGCCGTTCGGGTTCTGAATGCGCTGGGTGAAAATTTCGAAATGGAATGGGCGGACGTCGGCGGTGCCGGATATGCGGCACATGGTCATCCGCTGCCGGAAAGTACGCTCAAACTGGCGAAAGAAGCCGATGCGATTCTGTTCGGTGCGGTCGGCGATTTCAAATACGATACGCTGGAACGTGCCTTGCGTCCTGAACAGGCGATTCTGGGTTTGCGCAAGAATCTCAAACTGTTTGCCAATCTCCGTCCTGCCATTCTGTATCCGGAACTGGCAGGCGCTTCCACACTGAAACCGGAAGTTGTTTCGGGACTTGATCTTCTGATCGTCCGCGAACTGACGGGGGATATTTATTTCGGTCAGCCGCGCGGCCACCGCGAAGCACCGGACGGCCCGTTCAAGGGCGCACGTGAAGGCTTCGATACGATGCGTTATTCCGAACCGGAAATCCGTCGTATTGCCCATGTCGGTTTCCAGACCGCACAGAAACGCAGCAAACGTCTGACTTCCGTGGACAAGGCCAATGTGCTGGAAACGTCCCAGCTCTGGCGTGAGATCGTGATCGATGTGTCGAAGGAATATCCGGACGTCAAACTCGATCATATGTATGTGGACAATGCCGCCATGCAGCTGGTCCGTGCGCCGAAGGAACTCGACGTCATTCTGACCGGCAACATTTTCGGCGACATTTTGTCGGATGCAGCCGCCATGCTGACAGGATCCATCGGCATGTTGCCGTCTGCTTCGCTGGATGAAAACAACAAGGGGCTGTATGAACCGTCACATGGTTCCGCTCCGGATATCGCCGGCAAGGGTATCGCCAATCCGCTGGCGCAAATCCTGTCTGCCGCCATGATGCTGCGTTATTCGCTGAATATGGGCGAACAGGCGGATCGTATCGAAAAAGCGGTCAAGAAAGTGCTGGCTGACGGTCTGCGTACCGGCGACATTTACGAAGCGGGTACCAAACGCGTCGGTACGAAGGAAATGGGAGATGCCGTTGTCGCGGCACTGTAAGACACGCGCAAGTGACAGAATCGGGTGAATGAGATGAAACGGGTAGGATTGATTGGCTGGCGCGGCATGGTCGGTTCCGTGCTGATGCAGCGCATGCAGGAGGAAAACGATTTCGGCTTGTTCGAGCCGGTTTTCTTTACGACATCCAATGTCGGCGGCAAGGCTCCGGCGATGGCGAAAAACGAAACGGTGCTGAAAGATGCGTTCAGCACGGATGAACTGAAGACGTGCGATATCCTGATTTCCTGCCAGGGTGGCGACTATACGGCCGACATGTTTCCGAAGCTGCGTGCAGCAGGCTGGAACGGTTACTGGATCGATGCCGCTTCCAAATTGCGGATGAACGACGACGCCATCATCATTCTCGACCCGGTCAACCGCAAGGTGATCGACGAGGCGCTGGCAAAGGGCATCAAAAACTTCATCGGCGGCAATTGTACGGTTTCGTGCATGCTGGTGGGGTTGGGCGGCCTGTTTGCCAACGATCTGGTCGAATGGATGACTTCCATGACTTATCAGGCGGCATCCGGTGGCGGTGCGCAGCATATGCGTGAATTGCTGACGCAGTTCGGCTCGATTCATACCGAAGTCAGAATGAATCTGGAAGATCCTGCATCTGCCATTCTGGAAATCGACCGTCAGGTACTGGCACGCCAGCGCGGCATGACAGCGGATGAAACGAAACAGTTCGGTGTTCCGCTGGCAGGCAACCTGATTCCCTGGATCGATACCGATCTGGGTAACGGCATGTCGCGCGAGGAATGGAAAGGCGGTGCGGAAACGAACAAGATTCTGGGCAAGGATGACGGCAACCGGATCGTGGTCGACGGGCTGTGTGTCCGGATCGGTGCGATGCGTTGCCATTCCCAGGCATTGACCATCAAGCTGAAAAAGGATGTGCCGCTTGACGAAATCGAGGATATGATCAGAAGCCACAATCCATGGGCGAAGGTCGTTCCCAATACCCGTGCCGATTCCATGCGTGATCTGACGCCGGCTGCGGTTTCGGGCAGTCTGACGGTGCCTGTGGGCCGTTTGCGCAAGCTGGGCATGGGGGGCGAATACCTGTCTGCCTTTACGGTCGGCGACCAGTTGTTGTGGGGCGCCGCCGAACCGTTGCGCCGCATGTTGCGTATCATTCTGGAATGAAAGGCGGCAACCGGTAACGATTTTGTCGTCAGTGAAACAAAAACGGGCAGGTTATCCTGCCCGTTTTTGATGTCCGCACGAATTAAAGTTTTTTGGTACTGGGACCCAGCCAGATGGAGAAGGCGGCGATGGCGAAGGCGACGCTGCTGTAGAGCATGATGTCGTTGGTCGCCAGCATGACACTTTGGCTGGTCGTAAGCTGGTTGATGATGCCACGCGCCATTTCGGTATCGAAACCGGATGCCACCAGTTCCCTGAAAATGTTGCCGGTTGAATCGAGCAGGACGGACAGCTGTTCATGCTTGTAGTTCGTCTGGTTTTCCCAGACGGTATTGACCAGCGAGGTCGCGAAAGCACCCGAGATGGTACGCAGGAAATTCATCAGCCCGGCTGCAGATTCCATTTCTTCGGGTTTGACGCTCATCATGGCTTGTGCCGATATCGGGATCATGAAAAACGGCATGCCGATGCCCATGACGAGCAAGGGCATGGCGATGGTCCAGTAATCCACGTCGGTATTGAGAAAGCTGCGGATGAATGTGACACCTCCCATCCACAAAACGCCGCCGAAGACCAGTTTGCGTCCATCTATTCTGCTGGAAAGCGATGTGACGAGAGGCGAGATGACGAGCGCCGAAACACCGGTCCATACGGTTGCCAGTCCTGCCCATGTAGCGGTATAGCCCATATTGGTTTGCAACCATAGCGGTGTCAGGACATTGATGCCGAAAAAGGCGCCGAATCCCAGTGTCAGTGTCAATACGCTTGCGGAAAAACCGCGGTGCCGGAAAACGGTCAGATCTACGACAGGGTCTTTTTTCTGTGTGATTTCCCAGATCATGAAGGCGGCGAATCCGATGGCTGCGATAATCGCCAGCGTGATGATGTAGTTGGATGCGAACCAGTCCTTATCCTTGCCTTCGTCCATCATGATTTGCAAGGCACTGACCCAGATGATCAACAGGAGCAGACCGACTTTGTCGATGGGGTGTTTTTGCAAGTCTTCACGGTGATTGTGGAAAATGACGAAGAGGAATGACCCGCAAATGATGGCGATCGGTACATTGATGTAGAAAATCCATGGCCAGCTGTATTCGTCGCAAAGCCATCCCCCCAGAATAGGGCCGATGACAGGCGCGACAAGGGTCGTCGTGGACCACAAGCCGTTGGCCACTGTCGCCTTGTCTTTAGGAAAAATACGTAACAGCAACGTCAGCGATAACGGCATGAGCGGACCGCCTGAAAATCCTTGCAAGACGCGGGCGAAAATCAGAAAGCTCAGGGAATGGGCCAGCCCGCACAGCGCTGAACCGATGCCGAATGAAACAAGCGCATAACAGAAGACACGCGTGGCGCCGAAACGTTTGGACAGCCAGCCGGTCAGCGGAACGGTAATGGCTTCGGCGACTGCATAAGACGTAATGACCCATGTACCCTGACTGTTGCTGGCACCCAGACCGCCGGCGATATGGGCGACGGATACGTTGGCGATTGTCGAGTCCAGAATGGCGACGAAGTTGCCTGCGGTCAGTACCAGAGCCGTTATCCAGAGCATCGGTCCCTGAAAGGCGGTGTGTGATTCCTGCTTCATGATCGGGTATTCGAAGAGATACGTTGAACAAGATATTTGCGAATCACTCGTGTTGCTTTCCGCTGGCTGTATCGACCGTCACGGTCATGGAGAGTCCGACCTGCAAGGGGTTGGCTTTCAGTTCTTCCGGATCAAGCCGGATACGGATGGGAAGACGCTGGACAACCTTGATCCAGTTGCCGGTCGCGTTTTGCGCCGGGATCAGGGCGAAGGCGGAACCGGTACCGCCGGAAAATCCATCCACGACGCCGTGATATACAACTGAAGATCCGTGGATGTCGGAAACCACTTCCGCACTCTGTCCCGTCCGGACATGGGTGAGCTGCCCTTCCTTGAAGTTGGCATCCACGTGGATGTCCTGAATCGGAACGACGGCCATCAGCGGGATACCCGCCTGGACTTTCTGGCCGACCTGAACGGTTCGCTTGGAAATGACGCCGTCGACCGGTGCGCGCAAAACGGTACGAGACAGATCGACTCGTGCCTGTTCGGCTCGTGCCTGTGCCTGTGCGATGGCGGTTTTGGCCTGATCGATGTGAGCGTTGGCCGATTCATAGGCGTTTTGCGCAGCCGTCAGTTCGTCTCCCGATACGGAACCGGAAGCGATCAGCGCTTTTCTGCGTTGCAGATCGATTTTCGCTTTTTTCAGGTCTGCCTGTGCGGCGGCAAGCTGGGCATGCGCCTGACTTTCGTCAGCAATGGCCTGATTCAGTGCCAGTCGTGCATCGATTTCGTCGATGACGACCAAAATGTCGCCTGCCTTGACTTCCTGGGTATCCACGACGTTGACGGCTTGTATCGTACCGGAGACGGAAGGTGTGACTTGTGCCACTTCGGTCGCAGTATAGGCATTGTCGGTCGAGACGAAACGCGAGGCATACAGGTACCAGTAGGCGCCGTAGCCGATGGCGCTTGCGATGATGACAGCGAAAAGTCCGATGAAAAGCCGTTTGCGCCGGGTATGGTTTTTGTCTGGCGCAGGATGTTCTTCCGGGGTGATGGTGTTTGTCTGATTGCTCATGGGTGTTCCTTGTCAGTCCTTGTGACGTTGCCTTCAGTTTTCGGTGACTGGATGACCGGTATCGGCCGATGCCGGCATGTTGTAGCCTCCGCCGAGTGCCTTGATGAGCGCCACGTCGTAGGTGAATATTCTGGATTGCAGATCTTTTTCTGTACGAGAGGTTTCAAGCCAGGTTTCCTCTGCCGCCAGCACTTCGAGATAGTTGGCCAGGCCGCCGCGGTAACGGTCGCTGATGATGCGATGCGCTTCACGCGCAGAGGCGACGGCCGTGCGGATTTTTTCAAGTTGCCGGATCAGCTGCTTCTGGTTCAGTATGGCGTCTCCGACTTCCTGCAAGGCTACGGAAACGGTCTGGTTGTAAATGCCGACAGCTTCATCCAGTCCGGCTCTGGCTTCTTCAAGCTCTGCGCTTAAGCGTCCGCCGGTGAAAATCGGCAAGGAAATGGCAGGACCGATACCGCCGAAGTCGGAACCGGATTTCAGTATCTTGTCGAATCCGAGTGCCTGGTAGCCGAGAAAGGCCGAAAGATTGACATTCGGATAGAACTCGGCTTTCTGTTTTTCGATCATGCTTGTTGCGGCCTCGACTTGCAGACGTGCAGCGACAATATCGGGACGACGTCCCAGCAAATTCAGCGGCAATTCGGCAGGAACGGCATAATTCGCCGTCAGATGCAGTTGCGGTCTTGTGATCGACAACCCTCTGTCGGGACCTGCTCCCACGAGCGCAGCCAGTTTGTTGCGTTGCAATCCGATCTGCTTGTCCAGCGAGAGGATTTCTTCCTCGGTACGTGCCAAAAGCGATTTGGCATGTTCGACGCTGGCGAGATTTTCCAGCCCGTGCCGGTTGCGTTCCGTAAACAGCTCCAGGTTTTTTTTCTGGACACTTGCAATGGCGTTGACCGTATCGAGTGTGTCGTACAGGCGTGCCAGTTCGCCGTATTCCGAAGCGATGGAAGCCGACAGAAGCAGGCGTGCCTGTGCCGCATCGGCGGCAGCCGCTTCACGGGCTGATGTGGCCGCCATCAAGGCAGCACGGTTTTTGCCCCAGAAATCCAGTTCCCAGCTGAAATTCAAGGCCATCGAACCGTATCCATGCGTGCCGCGTGGTGTCAGATCGGGAGGGAGGTCATAGTTGTAGCTCAGTTTCTGGACAGTGGCCGAGGCATCCATACTGACTTGCGGTTGCAGAATCGCGCCGGCCTGCTTCGCGATAGCGACGGCTTGCCGGAAGCGCGCTTCCGCGATCGTCATGGATGGTGCATGAACCAGCGCTTCTCCGATCAGCGTATCGAGCTGTGGATCGTTGTAGGATGTCCACCATTTTTCGTCGGGCCAGTCGCGTTCGGGCCCTGCAAGGGATTGTGAAGTTTCGTATTGTTCGACCGGTTTCATTTCCGGTGAAGTGCCTTTGGGTGGAATCGGGGCGCAACCACACAGAAATGCGACAAGACACGCAGGAAACAGATATGAAATCCGTGTGACGTGCCGGTATGTGCGAAAATAGGAAAGCAGGATCATAAATTCATTCGTTAAAAACTGTACAGCTCGGTGCAATTATCGAGCGGGCGTTCCGCGTTGTCAATAAAAACGATACAGGTTGGTACAGAAAAATGAGAAGAAAGACCGAAATGAAACGCAATGCCATTTTGAGAGTGGCACATGAGGTGTTTTGTGAAATGGGGTATGAAAAGACCTCGATGAATGAAATCGCTGCGCGTCTCGGTGGTTCGAAAACGACGTTATATGGTTATTTCCCTTCCAAAAAACTGCTTTTTCAGGAAGTAATGAGTGCTGCGGCGAATCGTAACCGCGACGAAATCGTCACGTATCTGGACCAGTCGGTCGAGGTGATTCCGGAGGGGTACAGGCACCGGATGGAAGCGGTGTTTTCCGAAGTGGAAAATTCTCCGATGGATATTGCAGCGATCCTGAAAAATTTCGGTGAGAAGTTCATGTCGATGATTTGTCTGCCGGAGTTCCAGGAGTTGTATCGTCTTGCTGTCGAGGAATCGGGGCGTTCTCAAACGGGGAGTGTGTTTTACGAAATCGGGCCATTGACCGGGCGCAAACGGATCGCCGCTTTTCTGGAATTGTTCATGAAGCGTGGCCAGTTGCGTCAGGCCGATGCCGATGTCGCAGCCGCACAGTTGTTCGCGTTGCTGAGGGCGGAATTGTTTGAACGTTATCTTTTCCGTTATGGCGAACCGTTCGATACGGATACGTTCCGGCAGAAAATCGGAGCCGCAGTCGATGCTTTTCTGATGATTTACCGTGCGGACAAACCTTGAAGGTCATATCGGCATGCGGTATATGCGTTATCGCATGGTCATGTCGTGACAAGATGTCGTATTGCGCTGTGTGATAAAAGGTGCGATGCGACAGGTGGTATCGCTATTATCCCCTTTTGCCGGACAGACCTGTCCGGATGAGCAGGCTCGCCAGCCAGTACAGCCCAAAGGCCGCCATATGGCACAAAACGATGCTGGCGCCGGTAGGTGTCGCATAACAGTAGGAAATCATGATGCCGATCCACAGGCATGCCACGGAAATCATGGCGGCATGGATGATGACGGAACGGAATGTGCGGCACAGTCGCATGGAAGTCAGGGCAGGGAAAACGATCAGGCTGGAAATCAGCAACGCACCCATCATCCGCATGCCCAGTACGATGATCAGGGCGGACATAAGAGCGATGAGCATGTTGAACAGCCCCGAACGGGTTCCTGTGGCGCGTGCGAATGTTTCGTCGAAGGTGATGGCGAAAATCCGGTTGTACAATACGACGAACAGTAGCAGTACGACGGCGGACAGGACAAGGCTGAGGTTCACATCCGAAGACGACATGCCGAGGATGCTGCCGAAAAGGTAATTGTTGACGTCGGTATTCATGCCGGTGGTCATCGAGACGATCATGACACCGGTCGCCAGTGCACCGGTCGATATGAGAGCGATGGCGGCGTCTCCCTTGATTTTGCTGTTGGCGCTCAGACGCAGCAGTAGAAAGGATGCGGTGACGACGACGGGAATGGCTATCGTCAGCGGTGCGGCGTTCATGGCGGTCGCCAGCGCGAGCGCTCCGAAGCCGACGTGGGAAAGGCCGTCACCAATCATGGAATAGCGTTTCAGTACCAGACTGACACCGAGCAGCGAGGCGCACAAAGCCACGACGGTACCGACGATCAGGGCGCGCACCATGAATGGATAGGAAAGCATGTCATGCAGAAAGCCGACCATATATGTTTCCTCCGGTGAAGATACGGCCGATGTCACTGTGGATATAGTCACCGGTCGTTCCGAAAAACAATTGGGTATGCTGCAGATGCAGGATATGCCGTGCGTATTTCAGGGTGGCGGCGATATCATGGGTGACCATAATGACGGTCATGCCGTCCTGATTGATGGACTGTATCAGTTCGTAGAGTTCCTGTGAAACGACGGGGTCGAGACCGGCTGCCGGTTCGTCAAGCAGAATCGCCTTTTTCGCGGCGCACAGGGCGCGTGCCAGCAGGACACGTTGTTGCTGACCGCCTGAAAGTTCGGCATAGCAGCGGTTTCTGAGATGGGCGATGCCAAGCCGTTCCATGTTTTTTTGGGCAAGACGTTTTTCGTCGGCACGGTAAAAAGGCAGCCATCCGAGCCGGTTCAGACAGCCTGAAAGTACGACTTCATGCACACTGGCCGGGAAGTCTTTCTGGATCGGGTTTTGCTGCGGAAGATAACCTATTTCGCTGGCGATGAAACCGTCTGCCATGCGGATGGTACCCCCTGACGGCCGAATCAGGTTCAACAGTCCCTTGACCAGTGTGCTTTTCCCGGCACCGTTTTCCCCGGCGATACAAAGGTAGTCGCCGGTTGTCACCGTGAAGTTGAGGTCTTTCACGGCGACGGTTCCGTTGTAGGCGAAAGACACGTTCTGGCAGGTAATCAGATTCATTTTTTGTCGTGCGGTACTATTTTGTCAGTACAGTGCGGTTTTCAGACTGTCGATGTTTTTCTGCATCAGGCCCAGTACGGTTTCTCCCGCTTCAAGCTGGTCGCGGGTCAGGTTGTGGTAAGAGTACAGGGTCATTTTCCGCGCGCCGGTTGCGTCGCTGATGGCGTCGGCGATTTTCCCGTTTGAAAATTCGATGGTGAATACGACGGGAATATGTTCTTTTTTCGCGCGGTCGATCAAAAAGGCGAGTGTGGCGGCACTGGCTTCGGTTTCCACGGAGCAGCCGGTGAATGCGGCATAATATTTCAGACCGTATTCATCGGCGAAGTAGCGGAACGGAAATCGGTCGCCGAAAAGCAGGGTTTTGCGTTTGGCATGGCCGATGACGTCACGGAATGTGGCGTTCATTTGCTGAAGTTGTCCGACATAACGTTGCCTGTTCTGTTCGTACAAAGTGGCATTGTCGGGATCTTTTTCCGACATGGCCGCGGCTATCCGGTCAACGATTGCGATGGCGTTTTTCGGTGATGTCCAGACATGTTCGTCGATATCGTGCCGGTGGCCGTCATGACCGTGTTCCATGCCGTTTGCGGTTTCTTCTTCAACGGTTTTGACGGTATCGAGCAGTTTGATGGTGGCGGGTTTTTTTTCGCCCATGGAGTTCAGGATATTTTCTACCCATGCGTCATTTTCGCCACCGGTATAGATGAACAGGTCGCTGTTCTGGATGGACTGGATATCCCGTGGCGACGGCTCGTAGGAATGGCTTTCCATGCCGGGTTTGAGCAGCATGGTGATATCGGCCTTGCCGCCGGCTATTTCCCTGGCGAAGTCGTATTGCGGGAAAATGGTGGTCACGATGCGCAACCGGTTTGTTGCGGCAGGCGTTTCCTGTGTGCGGGAATTGCATGCCGTCAGACAGGAGATGGCCAGCACGGTTATGGCCAGAAATGAAAATAGGCGTTTCATCGACAGGATCTCGTATGTTGTTGGCATGCGGCGTTGTGGCATGCTCCGGTAAACGGTGGCAATAAAACAGATAGGGATTGCATGCTGTGAAAACATGTGACCATGATCTTATCCGGATGAACAGGCGCTAGCGGTGCGACGGGTTTTTGCACTGGTCGCACTGACCGTAAAAAACCGTTCGCATCGTATTGATGTCGAACCCGTGTTTCTGGCGCATATGGTTGTGTATCTGGTTCAGCTCGTCGCAATGTACATGGATCAGCTTGCCGCACGATTCGCATTTGAGATGAAAACATGGGGAGGTGTGATCCTCGACATGGGGGCCGACATATTCGAAACAGGCGGCGTCGGCCTTGTCCAGAAGGTACTGGTTGACCAACCCTTCATCGACCATCCGTTCGAGATGACGGTAAATGGTGGAAATACCGATCGTCATGCCGAGTTGCCGGAAATGGTGATGGATGTCGCTGGCTGTGACATGCCTTCCCTGTGCTGATTCCAGAAAGGAAAGTAGTGCCTTGCGATGTCTGGTCTGATATGACGTGGAACGGCCCAAGATGATTTCCTGCATGAATCCGAAAACTGTTTTCATATTCTATTCCTGGCAAAATGAAACTTCAATATGAAAATGATTCCTGTTTTCATATTGAAGTGGTGTCGGGTGACGTTTGATGTACCGGTGAAGGCTATGGTGGGTGGGGGTTATGGCAGGTTGCAGGTGTCCGGTATCAGTCCGGAAAACGGAGTGTCGCGGATGCCCGGGATTTGTACGGTAAAATAGGGGTCTTCCGGAATGGATCGGACAGGATGAAATGAAACGAATTGCTTTGGGTATCGAATATGACGGCACCGACTGGCGCGGCTGGCAGACGCAGCCGGACGGCATGACGGTACAGGATCGGCTGGAAGCGGCGATCAGGCAGTTTGCACAGACTGAAATCGCGACGACGTGTGCCGGACGGACCGATGCGGGGGTGCATGCCACGGAACAGGTCGTACATCTCGATACAGAGCTGGAGCGCTTGCCGGTGTCTTGGGTGCGTGGGATCAATTCCTATTTGCCGTCGTCCATCGCGGTGCGCTGGGCGTGCGAAGTGCCGGGCGGCAAGGACGGTTTTCATGCCCGTTCGAGCGCGGTGGCGCGCCGGTATCGTTATCTGATATACAACAGTCCGGTTCGTTCGCCGCTGTGGAAGAACCGTGCGGGCTGGGTTTTCAGGCCGCTTGATCTGGACAAAATGCGGCAGGGGGCGGCCTTTTTGCTCGGGGAACACGATTTCTCGGCATTTCGTGCAGCGGAATGCCAGTCGATCACGCCGGTGAAGACGATGCATGATATTTCCATTGCACGTCAGGGAAATCTGATTGTGTTCACGTTCGAGGCGAATGCCTTTTTGCATCATATGATCCGCAATATCGTCGGTTCCCTGATTGTGGTCGGCAAGCAGAACCAGCCGCCGCAGTGGATGAAAACCCTGCTGGAAAGCCGGAACCGGTCGCTGGCAGCACCGACTTTCGCGCCGGACGGGCTGTATCTGTCACGGGTGTTTTATGACAGCAAGTGGGGGTTGCCGCAGAGGGATGATGTTTTTCCCTGATAGCGGTTTGCAGGATGTTTCTTCATTGCATACTGAATCATGACTTATCGTACGCGAATCAAGATTTGCGGTCTGACACGCGAGGAAGATGTCAAGGCTGTCGTTTGTGCCGGTGCGGACGCGCTCGGGTTTGTTTTTTATCCGGCCAGTCCGCGTTTCATCACGCCGGAGAAAGCAGCTGCCCTCTCGGCGCATGTGCCCGCTTTCGTCTCGACGGTCGGTCTGTTCGTCAATGCGGATTGCCGGGATGTGGAAAAGGCCGCCCGGCTGGCGCATTTGTCGCTGTTGCAATTCCATGGCGATGAATCGCCGCAGGCCTGTCATGAAGCGGCGTTTTCGGCCGGTTTGCCTTTTATTCGCGTTTTTCGCGTCAAACCGGATACAACGCCCGATGATTTGCTACAATATGAGCGGATTTATCGCAACGCCAGTCCGTTTTTCAAGGGTTTGCTTCTGGATACCTGGACGGATGCCTACGGCGGTGCGGGAAGGGTATTCGATTGGTCTCTCGTGTCAAAAGAAATCGGGCCTCGGGTCGTTTTGAGTGGTGGCTTGAGCGTGCAAAATGTCGCTGGTGCGATTGCGCGGTTGCGCCCGTTTGCCGTTGACGTCAGCAGTGGCGTGGAAGCGGCACGCGGCATCAAGGACGCCGTGAAAATCCATGCTTTCATCCAGGCGGTACGCAAGGCCGATGAAACGGTATAGCAGGATTTTTCGGCACGTTTCCGTTTCGTGCAGGTGGCGATGCCATCGCATTCAAGAGAGATTTATCCATGAATCAGAAAGCATATTGCAGCGCGTCCGATGCGCTGTTCGAGGCGTCCGGCTATCATTTGCCGGATGAAAACGGTCATTTCGGCCCCTATGGCGGCATTTTCGTTTCCGAAACACTGATCCACGCGCTGGACGAGCTGAAACAGGCTTATGCGCGTTACAAGCATGATCCCGGTTTTCTGGCGGAATTCCGCTATGAACTGAAACATTTTGTCGGCCGGCCTTCGCCGGTCTATCACGCATCGCGCTGGTCAGAAATGCTCGGCGGCGCGCAAATTTATCTGAAAAGGGAAGACCTCAACCATACCGGTGCCCACAAGATCAATAATGTGATCGGTCAGGCTTTGCTGGCGAAGCGGATGGGCAAGACGAGGATCATCGCCGAGACGGGAGCCGGTCAGCATGGTGTGGCGACGGCGACGATTTGTGCCCGTTTCGGTCTGGAGTGCCATGTCTATATGGGTAGCGAGGATGTCGAGCGGCAGGCGCAGAATGTGTACCGGATGAAATTGCTGGGTGCGTCCGTCGTACCGGTCGAGTCCGGTTCGAAAACGCTGAAAGATGCATTGAACGAGGCCATGCGCGATTGGGTCGCCAATGTCGGAACCACGTTTTATATCATCGGCACGGTGGCGGGGCCGCATCCCTATCCGATGATGGTGCGCGATTTCCAGTCGGTGATCGGTGAGGAATGTCTTGTCCAGATGCCGGAACTGACGGGGCGCCAGCCGGATATCGTTGTCGCCTGTGTGGGCGGCGGCTCCAATGCGATGGGTATTTTTTATCCTTATATCGATCGTGCTGAAGTGGCGCTCGTCGGTGTCGAGGCGGCCGGAGAGGGTATCGAAACGGGACGGCATGCCGCTTCGCTCAATGGTGGAGCGCCGGGTGTCCTGCATGGCAATCGGACTTATCTGCTTCAGAACGGCGACGGACAGATCATCGATACCTGTTCCGTTTCTGCCGGTCTGGATTATCCGGGCGTCGGACCGGAACATGCATGGCTGAAAGATTCCGGACGGGCGTCGTATGTGCCGGTCACGGATGACGAGGCACTGGCCGCTTTTCATGACTGTTGCCGTATCGAAGGCATTATTCCCGCCCTGGAATCCAGTCATGCGCTGGCTTATGCAGCGAAACTGGCGCCGACGCTGGACAAGGACAAAATCATTCTGGTCAATCTTTCGGGAAGGGGCGACAAGGATATGCATACCGTCGCCTTGCGTGCGGGTATCAGGTGGTAATCCGTATTCCGCCAGAAGAATGAACAGTAACCGGATTTGAAGAACAGGATCGATTATGTCTCGTATACAACAAACACTCGATAATCTGAAAAAACAGAACAGAAAAGGTCTGATTCCTTTCATTACGGCAGGGTTTCCGGAGCCGAAACTGACGGTCTCGCTGATGCATGCACTGGTCGAGGGCGGGGCGGATATCATCGAGCTTGGCGTGCCGTTTTCCGACCCGATGGCCGATGGTCCCGTGATCCAGCATGCATCCGAAGTCGCGCTGGCCAGGGGTATGACGCTGGAGAAAGTGCTCGATATTGTCGAGGCATTCCGCAAGCGTGATGCGTTGACTCCGGTCGTATTGATGGGATATGCCAATCCGATCGAGCGGATGGGGACGGATGTGTTTGTCCGCAAGGCCGCGACAAAAGGGGTGGATGGCGTGCTGGTGGTCGATTATCCGCCGGAAGAAGCGACGGATTTCGCAGCCAGACTCAGGGATGCCGGCATGGATATGATTTTTCTGCTGGCGCCTACCTCGACGGACGAACGTATCCGGAAAGTCGGCAGGATAGCGGGAGGATATCTGTATTATGTTTCCCTGAAAGGAGTGACGGGTTCCGGGAATCTGGATATCGGCGAAGTCACGTCACGCATTGAAAAAATCAGAAAATACGTTACCATTCCGGTTGGCGTCGGTTTCGGCATTCGCGATGCGGCGACAGCCAGAGCGCTCGGTTCCGTGGCGGATGCCGTGGTGATCGGAAGCCGTATCATACAGGAACTGGAAAAAACAGCGCCTGAAAAGGCGGTCGATGCCGTCAGGGCATTCATTGCCGATATCCGAAAGGCACTGGACGAATGACGCCATAAAGGTTATAAAGTCGTCCTGTACAGGGATTGCCTGTCGGTTTTACTGCATGAAAGGACGAAAGCAGGCCATCGTTTTTCAGGACGATGGCCTGTTTAATCAGGAGAATCTATGAGTTGGCTTGACAAGTTGCTGCCCCCGAGAATCCAGCATCAGACGAACCCACGGCGTGTCGTGCCGGAAGGGCTTTGGGTCAAATGCCCATCGTGCGAGGCGGTATTGTACCGGACCGATCTGGAGACGAATTCGCATGTCTGTCCGAAATGCGGCCACCATATGCGTATCCGTGCAAGGGACCGTCTGAATGTATTGCTGGATGAAGAGGGGCGTTACGATGTCGCCCGTACGGTGTTGCCGTATGATTCCCTGAAATTCAAGGACAGCAAAAAATATCCGGATCGTCTGAGTGCCGCCGAAAAAGCCACCGGCGAAACGGATGCCTTGATCGTCGTCGGCGGAAAGATCATGTCGTTGCCGGTCGTCGTGGCCTGTTTCGAGTTCGAGTTCATGGGCGGTTCCATGGGGTCGGTCGTCGGCGAACGGTTCGTGCGCGGTGTCAGGGAAGCGATCGAAAAGAAAGTTCCGTTCATCTGCATTACCGCCAGTGGCGGTGCGCGCATGCAGGAAGGTTTGCTCTCGCTGATGCAAATGGCCAAGACGAATATGATTCTGACCAGACTGGCCGAGGCAGGTTTGCCTTTCGTTTCCGTGTTGACCGATCCGACCATGGGGGGCGTTTCCGCGTCTTTTGCCTTTATGGGCGATGTCGTGCTGGCCGAGCCGAAAGCGCTGGTCGGTTTCGCGGGGCCTCGTGTGATCGAAAATACCGTTCGCGAAAAATTGCCAGAAGGTTTCCAGCGTTCGGAATTCCTGATGAAAAAAGGCGCTATCGACCGGATTGTGGATCGCCGTGAATTGCGCAAGGAACTTTTCGATTTGCTGGCCATGTTGCAGGGCAAATCGCTTGAACAGGCTTCCTGACGGTCTGTATCCCTTATTCCGCAGGCGTCTTTTCAGTAATGGGGAGACGCCGGGTTTTTTTATTGTATTCATCAATCGTTTTTCATGATGACGTCTGAACAAGTGAGCGAGCACAAGGGCGCGCGACGTTCTCTCGCGGAATGGACCCGTCTGGTGGAAAGTCTCCATCCGAAGAATATCGAAATGGGACTGGATCGTATCCGTGTCGTGAAGGAACGTCTGGCGATCCGTTTCGATTGTCCTGTTGTCATCGTCGGCGGGACGAACGGCAAGGGGTCAACCTGTGCCATGCTCCAGACGATCTGGAAGGAAGCCGGCTACAAGGTCGGTCTTTACACGTCGCCCCATATCCATCGTTTCAACGAACGGATGCGAATCGACGGCGAAATGGTCGATGACGGGAAACTGGTCGATTATTTCGAACAGGTCGAAGCTGCACGGGGCGATATCGCGCTGACTTTTTTCGAATTCACGACACTGGTGGCGCTGAAGATGTTCGCGGATGCGCGGCTTGATGTGGTCGTACTGGAGGTCGGTCTCGGCGGTCGCCTCGATGCGGTCAATCTGATCGATGCGGATGTCGCCGTCGTAACGAATGTCGCGATCGATCATGTCGAGTTTCTCGGCGATACCCGCGAGAAGATCGGTTTTGAGAAAGCCGGGATTTACCGAAGCGGCAAGGTCGCGTTTTACGGTGATATCGATCCACCTGATTCACTGGTCGGACATGCCCGTGCGATCGGCGCCGATCTGAAGGTTTTCGGGCGTGACTATTCATGCAGGATGTATGCCGGAGGTTGGGATTATTGCGGCAAGACGGTGTTGACAGGACTGGCACAGCCTTCCTTGTACGGAGACAACCAGATTCACAATGCCACAACGGTAGTTGCCGTCGTCGAAGCCCTGCAGGCCCGTCTTCCGGTCGGTCCGGATGCGATAGGGCGTGGTCTGGTGAAGACGGAATTGCCGGGACGCTTCCAGATCGTGCAGCAAGAACCATCCATCATTCTCGATGTCGCGCACAATCCGCATGCGGCTGCGGTTCTTGCGCGGAATCTGAGGGAAATGGGGTGCCATGGGATGACGCATGCCGTATTCGGCGCCATGGCCGACAAGGATATCGATGGTGTCATCGCGCTGATGAAAGATTGTGTCGATCGCTGGTATCTGACTGATTTGCCGTTGCCGCGAGCCGCCAGTGCGGAAGCGCTGAAGCAGAAACTGGTGGCCGCGGGAATTCAGGACGACGGAACCGGACAGCGTATTTCCGTCTATCATCGTGCCGCCGATGCGTTGACGGGTGCGAAAAACAATGCGCGGAAAAATGATAGAATAGTCGCATTCGGATCGTTTTGGGTCGTAACAGGCGTCACTCAGGATCCTGATCGGGATTCTTCCACCAACCACCATTGATCGCATGAGCCGTTTTTCCTTTTTTCGCTGGGGCAAGTCGAAGTCCGATACCGACGACGCGTCCGGCAACAACGACCGGTTTGTCGCAGACCGTATCGACCGAAAGAAAGATTCTGCGCAAAACGGTGTAGATGATCCGCATTTGCCGGAAAAGAAGAGGGCACGCAGACGTCTTGTCGGTTCCATTGCCTTGGTGCTTGCCGCCATCGTGATTTTGCCGATGGTTTTCGAATCGAAACCGAAACAGTCGGCGCCCAATCTCGTCATCGATATTCCTTCCAAAGACAAGCCTTTGCAAACGGCGGGTATTGCACAGCCCTCGCCGACATCTGCCGCTCCCGGCGAGGAAGCGGCGATGCAGCAGACGGATGAGGAAACCGTTTCCGAAACAACGCCGGCACGGATCGCGGACGGTACCGCGGAAGGTGTGCAGCAGGCAGGTACTGCGGTTGTGACACCGGAATCCGGTGGAACGGTTGTTTCTGCGGGTACGACTGAGAAAACGGCCGCTGTCGCACAGGGAATTGATTCTGGCCAGTCACAGGCTGTAGTGGACAAGCAGACGCAGGCAGACAAGGAAAAGCAGCAACAGGCTGAAAAGGCACGGCAGGAGAAAGCGAAAGTCGAAGCGGATGATCCGATCGGAAAAATGATCGCCGACAAGAATGCGGCTGCCGCAGGGGCTGGCAAACAGATGATACAGGTTGCTGCACTGGGGTCGCAGCAAAAGGCGAATGAATTGCAGGCGCGCCTTTCCAAGGCGGGGATCCGTTCCCATACGCAGAAAGTGAAGACCAAAAACGGCGAGGAAAGGATACGTGTCAGGATCGGACCGCTGTCAGGCAAGCGTGAGGTGGACAGTACTTGTTCCAAGCTCAAGTCAATGGGACTGTCCTGCACGCTGGTATCGAACTGATGTCATGGCAGGAGTCGGGTTTTGACGGCTTTCGACTATGTGCTGCTTGTGTTGCTGATCGGCTCCATGCTGATCAGCCTGACGCGTGGTCTGGTCAGGGAAGTCATTTCGCTGGCGAGCTGGATTGTGGCGTTTTATGTGGCAATCAATTACGGCGAGATGCTCGCGCCCTGGCTGTCGGGGCTGATTTCCAGCGAAACGGCGAGAATCATAGTCGCTTTTGTCGTGTTGTTCCTGGCGACGAGAATTGCCATGATGTTTCTTGCCAAACTGGTCAGTCTGGTATTGCAGGCGACGGGATTGACTTTCATGGATCGTTTGCTGGGGGCATTGTTCGGACTGGCAAGAGGTGCGCTCATTGCACTGGCACTGGTTCTGGTATGTGGCATGACGAGAATACCGCAGCAGCCTTTCTGGCAAAATGCGATGTTTTCGCCGGCGGCCGAATCGGCGGCAAGGATGACCATGCCGTATTTGCCGGACTATTTTGTGGCATACATTCATTACTGATAGCGTATGTATGCCGGCAGGATTTCGTTTTTTCTTAATTTTTTGATTGAGGAGTCACCATGTGTGGCATCGTTGGTATTGTTTCACAGACACCAGTCAACCAACTGATTTATGATGCGTTGCAACTGCTCCAGCATCGTGGGCAGGATGCAGCCGGTATCGCGACATGCAATAACGGCAAGTTCGCCATGTTCAAGGCGAACGGTCTGGTCAGGGATGTGTTCCGTACACGCAATATGCGCGCGCTTCCGGGAAGCTGCGGAATCGGACATGTCCGTTATCCGACAGCCGGTTCCGCCAAGAATGAGGAAGAAGCGCAGCCGTTTTACGTGAATGCGCCTTTCGGTATCACTTTCGCCCATAACGGCAACCTGACCAATTGCCAGCAGCTCAAGGGCGAGATGTTCAAGAACGATCGCCGCCATATCAACACCAATTCGGATTCGGAAGTGTTGCTCAATGTGCTGGCACATGAAATTCAGGAAGCGACGAGCGGCTATTCTCTCGATCCTGCCGCGCTTTTCCGTGCGGTTTCCGTCTTGCACAAACGGGTTCGCGGCGCGTATGCCGCTGTGGCCCATATTGCGGGCTACGGTATTCTGGCTTTCCGCGATCCTTATGGCATCCGTCCGTTGTGTATCGGTTCTGCCGAAACGGAAACGGGTACGGAGTACATGATCGCCAGTGAATCGGTCGCGCTGGAAGGTCTTGGTTTCCGGTTCATGCGTGACGTGATGCCAGGTGAAGCCATTTTCATCGATGTCGACAGCAATCTGTACAGCCAGCAGTGTGCGGACAATCCGAGCCTGAATCCGTGTATTTTCGAATATGTCTATCTGGCACGTCCGGATTCCCTGATCGACGGCGCTTCGGTATATGCGACTCGTCTGAAGATGGGCGAACATCTGGCGGAAAAAATCCGGCGTGAAATACCGACCGGAGATATCGATGTGGTCATGCCGATTCCGGATTCTTCTCGTCCGGCGGCGATTCAGCTGGCATTGAAACTGGGAATCGAATACCGCGAAGGCCTGATCAAGAATCGTTATATCGGCCGGACTTTCATCATGCCGGGACAGGCTGTGCGCAAGCGTTCCGTCCGCCAGAAGCTCAATACCATCGGTTCGGAATTCAAGGGAAAAAGCGTGTTGCTGGTCGATGACTCGATCGTTCGCGGAACGACCTGCAAGGAAATCGTCCAGATGGTTCGTGATGCCGGTGCATCGAAAGTCGTTTTCGCATCGGCAGCGCCACCGGTCAAGTTCCCGAATGTGTATGGAATCGACATGCCGACAAGGGAAGAACTGATCGCCTATGGTCGTACCGATGAGGAAGTCCGTCGTGAAATGACCGCCGATGCACTGGTCTATCAGGATCTGGATGCGCTGAAACAGTCGGTGACGGACGTGAATCCGGCCTTGCGGCATTTCGAGGCATCGTGTTTCGACGGTTTGTACATTACCGGCGATGTTTCGTCCGATTATCTTTCCAGACTGGAATATGAACGCAAGCATTCGGCGCCGGTTCCGGAAGATGCGGTCAAGAACCAGTTGAATCTCTCGCTGGCACCGGCCGAATAAACTGCCGCTTTCTGTCATGTCCCGGTACGGTGTGCGCCGTGCCGGGTTTTGCCGTTTGCCGACGGTGATTTTTTCTGTTGAACGAACAAGCGATGAACAAGGCCTTTACGAAAGAAACGGATACGGATGACGATCTGGAACCGGCTGCGCCTGCGCTTCCGACAGGGTTCAAGAACTACATTACACCTGCCGGGCTGAAAAGGCTGAAAGACGAGTTGTTGCAGCTGATCGACAAGGAACGCCCACAGGTCGTCCAGACGGTGTCATGGGCGGCCTCGAACGGCGACCGCTCGGAGAACGGCGATTATATTTACGGGAAGCGTCGTCTCAGAGAGATCGACCGGCGTATCCGTTTCCTGATCAAGCGGATCGAGGCTGCTGAAGAGTTCGATCCCAGTATCCATTACGGCAACGACCAGATCTTTTTCGGCGCGACCGTCACTTATGAACGCGAGGATGGCGAGGAAAATACTGTGACCATTGTCGGGATCGACGAATTCGATCCGTTGCAGGGGAAGATCAGCTGGATTTCGCCGATGGCGAGAACGCTGATCAAGGCACGCGAGGGTGATACCGTGACCCTGCATACGCCAAACGGTGTCGAGGAACTGGTCATTCTGGAAGTCAGTTATCCGAAACCGGCATGATGTCGCAGGTATCCTGACCGGCATGTCGCCGGGATGTTGTCTTTGTCGTGTGCATCCGTATACTGGATGTGTTGTTTGTCTTTTCCCTGGCTGCCGATATGACGGTTGTTCCCAAAAATATCTTTTCCTATGTGCCGCGCAAGGTCAAACGCGCAGGTGCCGCTCCTTTTTTGCCGATGTCGAAAAAGGAAATGGATATTCTCGGCTGGGATGCGTGCGATATCATCATCGTATCAGGGGATGCCTATATCGATCATCCCAGTTTCGGTGCGTCGATTATCGGGCGTGTGCTGGAAGCACAGGGGTTTCGGGTCGGCATTATCGCGCAGCCTGACTGGAAATCGGCTGCTGATTTCCGTTCGCTGGGCAAGCCGCGTCTGTATTTCGGTGTGACGTCCGGCAATATGGATTCGATGGTCAACCGCTATACCGCCGACCGAAAGATCCGTTCCGACGACGCCTATACACCGGGCGGTGTGGCAGGCAAACGGCCGGACAGGGCATTGCTGGTGTATGCGCAACGCGCGAAAGAAGCCTATCCCGGCATACCGGTGGTGATAGGTTCCATCGAGGCCAGTCTCAGGCGTCTTGCGCATTATGATTACTGGTCGGATACGGTGCGACGGTCGGTATTGCCCGATTCCAAGGCCGATATACTGGTGTATGGCAATGCCGAGCGGGCGATTGTCGAATTGTCTCACCGGATGGCGGCAGGAGAGAAGATCGGTTCGATCCGTGACATACGTGGAACGGCTTTCATGGTACCGCATGGCTGGGTACCGTCCGAGGACTGGACAGAGGTGGATTCGTCGCATCTGGATACGCCGGGGCCGGTCAAAAAGCATCCCAATCCGTATTATCCGGAACAGGAAGCATGTGGTGCGCTGGCGAAACAGCAGGCAGCGGGTGCGGCGGGGCAGTCTGTTCGCGAAAGCCGGATCAGTCTGCGCCTGAAAGCCAACAGCCGGTCGGTAGTGAGGTTGCCATCGTTCGAGCAGGTACGCGATGATCCGGTTTTGTATGCGCATGCTTCGCGGGTGATGCATCTGGAGTCCAATCCCGGCAATGCGCGTGCGCTGGTGCAGGCACATGGCGAACGCGATGTCTGGATCAATCCGCCGCCGTTGCCGCTGACGATGGAAGAAATGGACGGTGTCTATGGATTGCCTTATGCCCGTGCGCCGCATCCTGCCTATGGAAAGGCGCGGATTCCGGCATGGGAAATGATCCGTTTTTCCGTCAATATCATGCGTGGCTGTTTCGGCGGCTGCACCTTTTGCTCGATTACCGAACATGAAGGCCGGATTATCCAGAGTCGTTCGGAACCGTCCATTTTGCGGGAGATCGAGGAAATCCGCGATCATGTCGAGGGTTTTACCGGTGTGATTTCCGATCTGGGCGGGCCGTCGGCGAATATGTACCGGCTGGGATGCAAGAACGAGAAGGCGCAGCAGGTGTGTCGTCGCCTGTCCTGTGTCTATCCGGAAATCTGCAAGAACCTCGATACCGATCACAGCAAGCTGATTTCGTTGTATCGCAAGGCAAGGGCCTTGCCCGGAATCAAAAAAATCCTGATCGGTTCCGGTGTGCGTTACGATCTGGCGGTACGTTCGCCGGAATATATCCGCGAACTGGCGACATATCATGTAGGCGGTTTGCTGAAAATCGCACCGGAACATACCGAACCGAATGTCCTTTCGAAGATGATGAAACCAGGGATCGGGACATATGACGAGTTCAGAAAACTGTTCGACAAGTATTCGAAAGAGGCTGGCAAGGAACAGTATCTTGTACCTTATTTCATTGCAGCGCATCCCGGTGCGACGGACGAGGATATGCTCAATCTGGCATTGTGGCTGAAAAGAAACCATTTCAGGCCGGATCAGGTACAGACTTTCATGCCGACGCCGATGGCGCTGGCTTCCACCATGTACCATACCGGCAAGAATCCGCTGGAGCCGGTGTCGGCCGATTCGGAAACGGTTGAAACGGCGCGCAAGGGGCAGGTCAGGCGTTTGCACAAGGCTTTTTTGCGCTACCATGATCCGGAGAACTGGCAGTTGCTCAGGGAATGGTTGCGGCGTCATGGCAGGAGCGACCTGATCGGCAATGGACCGGATCAGCTGGTGCCTGCGTGGAAATCGGCCCCCGTTTCCGTCAAAAACCGGTTTTCAGGGCCTGCCAAACCGGTGAAGCAGAAAACGGAGTATCCGGAACGGTCTTCCCGTGTATCGCCGCGCCCGAAACAGGGGGATGGCAGAAAAGGACAGTTCGCCGGTGGTGCAAGCTACAGAAAGGGTGTCGCGGTACGCTCGGGCCGACGTTAGCGGCAGTGTTTTCAGTACAATCAGCAGTGTTTCGATCCGTTTTTTCACATTGCTCCAGCAAAAAACGTTTCATTGATGGCTTTGTCTCTGCTCAGCTTTGCGCTGGCTGATGTCCGTGATGGCCTGGGGCCGTTTCTTGGTGTCTATCTTCAGGGGAAGGGTTGGATGCCGGATGAAATCGGGTATGTCATGACGGCGGGCGGGTTGGCAGGCATGCTGTTTACGACTCCGCTGGGTGCGCTTACGGACAGTACGCGGCACAAACGGTTTGCCATGGCTGTCGCGACCGTGTTGATCGTGTTGTCGGTCATGGCGGTTTTTCTGTGCCAGTCTTTCGTGCTGGTGGCCGGGATGCAGGTCGTTCAGGGGATCATGGCGGCCGCCATCGCACCGTTGCTCACCAGTATATCGCTGGGTGTCGTCGGTCAGAAAGGGTTGGCGCATCGTCTCGGGCAAAACGAGGCCTGGAATCATTTCGGCAATTTTTCCACGGCTGCGCTGGGTGGCCTTGTCGGGTATTTTTACGGTATTCCCGGCGTGTTTGCCGTGATGCTGGCGATGGGGTTGTTTTCCGTACTGTTCGTGATGATGGTCAATCCGGCGCATATCGATCATGATGTCGCGCGCGGACTGGAAGAAAAAAAGGATGCTGAACCCATGCCGGTCATGCGGATGCTGGCGACGCCATCGATTTTCGTGGTCGGTATGATCCTGTTCTTTTTCCATCTGGGCAATGCCGCGCTTTTGCCGTTGCTTGGGCAGTCGGCTGTCGCGACTTTCAGGGTCAATCCGGCCGTCTATACGGCGGCGACAGTCATTCTTGCCCAGCTGACGATGGTACCGATGGCATTGTGGGCTGCGAAAATCGCTGACAAACGGGGGTATGGTCTGGTTATTCTGCTGGCCCTTCTGGCGTTGCCGGTCAGGGGACTGGTGGCCGGTTTCTGGCATAGTCCATGGAGTATTTTGCCGGTGCAGATTCTCGATGGTGTGGGGGCCGGGCTGATCGGTGTGGCGACACCGGGGATCGTCGCACGGATATTGCGTGGAACCGGGCACGTCAATCTGGGGCTCGGTGTCGTGATGACCTTGCAGGGGATCGGTGCGGCTTCAAGCAGTACGCTGGGCGGCTTGTTCGCGCACCATGCCGGATACAGCGCCGCTTTTCTGGCACTGACGGTTGCCGCATGTTGTGCCGTAGTGTTGTTTCTGGGGGCACGGAAGTGGTTGCCCGCTTTCAGGCGCGAGCTGGTTCGATAAGTCTGCCATATCGCAACGTTTCATCGTAAACCGTGATGCCATGTGGGCGTAATAGTGCGAGTTTTTGATGAAATTGAGTAAAATGTATCTTTTTACCGGCTTTTCCGGTTTATAGTGTTTCGTTTTCCGTCTTACCTGTCCTTTTCTGCAAACTAATGAAAAACATCCGCAATTTTTCCATTATCGCCCATATCGACCATGGCAAATCGACGCTTGCCGACCGGATTATCCAGTTGTGCGGAGGCCTGTCGGATCGTGAAATGGAAGCGCAGGTGCTCGATTCCATGGATCTGGAACGGGAACGGGGGATTACGATCAAGGCGCAGACTGCGGCGCTGAACTACAAGGCCAGAGACGGACAGATTTACAACCTGAATCTGATCGATACGCCGGGACATGTCGACTTCAGTTATGAGGTCAGCCGTTCCCTTTCCGCATGCGAGGGGGCATTGCTGGTGGTGGATGCTTCACAGGGAGTCGAGGCGCAGACGGTCGCGAATTGTTATACGGCGCTGGATCTGGATGTGGAAGTGGTTCCTGTGTTGAACAAGATCGATTTGCCGTCGGCCGATCCGGACAATGCCAAGGCAGAGATCGAGGATGTGATCGGGATCGATGCATCGGACGCTATTCTGTGTTCCGCCAAAACCGGAGAAGGTGTCGAAGATATTCTGGAAGCGATCATCGCGAAGGTGCCGCCGCCGCAAGGCGATCCGGATGCTCCGTTGCAGGCATTGATTATCGATTCATGGTTCGATAATTACGTGGGTGTGGTCATGCTGGTGCGTATCAAGAACGGTACGCTCAAACCAAAAGAGAAGATCCGCCTGATGGCGACCGGATCGGAGTATCTGGTGGAAAATGTCGGTGTTTTTTCGCCACGTTCCCAGCCGAGAGAATCCTTGTCGGCCGGGCAGGTCGGTTTCGTCATCGCCGGCATCAAGGAACTGAAAGCGGCACAGGTGGGCGATACGATTACATTGGCTTCACGTCCCGCAGACAAACCGCTTCCGGGGTTCAAGGAAGTGCAGCCGCAGGTTTTCGCCGGTTTGTTTCCGGTCGAGGCAAACCAGTACGATGCCTTGCGCGATTCGCTGGAGAAACTCAAGCTCAACGATGCTTCGTTGCAATATGAGCCGGAAGTTTCCCAGGCGCTCGGATTCGGTTTCCGTTGTGGTTTCCTCGGGCTTTTGCACATGGAGATCGTGCAGGAAAGGCTTGAACGGGAATTCGGGATGGATCTGATTACGACTGCACCGACGGTCGTGTATGAAGTGTTGCTCAAAAACGGCGAATTGCTCAAGGTGGACAATCCGTCGAAGATGCCCGATCCGGCAAGGATCGAGGAAATCCGTGAGCCGATCGTGACGGTGAATCTGTATATGCCACAGGAATATGTCGGCCCTGTCATGACGCTTTGCAACCAGAAGCGCGGTATCCAGATGGATATGCATTATCACGGCAAACAGGTTCGCTTGACATATGAATTGCCCATGGCGGAAATCGTGCTCGATTTCTTCGACAGGATGAAGTCCATCTCGCGCGGATATGCTTCGATGGAATACGAGTTCAAGGAATACCGTGCTTCCGATGTGGTCAAGGTCGATATGCTTATCAATGGCGACAAGGTGGATGCGCTGGCCATTATCGTGCATCGCAGCAACAGTCAGTTCCGGGGACGTGCGGTAGCGGCGAAGATGCGTGAGCTGATTCCACGACAAATGTTCGATGTCGCCATTCAGGCCGCGATCGGTTCGACGATCATTTCGCGTGAAAACGTGAAAGCCTTGCGCAAGAATGTGCTGGCGAAATGTTATGGCGGTGATATTACCCGCAAGCGCAAGTTGCTTGAAAAACAGAAGGCGGGCAAGAAACGGATGAAACAGGTCGGTTCTGTGGAAGTGCCACAGGAAGCCTTCCTGGCGATTTTACAAGTGGATGAAAAATGAACGTGCAGTCCTTGCTGGGTAATTTTGCCCTGATCCTTTTCATACTGATGGTGGTATCGGGGGTTATCTGGTTTTATGACAGGCTGGTTTTGGCCAAAAAACGGAAAGCGGCGGCCGAAGCGGCGCTTGCGGCTTTCGATGAACGCAATGCAAGATTGAAAGCGCAGGGTATCAAGGTGGATGAATCGGGGCGTGATATCTTGCGTGAGAAATTGCTGAAACGGCCGATGTGGGTGGAATATTCGGGCAGTTTTTTCCCGGTTATCGCTGCTGTATTCCTTGTCCGTTCTTTTTTGTGGGAACCTTTCCGCATTCCGTCGAGTTCGATGGTGCCGACGCTCCAGATCGGCGACATGATTCTGGTCAGCAAATACAGTTACGGTATCCGTCTGCCGGTGCTGAACCAGAAAATCATCGATCTGGGCGATCCGCAAAAAGGTGATGTGGTCGTATTCAAGTTTCCGAAAGATACCTCGCTTGACTATATCAAGCGGGTGGTCGGCGTTGGTGGCGATCGCGTGGAATACCGCAACAAGAAGCTCATCATCAACGGTGTGGAATCGAAATACCAGCCGCTGGGCGATTATCTCGATACGGAAACCCTGACCTATTCCAAGGAGTTCGAGGAAGATCTGGCGGGTACGGATGTTCATCACCATATCCTGAACGATAATCGTGCGCCGGCTTATGTGCCGCATCCCGACCGGTTCAAGAACCGGCATATGTGTACCTACAATGCGGAAGGTTTTATCTGTACGGTTCCGCAAGGATATTATTTCATGATGGGTGACAACCGCGACAACAGTCTGGACAGCCGTTACTGGGGGTTCGTGCCGGACGAATATATTGTCGGTAAAGCGTTTATGGTCTGGATGAATCTGGGCGACATGACGCGGATCGGTGGTATCCGGTAATGGACGGCGCGCGCAGTGTGCGCCGCAATGTTGCATGACAGGACAATGTCGGGACGAACGATGATGAATCTGAAAATTCTGCAGGACAGGATCGGTTATACATTCGACCGGGCGGATTTGCTCCAGCAGGCCATGACGCACCGCAGTTACAGCAGTCAGCACAACGAGCGGCTTGAATTTCTCGGCGATTCGCTGCTCAATTGTGTGACGGCGATCAATCTTTATGAACGTTTTACCGGACTGAACGAAGGAACGCTCTCGCGATTGCGTTCGAGTCTGGTCAGGCAGCAAGCCTTGTATGAAATCGCGCAGAAACTGGAATTGTCGCGTTTTTTGCGGCTGGGCGAAGGCGAAATCAAGGCAGGCGGCGCCAGACGTCCTTCGATTCTGGCCGATGCGATGGAAGCCTTGTTCGGCGCCATTTTTCTGGATGCAGGGTTCGAGGCGGTCAGGCGGGTCATTACCGGGCTGTTTGCAGGCATGATGAGCGAACTCGATCCGGAAACATATGGCAAGGATGCCAAAACGCAATTGCAGGAGTATTTGCAGGGCCACAGAATGGCATTGCCGGAATATCATGTAGTTGCGACACGCGGTGCGGCACACAATCAGGAATTCGAAGTCGAGTGTGTGATCGGAAAATTCGGTATTCATGTGGGCGGAACGGGGACCAGTCGTCGTGCTGCCGAGCAGGAGGCTGCCCGAAAAGCACTTGTCGCGGTGACGGATGCGATGAGAAGCCGCAGTATGCGGACATCCGGCAAAGGCAAACAGGCAGCAGCGGTGTCGTCGGAAAACGCGAAAATGGCAGATGTGTCACATGCGTTGACTGACGGCAAGGCGGCGCGATCTTCTAGCAGATGAGGCTGAAATCATGACAGACCAGAAAAACGATCATTTCCGTTGCGGGTATATCGCGATCGTCGGGCGGCCCAATGTCGGCAAATCCACGTTGATGAATGAGCTGATCGGCGCCAAGGTCAGTATTACATCCCGCAAGGCGCAAACGACACGTCACCGCATTATGGGTATCCAGACGGATGATGATGCCCAGTTCGTCTATATCGATACCCCGGGGTTCCAGACTCGTTACAACAATGCGCTGAACAAGAATCTGAACCGTACCGTCAGGGATACGCTTTCGGCTGCGGATGTGATTGTTTTTGTGGTGGATGCCGGCGTTTTCGGACAGGCGGACGAACAGGTTCTCGCGTTGTTGCCTGAAAACGTTCCGGTGATTCTGACGATCAACAAAACGGACAAGATTCGCGAAAAGGCTGAGCTGATTCCGTTTGCGCAGAAAATCGCGGGTTTGCGTGAATTTGCGGCGATCGTTCCGGTATCTGCGCGACAGCGTTTCCAGCTCAATGAACTGGAAGAGGAAATCCGGAAGTTGTTGCCTGAGAATCCGCCGTTTTTCTCGCCGGACGATGTGACGGACAAAAGCGAGCGTTTCATGGCTGCGGAAATCATCCGCGAAAAGATTTTCCGTTATACCGGTGACGAGTTGCCCTATACGAGTACGGTGGTGATCGAACAGTTCGAACGAAAAGAAAAGATATGCCGGGTGTTTGCAGCCGTGCTGGTGGATCGCGATGCGCACAAGGCGATGATCATCGGTCACAAGGGGGACAAGCTGAAAGAAATTTCCACGGAAGCGCGGCGCGATATGGAAAAGATGTTCGGCGTTCCTGTGTATCTTGAAATCTGGGTCAAGGTCAAGTCCGGCTGGGCCGACAATGAAGCGGGTCTCCGTGCATATGGCTACGAATAACGGATTACGTAACAGGCTTGCATGTCGAGGTTTCAGGACAAAACCGGTGAGTCGGACGCAGTGAATGCTGACATGGAGGAAATACAGGCGTCTGTACGCGAGAAAAGGCGTGCCTTGTCTGCGGAAAATCACCGGATTGCCGAGCAACCGGGCTTTGTCCTGCATAGCCATATGTATCGCGAAAGCAGTCTGGTCATCGATGTGTTCACACGCGATTACGGCAGGGTGGCGCTCGTTGCCAAGGGCGCGAAGCGTCCGTCTTCACGGTTGCGCGGTGTCTTGCAGACTTTCCAGCCCTTGTCCATCGGCTGGAGCGGCAAGTCCGAATTGAGGACATTGACGTCGGCTGAGTGGGTCGGCGGCATGATTCCGCTGGAAAATTCCGCACTGCTCTACGGGTTTTATCTCAATGAACTTTTGCTGCGCTTGCTGGCGCGGGAAGACCCGCATCAGGGACTTTTCGAGCATTATGTCCGTGCACTGACACGTCTGGCGACTTCGGAGTCGGCACAGACGGTATTGCGTGTGTTCGAGCTGGCGTTGTTGCGTGAGACGGGGGTGGGGGCCGATCTGTCGCTTGATGCCAGAAACAATTGTCCAGTCGATCCGGAAGGGGTGTATGTCGTCGATCCGGAAAGCGGTCCGCGTCCCGCGATGTTGGCCGATACGGCACCGCGAGTGCTCGGCAAGACATTGCTGGATATGGTCAGCGAAGATTATTCCGATCCGCAAACTCAACAGCAAAGCAAGTTGCTGATGCGTTTTCTGCTGGCACATCATCTTAACGGTGTGCCATTGCAGACACGGAAAATACTGATAGACCTGCGTCAGCTGTGACAAAAGGTTAAACTAGTTTTATGTATGTCCTTTTTTTCTTGAGTCTATGAGCATGATTGAAACGAGTGGCGCCGGCATCGAACTGGGCGTCAATATCGACCATATCGCCACCTTGCGCAACGCCAGGGGCACGACTTATCCCGATCCATTGATGGCCGCGCTGATGGCTGAAGAGGCGGGCGCGGATGCCATCACCCTGCATTTGCGCGAAGATCGTCGCCATATCAAGGATGCGGATGTCCGTGCCATTCGTCCCATGCTGGTGACACGGATGAATCTGGAATCAGCCATTACTTCGGAAATGATCGATTTCGCCTGTGAAATCAGGCCGGCGGATGTCTGTCTGGTTCCCGAACGGCGTGAGGAGCTGACGACGGAAGGCGGTCTTGATGTCGTGCGTTATTTCGATATTGTTCAGTCGGCTGTCGAACGGCTGACCAGTGCGGGTATTCGCGTCAGTCTGTTCATCGATCCGGATGAAGAGCAGATCATCGCGGCTCATGAAAGCGGTGCGCCGGTCATCGAACTGCATACGGGACGCTATGCCAATGCATTCGATGCCGCTTCGCTGGAATACGAACTGGACCGGATACGCGAAGGGGTGACGGAAGGTATCCGGCATGGTCTGAAAGTCAATGCGGGGCATGGCCTGCATTATGAAAATGTGGTGCCGATCGCCCGTATCGACGGGATATCCGAACTGAATATCGGCCATTCCATTGTGGCACGCGCTGTTTTTTCGGGCTGGAAAAAGGCGGTATCCGATATGAAGGCGCTCATCGTCGGTGCGAGACGTCCGGCCGGAAGCGGCGCGTGATGCTGGAGATGGCGACATGATTTACGGTATCGGAACCGATATGACCCTGATTTCGCGTATCAGGGCTGCGCTGGAACGGCATGGCGACCGTTTTGCGGAAAAAATTTTGGGGCCGGAAGAAATGTTGCGTTACCGGCATCGCAAGACAAAAGTCGAATTGCGGGGGCTTCGTTATCTGGCGACCCGTTTTGCGGCCAAGGAAGCGTTTTCCAAGGCGCTGGGGCTGGGAATGCGTATGCCGATGACATGGCGTGCCATGCAGCTGTTGAACGCGAAAAGTGGCAAGCCGGAAGCGGTTTGCAGCGGCAAGTTGAAAGAGCATATGGAAAAACTGGGGCTGAAGGCGCAGGTGTCGGTGACGGACGAGGCAGATTTCGCCGTGGCGTTCGTCGTGATCGAACGTGTGGAAACGACTGGAAATATCAACTGACAGGGTGGGAATATGCAGGCTGCCAAGAGTATTTTGTTAAGCGGAAAAAGAAACAGTTACGGGCCTGTCATGCTCGATGTGATCGGCTTGCGGTTGCTGGAAGAGGATATCCGCAGGATACGTCATCCTCTGACGGGCGGGGTCATTTTGTTCGCGCGCAATTACCAGAATCGTGAACAGCTCATGGCGTTGACCAGCGCCATTCGCAAGGAAAGGCCGGATATTCTGATCGCCGTCGATCATGAAGGGGGACGTGTCCAGCGTTTCCGTTTCGACGGGTTCACACGCTTGCCAGCCATGGGGGTGCTGGGAAAAATGTGGGACGATGATCCGGTCGAGGCGGCACGTGTTGCCATGGCGGTCGGGTATGTACTGGCTTCCGAATTGCGTACGTGCGGTATCGATTTTTCGTTCACGCCTGTACTGGATCTGGATTACGGCGTTTCGTCGGTGATCGGCGACCGTTCGTTCCATCGCGATCCGGTCGCAGTGACGCTTCTGGCGAAAAGTCTCAATTATGGTCTGGCGCAAGTCGGTATGGCCAACTGTGGCAAGCATTATCCGGGGCACGGCTATGCCAGAGGAGATTCCCATACGGAAATTCCGGTGGATGATCGTCCGCTGGAAGCCATCATGGCGGCAGATATGGTGCCGTATCGCGGACTGGGTATGAGTCTGGCCAGCGTCATGCCGGCGCATGTGATTTATCCGCAAGTGGATGCCATGCCGGCCGGTTTCTCGAAAAAGTGGCTTTCCATCCTGAAAAACGATCTCGGTTTCGATGGTGTCGTTTTCAGTGATGATCTCAGTATGGAAGGTGCCAGTGTCGCCGGTGGTATCGTCGAACGTGCGCAGGCTGCGCTTGATGCCGGTTGCGACATGATTCTGGTTTGCAATTCGCCAGCCATGGCCGATGAATTGCTGGCCAATCTGCCGCCGTTGCCGGAAGAAGCACTGCGTTTGTGTACGACACGTATCGGCAGTCTGGTTCCCAAAACGCCCGCACCGGACTGGGAAACGCTCCAGTCGGAAGTACGGTACCGGCAGGCGCGTGCGCTTGTCGAGCGTATTGCGAAACAGGACTGATGCAGGATATGCAGGAAGAAAAACCGGACGATCCGGTAGCGGTTGCGGGCAGTGTGTCTTCGTCCGCATCGGCGTCTGAAAGGGCGGCCGTCGCCGAGGCGGTCAGACAGCTGCCACATTTGCCTGGGGTGTACCGGTTTTTCGACAGCAACGACAAGTTGCTTTATGTCGGCAAGGCTCGTGATCTCGTCAAGCGGGTCAGTTCGTATTTCCAGAAAACTGCACCTTCGCCGCGTATCGCCATGATGGTAACGAAGATCGCGCGTTTGGAAACGACGGTTACGCGCAGCGAGGTGGAAGCCTTGTTGCTCGAAAGCAATCTGATCAAGACACTGCATCCTCATTACAACATCATTTTCCGGGACGACAAGTCTTATCCCTATCTGAAAATCACCGGTCAGCCGGTGCCGAGAGTGGTGTATTACCGGGGGTCGGTGGATCGCAAGAACCGGTTTTTCGGGCCGTTTCCGAATGCTTCTGCCGTTCGTGAGACGATCCAGATATTGCAAAAGGTTTTCCGGTTGCGTACGTGCGAGGACAGTGTTTTCAAAAACAGGACGCGCCCTTGTCTCTTGTACCAGATCGAACGTTGCAGCGGACCTTGTGCAGGTCTGATCGATGCCGATGAGTACCGCAAGGATGTCGAGGATGCCGCACGTTTTTTGCGTGGCGGCCAGAATGATGTGCTGGCCGAGTTGCAGGACAAGATGGCTGCTCATGCCGAAAGGCTGGAATTCGAGGAAGCCGCTTCCGTCAGGGACAGGATTTCGGCGCTTTCACGTGTGTTGCAACAGCAAAGCATGGAAACGGACAGCGGGCAGGATGCGGATATCATCGCCGTTGTTGTTCGTGAAAACCGGGCTTGCGTGAATCTGGCGATGGTGCGCGGCGGTCGTCATCTGGGCGACAAGGCTGTGTTTCCGGGCAATATGGGCAATGTCGACGAACGCGATGGCCAAACGCTGGAAGAACAGGTTCTGCAAGCTTTTATGGCGCAGCATTATATCGATGGACAGATTCCTGCCAACATCATCGTGAATGTGGAGCCGGACGATCCGGCGCTGGTGGCTGCCTTGTCGGCGCAGTGCGGACACAGGGTTCATCTGGTATCACAACCACAGGGGCAACGGCGGTTATGGCTGGAAATGGCGAAAAAGAATGCCGAAATCGCACTGGAAAGGGTGCTTGACCGCTCGGAATTGCAACTGTCCAGGGTCAGGGCACTGATAGAACTCATGGGGCTGGATATCGACGACCCGGACAACTTGCGTATCGAGGCGTTTGATATCAGTCATACACAGGGCGAGGCGGAACAGGCTTCCTGTGTCGTTTTTCATCATTGTGTCATGCAAAATGGCGAATACAGGCGTTACAATATCACCGGCATTACGCCAAGGGATGATTATGCCGCCATGAAGCAGGTATTGACGCGGCGGTATGAAAAACTGGTGGGGCATGAAGAGATGATGCCGCATATCGTTCTGGTTGATGGCGGCAAGGGACAGGTGGCGATGGCGTCGAAAGTCTTTGCCGAGCTCGGACACGATCTTGGAAGGATCGTCGGGGTTGCCAAGGGAGAAGGGCGCAAGGTCGGTCTGGAAACGCTGGTATATGCCGATGGACGATTGCCTGACGAACTGGGCAAGGATTCCGGCGTCCTGATGCTGATCGCACAGATTCGTGACGAGGCGCACCGCTTTGCCATTACCGGCATGCGTGCCAAACGTGACAAGAAACGTCATGCATCGCGTCTGGAAGAAATCGAGGGAGTCGGTGCAAGAAGGCGCCAGCGGTTGCTGGCACGTTTCGGCAGTGTGCGGGGCGTGGCAGACGCTTCGGTGGACGATCTGGCTACCGTCGAGGGAATATCGCGTCATCTCGCGCAACAGATATATGACCAGTTGCATTAGAATAACGCCTTGTATTTTTTGATGTTCTTTGTGATATGAAAGTACAGACCATTAGTGGAACCTGCAAAAATCAAGCTATGCCGTTCAATTTGCCTATTTTCCTGACCTGGCTTAGGGTTGCGCTCGTCCCTTTGCTGGTGGGGATTTTCTATTTGCCGGAACACTGGATTTCACTGTATGCACAAAGTCTTACCGCAGCGATCATATTCATTGTGGCAGCGATTACGGACTGGATCGATGGCTATCTGGCAAGAAAATGGAACCAGACTTCGGCCTTCGGTGCCTTTCTGGATCCTGTTGCCGACAAGCTGATTGTTGCCGGTTCGCTGCTTGTCCTGGTACAGCTGGGACGCGTCAGTGCGATTTTGGGTTTTATCATCATCGGACGGGAAATCGCCATTTCGGCGTTGCGTGAATGGATGGCGAAAATCGGAGAATCGAAATCCGTAGCCGTCAGTTCGCTGGGCAAGGTCAAGACCATTGCGCAGATGATCGCCATTCCGATGCTTTTGTTTTACAACAAGCTGTTCTATTTTATCGATACGGCGTTTATCGGTACGTACTTGCTGGTGATCGCAGCCATTCTCACGGTTGTGTCGATGTTGTATTATTTGCGCAAGGCATTGCCCTTGATGAAGTAAATTTCCAACAGGGGTATTGACAGAATCATATGAAGTGCTAGAATGCACATCTCTAACGCGGGAGTAGCTCAGTTGGTAGAGCGCAACCTTGCCAAGGTTGAGGTCGAGAGTTCGAGACTCTTCTCCCGCTCCAAATCTTCATTGCATTCTGGAGAATTGGAACCGGTTGGACGACAGGTTGTTTGTTTCGTCCGGTAGTCGGAAGAACGTAATGCGGGAGTAGCTCAGTTGGTAGAGCGCAACCTTGCCAAGGTTGAGGTCGAGAGTTCGAGACTCTTCTCCCGCTCCATTCGTTTTCGGGTGATTCCGGTTCTGCGTTTTTTCGGTTTTGCAGCCCGATGGCAGGATAGCAAAGTGGTTATGCAGCGGCCTGCAAAGCCGTAGACGTCGGTTCGATTCCGTCTCCTGCCTCCATCCTTTTTCCCCATACAGATATCGTCATGAAAGTATGACCTGTCCTGTGCAGGTGGCGCTTTGCCATACAGCGATCCTTGAAGAAACGGCGGTTCTGTCCTTGATATATGTTTTTGTCCGGTTTGGTGTGCGGTGGATGACGCAAGGAAGCGTCGGCAGGAATTTTTTGAACTTTTCTGAAAAAAGGTTTATTTTTCTTTTTCGATAAATTTTTTTACTTTGAGCAAAAAAAATAGTTGACAGAAGTAACGTCTTCTGGTTTAATGGAGGCCATGGATAAGGGTCACTTGGTTTGACCGCTAGCAAGCAAGTTCCTTTCCTGAGCTGATGAAGCTGATACGTGCAGTACCAACTTTACCAACTTTGCGAGGAGAGAAATTATGGAAACCTTTGGAATCGTATTTTGCGGTGCTTTGATGATCTTGGGCGCAATCGGCGCAGTTGTTCAGAGAGCGCGCGGCAACTGGTAAAATACCTTGCCCATCCTGAATAGCAATGCCAGATCGAAATCGATCTGGCATTTTTCTTTTGTGCCATGAAACGGCGTCGTTTTGCAATGATGTATGGGAGAAGTACGGGATAGCGGACGGGATGTTCAGTCCGCTTTTTCGTTGGAGGCTTCACTGAGCAGGAAAAGGGTGTTTTTTGCGAGTTCGGCTTCCAGTTCCTTGCTGATGTTGCCGAATTCGTCTTGTGACGATCCCAGAAAGAGCAGGATGCCCATGGGAACGTTCAGCGCATGGCAAATCCGTTGCAGGGTCGATATGGTGATGTCGCGCTGGTTGTGTTCGATCAGCGAAAGATAGGAAACCGAACATTCGGACAGCTCGGCGAGCTTTGTTTGTGAAAGGCCTCTTCGTATGCGGCAAGTCTTGATGGCATTGCCTATATCCATGGTGTACTCCTCGTGACGGCAGTATTGCGGTTACCTGTTGCAGAACGGTTGTTTATGCGGTTTTGTCGCGGCATCATGTTCCGGAATAACCGGATTGAATGCGTGTGTACGGTGTTGCAGGCTGAATCATGCCTGCATCCTGAAATGGGCCATTTTAACAGAAGTCATGGCGAACTGTCCGGATATTGTCGATATGGTTTGATGTTGTTTGGCGAAACGTGAGGCTGTAGATCGTTTGGTGTGTCATTTTTGTGCGGATTGCACGTCGCATTGTCTGTATATGGGGGAAGTTCTGAAGGCTGGTGTGTGTCAAGCAGCAAATCCGTGTTCATCTTATAATTCAGGAAGCGGTTCTTCAATTGCCCCTTACAAAAGAAAGGAAATCCTATGAAACATGAATTGCCGACACTGCCTTATCCGATGGATGCGCTGGCTCCCTACATTTCGAAAGAAACGCTGGAATATCACTATGGACGTCATCACAAGACGTATGTCGATAATCTGAACAAACAGATCGTCGGTACGGCGTTTGAAAACATGTCGCTGGAAGACATTGTGCGGAATGCTTCTGGTGGTATTTTCAATAATGCGGCGCAAACCTGGAATCATACGTTTTACTGGAACGGCATGAAACCCAATGGTGGCGGAGAACCGACGGGTGCTCTCATGAAGGCTATCGAGGCGAAATGGGGGTCGTTTGCCGAATTCCGCAAGGCCTTTTCAGCTGCATGCGGCGCAAACTTCGGTTCCGGATGGACCTGGCTGGTCAAGAAACCGGATGGTTCTGTCGATATCGTCAATACCTCGAATGCCGCAACGCCGCTCACTGGGGAAGACAAGCCGCTTCTGACCTGTGATGTATGGGAACATGCCTACTATATCGATTACCGGAATGCACGTGCAAAATATGCCGAGGAATTCTGGAATGTCGTCAACTGGGATTTCGTCATGGCCAATTTCGCCTCGTAATGCATGCGTTGGCCGTTTTCAAGCCTGTACAGGCAAAAAGCCTCGCTGTATGCGAGGCTTTTTTTTTGCACATCGGGTGCCGGTTTTCCGGAAACGTTGTTTTTTCGGAAAACAGTGAAGGTGCGATTGGGTTGCGGTAGCCGGTGAACGGCGATGCAGGGCGTGATGACAGGTGTGGCGCAGCAATCCCGGGTGTGACAGAATGTTGTCCTATAATACCAACCAATCTTTCTGTATGGAGGCGTCATCATGAACAATACTGTCATTCTTTCTTCCGATGCCTGTCTCGGCCATGTCCCCGGTCCGGAGCATCCGGAGTGTCCCGACCGTCTGATCGCTGTACGGGAAGCGTTGATGGCGCCTGAGTTCGAGTCGGTCCCGTGGCGTCATGCACCGCTGGGAACGAAAGAACAGCTGTTGCTTGTGCATACGCCTGAGTATGTCCGCCGGATCGAGACTATCCGGCCAAAAGTTGGGTATGTGCCGCTTGATGGCGGGGATACGATCATGTCGCCGGGTACCTGGGATTGTGTGATGAGTTGCGTCGGTGCGGCCTGCATGGGGGTCGATCTGGTGATGAAAGGCGAGGCGGACAATGTGTTTTGTGCGACCCGTCCGTGTGGACATCATGCCGAACCGGACAGGGCCATGGGATTTTGTGTGTTCAACCACGCGGCTATCGGCGCGGCGTATGCCTACAAGAAATACAAGCTGGAGCGTGTCGCAATCGTCGATTTCGACGTGCATCACGGAAACGGTACGCAGGATGCTTTTTACCACCGTCCGGAAATCTTTTATGCGTCCTGTCACCAGTCGCCTTTTTATCCGGGCAGCGGCGCACGCTATGAAACGGGTATCGATCACAATGTTGTCAATGTACCGCTGACACGCGGTGCAGGATCCGAGAAGTTCCGGAATTGCATGACGTTCGAAATTTTGCCTGCATTAAAGAAATTCAATCCGTCTTTCCTGATTATTTCAGCCGGTTTCGACGCACATCGCAAGGATCCACTTGGCGGGCTGAGTTTTACGGACGATGACTTTTACTGGGTCACGAAAGAGCTGATGAAGGTGGCTGATGAATGTTGTGACGGAAAGATCGTCTCCGTGCTGGAAGGCGGGTACAGTCTTGAAGGACTGGCGACCGGAACGGCGGCTCATGTCCGTGCTTTGATGGGGAACTGACGTGCGTGATATGCCGGGCAAAGGCCGTTGTATAATTGCCAAGCAGTTCGGCAAAACCGGAAGATGGCTTCCCAGAAAAAGAATTACCTGATAGAATTTTCATTTTCCAAAATTGGCTTAACCTGAAATACATTCATGACCACTATTCGCCTTAAAGAAAACGAACCATTCGAAGTCGCCATGCGGCGATTCAAACGTGCTATCGAAAAAACCGGTCTTCTGACCGAATTGCGTGCCCGCGAGTTTTACGAAAAACCGACTGCTGCACGCAAGAGAAAACTGGCAGCGGCCGTCAAACGTCACTACAAGCGAATCCGTAGTCAGCAGTTGCCGAAAAAGATGTACTGATCTTTTCCGCCATTTCAGGCGGATTTCGGAAACCTGAATTCAGTTGCCCGCTCCGGTCAAAGCCGCGGCGGGTTTTGCTGTTCATTGTTTTTGCTTATCGGAGTGCGACGTGAGTTTGAAAGAGCAGATTGTCAATGACATGAAAAACGCCATGCGCGCCAAGGATACGAAACGGCTTGGAACCATTCGTATGCTGACGGCGGCCATGAAGCAGAAAGAAGTCGACGAACGGATCGAGCTGGATGACCGGCAGATTCTGGGGATCATCGAAAAAATGATCAAGCAGCGCAAGGACTCGATTGCGCAGTTCGAGGCGGGCGGCCGTCCTGATCTGGCTGAAGGAGAGCGGGCGGAAGTCGAAGTCCTGTCTGCCTATATGCCGGAAGCGTTGCCGATGGAAGAAATAGAAAAGGCAGTTGCGGAGGCTGTGAAAGATGCAGCTGGCCCGCAGGATATGGGCAAGGTAATGGGAGTTTTGAAAACGCGTCTTGCCGGACGTGCCGATATGTCGACCGTATCCGCGCTGGTCAAGAAAGCGCTTGCCAAAGCCTGATCCGTTGATCAATACGCGAAAACGTTTCTCGAATGAAAGAAGTTTGTTGAATTCGTGATACCCCAGTCATTCATTCAGGATTTGCTTAACCGCATTGACATTGTCGAGGTGGTGGGCAATCGCGTGCAACTGAAAAAAGCGGGCGCAAACTTTTTGGGTTTGTGCCCGTTTCATACTGAAAAGACCCCCAGTTTTACCGTCAGTCCAGTCAAGCAGTTTTATCACTGTTTCGGTTGTGGGCGGCATGGCTCGGCCATTACTTTCCTGATGGAACATTCGGGTCTTTCCTTTGTCGAAGCTGTTGAGGAGCTGGCGCAAAGTGCCGGTATGACGGTGCCCAAGGATGATTCGCGAATTTCGCCGCAACAGCGTGCGCGCCAGCAAGCCAGGACACTGGCACTGACCGAAGTGATGGCGGTGGCAAGCCGGTATTACCGGCAGCAGCTCAAACAGTCGCAAAATGCGATCGCCTATCTGAAAAAACGTGGGGTTAGCGGTGAAATCGCCTTGCGTTTCGGTCTGGGATATGCGCCGTCGTCACGCGATGGGCTCAAGGGCGGCTTTGACGATTATCAGGCGAAAGAACTGGTTGAAGCGGGACTGGTCATCGTCAAGGATGATGCGCCGGACGGAGTCGGTCCGGATGCCAGACGGTATGACCGTTTTCGTGATCGGATCATGTTTCCGATCCGCAATACACGCGGGCAGGTGATCGCGTTCGGCGGACGGATTCTGGAAAGGGGGGAACCCAAATACTTGAATTCCCCGGAAACACCCCTATTTCAGAAGGGAAACGAATTGTATGGCCTGTTCGAGGCGCGTCAGGCGATACGGGACGCCGGTTATGTGCTGGTCGTGGAAGGCTATATGGATGTTGTGGCGCTGGCGCAGACGGGATTTCCGCAAGCCGTGGCGACATTGGGAACTGCCTGTACGCCGACACAGGTGCAGAAACTGATGCGTCATACCGACCGGATCGTTTTTTCATTCGATGGCGACAATGCAGGGCGTGGTGCGGCCAGACGTGCACTGGAGGCCAGTTTGCCGCTGGTGTCCGATACGAAAAGTGTGGCGTTTCTGTTTTTGCCGCCCGAACACGATCCGGACAGTTATGTCAGGGAATACGGGCGAGAGGCTTTTGAAGAGCAGGTGGAACGTGCGATGCCGATGTCGGAATTCCTGATGCAGGAAATCGTTTCAGGCAATGATATGGATACGATGGAAGGGCGTGCCCGTGCCTTGCACAAGGCTCGGCCATGGTGTGTCGCGATGGCGCCTTCCGCCTTGCGCATTCAGATTCTGAAAAGGCTGGAACAGATCACGCAGATGCCGGAAGATGAAATGAAAACGTTTTTGGCGTTTGCTGCATCCGGATCGTCCGGGCAGCACGAAAAACGAGTGCGTACGCGTTTTCCTCGTTCTCCCCGCCCGCCTGTCGTCGGGCTTGAAAGGCAGGTGATGCGTCTGTTGCTGTTGTATCCGGAATTTGCTGCGTTGCTGGATGAAGAGGCTGTCGGGGCGATTTCCGCTTTTTCTCCGGACAAGGGGGGATTGTTGCATGCCGTGCTGGGTGCGATCGCTGAGCTGGGCGAACGGCTTGGTTATGCTTCGCTTGTCGAACAGTTGCGTGCCGATGGGGTGGAATGTGAGCAACTGGTCCGGGATACGCTGGACAGGGAGTATGAGGAAGAACCGGCGCGGATGGAATTGCTTGGTGCAGTGCGGCAGATTCGTTTGCGTGTGCTGGCTTCCGAAATGGAAAAACTGGTATCCATGTCGATGGATGCCGATGAGAAAAAGCGACGTTATCTGGAATTGCGAGAGCGGCAGGAGGCCTTGCAAAAAGAAATGACGCAGGAAAATGTGAAGTGAAGTGTTTCCGGCAAGAAACAGAACGTATAAAAACACGGAAAATGTTATAATATAAGACTTTACATTCGGGATGTGTTGCATATATGCTCATAGATGCAACATGCCCGGTATCGTCTGAGTAATACCGGTGGTTTCCGGTGTGATGGATTTTCGAGCGGACAACGGACGACATGGATAAATCAGATAAATCCCGGTCAGGGACAGATGAAACGAACAGTACGACTATTACCGTCAAACGGCGTGGCCGGCGCAAACAGAGCGAGGATACTGCATCCGGTATGAATGCGGCAGACCAGGCGCATCCATCCGAGGTGTCCGCTGAACCGGTTTCCGATGACGCAGCCCCGAAAAGAGGGCGCAAAAAAGCTGTCGCCAGCGAAACGGTGACGCCGGAAGGTGTTGTTGTCAAGGTCAAAAGTACGCGTGGCAGAAAACCGCGGCAGGCTGTTGTGCAGGAGGCTGAGTCGGTTTCCGACAAGGGAAATGGCTCTGCGACGGTGGTCACGACCGATGCCGCGCAACTGGCGGCAATCGATACGTCGGGTTATGTATTGCCGGCCGTGAAGGTGCCGGGACGGCGTGGACGCAAACCGAAGGATTTCCAGCCGGAAAACGAGGAAGTGGCGGCACTGAATGCCGTGGAACGTGCCGAAATGAAGGCGGCGGACAAGGCGCGCGCCAAGGATCGCAAGGCCAAGGAAAAGGCTTTGCTGAAAGATGCGCTGGCGGGTGATTCGGAGGCGACGGAAGAAGAACTGGAACGTCGGCGCGAACGCCTGAAAATGCTCATCAAGCTGGGCAAGGAACGTTCGTTTTTGACTTATGCGGAAATCAACGACCATCTGCCGGACAATGTGATCGATCCCGATGCGATCGAGGGGATCATCAGCACGTTCAACGACATGGGTATTTCGGTGTATGAACATGCGCCGGATGCGGAAGATTTGCTGCTGACCGACAATGTTGTGACGGTGACGAGCGATGAGGAAGCCGAAGCGGCAGCCGAAGCGGCGCTTTCGACCGTCGATTCAGATTTCGGACGAACCACCGATCCGGTTCGCATGTACATGCGTGAAATGGGATCGGTCGAACTGTTGACACGTGAAGGGGAAATCGAGATCGCCAAGCGGATCGAGGAAGGTCTGAAGGACATGATCCAGGCGATTTCTTCCTGTCCGACAACCATTCTGGAAATCATCGAGCAGGCTGAAAAAATCCGCAAGGATGAAGTGAAGATCGATGAAGTGGTCGATGGCATGGCGGATGAAGAGGATAATACGCCTCCGATGGTCGCTGCTTCCGACAACGATCAGGACGATGCCGATGACGATGAGGATGGCGAAGGAGACGACGATTCTGACGAGGACGATAGCGACAGCGGTTCGGCCAGCGGTTCGGCTGCCGGTTTTTCGGCCGAGCAGCTTGAAAAACTGAAAGAGGAAGCACTGGCAAGATTTGCGCTGATCGAGAAGCATTTCAAGAAGATGCAGCGTGCTTTCGAGCAGGATGGGTACAATTCGCCGGCCTATATAAAGGCACATGACAGCATTTCGGAAGAATTGCTGGGTATGCGGTTTACCGCGCGTTTTATCGAGAAGCTGTGCGATACCCTGCGCGAGCAGATGGAGGAAGTCCGGCAGATCGAGCGCGAAATCCTGAATGTGGCGGTCAACAAGTGCGGTGTGCCGCGTGCCCATTTTATCAAGACCTTCCCGGGCAATGAAACGAATATGGAATGGGTCGACGAGGAAGTCGGCGCCAATCATCCGTACAGCGAGATTTTGTCCCGCAATGTACCGATGATCAAGGAATTGCAGCAGAAACTGGTCGATATCGAAAACCGGATCGGTATGCCACTGACGGATTTGCGTGAAATCAATCGCAAGATGGTTGCCGGTGAAATGCGTGCGAGCAAGGCGAAAAAGGAAATGACGGAAGCGAACCTGCGTCTGGTCATTTCGATCGCCAAGAAATATACCAATCGTGGTTTGCAGTTCCTGGATCTGATTCAGGAAGGCAATATCGGTTTGATGAAAGCGGTCGACAAGTTCGAATATCGTCGTGGTTACAAGTTTTCGACATATGCGACATGGTGGATTCGTCAGGCGATCACCCGTTCGATCGCCGATCAGGCACGTACCATCCGTATTCCGGTGCATATGATCGAAACGATCAACAAGATGAATCGTATTTCGCGGCAGATTCTTCAGGAAACCGGTTCGGAACCGGATCCGGCAACGCTGGCGGCGAAAATGGATATGCCTGAAGACAAGATCCGCAAGATCATGAAGATCGCGAAAGAACCGATTTCGATGGAAACGCCGATCGGGGATGACGATGATTCGCATCTGGGGGACTTCATTGAGGACAACAATACGCTGGCGCCGGCCGATGCGGCATTGCATGCCTCGATGCGCAGTGTGGTCAAGGATGTGCTGGATTCGTTGACGCCACGGGAAGCGAAAGTGCTCAGGATGCGATTCGGCGTCGAAATGTCGACGGATCATACGCTGGAAGAAGTCGGCAAACAGTTTGACGTGACCCGCGAACGTATTCGCCAGATCGAGGCAAAGGCTCTGCGGAAATTGCGTCATCCGTCACGATCGGATAAACTTAAAAGTTTCCTGGAAAGCAATTGACAGGTTAGGTAGCAACAGGGCCTATAGCTCAGTTGGTTAGAGCAGAGGACTCATAATCCTTTGGTCCCAGGTTCAAGTCCTGGTGGGCCCACCATACAACGTACAGGACTGCTTGTAACAGCAGTCCTGTTTTTTTGACGGTATGTACACATACCGGGATCGTTCACATTTTTCATTGTCGGGCAGGATCGGGATCGCGGTTCAGTCCGTGAGTGAAAATCGCTGAAAGTCAGGCGGAGTGCGCCACAATTTCGGCGCCAATCGATTTGGTGTTATTGTGTCCAGATCTGTTTATTATCTGACGGGTATGGGTGGTCGCCTTGTTGAGGGCCTGGGAGCTGCCCTTTTGGCCAGACAAGTACAGCTGGATGGGCGAGAGTTATCAGGCGAATTCAGAAGACTTGATTTTCAAAATCAGATCGATCTTGTTTCTGAGGATCTTATGGCTCGACACTGGACGGAAGAGAGTCTGGTTATCGCGAATTCGTTTGGTGCATATCTTTTTCTTCACGCGCAGTTGCAGTTGCCAAAATATGTGGGCCGGGTCGTTTTGTTATCGCCAATCGTCGGTGAATTCTGTGATTCTGAAATCATGATGTATTTCAGTCCGCCACGTGCTGACAAATTGTTTGTTTTGGCACGGGAAGGGCGATTCGTCGTTCCTGATCGGTTGGAAATATACGTGGGGCAGGATGATTGGCAGAGCAATCCTGCGAGTGTCAGCAAGTTGTTTCGGCATACAGGTGCAACGGTGACGATTGTGCATGATGCCGGTCATATGTTGCCAAAAGTGTTTGTCGGTCAATTGCTCGACAAATTGATTGTGTAAATGGGACATGTGTATGTTTTGGGTCAAGAATCAGCCAGCTTGTATGCATACTTTGCGGCATGCCTATGTGGCTTTGTTTTAATTCCCTGATTTAATGGCGTTTATTCTGGTGGATGCTCTTATGTTTTTTGGGGTTGCCGGTTCTGGTTTCCGTGAGCGTGTCAGATAACGAAGGAATGCGGTTTTTGCAAGTTCCTTTTTTATGATGAAACCGGCGTGGTTTGTGTGGTGTGCAGTTGCGAAACGGGAAAAGATGGGTTATATAAACACAATAGCCGGGAATGCTGCCGGCGGGACAGGAAAGCAGATTTTCCCGGAGGGCGGCTGTGCCGTGAAGGCAGGCAATGTTTTCGGAGTCATTCGATAATGGCGGGGATATTACCATGATTACCATTTTCGCTTTTGTTGCGGCAGTCCTGATTTTTGCGTGGGGATGGCATCGTTTGTACAAGCACAATATGCGCAAGGGGGCACGCAAGGGAGTCGCGCACACATTTGGTGTGCTGATCGGTATTTTCCCTGCGCTGTTTTTCTTTTATGCCTGTTTCGCGACATTTCCTCCACCTGACATGGAACCGCTTTCCACGGGGTCACTGGTCGGATTGTGGGTGATTTTCGCGATTGCCATCGCGATGTTGTTGTATCTGACGACGCGTCCGATTCCACAGGATGGCAGCAAGGCGTCTCCCCCTCCGGTGAACAAGCCGAAACAGTGAATGTATCAGGACATAAAAAAACGGGAACATCGTTCCCGTTTTTTTATGGTGCGGAGCCTATTCTTTCATTCTTTCCAGAAACGACGTCAGATAGTGGCCGGTTTGCGCAAGACGATTCTTGAGGCGGTGTTCGTCGTCGACCAGATGGAGCGTGCACAGGGTGTTCTGGCTGAAGCGGATGACGTTGGCTGCGGGAATCAGGCTGTCGCGCCATCCGTGGACGATTTCGATGGCATTGCCCGGACAACCCAGCCGGTATGGCGGATAGCCAGGGATATCGATGGCCGGTGCCAGCAGGAACAGTCCCTTGACGGGAATCGATGCGCTGGCAGTCATGGCAACCCATCCGCCCATGCTGGAGCCGACCAGATAATCTGCCGGTCGCTTGCGGCAGGCATCCACGAGCATGCCGACACGGATTTCCGGGTCGGTAGTCGATGAGTAGTTCAGGCTTTCCACATCGTAGCCCATTTTTTCTGCGATGTTTGCGAGATACCGTATTTTCGTGCCCCATGGGCCGCTTTCTTTTCCGTGAACGAAGTGAATCAGTGGTTTCATATGTCGTCTGTTTGAGGGTTGCGAAAGATGCATTGGTGATTGTATGCGGAATTGTTCGTCGGGTGCGACAAGATGATGCCGAAAAGTCATGATAGACAGGTCTGTATGTGCGGATATCCGTTTCTGTGGCAGACTGTACGGAATCGGATGCAAAATGGATGCCGGCCGGTATGTGCCGTTGTTCGGAAAATGAAAGGAGATCGTGATGGAATTGAAGTTGCTGACACCAGTGAAGATTGGTCATACGGAGTTGGCGAATCGTGTCGTGATGGCGCCGCTGACACGTTGCAGGACGGCGGAACCCGATAATGTACCGACGGCGCTCAATGCCGAATATTATGCACAGCGTGCTTCCGCGGGCCTGATTATTTCCGAAGCGGCTCAGATTTCGCGTTCAGCGCAGGGGTATGCCGGTTCGGCGGGAATGTATACCGATGCTCAGGAAGCAGGCTGGAAAAAGGTGGTTGAAGCCGTACACGCCAATGGCGGCAGAATTTCTGCACAGCTATGGCATGTCGGCAGGGTGTCTCATGCGTATTTCCAGAACGGCGGAGCGCCGGTCGCACCATCGGCTATCGCTGCAGAAGGTACGAAATGCCATATCGTGCTGGAAAACGGAGAGCATGCTTTTGTGCCGTGTGATCCTCCCAGGGCCCTCTCCGTTGAAGAAATCGGCCGGATTATCAGGCAATATCGCGATGCTGCCGCACGCGCGGTTCGCGCAGGTTTCGATTTTGTCGAGGAACACGCGGCAAACGGTTATCTTCTCCAGCAATTTCAGGCGACAAATACCAATCGTCGCACCGACCGGTATGGTGGCTCGCTGGAAAACCGTGCCAGACTGACGCTTGAAGTGCTGGATGCCATGCTGGAAGTGGTGCCTTGCGACAGGCTCGGTGTGCGGATTTCTCCTTACTTCAATATCAACGGGATCGATGATTCCGAACCGGAAGAGATGGCTTTGTATCTTGCGTCAGAATTCGGCAAACGCGATATCGCGTATCTGAGTGTTGCCGAGCCGAGCTGGGTAGGAGGTATTTCGTTGACGGATACATTCAAAAAGAAAATTCGGCAGACTTTTTCTGGCGCACTGATTTATGCCGGCGAATATACGCGCGAAAAAGCCGAGGCGGCCTTGCAAGATGGATTGGCGGATGCGATCGGATTCGGCAGACTCTATATTGCGAATCCCGATCTGGTGGATCGTATCCGGCAAAACGGTCCCTACAATGTTCCGGATCGCGCCACGTTTTATACCGAAGGGCCCAAAGGCTATACGGATTATCCGTCACTGAAAGACAGTGCATCGCATAAAGTGTGAAGATGACAGCAGATAATGCGTGTTAAGCGACGTTTGTTACATTTGTTACGAATTCTTACATGTCATTCGTCAACCGTCAGGATAGGACATTCGTTAAAACAGGTAATCCGTCAGGATTATTGTTTCACTGAAAAACAGAAGGAAATACGAATGAAGAAAGTTATTGCTATCCTGGTCTCCGGACTGTTCGCATCCGCCGCCTTCGCTGCTGCACCTGTCGTCGAAAAGGCATCGGTTATACCTGAAAAGGCCGAACTGGCTGCGCCGGCCGAAGCGGGCAAGATCGAACCTGCAGATGCACTCAAGGCTGCACCTGTCGAAGCAGATAAAGCAGCACCGGCGGATGCACTTGATGCGACTCCTGTGCAGGCAGACAAAGCCGCTCCGGCGGGTATGTCAGACGCTGCTCCGGCAGATGCCGGAAAACCCGGTTCCGGTGATGCGCTGAAGATGGCACCTGCCGAAGCAGGCAAGCTGTTGCCGTCGAAAGATGCAATTATCGGGAAATAATTTTCCGGTTTCGGTAAAAAGGCAGGACATGTTCCTGCCTTTTGTTGTTTGTCGAAAGGGAAAGGTACCACGTTCCGGTGGTATTTCGTATAGGACATGTCTTGCCGGACAAAGGGGTATGTGGTGGCGACGGAACGAGGGTGTCTTGATGGGCGATAGAGTTACAAATGTTACGATTTTTCCGGCAAGAATCGTCAACTGTCACGGACACATATTCGTTAGTACAAACAGTTCATCCGGATGTTTCGTGTTTGATCAAGTGAAAGGATAACGCATGAAAAGATGATCGCTGTCGCGGTTTTGGACTTGCCAGTTTCCCACGGTTTCCGGGATGGTATTTGGGTTTTGGAAACCACCGGTTGTATCGGCCGGGATGGGAAAGAAAAGGCGCCGGAAATGGGCAAGACAACAAGCGTGACGGCGAAAAAGCGACCTCTGTAAAGGATATGAATCGGAAAATGATTTTTCCGGTTTGTATGAAAGGCAGGGTATTTATTGGCCCGCTTGTGCATGATTTTTCTAATTTGTTGATTCTGAATGGTAATTGCGAAATTTCATGATTTTTCGCAAGCATCGTGCAGATACGTGAAATAACCGGGAAAAAGGTGTCAACCGTTGTGATGCCAGTGTCGTTAATGCGGATGATCCAAACGGATTGGTAATTTTTCCACTCTCTTTAAGGAATTTTGAAAATGAAAAAATTGGTTGCTGTTGTAATTTCGGGTTTTTTTGCTTCCGCTGCTTTCGCTGCTGCTCCGGCAGCTGCCGACAAGGCCGACGCACCTGCTGTTGAAAAAGCAGCACCTGTTGCCGAAAAAGCCGCTCCGGCCATGAATGCCAAGAAAGCTGCACCGGTCAAAAAATCCAAAAAGGCTACGACTGCCAAAAAACAGGTAAAGAAAGATGCCGCACCGGCTGCAGACAAGGCTGATGCTCCGGCACCGGCTGCCAAATAATCGTTTTTCGCGGTTATGAAAAAGCGGGAATCATCCCGCTTTTTTTATGCCGTTTCGTATAGTGGATGGCATGGATGATTCGGGTGTTATTGTGATGGGTGTCCATGGTGTGTCGGAACAGATGGGCTTGTTACATTTGTTACATTTGTCATGTCAACTTAACCGGAAATATTGCGTTATTTACAAGTAGTAGCTTGTTCAGCCTGGTTTTGACAAGAAAAATATTTGATAACACTGACAGAGAGAAGGAGTCCGTACATGAAGAAGATTGTTGCTGCTCTGGTAGCGGCCCTGTTTGCCTGTGCAGCTTTCGCTGCGCCGCCCCCGCATGGCAAACCGGGACCTCATAATCGGCCGGCGCCGCATGCCAAACAGAGACCGCATGCCAAGCCGGGCCATGACAGAAGGGGGCCGCATGCAAGACCGGGTCCTGACAGAAGACCAGGGCCTCATGGCAGACCGGGGCGGTAAGACGGTATACAGTTGCAAAAAAGCGGGATTTATCCCGCTTTTTTTATGTTGTCAGGTAGAATGCCTTTTTCTGTCAGGGGGGGATGATGTACAGATTCTGTAGTTTTGTGTTTGCGGCTGTTTTGGCAGGATTTCCTTTCATGAACGGGTATGCGGCCGGTCAGGGCGATGTCCGTTTCGATACAGTGACGCTGCGTGCAGGCAAGAAAATGATTCATGCCGAAGTGGCGGCAACAGATGCACAGCGTGAACAGGGTCTGATGCACAGAAAATCCTTGCCGGAAAACAACGGTATGCTGTTTGTCTTCGACAGGCCGGCACGTTCCTGTATGTGGATGAAGAATACGTTGATTCCACTGTCAGTGGCTTTTATCGACTATGACGGAACCATCGTCAATATTGAGGAAATGGCACCGCTGACGACGGATTCCCATTGCAGTGCAGGCTGGATTCGTTATGCGCTTGAAATGAATGCCGGGTGGTTCCGGAAAAACGGTCTGAAACCGGGCAGCCGTATTTCGGGATTGCCGCAATAACGGCCTGTATCCCGTGAAGTGCAGGGTACCGGTCTTGTTGAAAAGACGTTAATATTTCCATATGGACGGCAAGGTCGTCACGGTGGCAAGCTCGTCATAAATGACGTGACATCGGATCGGGAGGACGCGATTTTCCGTGACAGATGCTGTATCCGGCATGCGGCATGTCGCGCCCATGTCAGGTGATGCGGCACCATTGCCGCAAACGAACAGTTTCAGGGATGTACTGACGATGAAGCAGGCGTTGACAAAGTGGTTGGAGAAACCGGTCAGAGGCGGGCATCCCGTTTTACGGCTGCTGCTGATTTTTTTGCCGGTCGCCCTGCTTATTTGTGGCGGCGGTTATTTGTATTATCGTTCCCAGCTGCATTTCATCCACGAAGAAAACCGGAAGATGGAACACGAAACGGTGATGGTCGGCGTGGTATCGATCAATCGCAGTCTCGAGTATGTCATGCAGGATGTCAGAGTGCTGTATTCCAGTTCAGACTTCCGGAAAATGGTGAATCGTCCGGACAAGGCCAATCTGGACAATGTCGCTGCTGACTGGATAGCGTTTGCAGAGGCAAAACAGGTTTACCAGAAAATCCGCTGGATCGACGAGAACGGTATCGAGCGGTTGCGTATCAATTATGTGGACAACAAGGCATCCGTTATCCCGAAAGACAAGTTGCAGGATCGGCGGGAACGCTATTTTTTCGAGGATACCAATGTCCTGAACGAGGGGGAGATGTATGTTTCTCCGCTTGATCTGAATATCGAGAACGATCATATCGAGGAGCCTTACGTTCCGACTATCCGTTTCGGTATGCCGGTGTTTGACGACCATGGGCGGAAACGGGGTATTTTGCTGCTGAATTATTATGCCGGTTCGATGCTCGGACGTTTTGAACAACTCACGAGTATGCGCGGCAATGCGGCATGGATGGTCAATCAGGAAGGATACTGGCTCAAGGGGCCTTCGGCAGGAGACGAATTCGGGTTTATGTTCAACAAACCCGAACTGAGTATGGCACAGCGTTATCCGCAGGCATGGGATCGGATCCGGCAGGCCGATGAAGGGCAATTCGTGACGGCGGAAGGTTTGTGGTCTTTCAATACCATGTCGCCGCTGAAAAAGGGGGTCAAGACCAGTCAGGGCAGCAGCGAGATTTTTTCCGGTGGTCTGGGCTCGCATGACGTGAGTTCCTACAAGTGGAAGGTCGTTACGCTGTTGCCGATGAATGTGTATAACGCCGATCTGTTCTATCTGGGAACGAAAATCATCGCTATTTCACTGGTGTTGCTGGTTCTGTTTTTTCTGGGGGTCGTTTCGATGGTCAGACTTCAGGAAATGCGGACATTGCTGCTGCTCAACCTGGAAAAACTGGTGGAGAAGCGGACAGAGGATCTTCATACGCTCAATGCCGTTCTGACGCAGAGCGAGGCGCGTTTAAAGAGTGTGTTCGAGAACATTCCCGATCTGATATGGCTCAAGGATACGAAAGGGGTTTATCTGGCGTGCAATCAGGCATTCGAGCGTTTTTTCGGCCTGGATACGGAACGGATCGTCGGCAAGACAGATGACGATTTGCCGCATGAATTGCCTGCCGATATGGTCCGCGCCGAGGATGAACGCATCATCAGGGAAGACAAGCCCGGCATGATGGAGCAATGGATCAAGGATGTCAAAACCGGAAAACAGGTTTTCTTTGATGTGATCAAGGCGCCGGTCAGAACTCAGGACGGCCGTCTGGTCGGTGTACTGGGGATCGCGCGTGACATGACACGTCGCAAGGAAGACGAGGAACGATTGCAGCTGGGTGCACTGGTATACAAAAATTCCAGTGAAGCTATTCTGATTTCGAATGCCCAAAACGAGATTTTGGCAGTCAATCCGGCATTTGAACGGATCACCGGTTATACGTCGGATGAAGTGCTGGGTAAAAATCCCGGTATCTTGAGCTCGGGTCGTCAGGACAAGGCGTTTTACAAGGCGATGTGGCGTGAGCTTCGTGAAAAGGGTGTCTGGCGTGGCGAATTGTGGAACCGGAAAAAGAACGGGGAATTGTATGCGGCCTGGCTGACGATCAATGTCATTTATAACGAGGATGGAGCCGTTCGTTACTATGTCGTGCTTTCCGAGGATTTCACCGAAAAGAAAGAGGCGGAAGACATGATCTGGCGACAGGCCAATTTCGATTTCCTGACGGGGCTGCCCAATCGCCGGATGCTCCTGGATCGTCTCCACCAGGAAGCGGTCAAGGTCGGCCAGTCGGGCAGGAAACTGGCGTTGCTGTTTCTCGATCTGGACAATTTCAAGGATATCAATGACACGCTGGGTCATGATGTGGGCGATGTGTTGTTGACCGATGTGGCGGGACGGCTTGCGGAATGTGTGCGTAATGTCGATACGGTCTCGAGGCTGGGAGGTGACGAGTTTGCCGTCATTCTGACGGATCTGCCCGGTTTGCCGGCGGCTGAAAAGATCGCGCAAAAGATCTTGCGGTCGCTGGCGAGGCCTTTCAGCCTCAATGACGAAGTGGCGTATCTTTCGGCCAGTGTGGGAATGACGATTTATCCCGATGACGGTGTCGATATCGACACCTTGCTGAAAAATGCAGATCAGGCCTTGTATGCCGCGAAACAGGCGGGACGCAACCGGATGCGGTATTTTACGGCGTCCATGCAGGAGGCGGCGCAAAAGCGGATCAGGCTGGCCAACGATTTGCGTGTGGCGATCGAGGAATGCCAGTTCGAAATGCTTTACCAGCCGATTGTCGATCTTTCTTCCGGACGGGTACGCAAGGCCGAGGCGCTGATCCGCTGGCATCATCCCTTGCGTGGTCTGGTCAGTCCAGGCGAATTCATTGCGATTGCCGAAGAAAACGGGCTGATCGGCGCGATATCTGACTGGGTATTCCGTGAGGTGGCGGCGCAGGCTGTTCGGTGGCGCAGCCGGTACCATGCCGGTTTCCAGATCAGTATCAATGTCTCGCCAGTACTGTTCCAGAGCAAGGCGGATTATTCGGACTGGTTCGGTGAACTGGATCGTCTCGGTTTGCCTGGCAATGCACTGGTCATCGAAATTACGGAAGGGGTGTTGCTGGTGTCGAACCAGCATGTTATGACGCAGCTTGCCGAGTTCCACCGGCGTGGCATGGAAATCGCACTGGATGATTTCGGTACCGGTTATGCGTCGTTGTCGTATCTGAAAAAATTCGATATCGATTATCTCAAGATCGATCAGGCATTTGTCCGGAATATCGAAAACGAACCGAAGGATATGGCGTTGTGCGAGACGATGATCGTGATGGCGCACAAGATGGATATGCAGGTAATCGCCGAAGGTGTCCAGAACGGGGAACAGAAACAGCTTTTGGCGGATGCGGGATGCGATTTCGGTCAGGGGTATCTGTTCTCGAAACCGCTGCCGGCGGCAGAGTTTGAAGTATGGCTGGAAAAGCGTGATCGTGAAGTGTCATGAGGGGCGCACGGTATGCAAGAAAAAAGGCCTGCAAAAGCAGGCCTTTTTCATGAGGTGAAGATTATCGTCAGCCGGCGAGTTTTTTGTGCAAGAGTTCGTTGACTTGCGCAGGATTGGCCTTGCCGCGGGTGGCTTTCATGACTTGTCCGACCAGCGAGTTGAAGGCTTTTTGCTTGCCGGCACGGAATTCCTCGACGGAACGGGTGTTGTTGGCAAGGACTTCATCGATGATTTTTTCGATGGCGCCGGTATCCGAAATCTGTTTCAGTCCCCTGGCGTCGATGATGCGGTCGACGGCGTCGGCTTCGGCCGGGTGCGTTTCCCACAGTACGCCGAAAATTTCCTTGGCGATTTTGTTGGAGATCGTGTTGTCAGCGATACGTTTCATCAGCAGCGACAGTTGTTCGGAGCTGACCGGTACGTCGGCAATGTCGATGCCTTCACGGTTGAGTGCGGACGAGACATCACCCATCAGCCAGTTGGCATTTTGCTTGGCGAGCTGTTTTCCGGTCAGAGCGACCAGCTGTTCATAGTAGGCCGCCATGGCTTTCGATTGCGTCAGCACAGTCGCATCGTATTCCGGCAAGCCGTAGTCGGTGACGAAACGCTGGCGCATGGCGTCCGGCAGTTCGGGCATGGCGCTTTTGACTCGTTCGATCCATTCCTGCGAAATGACCAGCGGCGGCAGATCGGGATCCGGGAAATAGCGGTAGTCGTCGGAGTCTTCCTTGGTGCGCATTTCACGGGTTTCGCGTTTGTCCGGGTCGTAGAGGCGTGTGGCCTGGACGACTTGTCCACCGCTTTCGATCAGTTCGATCTGGCGTTCGACCTCGTAATTGATAGCTTCTTCAAGATTGCGGAAGGAGTTGAGATTCTTGACTTCGCAGCGCGTGCCCAGTACGTCCGATCCGGCAGGGCGGACGGAGACATTGGCGTCGCAGCGGAAAGAGCCTTCCTGCATGTTGCCGTCGGACATGCCGAGCCATGTAACCAGCGAGTGCAGGGCCTTGGCATAGGCGACCGCTTCGGCGGCGCTGCGCATGTCCGGTTCGGTCACGATTTCCAGCAGGGGAGTCCCGGCACGGTTCAGGTCGATACCGGTCATGTCGGCGAATTCCTCGTGCAGGGATTTGCCTGCATCTTCTTCCAGATGGGCACGTGTGAGGTTGACGGTCTTGATATAGCTGTCCTTGCCTTTTTGTTCGACGACACAATTGATTTTTCCGCCCTGGACGACCGGTTTTTCGAACTGGCTGATCTGGTAACCCTTTGGCAGGTCTGGATAGAAATAGTTTTTGCGTGCGAAAACCGAAAGGGGGGCGACGTGCGCACCGATAGCCAGCCCGAACTGGATGGCTTTTTCGACGGCACCACGGTTCATGACAGGCAGAACCCCGGGCAGCGCCAGATCGACCGGGCATGCCTGGGTGTTGGGTTCGGCGCCGAAGTGTGTCGATGCGCCGCTGAAGATTTTGGATACGGTCGAAAGTTGTACATGTGTTTCAAGACCGATGACTACTTCCCACTGCATAGTGTTTCCTTTGATGGTGTGACGGATAGACCGCCGGAATATTTATTTTGCAGGCCGTGTTCACGGCCCGCTTCGTGCCGATCAGACCGGAGACTTCATGTGCCAGTCTGTCGCCTGCTGGTATTGATGGGCGATGTTGAGCAGGCGTGCCTCGTCGAAATAGTTGCCGGTCAGTTGCAATCCGACAGGACGTTTCGCGTGTTCGCCTTGACCGAAGCCACATGGAATCGACATGCCCGGCAGGCCGGCAAGGTTCGTCGACAGGGTGAAGATGTCACCCAGATAGTTGGCGACCGGATCGTCAGCCTTGTCGCCGAGGTTCCATGCGACGGTCGGGGAAACCGGTCCCATGATGACGTCGCATTGTGCAAAAGCGTCCTTGTAGTCCTGTGCGATCAGGCGGCGGACTTTCTGTGCCTGAATGTAGTAGGCGTCATAGTAACCATGGCTCAGAACGTAGGTGCCGACCAGAATGCGGCGCTGGACTTCGTCTCCGAAGCCTTCCGAACGGGTTTTGCGGTACATGTCCTGGATGTCGGTATAGTTTTCCGCCCTGAAACCGTAACGGACACCATCGAAACGGCTGAGGTTCGACGAGGCTTCCGCCGGTGCGATGACGTAGTAGGCAGGAATGCAAAGCGGCGTGTTTTTCAGGGAAATATCGACGAGTTTCGCGCCCAGTTTTTCGAATTCGGCAAGTGCTGTGCGGATCGGTTGTGCGACTTCGTCGGCCAGCCCTTCGCCAAAATATTCACCCGGTACACCGATGCGCAATCCGTTGAGCGGTTCATTGAGGGTTTGTGTGAAATCTTCAGGCTGGCGTTCGATGCTCGTGGAATCCTTGGGATCGAAACCGGTCATTTCGTTGAGCAGTAATGCGCAGTCTTCGGCGGTTTTTGCGATAGGACCACCCTGATCGAGCGACGAGGCGTAAGCGATCATGCCGAAGCGCGAGACGCGGCCGTAGGTCGGCTTGATACCGGTCACGCCGCAAAAGGCCGATGGTTGGCGGATAGAGCCGCCGGTATCGGTTGCAGTGGCTGCAGGCGTCAGGCGTGCGGCCACCGCAGCTGCGGAACCGCCGGACGAACCGCCAGGAACGGCAGCGGTATCCCAGGGATTGCGAACCGGACCGAAATACGAATTTTCATTGGCTGAGCCCATGGCGAATTCATCACAGTTGAGCTTGCCCAGATTGACCATCCCTGCATCCAGCAGTTTCTGGACGACGGTAGCGTTGAAAGGGCTGGTGTAGTTGGCCAGTATTTTCGAGCCGGCGGTGGAGCGCCAGTCTTTCGTGACGAAAATGTCCTTGTGTGCGATCGGGACGCCGGTCAGGGGATGCGCTTCGTTACGCGCGATCCGTTCATCGGCGGCTGCGGCCTGTTTGAGCGTCAGGGCTTCATCGACATGCAAAAAAGCGTTCAGGTCGCTTTCGCCGATCCGTTTCAGAAACAGTTTGGCCAGTTCGGTTGCGGAAATCTGTTTGGTCTGCAACATGGCAGACAGTTCCGATAGAGTTTTTGTATGCATGGTAAATGGCAATGGAATCGCTGAAGTCGCGGAATGCGGTACGAGCCGCCCGCGGTCTTATTCAATGACTTTGGGAACGAGGTACAGCCCGTTTTCGACAGCGGGTGCACAGGCCTGGTATTCGGTACGGTGGTTTTCTTCCGTGACGGCGTCGTCCCGCAATCTCAGGGAAACGTCATCCCTGTATGCAGAGACGGGATGTGCCAGCGGTTCGATACCGGTGGTGTCGACGGAGCGCAGCTGTTCCACCATGGCGAGGATGTCGTTTAGCTGTTCGGCCGTTTTTCTTAACTGTGTGTCGGAGACTTCCAGCTGTGCCAGCCGGGCGATGCGTTCCACATCGGAGAGTTCAAGAGGCATAATGATTTGACTGTTACAAAAAAATTCGGAGTGATCGGCAATTCGGTGCCGAACATCGGATATATCCCGTAAATTATAAGGTAGAATGTGCGGTTATTGCATAGTTGCACCTGAATTCGCGATTTGCCTGCTCAGGTGGATTCGGCGGTTTTGCCATACGGTTTTTTAGATATCGGGATTGTTCATGTTTAGATTTTTACGCGGTTATTTTTCAAATGATCTGGCGATTGATCTGGGTACGGCCAATACGCTGATTTATGTCAGGAATGCCGGCATCATTCTGGATGAACCTTCGGTCGTTGCGATAAGGCACGACGGGCATTCGGGGTCCAAGAAAAGCATTCAGGCAGTCGGCAAGGAAGCCAAGCAGATGCTGGGGAAGGTGCCTGGCAATATCGAAGCGATCCGGCCGATGAAAGACGGGGTGATTGCGGACTTCACCGTAACGGAGCAGATGCTCAAGCAGTTTATCCGGATGGTACACAATTCCAAGTTTTTCCGTCCGTCGCCGCGCATTATCATTTGTGTTCCCTGCGGTTCGACACAGGTCGAACGCCGTGCCATCCGTGAATCGGCACTGGGAGCGGGGGCATCCAAGGTGTATCTGATTGAGGAACCGATGGCGGCAGCGTTGGGTGCCGGATTGCCGATTTCCGAAGCGACCGGTTCGATGGTGGTCGATATCGGTGGCGGTACGACGGAAGTCGGTATCATTTCGCTGGGTGGCATGGTGTACAAGGGGTCGGTTCGTGTCGGCGGCGACCGGTTCGATGAAGCGATCGTCAATTACATCCGGCGCAATTACGGCATGCTGATCGGCGAACAGACTGCCGAAGCGATCAAAAAGACGATCGGTTCCGCTTTTCCGGGTACGGAAATCAAGGAAATGGAAGTCAAGGGCCGTAACTTGTCAGAAGGTATCCCACGGGCGTTTACGGTTTCCAGCAACGAAATTCTGGAAGCCTTGACCGATCCGCTGAACAATATCGTTTCCGCAGTCAAGAACGCACTGGAACAGATTCCGCCGGAGCTGGGCGCTGATATCGCCGAAAGAGGCATGATGCTGACCGGTGGTGGCGCACTGCTGCACGATATCGACCGTCTGTTGATGGAAGAAACCGGTTTGCCGGTACTGATCGCAGAGGATCCGTTGACTTGCGTGGTACGTGGTTGCGGTATCGCGCTTGAAAAAATCGACGAATTCGAAACGGTTTTTTCCTATGAATAAATAAATAGCGATGTGCCCGGTCATGTGCTTTTGTGCGATGACCGGCACCATGCTGATGACTCCGGTTTCAGCTGTCCGGCAGCGAATGTTCCCATGCAATACGGCCCGCCTTCTCTTTTCAAACAGGGTACTCCTGCACGAGTGAAAGTCATCATTTTCGTGGTGGCTGCCATTGTGCTGCTTCTTGTCGATGCCCGTTTGCAAATGCTGGGCAAGGTGCGCCATGTGATCGGTATGGTGATTTATCCCGTCCAGCGCATGGCCATGGTGCCGCGCGACCTGTTTGAGCTGACTGGCGAATATCTGACGTCGGTAAGCGAATTGCATGATGAAGTCGACAGGTTGCGCGAGAAGGAAATACAGGATGCGCAAGTGCTTGAGCGCGTCGCGTTTCTGGAAAACGAAAACCGGCACTTGCGTGAATTGCTGGGTATGAGCCAGCAACTCAAGGTCAAGTCCGTTCCTGCCGAAATTCTCTATGACGCCCGCAATGCTTTTGTGCGCAAGGTGGTGTTGAATCGCGGATCACGTGACGGTGTGCTTCCGGGACAGCCGGTTATCGATGAAAACGGTGTGATCGGGCAAGTGACGGAAGTCTATCTGACGACTTGTGAAGTGACACTGTTGACCGACAAGGATCAGGCTATTCCGGTATTGAATGCACGCAGCGGGGAACGCAGCGTCGCTTACGGGAAAGGGCAACAGGGGTATCTGGAATTGCGTTTCATGATGGCCAATGCCGATATCGAGCAAGGCGATTTGCTGGTTACGTCGGGAATCGACGGGGTATATCCGCCCGGATTGGCCGTGGGCCGGGTCGCCATGATGCATGACAATGGCGATGATTCGTTCAGGGGTATCATTTGCGAGCCGTCGGCAGGGATCAACAGGAATCGGCAGGTATTGGTTTTGCTCTCCGATACGAACGTTACGCCGCGTCCGACGACCAGCGAACGGACGGTTACGACCCGCAAGCGTGAAACTCCGCAACAAAGTGATGCAGGAAAGGGAAAATGATCGGCATGAAACGGACTCCGGAAAGGATTTTGCTGCCTGTCAGCCCGGTTTTTATCGCATTCAGCCTGTTTGTTGCGTTCATGCTCAATCTCCAGCCATGGGGACACTGGATCGGCGTGCCGGATTTCGTTGCGCTGGTTCTGGTTTTCTGGGGTATACACCAGCCTCAGCGTATAGGGATCGGTATTGCGTTTTGTATGGGTCTGCTCATGGATGTCAATGACGCTACCCTGCTTGGCGAAAATGCGCTGGCTTATACTTTGCTGAGCTATTTCGCGATCACATTGCACCGGCGGGTTCTCTGGTTTCCGTTGAAAAAACAGGTCTGGTATATTCTCATGCTGTTGCTGGCCACCCAGCTGATACAGATTCTGGTGCAGCATATCGTCGGCCATCACATTTCAAGCTGGTTGTATCTGATAGACAGTTGCGTCGGTGCCATGCTGTGGCCGGTGGTGACCATGATTCTTCTGGCACCGCAGCGTCGTTCCGTCGATACGGACATGGATCGTTCCATATGATGCCGTTACGTCTTTTGCAGGCGGACTTTTTGGCTGAATCGATGTCCGGCTTGTCTGGTCAGTGCTTTTGGGACGGGGTAAGGCGATGTCGCATCTGAATGATACCGATGGTGAATTGCACCGTTTCAGGAAACGGATCATGGCGCTTGCCATTTTCGTTTTGTTCTGTTTTTTTCTGTTGTTGTTGCGGTTCGTGTGGTTGCAGATCATACGTCACAGCAATTATGCGGCGCAGGCTGACGAAAACCGGATTTCGATTGTGCCGACCATGCCGGCCCGGGGCGTGATTGCCGATCGTAACGGGGTGGTGCTGGCCGACAATTACTCGGCCTATACGCTGGAGATCACGCCTGCAAAGATACAGGGAAAAGTCGATGAAGTGATCGGTGAACTGTCGGAGCTTGTCGAAATTTCGCCTTTCGAGATCAAACGTTTCAAAAGGCGTATGGAAGAAACGAAACGTTTTGAAAGTGTTGTCCTCAAGTCCAAGCTGACCGATGCGGAAGTGGCGCGTTTTACGGTACAGCGTTACCGTTTTCCGGGGGTCGAAGTCCAGGCCAGGATGTTCCGGCAATATCCGCTGGGCGAGGTGGCGTCTCATGCGATCGGATATATCGGGAGAATCAGCCAGAAAGATATGGATCGTTTGCCTGAGGAAGAGGAAACCAATTATCAGGGGACGACGCATTATGGCAAGGAAGGGATCGAAAAAAATTATGAAAGTATCCTGCACGGTGTGACGGGATACGAGGAAATGGAGGTTTCGGCCAGCGGTCGGGCTGTCCGTACGCTTTCCACCCGTTCGACGGTACCCGGAAGCAATCTGATTCTCTCGATCGATATCGAGTTGCAGAAGGTGGTTGAAGAAGCGTTCGGCAAACGGCGTGGTGCGCTGGTGGCGATGGATCCGTCGACTGGCGAGATTCTCGCTTATGTGTCCAAACCGACTTTCGATCCGAACCTGTTTGTCGATGGTATCGACCAGCAGAACTGGGATGCGCTGAATACGTCGATCAACCGGCCGCTGATCAACCGGCCGGTTCGTGGTGCATATCCTCCCGGTTCGACTTACAAGCCTTTCATGGCGCTGGCAGCACTGGAATTGGGATACCGCACGCCGCAGGCGGCCATCAATGATCCGGGATATTTCAATTACGGCAATCACCGTTTCCGGGATGACAAGGTCGGTGGACACGGGATCGTCGATATGTACAAATCGATCGTGCAGTCATGCGATACGTATTACTATGTGCTGGCTTCGGAAATGGGTGTCGATACCATGCATGATTTCATGAAACAGTTCGGTTTCGGTGAAAAGACGGGTATCGATTTGCCGCATGAACGGAAGGGGATTTTGCCTTCGACGCAATGGAAACAGTCCGCTTATCGCAATCCGGCGCAGAAGAAATGGTATGCCGGTGAAACGATTTCGCTGGGGATCGGGCAGGGCTATAACACGTTTACACCGGTTCAGCTCGCTTTTGCGACAGCATTGCTGGTCAATAACGGTTCGGCCGCACGCCCCCATCTGGTGAAAGAAATCGAGGATGGTGTGACGCACGAGCGCCGGCCTGTCGTGACGGAAACGGTCAAACTTGATCTTAAACAGGAAAATATCAATGTCGTCAAGCGTGCGATGGTCGGTGTGACGACGGAAGGGACGGCTGCCAGGGTTTTCGGTGGCGCCGGTTATGTTTCCGGCGGCAAAACGGGGACAGCACAGGTGATCGGTATCGGCAAGAACGAAAAGTACAATGCGGCGGTGCTGGCGGAACACAAGCGGGATCATGCGCTTTATACCGCATTTGCGCCCGTGGACAATCCCAGAATCGTCATTGCGCTGATTGTCGAAAATGCCGGTTTCGGCGGGACGGCGGCGGCGCCGATCGCCAGAAAGGCGATGGATTATTTCCTGCTCGGCAAGAAGTCGTCACCGACGCCTGTTGTGCCGGCAGTGACGGATTCAGCGGAATATCCCGATATGCCGGATGAGGATGTCCAGCCGATGATAACGCCGGCGATTCCCGATGAAGACAGTACGGATGAAGAGTGACAGATCATGAATGGATACCAGGATGTGATACGCAACCGGATCAGGATGTGGATGAACGTGTTCGATGGACCGCTGGCACTGATCGTTTTTCTTATCATGTCGGTCGGGATTATCACGCTGTATTCGGCCGGTATCGATTTTCCGGGACGTGTCGAAGATCAGCTTCGCAATATCCTGATCTGTTTCGTCATTATGTGGATCGCAGCCAGTGTACCGCCGCAGACGCTGATGCGATTTGCCGTTCCGATTTATACGGTGGGGATTGCCTTGCTGCTGGCCGTGGCGATGTTCGGGCTGATCAGGAAAGGGGCGCGTCGCTGGCTTAATCTCGGTATCATCATCCAGCCTTCGGAAATCATGAAAATCGCGTTGCCGCTGATGCTGGCATGGTTTTTCCAGAAACGGGAAGGGCATATCGGCTGGAAGGAATATGCCATGGCAATGTTGTTGTTGGCCATTCCTGCCGGACTGATCATGAAACAGCCCGATCTGGGAACGGCACTTTTGGTGGCTGCAACCGGTTTTTATGTCATTTTTCTGGCCGGACTGGCCTGGAAAGCCATTGCTGCCATGGTGGTGGGTGCACTGGCATGTATGCCGATTATCTGGACATTGCTCCATGATTACCAGCGGCATCGTGTCATGATGCTGATCGATCCGACTTCCGATCCGCTTGGCAAGGGATTTCATATCATTCAGTCGGTTATCGCTATCGGTTCGGGCGGTGTCACCGGAAAGGGATGGTTGCAGGGAACACAGGCGTATTTGCATTTCATTCCGGAACGTACGACGGACTTCATTTTCGCCGTTTTTTCCGAAGAATTCGGTTTGATCGGCAATATCGTGCTGATGGTGTTGTATTTGCTGCTGATCGCGCGGGGACTTGTGATCGCGTTGCATGCCTCGTCGGTGTTTTCACGACTTTTGGCAGGGGCGATCACGATGATGTTTTTCATGTATGCCTTCGTCAATATGGGCATGGTCAGCGGGATTTTGCCGGTTGTCGGTGTGCCTTTGCCATTCATGAGTTATGGCGGGACGGCGATGGTGACACTGGGATTGGGAACCGGCATTCTGATGAGTATCCAGCGACATCGCAAACTGGTGCAGACCTGAGGTGGTTATGTACGGACCGTTTTTCAGCCGGCCGGCGAAAACCTGGCGGATTCCTGCTGAATGAACAAAAGCGTCAAGTTGGGTTATACTTTGAGTATTGACTGAGATTTTGTCGCTAGTGCTTTCTTTTTTAACCGGTTTTGAAGCCATGATGTTTCATGCGGGTTGAAGGGATCAAACGGGGTAGTGAAATGTTGTCTGAAAAAAGTCGCAATGGTCTGGTTTTGACGGCGATACTGGCATCGGTTTGTGCGTTGACGCTGACCGGTTGCGGTACTACGCAAAAGTCGTCCGGCAAGGTTGCATCCAAGAAGGCAGGCAAGGTCAAGGTCAAAAAAGGAGGGGGCTATTATCTGGATGACGGCCCGATGGACGAGGTGCCGGACAATCTTCTGGAAATTCCGGATGCAGAGCCGAAGGTCGAGAAATTGGCCAGCGGACCCAACAAGCCTTATGTTGTGTTCGGTCAGACGTATACACCCATGACGCAGCTGAGCGCTTACCGGAAACAGGGGGTAGGCAGCTGGTATGGCAAAAAGTTCCACGGACAGAAAACCTCATCGGGCGAACCGTATGACATGTTCAAGATGACGGCTGCTCATCCGACCTTGCCGATTCCCAGCTATGCGCGGGTCACCAGTCTGGAAACCGGGAAACAGGTGATCGTCAAGGTCAATGATCGTGGTCCTTTCCTGTCCAATCGTATTATCGATCTTTCCTATACGGCGGCATACAAGCTGGGGTATCTGGAAAAGGGTAGCGGCAGGGTGGAAGTGGAGTTGTTGTTGCCCGATGAGATCGAACGGATCAATCTGGCCAGACAGAATGCTGGATCGCCGATCGGTGAGCCACAGGTGGCTGCCGCTCCCGTCGTGACGGAAAAACAGGAAACTGCCGCACCACCCGCGACGGTCGTCGCACAGGCTGATACACCGGCCCCAACGAAACAGGAAACGGTTTCCGGCGGACAGGCCTATTATCTGCAGCTGGGCGCTTATCAGGAGGCCAGCAATGCGCAATCGTATCAGGCCAGTTTTTCGCTGAACTGGGCACATCGTCTGCCGTCGCTGGAAGTGGTGCAGTCGGGGAACTATTACAAGCTGTTTGCAGGACCGTTCAATACACTGGCCGAGGCGACACAGGTTGTGGAAGAAATGAAGAGTATGGGAACCAGTTCTTTTGTCGTTCGTCGTTAGGGATGAACGGTTGCGCGCGATGCGGAGGTGTCGCGCTGGCATGTACAAACGGAAAAAGGCAGGTGCATCACCTGCCTTTTTTGCCGGATCGGTTGCTCAGTCGCCGTACAGTTTCTGTTTCAGTTCACGCCGTTGTTGTGCTTCCAGGGACAGGGTGGCGGTAGGACGGGCCAGGAGCCGTGCGATGCCGATCGGCTCTCCGGTTTCGATACACCAGCCATAGTCGCCGGATTCGATGCTGGCCAGAGACTGTTTCACTTTTTTCAGCAGTTTGCGTTCACGGTCGCGTGTTCTCAATTCAAGCGCATGTTCTTCCTCGATCGTGGCGCGGTCGGCCGGATCGGGAACCAGAGTCGTTTCTCTCAGGTTTTCGGTGGTCTGGCCCGCGTTTCTGATGAGATCGCGTTCCATTTGCTGCAAACGGTTCTTGAAAAAGGCCAGTTGTGCAGGATTCATGTAGTCGTCATCGCTCATCTTGAGGATTTCTTCCTCGGTGAGCAGAGGAACGGTCTGAGTCGGCTTTCTGGTTTTGGTATTCACTTGTTTTGTTTCCTTTGCCTCAATAGATCAATGAATAAATAACCGGCAGTTTATTGCGGCATGTATTGCACTATGGTTTGAAATACCATGCAATGAAATTTAATCGACAAGATGATATCTGTCAAAAGCTCATGGCAATAAACGGGGAAATTTTTTTCCGGTATTTTTCATTGTGCAAGACTATCATGAAGTCCCTCGATAAAAATTGTCCTGGGCAGGTTTTTGCCAATAAAAACCAGTTTGCTTTCAGGCGGGTGCTTGTCGTCCCATTTTTCCACCACATCCGTTCCCATCAGTTGTTGTACGCCCTGGAATACCACTTTCCGGTCGGCGTCTTTCATATAGAGCACGCCTTTGTAACGGAGCATTTGTGGGCCGAACAGGGTGATCATCCGATCGAAAAAGTCGTTGAGCTTGTCGGGATCGAACGGTTTTTTGCTGTGGAAGACAAAGGAGTTGATGTCGTCGAGGTGGTGGGAACAGTCACAATCCGCACCGCAAACATGGTCGTGGTGGTGATGGTCGTGGTCGTGTCCGTCATGATCCAGATCGATTTTCGAGCTGAGATTGAATCCGCGCAGATCGAGGACTTCGGCGACAGGAATGCGCCCGAAATCGACGGTGTGGATAGTCGCATGGGGGTTGATCCGGCGCAAACGCAAAGTCAGCAGTTCGACATCGTCGGCGCTGACCAGATCGGTTTTCGATATCAACAGCCTGTCGGCATAACCGACTTGCTGGCGTGCCTGTTCGTATTCGTCGAGTTGCCGCATGGCGAATACGGCATCCATCAGGGTGACGATACCGTCGATCATGTAGTCCTTGGCGACATCATCTTCCAGAAAAAAGGTTTGCGCGACCGGTCCGGGATCCGCCAGGCCAGTGGTTTCGATCACGACACGGTCGAAACGGATATCTCCGTTTCGGCGTTTGTCGGCCAGCCTCGTCAGGGCGGTGACAAGATCGCTGCGGACAGTGCAGCAGATGCAGCCATTGCTCATTTCGACGATTTGTTCGGCATCGTCCTGTACGAGGATGTCGCTGTCGATGTTTTCTTCGCCGAATTCGTTTTCGATGACGGCGATACGTTGTTTGTGCTGGTTGTCCCTGAGGATTCGGTTGAGCAGGGTGGTTTTTCCGGCGCCGAGAAAGCCGGTGATGATGGTAACGGGTATCAGTGACATGGCATCGAATGCAGTTTTTTCTAGTCGTCCGGTTGGCCGGTTGCCGTATGGTACCGGCGTCGGTATCCGGTAAAAGTATGCTTTTTTAGCGCCCTGAAATCAAGCCTGTTGCCTGTGATGGCTTCATGAGAAGACAGCGGTCCTGTTTATGGCGTGTTTTTTTTCTTGTGCGCTCTCGGGTGGGTCGCGTCGTAAACGCTGGCAAGATGCTGGAAGTCCAGTGCCGTATAGACTTGTGTGGATGCGATGGATGCGTGTCCAAGCAATTCCTGTACGGCGCGCAGATCGCCGGATGACTGGAGCAGGTGCGAGGCGAATGAATGCCGCAAGACGTGCGGATGGACATGGACTGGCAATCCCAGACGGCGTGCGTGTTCATTCAGTCGGGACTGGATAAGACGGGGGGACATGCGTCGTCTGCGGGAATTGAGAAAGAGGGCGTGAGCATGCCGGATGTCGCTTTCGGCATCGGACGTGGTGCGGACGGTGAGCCAGTTGCGGATGGCATCGATGGCGGCATCGCCGACAGGAACAGTGCGGGTCTTGTTGCCTTTGCCGGTGACGGTGACTTCTTTTTCGTCCAGATCGATCCAGCCTGCGGAGATGTACCCGGGTTGCCGGATGGCATGGATGTCGAGTCCTGCCAGCTCGGAGACGCGCAATCCGCTTGAATAAAGCAGTTCGAACATGGCATGGTCGCAAAGCGCACGGCTTTTGCTGTCCGGCGTGTCGTCATCGTCACCGGTAACTGTCGCGACCAGCCGGACGGCCTCATCGACCGGCAGTGCCTTGGGCAGCGGTTTGTCCTTGCGGGGGGCGTGGATGTCTTCGGCCGGATTGGCGGTGATGATGTTTTCTTCAAGCAGCCACCGGAAGAAACCGCGCCAGGCCGAGAGTTTCCGGCTGATGGAACGTGGCGAGAGGCCACCTGCGTGCAAACGTGTCATGAAACGGCGCAGATCGGCTGACCGGATTTCGGACAGTGCGGCCGGAGCGGCCAGCGAAGCCAGTTCTTCCAGATCGCGCCGGTAGCCTTCCAGCGTGTGATCCGACAGTTGCCGCTGTCCTGCAAGCATGTCCAGATAGCTGGAAATGAAACCGGTGCTGTTCGGTCTGCCGGTCATGATCAAGGTCAGTCTGCCTTGACGAGGTGAGCCAGCGAGGCAGCGGCCAGTTTTCCGATAAGACTCAGAAAATCGGTGGCCATCGCATTCTGGAAACGGGTGGCATCCGGCGAACCGAGAACCAGCAGGCCGAACGGTATGGAGGCATCGTTGCCGGACAGCGGAATGATGGCGGCGGAACGGATATCGGCCGGATTGGCGAGCCATTCGATGATGTTGCGGGTTTGCAGGGTGACTCTGCCGCAAAAGGGGGTTTTGATGTCGCTGGCGTATTGCCGGACCGTTTCATCGACAGGTTGCGCGAACCAGCGGTCCGCATCGTCCGGCAGGGTGTCCCAAAGTCGCAGGTTGGCGTCAGGGACGTTGAATGTGGATTTCAGGGTGTCGATGATGGTGCGCGGCATGTCGGCATCCTGACGATGTTGTATCAGACGACAGGCCCAGTCCAGAAGCTTGTCCATGAGTTGCCTGTTTTCGCGCGCGTTGTGCATCAGACTGGACAGCTGCAGCTCTTGTGCCTTGTTGCGGCTGCGCAGTACTTCGATCTGGCGTTCGTGCAGGGAGATGGCTTTGCCGATGACCGGGCTGGTCAGCTGCATTTCCGGCAGGATGTCGGCATGGTGTTCGAAGAAGTCGGGATGTGCAAGGAGATACTGGATAACGGTTTGTGAGTCGATAGCCTGCGTCATGGTCAATCCGGTTTTTAACGTGGGTGTCAGTTCAAAACCTCATTTTAACCGAGCATTGCACGGGATGGTTTGGTGGATGTGCAAATCAGTATGGTGCCGTGTCCGGTACAGGGATGATGCCGTGTACACAGGGCAACGGTTCGGGTAATGGACGATGTTCCGACGGGTAAGGCAGTGTGGTGTGGCGGTTACGTCCTGCCGGCAGGATGTTTTGCATTGTGGTGAAATTCGGAGTGGTTCAGGCAGCGTCAAGGACAATCTCGTTTAAACTGGAGTTTTTCGTTTTGGGTCTGGAAATATAATGACGACGTATGCTTTGGGTGATATTCAGGGATGCCAGCCACAATTGCAGGAGTTGCTGGCGATGATCGGACGGGAAACGCCGGACACCGGATTGTTGTTTGCCGGCGATCTGGTCAACCGTGGGCCTGCTTCTCTCGAGGCGTTGCGACAAGTGAAGTCACTGGGCGATCGGGCGGTATCGGTGCTGGGCAATCACGATTTGCATCTGTTGGCGGTCGCTTGCGGGATCCGTCCGATGAAGGCGGGAGATTCGATCCAGCCGATTCTGGATGCACCGGACAGGGATGCGCTGATCGACTGGGTAAGGCACCGTCCGATGGCACATGCGATCGATGAGGGGATGCTGATGGTGCATGCCGGGGTGTTGCCTCAGTGGGATATGGAGAAAACGCTGTCGCTGGCGCATGAGGTCGAGATGGTCTTGCGAGGACCGGACTGGAAGGATTTTCTGGCGGAGATGTATGGCAATACACCGGATCAATGGGATGACGCACTGACAGGCAGCGCTCGCCTGCGTTGTATCGTGAACGGATTGACGCGGTTGCGTTTCTGTACGGCTGACGGGCGGATGGAGTTCGCCAGCAAGATGGGAACAGAGACCGCGCCGCAAGGCTATATGCCGTGGTTCGATGTGCCTGACAGAAAGACCCGGCAGGTTACGGTGGTATTCGGTCACTGGTCCACGCTGGGTCTTATGCTGCGCGACAATCTGGTCGCGCTGGATACCGGTTGCGTCTGGGGCGGGAAACTTACCGCAGTACGTCTTGACGACCGTGCGCTGTTCCAGGTGGATTGTCCCGGTTTTCTGGAGCCTGCGGCTGTTCCTGCGGCAGAACGGAAACAATGACTTCTCTTGCCTGCTGCGACAGTGTCTTGCGATGCATGCCGGCAGTGTCCATGACCGGCAGGACGGTCAGTTCGGCCAGGATGTAATCGGAATTGAATACGTTTTTCATGCTTTGTGCCAGACTGATGTCGCCGCTGGAATCGACGGCCTGTTCGTATTGTCCGTTACGGTCGATGTAGCGCAATGCGAACGGCTGGACAGGCAGACCGGCATGGATCGCACCTTCGAACAGATTGGGGTGAAAAGGCAGCATTTTTCCCTGTCGGCCGGTCGTGCCTTCCGGAAAGAAAATACAGCGTTCCCGTGCCTGAAGGTTCTTGACCAGTGTCTCCAGTGTGCTTTTGAGGTTGCGTGCACTGCTGCGTTCCAGAAAGAGCGTGCCGGTCTTGCGCGAAAGCCAGCCGACCATGGGCCAGTGTGCCATGTCGGCCTTGGCGATGAAGTGTCCCGATACGACGGAATAGATCAGGAAAATATCGAGCCAGGAGACATGGTTGGCGACGATGAGCGCACGGGATGACAACAATTCCGGGTTGACGATTTTTACGGTCACGCCGCAGATGTCCAGCAGTTTTTTCGACCATTTCTGGACATAACGGTTCTTGGCGTCGTCGTCGATGAAGGGATAGACGATTGTGCCATACACGAAGGCCCCCAGTGTATGGAGCAGCAGACGGAAAAAGCAGAAAAACGATCTCATGGCAGCCTGTGTTTATCGTTCGTAGGCAATGCGGCCGCCGACGAGGGTCATGCGGACACGTCCCGGAATTTCTCTTCCGAGAAACGGTGTGTGTTTGCCCTGGCTGGCCAGCTCGGCGGCAGTGACCGTCCAGCGTGCCGACGGGTCGAAGATGCAGATGTCCGCTGTCTGGCCGACATCTATGCGGCCGCAGGGCAGTTTGAGTATGCGCGCCGGTTCGGCAGTGATCCGGGCGATGGCCTGACTGAGCATGTCGGGGCCGTTGCAATGTTCCATGGCCCATTTCAGGGTGAGCGGCAAGAGCAGTTCCAGTCCGGTGGCACCCGGGGAGGCTTCGCCGAACGGCAGGAGTTTTTCATCGTCATCGACCGGTGTGTGGTCCGAGCAGATGGCGTCGATCGTGCCATCAAGCAGGCCTTGCGTGATGGCTTCGCGGTCCTCACGTGAACGAAGTGGAGGCGTCAGACGGGCATTGCTGTCGAAATAGTCGATGTCGTCTTCCGTCAGGTGCAAGTGATGGATACCGACATCGCAGGTGACGGGCAAGCCTTCTTTTTTGGCTTGTCGTACCAGTTCGATACCTTTTGCGGTGGACAGACGGCACAGGTGTACCCGTGCGCCGGTGACGCGCATCAGTTCGAATATCGCATGCAGGCTGATGGTTTCGGCAATGGACGGAATGCCGACAAGTCCGAGACCGGCGGCAACGCGACCGGAGTGCGCCATGCCGTTTCTCGCCAGAAACGGGTCTTCCGGTTGCAGCCATGAGCAATACTGGAAGGAATTGGCGTATTGCAGGGTACGCAGCAGGACTTCTGTGTCGGGAATGGGTTCGTTGGCATGTGAAAAGCCGATGCAACCGGCATCGGTCAGCTCCGCCATTTCCGTCAGTTTTTCACCCTTGAGGCCGACGGTCAGCGCGCCAAGCGGATAGACGTGCGCCTGGTTTCGGGCGGCGGCACGATATTTGAGCATTTCGACGAGTCCCGGTTCGTCCAGCACCGGGTCGGTATCCGGCGGGCAGACCAGACTGGTGACACCGCCGGCGATGGCGGCCTGCATTTCGGATTCCAGGGTAGCCTTGTGTTCGTATCCCGGCTCACGGAGGCGAGCGGCCAGATCGACGAGGCCCGGTGCGACGACCAGTCCGCTGGCATCGATGGTTCTGTCAGGGGTGAAGCCGGGTACCGGTTGTCCCGCTTCGGCAATAGCGAAAATTTTCCCGTCGGCGATGGCGATGTTGCGGATGCCGTCGGTCTTGTTGGCGGGATCGACCAGCCGTCCGTTTTCGATAAGAAGTTTCATTTCGGTATGTCCTCAAAAACTGTCCTGTTGTCAGTTGCCTGCCAGAATGCTCATGACGGCCATTCTGACGGCAATGCCGTAGGTTACCTGCGACAGGATGACGGCCTGATCGCCGTCTGCAACGGCAGAGTCGATTTCGACACCACGGTTCATCGGGCCGGGGTGCATGACGATCGCGTCCGGTTTTGCCAGCGCGAGCCGCTCTGGAGTCAGCCCGTAGCTTTTGAAAAATTCCTGTGCCGACGGCAGCAGGGCGCCGTTGATACGTTCGTTTTGTACGCGCAGCATGATGATGACGTCGACGCCTTTGAGCCCTTCGTTCATGTCGTTGAACATGCGGATGCCCATGTCTTTCATGGCCGGTGCAAGCAAGGTGGTCGGGCCGATGACGCGGATTTCGGGAACGCCCAGCGTTTTCATGGCGTGGATATCCGAACGTGCGACACGGCTGTGCAGTACGTCGCCGACGATGGCGACCGTCAGGTTCGAGAAGTCCTTTTTGTAGTGCCGGATCGTGTACATGTCCAGAAGTCCCTGTGTCGGGTGGGCGTGACGTCCGTCGCCGGCATTGACGACATGGATATGATCCAGTCCGTTTTCATTGAGATGGCGGGCGATCAGGAACGGTGCACCGGACTGGGCATGACGGACGACGAACATGTCGGCGCTCATGGCGGTCAGGTTGTCCACGGTGTCGAGCAGGGATTCCCCCTTGCTGGTCGAGGACGAGGCGATATTGAGGTTGATGACGTCGGCGGACAGGCGTTTGGCCGCGATTTCGAAAGTCGTCCGGGTACGGGTCGAATTTTCGAAAAAGAGATTGAATACGCTTTTGCCGCGCATCAGGGGCACTTTTTTGACTTCCCGATCCGAGACGCTGACGAATGAGGAAGCGGTGTCCAGAATGTAGGTGAGAATATCTTTCGGCAAACCGTTCAGGGCCAACAGGTGCCGCAGCTCGCCGTTGCTGTTTAGTTGAGGATTAGGCATTTTCCACCGTCAGAGAAAAAGAGTTGTCATCGGATTGTTGCAAAACCAGTTTCTCGTTTTTGTCCAGCGAGACGTTTGCAGCGACGAAATCGGCGGCGATCGGCAATTCCCGTCCGCCACGGTCGATCAGGGCGGCCAGCAGAATGCGTGCAGGGCGTCCGTAGTCGAACAGTTCGTTGATGGCGGCGCGGGTCGTTCGTCCGGTATACAGCACGTCGTCGATCAGCAAGATGGTGGCGCCATCCACATCGAAGGGAATCTGTGTCGGTTTCACTTCGGCAGGCAGTCCCTTTTCTGCGTAGTCGTCCCGGTAAAAGGAAACGTCGATAAAACCGGGCGGGTTTTCCAGTTGCAGGTCGGATACGATGCGTTCGGCGATCCATGCGCCGCCGGAACGGATGCCGACGATGGCGACTTTCGGTTCGTCCGAGAGTGCCTGACGTACCTGTGCCAGCAGTTTGCGGTAAAGCGTTTCCGCATTCAGTTCAGTTATGGATGGGTTCATCGAGGTATTGTTGCAAAATAAGGGCGGCGGCATGGGCATCGTCCGCTTCGCCGGGTTTGAAATTCAGAACGGATGAAGTATACCGCTCATCGACCAGTATTGTATCCAGTGAGAACCTGCCGTGCAGCTGGTTGGCAAAACGACGGCAGCGTTTCGTCATTTCATGTTCCGTGCCGTCGGGGTAAAAAGGCAGACCGACGACCAGTTTCGCCGGTTGCCATTCGCTGATGAGTTTCCCGATTTCGGCAAAACGCCTGTCGTTGGATTCGGCGTGGATGACGGTCAGCGGGCGCGCGCTTTTTGACAGGTCGTTGCCGATGGCGCATCCGATACGCTTCAGTCCGAAATCGAAGGCGAGTATGACTGCGGAACCGGTATTCATGGCTGTTTTGTACCTGTTATGCCGGCAACGGACGGTAAAAAGGGATCATGCATGTCCTACCTCGCTTGCCAGTCGTGACGGATCGAAGCCCAGGAGACGGACCGCCGCATTGTATCGTTCATGGATGGGCAAGTCGAACATGATGGCCGGATCGGCAGCGACAGTCAGCCAGCCGTTGTGGCTGATTTCGTCTTCAAGCTGGCCGGCGCTCCATCCGGCATAACCGATGCTTACCAGCATTCTTTCAGGACCGGTTCCGGATGCGATGGCTTCGAGTACATCGCGCGATGTCGTGAAAGCGACCTGATCCGATATTTTAAGCATTGAGGTGAATTCGGCATCGGGAGAGTGCAGGACGAATCCGCGATCTTCCTGCACGGGACCTCCGAACATGACGGGTTTCCGGATCGGTGCCGGGATTTCCAGTTTCATGTTCAGCCGTTCCAGCAGATGATCGATGGTGATGTCCATCGGTTTGTTGATGACGACGCCGAGCGCGCCGCGTTCGTTGTGTTCGCAGAGATATACGACACTGCCACCGAAGATCGGATCATGCATCGATGGCATTGCGATCAGGAAATGGTTGGATAGGTTCATGGCTGTCTGTCGTATGGTTGAAAATCCGGTCAACCGGTTTGTCGCGGTTGTCATGGTCTTTTCCTATTGTATCAGTGTTCGCATGTTCCTCTCATGTATTGCGGGTATTCGGTTGCTGGTTTGCACAGAAATCCTGTCTTGGCGTTTTTTCACCTGAATAATGGCTTTTAAGGTGTAAAGCAGGGTAAAATATGCGAAATTTGCAATGAAAACGGGGTTCGTTTTCGTTGCCGGTTCAAAATTTATTCTGCCAGTCAAAATGAGTATCAAATCTGATAAATGGATCCGGCGCATGGCCGAGGAACAGGGCATGATCAAGCCGTTCGAGCCTCGCCAGGTCCGTTCCATCGACGACAGGAAGATCGTGTCTTACGGCGTCTCCTCTTACGGTTACGATATCCGGTGTGCCGATGAATTCAAGATTTTCACGAATATCAACAGCACGATCGTCGATCCCAAGAATTTCGATGAAAATTCGTTCGTCGATGTCAAGAGCGATGTCTGCATCATTCCGCCGAATTCATTTGCGCTGGCCAGAACGGTTGAGTATTTCCGTATCCCCCGTAATGTGCTGACGGTCTGTCTTGGAAAATCGACGTATGCCCGTTGCGGCATCATCGTCAACGTGACGCCTTTCGAACCGGAATGGGAAGGTTATGTCACACTGGAATTTTCCAATACGACGCCCCTGCCGGCCAAAATCTATGCCTGGGAAGGTTGCGCACAGGTGCTGTTTTTCGAAAGCGATGAAGTGTGTGAAACGTCTTACCGGGACAGGAACGGCAAATATCAGGGACAGGTCGGCGTAACCTTGCCGAAAGCATAGTCGGCAGTCGATCCGGCGGACGAGGGGCGGATAGTACAGATAGTAACGAGGTATCGGGTTGAAACTATGCTGATCTTTTATCTGCGCAATCTGACCGGGGTTCAGCGAAGCGTCAAGGCAGATATTCATCTCGGCTTGTCGCTGGCGTTTATCGCAGGCGCCATGAACGCAGGTGGCTTTCTGGCAGTCCAGCAATACACATCCCATATGACGGGTATCGTTTCCAGTATGGCCGACGGACTGGCGATCGGCAATTTCAAGCTGGTGCTGGCCAGTATCGGTTCCATGGTCTGTTTCATCGTCGGTGCCGGATTTACGGAACTGATGGTGAACTGGGCAAGGGGCAAGCACCTGCAAAGCGAGTATGCCTTGCCGCTGGTATTCGAAGCGGTACTTCTGGTCGGTTTCGGGATGCTCGGCGACAAGCTGCATCACCATATGGGGCTTTTCGTCTCGATTACGGTCATGCTGCTCTGTTTCCTGATGGGCCTGCAAAACGCCATCATCACCCGCATTTCCCGTGCGGTCATCCGGACGACGCACATGACCGGTATCGTGACCGATATCGGTATCGCACTGGGCCAGATGGTGTACTGGAACCGGAAGGTGGACAAGGAGGACGAAGCCTATGTCAGGGCCAACCGCGACAAGCTTTATCTGTTGTCCGGGCTGCTGATCATGTTTTTCCTTGGCGGTACCATCGGCGCGTTCGGTTTCAAATGGTTCGGATACTGGGCGACGTTTCCGCTGGCGGTCATGCTGATCGTGCTGGCGATCATTCCGGTCATCGATGATATCAAGCGTTTTTTCCGCTAGGTCGCCTGACGCAAATTATTGGATAATAGGGCTTGATTGTTGCTCTGTTAAGCGATAGTTTATCCCCAATTCTGATGTCAGGAAAAAAAGATGCCTTCACCGTTTACGTGGCCTGTCAGGGTGTATTTTGAAGACACCGACGCGGGCGGGGTCGTTTTTTACGGAAATTATCTGAAGTTTTACGAGCGTGCGCGCACGGAGTGGCTGCGCACTCTGGGTATCGGCCAGCAGTTTCTGAAAGAATCATACGGCATCCTGTTCGTCGTGAAGAACGTGTCGGTCGAATACCGGCGTTCCGCCGTTCTGGACGATGCCTTGCAGGTGACCAGTGAGGTGGCATGGATGAAGGGGGCTTCGCTGGGATTCGAACAGGCGGTCTGGCGCGGGGATACCCTGCTTTCCAGTGCGAAAGTGACGGTCGTCTGTGTGGACAGGCAGACGATGCGGCCGGTGCCGATCCCTCCTGATGTGGCGGAAAAAATGCTTGTGGCACATCCGGAAACGGGTGCATGAGAGCGCCGGCGAACCATCGGAAAAAAGGATGAACCGTTTCGGATGCGAACGGTTTGAAGATCAACTTATTTTAATACTGAAAAATGACTGTTTCACAGGATTTATCGTTCATTGCCCTGATATCCAACGCCTCGTTGCTGGTACAGCTGATCATGGCGTTGCTGCTGGTCGTTTCTTTGCTGAGCTGGACGTTTATTTTCCAGAAAATGTTCGCAATCAAGCATGCTCGGGTCGAAACGGAAAATTTCGAACATGCTTTCTGGTCGGGCGGCAATCTCCAAAGTTTGTATCAGCGTGCGGGCAGCAATAACAAGACCGGTGCGCTCGAAAGGATTTTCTATGCCGGCATGGGTGAATATATCAAGGGCAAAAATACCATCGCCGGACATTCGACCCAGGATACCGTGGCGCTTCTCGACGGGGCACGCCGTGCGATGCGTGCGGCATATCAGCGTGAAATGGACAGCCTGGAATCCCATCTGTCGTTTCTGGCTTCGGTCGGTTCCGTTTCCCCATACGTCGGGTTGTTCGGTACGGTCTGGGGGATCATGAATGCATTTCGCGGTTTGGCCAATGTCCATCAGGCCACGTTGGCCACTGTCGCACCGGGGATCGCCGAAGCATTGATCGCCACGGCGATCGGTCTGTTCGCCGCGATTCCGGCAGTGGTCGCCTATAACCGTTATTCTCACGATATCGACCGTCTGTCCATCCGTTTCGAAACGTTCGTCGAAGAATTTTCCAATATTCTCCAGAGACAGTCTTGACAGGTGCCATCATGTCCGAACAGTTTTCAGGTTCATTGCGGGGGACGCGGAAAAACAAGTTCAAGTCAGAAATCAATGTGGTGCCGTATATCGACGTCATGCTGGTGCTGCTGGTCATCTTCATGGTGGTCGCACCTGTGACCAATCCGGGTGTCGTTGACTTGCCTTCGGCCGAACGGACCGCGTTGCCGCCTTCTGACTATATCCAGATTTCGCTCAGGCCCGATGTGTCTGCGGAAATCGGGATTCATCGTACCGGCAAGGGCAGGAATACGTTCGAGTCGGTGCCGGACCGGGATGCCCTGATGAAAAATCTTCAGATATTGCATGCCGAAAATCCGGACTTGCCGGTACTGATCGCCGCAGACAAGAATATTATTTACAACGAGGTCATCCAGGTGATATCCGATGCGAAAAAGATGGGTATCCGGCGGGTTGGTCTGGCAACGAGGTAAGAGGATAGTCGTCGCGCCATGGAAAACGGTCTGTTGTCCATTCCCAAGGAAAAGAAAATGAAGCCGGCGTTTGTGCTGGCTTTGGCGGTGCATCTTGCACTGGTGGCTTTTTTGTGGGTCGGTGTGAGCTGGCAAGCCGATACCGGCGATATGGTCGAGGCGGAAGTCTGGGATATCAAGGTTCGTGAAGCGGCACCGCTGGCGGCAGGTGAACGTTCCGAGTTGGCAGCTGCGGAACCGGTACCGGAACAGGCAGCCGTCAATGAACCCGCTCCACCGCCGCCTGCACAGCGTCATCAGGCCGAGCCCGAACCGGTTCGGGATACGCCGCCCGATATCGCGCTGGAACAGGAACGCAAAAAGGCGCAACGTCAGGCAGAACAAAAGAAACTTGCCGAACAGAAACAGGCTGAACAGCTCAGGCAGCAGGAAGAACAGGCACGTCGCAAGAAAGAAGCGGATGATGCCAAAAAGAAACAGAAAGCCGATGCGGCGGCCGCCAAACGTGCACGTGCCTTGCTTGATCAGGAAGCACGCCGGATTGCCGGAGGCGGCAGCGGTGGCGGCAAGGGCAAGGGTTCAGGTGGAGGCGGAACGGCCACGCATGGTCCGACGGGCAGCGGTGGTACCGGTACGTCACCGTATTCAACCGGCCCAGGCAAGGCAGACGGTAGTTATATCCAGAAAGTGGCGGCGAAAATCAAGTCGAATACATCGTTTAATGTGCCGGCTTCGCTGGAAGGCAATCCGCCGGTCATTTATGACGTCGAATTGCTACCGGACGGAACTTTGCGTAATATACGCAAACGGAAATCGTCGGGTATTGCAGGGTTTGATGAAGCGGTGTTGAGGGCTATTGAAAAATCCGCTCCGTATCCCAAAGACCGGTCGGGACGTGTACCGTCCGGGTTTACACTGACGCACAAGCCGAAGGGATGAATGTGAATACAAAATCGTTATGCCGTTTTTTATGGGCGCTGGGGTTGTCATGGCTGATGGCTGCTTCCGCGCTGGCCCAGGATCATCTGAATATCCAGATTTCCGGTGTGGGCGCCAGCCAGATTCCTGTGACGATCGCAGGTTTTGCCAACGATACGGGCACACCGCAGAAAATCACGGATATCATCAAGGCAGATCTGGCACGCACCGGTCTTTTCCGGCTGGTCGGAACCGATGCCGTCGTGCCGGAGTCGGCCAGTATCGATTACAAACAATGGAAAGCCAATGGCGCCGATGCGCTGGTGACCGGTACGGTACAAAAAACGGCGAACGGAAAAATCGATGTTCGTTACCGTCTTTACGATCTGGGCAAGGCTTCCCAGTTGTCGGCCCTGTCGATGGTCGCGCCTGCGAACATGACGCGGGTGACGGCACACAAGATCGCGGACGATATTTATGAGAAACTGACCGGTATCAAGGGGATGTTCAGCACCCGGATTGCTTATGTGGTCAAGTCGGGCAGGGAATACCGTCTGGAAATCGCCGATTCCGACGGCGAAGGCCGGCAGGTGGCCTTGAGATCGAGCGAACCGATCATTTCCCCGTCATGGTCGCCGGACGGTACGCGGGTCGCCTATGTATCGTTCGAGGCCAAAAAGCCGGTTGTCTATGTACAGAATCTGGTGACGCGCCAGCGTACGGTCGTCGCCAATTACAAGGGCAACAATTCGGCGCCGGCATGGTCGCCTGACGGCAGCAAACTGGCGGTGGCTCTCTCGAAGAACGGTTATACGCAGATTTATACTGTCAATTCCAGCGGTGGTGGCTTGCAACAGTTGACCAATACCCGCAGCATCAATACGGAACCGCAATTTTCGGCCGATGGCCGCTGGATCTACTTTACCAGCGATCGCAGCGGAGGGCCGCAGATTTACCGGATTGGTGTCAATGGTGGTGAAGCGAAACGAGTGACATTCGCGGGCAGCTACAATATCAGTCCGCGGGTGTCGCCGGATGGCAAGTCGCTGGCGTATATTTCGCGCAGGGGCGGCGGATACCAGTTGTATCTGATGGATCTGGAAAACGGTCAGGAACAGCGGTTGTCCGATACGTCGCGTGACGAGTCACCGAGTTTTTCTCCGAATGGCCAGTTCATTATGTATGCAACGGGTGCTGGCAGTCGGGGTGTGTTGTCGGTGGTGTCGGTGGATGGACGTGTCAAACAGCGTCTGACCATGAAGGCAGCCGATGTTCGTGAACCCTCATGGGGTCCTTTCATGAAATAACATTGATAAAGAGGAAGAGTCATGTTTGAACTGAAGAAACTGGTTGTGATTGTATCCGGTGTACTGGCGCTGACTGCTTGCGGTTCGTCTGTCAAGCTGGATGAATCGGCGCCGATCGAGGACAGGACGGGTTCGTCTGCCGATGCACGCCAGGTCGGTACGGTCGATGCCGTTTCCTCGGATCCGCTCAATGATCCGAATAGCGAACTGGCACAGCGCAGCGTTTACTTCGACTTCGACAGCTATGTCGTCAAGGATGAATATCAGCCGGTTGTCGATGCGCATGCGCGTTATCTGAACAGTCACGGCAATCGCAAGGTCGTTATCCAGGGTAATACCGACGACCGTGGCGGCAGTGAATACAACCTGGCACTGGGTCAGAAACGTGCCGAAGCAGTCCGCAAGGCAATGTCCCTGATGGGTGTACCTGACAGCCAGATGGAAGCTGTTTCGTTCGGTAAGGAAAAACCGAAGGCTCTGGGCAACAATGAAGCGGCATGGGCTGAAAACCGTCGTGCCGATATTGTCTATCAGTGATTATGAAAAAAACATCCTGTTTTTTGATGGCGCTTTTCGCCTGTTGTACGGTGTTGCCTGTGCAACAGGCCAGCGCCAGCCTGTTCGAGGATGACGAGGCTCGCCGCCACATTCTGGATATGCGCGAAAAGATGAAGGAAGTCGAGCAGGAAAAGGCTGACAAATCCAGTCTGCTTGCTGTCGCGAACCAGAATGAAGCATTGCGCGATGAGATCGCGAAGTTGCGTGGCCAGATCGAAGTGTTGACCAATCAGATCACGACGCTGGAAAACCGGCAGAAGGATTTTTATCTGGATCTGGATACCCGTCTGAAAAAGCTGGAACCACAGCAAATGACGGTGAACGGTCAGGCGGTTACGGTCGGGGCGGATGAGGTTCAGTCTTTCAACAAGGCGGAGGAACTGTTCGCCGCGGCCAATTACAAGGGGGCTGTTACGGCGTACAGCGATTTCATGAAAAATTTCCCCAAGTCCCATTTGCTGGCCAAGGCACAGTACCAGCTGGGCAATGCCTATTATTTGCAGGGGGATTACAAGAATGCGCTGAAAAACCAGTCCGCCGTGGTCAGGCGTTATCCGAAAAATGTGATTACGCCGGATGCCATGCTCAATATGGCAAGTTGCCAGCTCGGTTTGCAGGATATCGATGCGGCTAAAAAGACCTTGTCGGAACTGGTGAAAAAGTATCCGAAGTCGGAAGCGGCCAAGGGTGCGAAGGAACGGCTGGCCAAACTGGGCTGACAGCAGGTGTGGTATTTGGAAAAGGGGATCGTTTGATCCCCTTTTTTTGTGTTTTTATACGGCGGCGTACTGGCCGGTACCGGCATGTCTGGCATGACTGGCGACAGCGGCGGCAGCGGCCGTTTTCTTTTCCTTGCGTGCCCGTGCTGTCGGAAGGCGGCGCAGAAGGCGCAGGGCATTCAGGTCACGGATTTCGATGGTCTTCTGATCCACGCTGATCCAGCCGATTTCGTGAAGTGCCGAGAGTGTGCGGCTGACGGTTTCCAGTGTCAGACCGATGTAGCTTCCTATTTCGTGCCGCGTCATGCGCAAATTGAAGATACGGTGTGAATAGCCCATCTGTGCGAAACGGTCCGAGAGGGAAACCAGGAAGCGTGCGACACGACCTTCCGCAGAGAGGGTGCCGAGCATGCAGATCATGGCTTGTTCACGGATCAGTTCGCGGCTCATGACGCCATACATGGCATGTTCCAGTTCGGGATAGGTTTTGCCCAGAGAAGTCAGTTTCTTGAACGGAACCAGAATGAGGTCGCAATCGGACAATGCGACGGCTTCGGATGTATGGAAGCGGCTATGGATGCCGTCGACGCCCAGCAGATCGGATTTCATCGGAAAAGAAAGTACCTGTTCGTTACCCAGTTCGTCGATCATGACGGTCTTGAGAAATCCTGAGTTGACGATGTAGAGCATCTCGAATGGCTGGCCGATGGTGTGTATCCGTTGGCCGGTCTTGAACTGGACATGCTGGAAAAGGATGTCTTCGCCGGCGGACGGGGTGCCGGCAGGTGCCGGAATGCGCAGAAGTGAACAGACTTCCGCAAGGTTTGACCAGAGTTTTCCGTTTTTTTGCCGGCCGGCTTCACGTGAGAGGGAATTGGCGGATTCCTGGAAGGATGGGGTTGGGTGGGTTGCAAACATGGCGAGTACTCCCGATTGGAAATGATGGACGGGCGTCGTTCAGCAAAAAAGTCTGGCCGAACAACGGTTTGCATGATGATTGTTTCCGTATGACATTCATGATGCTATTTGCATTATGTCAATTTGACGGATGAGTGAATATCGGCGGAAGCTGAATCTCGGTGTCAGAAAAATGAACGGTGTGTAGGAATATTCTGACGTCTTGCGGACGAGGCGCATCCATGCGGTACGGTACCGGAAACGTTTTTGGGAAAAAACGGGGTGTCAGGGCGGGTCGCTATCAGCTATCTTTTTGTTTTTCAAATGAAAATTTAATTTTCATCCGGACAGGAACTTTTGTTGATGACCTCTCTCAAAATCCTCATGGTCGCTTCGCCGGTGGTCGGAAAGTTCATCGGGTTACGGGCGGTTGGGGTTATCTGGTTCGTTGACGAATGCAGCAGGTTTTACAACAGGAGGTCATTATGGTTTCACCATCGAAAAACCGCATGGGAGATACGCGAGGCGGCAAGCCGTCCAAGCGCGGTTTTGCCGCCATGGATCCGGAAAAACAGCGTGCGATCGCCAGTATGGGGGGCAAGGCTGCTCATGCCAAGGGAACGGCACATCAGTTCACGTCGGAAGAAGCGCGTGCGGCAGGTCGGAAGGGCGGTGCTGCCGTCAGTCGCGATCGCAAGCATATGGCGGAAATCGGTCGAAAGGGCGGTGCCAACGGTACCCGTCCGGCTTCGCAGGAATCTGGCGTGACGGATTGAGCCGACGGCTGTTTGCTGTGCGTTCGATGATCGCAATGAATGGATGAAACGATGAAAGGTACGTGACGATCCGGGGATGTACACGGATTGCCGCGGTAACGGACGAGTCGGAAAAGGAGAAGGAAATGACGGCAGTCAGAATTGAGGAACGGATAGGTGAAGACCGTATGCCGGTTAATGAAATGAAACAGATGATGTTTTACGGGATACGATGGAGTGCCATTTTCGCGGGGGTGGTGGTCGGTATCGCCGTTCAGGCGATGCTGGGGCTTTTGGGGTTCGCAGGCGGGATGTCTTCCATGAGCGGTGTGTATTCAGGTGAAAGTGCATCGTTCGGTCCGATGTTGTGGGCGATGGTTTCATTGCTGATTTCGGCGTTTGCGGGCGGTTTTTTCGCGGCACGCTTTTCGGGATCGCGAAGAAGGGCGGATGGTGCCTTGTATGGCGCGGTCAACTGGGCGGTTTCGGTGTTGCTGTTTGCGTTGATATTGTCCACGACAGCCGGTACCATACTCAATGGCATGTTTGCCGCCGCCAATACGACGATCGTGTATTCCGGTACTGTGGTGAATGTGCCGCCCGTGGTCGTTTCCGGTTTGCAACAGGAACTGGGTAATGATCTCGATGCCGCAGATTTGCAGCAGTTGCAACAGTATTTGCTGGCGGGACAGCGCAAGGACGCGGAGGCGTATCTGGCTTCGCACGGTATCGCGGCGTCACGTGCCGCTACTATCGTCAACGATGCGATGGATCAGATCGGCAGTTCGACAGTCATCGCGACCGAGCCGTTGCTTTCACCTGAACAGCTGGTCAGGGCAGTGACGGCGGCGGCCTGGCTGGTGTTTGTCGGCGTTGCGTTTTCACTGATCGTCAGTGTCTGCGGCGGCGTGATCGGCGCGCGGTATGTCGCCCGTCGCGTGCCGGACAGACAGCGGTATGCCAGAATGTCCTGACAGGATCGGGTACTCCGGCAGTGTGCCGATGTCTTTTTGTCGCCACTGTATGTCGCACGGGTATATATCGGTCAGAGGATGGATGGCATGATGAATCGTGAAGGTCAGGATGGTTTCGGGGAACAGGAACGTATGGTGCGGACATGGTTCGGTTTGTTGCGGCAGGCCGAACCTTCCAGTCGGTTGATCGAGACGCATGTTTCCTGGATCGTTATCAGCGGTCAGTATGCCTACAAGATCAAGAAGGCGCTGTATCTCGATTTTCTGGATTATTCCGATCTGGCGACACGTCGTTTTTATTGTCGTGAGGAGATCCGGCTCAATCGTCGTACCGCGCCGGAAATCTATCTCGATGTCATCCAGATCGGTGGCGACCGGAGTGCGCCGCAGTTGCGTGCCGATCCGCCGCTGGAATATGCGGTCAGGATGCGGTACTTTGAAAATGACCGGCAGCTTGACCGGTTGATCGAACGGGATGTGCTTGATGCTTCGCATATCGACAGGCTGGCCGATGCGGTAGGGGATTTTCATGCGTCGTTGCAGGCTTTGCCGGAAGAAGCGAACAACGCGCATTACGGAGCGGCCGATGTCCAGTTGCATCTGGTGGCGGAAAATCTTCAGGAAGTCCGGAAGCGCCTGATCGATCCGGATGATATTGCCTTGTGGGATGAGGTCAAGCATGCGCAAATCGCCGAATTCATGGCGTGCCGTGACTGGTTCGCAAAGCGGCAGCGCGGCGGTTTTGTCCGTGAATGTCATGGCGATTTGCATATGGGCAATCTGGTCGAGATCGGCGGGAAAGTCGTTTTGTTCGACGGTATCGATTTCAGTCCTGAGTATCGCTGGATGGATGTCATGAACGATGCCGCTTTTGCGTTCATGGATTTGCTGCATTACGGGAAAAATGCGCTGGCATGGCGCTTTTTGAACCGTTATCTGGAAAAGACCGGTGATTATGAAGGCGTGGCGCTGTTGCGTTTTTATGCGGCATATCGCGCGACGGTGCGAGCCAATGTGCGGTTGATATGTTTGTCGCAGGCTGGCGCCTCGATGGCGTCTGACGGTGTTGTTCGGCGTTATTTGCGGCTCGCGCGCGATTTGCTTGTACGGCGCAGGCCGGCGCTGGTGCTTACGATGGGATTGCCGGGTGCCGGCAAATCGGTTTTCGCGCGGATGGCGGTCGGGGAGTTGCACGGAATTTGTCTGCGTTCCGATATCGAGCGCAAGCGTTTTGCCATGGATGATGCATCGCGTTATTCGGAAAATTCCCGGTTGCAGGTGTATGAACATTTGCTGGCGAAGGCCGATGTTTTGCTTATGGCCGGGATGACGGTGATCGTCGATGCAGCGTTCCTGCGACATTCGCTTCGCGACATGTTTGCGAAACTGGCGAAAAAACGGTCGATACCGTTTGCGATTGCATGGGTCGTCGCCAGTCTCGATACCTTGTACAGGCGGGTGACCGAGCGGCAGCGGCTCGGTAGCGATGTTTCCGAGGCAGGGCCGGAAGTGCTGACTCTGCTCAAGGATCGTATGGAAGCGCCCTTGCCGGACGAAAAAGCCGTTACGGTGCGATTCGTCAATGAAGGACCGTCCGGGCTGGATGCGGCAGCGCCGCAATGGCAGACGTTGCGTCAGTTGACGGGACAGCGTCCCGCCAGGCTGTGAGCGTGTGGTTTATCCTGTCATGCCAGCGTGTCCAGACGCAATATCTTCCCGAGTGTGCCTGTTTCGAGGCGTGTGCGTTCCAGTTCTTCCTTTTCCCAGATTTCCGGCAGAACGTGCATCGGTTCGTCCAGCGGTTCGTCCGAGAGTTTGAAGGTTCCCCAGTGCATGCCGACGAATTGTCTTGCGCCGATGATTTTGAATGCCTTGACGGCTTCTTCAGGGTCGATATGCTGGGCGCGCATGAACCAGCGCGGAGCATAGGCGCCTGTCGGCATCATGGCGGCATGAATGCCGGGAAAGCGTTGTGCGATTTGCGAAAAGCCGTCGAACCAGCCGGTATCGCCGCAATGGTAGATGCGCAGTCCGTTGCGCGCGATGACATAGCCGCCCCACCAGCTGGTGTTGATATCCGTCAGGGAGCGGCGGCTCCAGTGTTCCGCCGGGACGAAGGTCACGTCCAGTCCCTCGATGGATTCTTCTTGCCACCAGCCCATTTCGACGACGCGCGGAAAACCGTTGTGCAAAAACCATTTGCCCAGTCCTTTCGGGACGACATAGACCGGAGCGGGGCCGATACGCTTGAGTGTCGGTGCATCCATATGGTCGCGGTGGTTGTGGGTGATGAATACCACATCGATTTTCGGCATGGCTGGCCAGTCCAGTCCGGGTGGAGAATTGCGCTTGATGAAACCGAGGGAGCGGGAAAGCACCGGGTCTATCAGCAGGTTTTTGCCTCCGAGCTGAATGAGAAAAGAGGCCTGTCCGATCCAGGTCAGGTTATCGGAAACCGAGCGTCTGAGCGCACGACCGTCGTTTGCCACATAAGGAATCGCCACACCGGTGGCAGGCGATTTCGGGCGTTTTTCATCATGCCAGCCGAGGAGCCATTTGAGTGTCTGGCTTCCTGCGGGCTTGCGGAAATTACCTTTGAGGTTGGAAAAATGCATGTCCGGAAACTCCTTGTCGCCGCTATTTTACCTTGTATGGCTGAGGATGGCGTCGGGATGCATTTGTGCCGCAGAAAGGTGTTTCGGTGGTTTACGGTTCGATAGTGTATGTTTTTTGACGCAGTCCGCCAAAAAAACGCGCGTTGTATGACCGGATTTCGCACGGTTTTAAAGGTCGCGTTTACAATGTCACCGTTCTGGTGCTCGCACATTTGTCTGATGTGCAGTTAAACGGGAAACACGAAGCCGCAAGTTTCGGCCAACGTGTGCTGCCCCCGCAACGGTAAGCAGGTGTTCCGATGAGGGAACACGCCGTCCATCCGCGCCACTGTGCCCTTGTGCATGGGAAGGCAGGACGGCCGGTTTCGGTGAGATACCGAAAACCTGTAGCCCGGATACCGGCCTGAACGAATGAGGTTGTGCCGCGGACGGGGAATGCCGCAAGACGTACCGTCAGTTTTTCATTTCTCCGGCGTTTTCTTTTTTCCGCTTCCCGTGGCACGTTGATGGACGAGAGTCCGGCGGGGTCGCCGGCTCGAAGTATGCAAATGGAATAAACAATTCATGTATCCCCACGTTTCAGATCGTCGCCGTCGTCGTACGGCGATCAGACCGCTTTTGCTTGTTTCCGCGCTGGCCTGCTGTTTTGCAGGTTCCGCCTATGCGCAGGAAACCGTTGAATCCGAAGAAAAAACGCTTGAACCTGTCGTCGTGACGGCTTCGCGTGTCGAACAGCTGCAAAAGGATGCCATTCCCAGCACGACCGTGATTTCGTCCGAGACGATCCAGAACAAGAAACTCGCCGATTTGCCGTCATTGCTGAAAAGCGAGGCCGGTATCGATTTCGCCAGAACGGGCGGCAGAGGCCAGACGACGTCCGTTTTCATGCGCGGCGTCAATTCCAGACAGTTGCTCGTCATCGTCGATGGCGTACCGATCCAGGACGGGAACGAACTCGGAACGCCGCTGATTCTGGAGCATTTGCAGCCTGACCAGATCGATCATATCGAAGTGGTGCGCGGCAATGTTTCCGCCATTTACGGCTCCGGTGCGATGGGTGGTGTCATCCAGATTTTCACCAAGCAGGGTACCGGAAAACCGACGGCGAATGTGTTTGCGGAATACGGCTCGCACGATACGACCAAGGTCGGCGCCGGTGTTTCGGGCAAGACGGAAGGGGGAACGAGTTTTGCATTGTCTGCGACCCGTTTCAGAACGGACGGGATTTCTGCCATGAGCAAGAAGCACTATCCCAGCGAAAATTCCGATGACGATTACGATCGCAATCTCAGTATCAATGCATCCCTTTCGCAAAAGCTTAATGAAGATCATGAACTGGGTGTGAAGTTGTATATGTATGATGCCAAGTTCGAGTACGACGGCGGTGGCTGGGGAACGCCGGGACAGGATGACTGGGGCAAGTCGAAACAGTGGATCGGTTCGATTTACAGCAAGAACCGGATTACCAAAGACTGGCTTTCGACCGTGACTTTGTCGCAGGCTGAACATCGCCGTGAATACAATACGGAATATGAATATGGCGGCGATTCTCATTCCTCGATGAAAACAGAGACCAGCATGCTGCAATGGAACAATACGGTCGCCTTGTCGGCCGACTGGATGATGACCGCAGGGCTGGATGCCGCCGCCGAAAAAGTGAAAAACGACGGTGAATCGCACAAACGCGACAGATACAGCGCGTTTGCCGGATTGCTCGGCAAGATGGGCGACCATAATGTGCAGGCCAATGTCCGTTATGACCATGTCAATGACGCCGGTTCGGATACGACCGGTTATCTGGGGTATGGCTATGATCTGACGCCGGAATGGAAGTTGCTCGCCAGTGTTTCGACTTCGTTTCTGGCGCCGAATCTGTACCAGCAATATGACCCATACAGCGGCAACGAACATCTGGAATCGGAACATTCGACCAATTACGAAGCCGGTATCCAGTATGCCAAAGGCAAGGATTTGATCCGGTTGAGCGTGTTTGAATGGCATACCCGCAATCTGATTGATTATGATTACTTTAGCTCGAAGTATTACAACGCCGGACGCGCCAAGAATACCGGTGCGGAACTGACGGCGCAGACCGAGGTGTTCGGGCTGGATGTGGGTTCTACCATGACCTGGCAGAATCCGAAGGACCGTGAAACCGGCGATCAGCTTGCCAGACGGGCCAAGTTCTTCGGTACGTTGAATGTGTCGAAGACGTACGGTAAATGGTATCTGGGTGGCGATCTCCAGTACACCGGTCACCGTCCGGATGGCGACCATGATCTGGGTTCCTACACGCTGGTCAATCTCAATGCACGCTACAACGTCACCAAGGAAGTGTCGCTGTATGCCCGTATCGAAAACCTGTTCGACAAGGAATACGAAACGGCATACGGTTACAACCAGATGGACCGCGCGGCGTATGTCGGCGTGAATGTGAAGATGTAGGATAGAATATGCCCCTGTTCGGAAAACGGAAAACGGCAGGGGATATGTCTGGTACACACCGATACGAAAACCGGTCTGTCGGCTTGCGCCGGCGAACCGGTTTTTTCTGTGCCCTGTTGTCGCTTCTGGCTGGCGGTGTGATGCCGGACGGGTTCGCACGGGGAAGCGATGAGGAAGAGGCGATGCTCTCGCCGGTGGTGGTGACGGCTTCGCGTGGCGAACGGCTGGAAGAAAACGCGATTGCTTCGACGACGGTCGTTACTTCACAGGCCATCCGAAACAGGCGGCTGGCCGATTTGCCGTCCATTTTGCGCAGCGAGGCGGGTATCGAGTTCGACAGGATGGGCGGGCACGGGATGGTCACGTCGGTTTATATGCGGGGCAGCAATGCCAACCGTGTGCTGGTGCAGATCGACGGGGTGCCGGTCAACGACGGTTCCGTGATGGGGGCTGCGGCCTTGCTCAGTCATCTCCAGCCGGACCAGATCGAGCGTATCGAGGTGGTGCGGGGCGATGTGACCGCCATTTACGGGGGCGGTGCGTCCGGCGGTGTGATCCGGATTTTCACGAAGCAGGGCGAGGGCAAGCCTTCGGTCCGCCTGTTCGGGGAATATGGCAGCCGCGATACGTCCCGAATGGGAGCGGGTGTTTCCGGCAGGGTGAACGATACGAGGTTTTCGTTCTCGGCCGTTCATTCGGAGACGGACGGTTTTTCCACGATGTCGTCCTCGAAAAATCCGCTGGTCAATGACGACAGGGACGGCGACCGGCTCGATACGATCAGCGGCAGTCTGTCGCACCGTTTCGGTACGGATGGCGAGATCGGCGCGAGGTGGTATTTCAGCGACGCTCGCTATGATTGCGATGTCGGCAGCGGGCCGGATGAAATCAATACGGGCGAAAACCGGCAGTGGGTCGGCGCGCTGTATGGCAAAAAGCGCATGACGGCGGACTGGTTGTCGAGCGTGACGCTCTCACGCATGGAGATCGACCGGCATTATGAGACGAAAAACGGTCTGGTCAGACCGCCCGTGCAATGGGGCGGAACGATGTTGCCAGCGTATGACCCGAACGGGACTTCGGATTCCAGGACGGAACATACGTTGTTGCAGTGGCAAAACGATGTGGCCTTGTCCGGTGACTGGAGCGCGACAGCTGGCGCCGATGTGGCATATGAGCGTTCCGAGTCCGGCAAGAACGGGATGGACAGTGTGTCGAGCCGCAACCGGTACAGTCTGTACGGCGGTGTATCGGGCAAGACAGGGATGCACGACTGGCAGGCGAATGTCCGTTACGATCAGGTCGACGATGCCGGTTCGGAATGGGCGGGGTATCTGGGGTATGCATGGCGGTTGGCGCAGGATTGGAAACTGACGACGTCGGTTTCGTCTTCGTTTCTCGCGCCAAGCCTGTACCAGTTGTATAACCCGATGTACGGCAATACGCAGTTGAAGGCGGAAACGTCCCGTGCGGGCGATGTCGGTATCGAATATGCCGCAGGGGTGACGCGGGTACGGCTGACGGCATTTGCATGGTACACGCGCGATCTGATCGACTTCGATTCGGATTTGCGCTACATGAATATCGGCAAGGCGCGCAATCGCGGGCTGGAGTTGACCGGACGGACGGTACTGGCGGGACTGGATGTGGATGGGGCCGTGACGCTTCAGGATCCGGAAGATTGTTCGACAGGGGAAACCCTGTTGCGTCGGGCGCGGCGGCTGGCGTCTGTCAATGTGTCTCGGACGTCGGGACGATGGTATGCAGGCGGCAGTGTGCAATATACGGGAGAACGTACCGACAGCGGTCATGATTTGCCGTCGTACTGGCTGGCGAGTCTGGATGTACGCTACCGGATATCGCAGGAAGTGTCCCTGTACGGACGGATCGAGAATCTGTTCGACCGGGATTATGAGACAGTATATGGCTATAACCAGCCCGGCAGAGGCGTTTATGTCGGCGTGAGCCTGAAGATGTAGGGATGTAAAATGGTGTTTTCGAATTTTCCGGAGGCCGGATGATGCCGGGATATGGCGCTTCCCATTTAGTGAACGCACGGCGGTCGCCGATAGTCTGGCTGCCGGTTTTGTTATGCCTGTCGGTTGCGGTCATGTTGTTTTCCTGTCTGCTGGGTTCGGCGGATTTGTCGTTTCGCGTTTTGCCGGAAGCTTTGATGGAGCTTGTATCCGGCAGGCGTGAATCACTGGCGGCGGTGATACTGGGCTTGCGGCTGGAACGTGCGTCGTGTGCTTTTCTGACGGGCGCCGCACTGGCGCTTTCCGGGTGTCTGATGCAGGCGCTGCTGCGCAATCCATTGGCCGATCCGTATATATTGGGGGTCTCAGGCGGCGCTTCTGTCGGGGCGCTGGCGATGCTGTTCGTGTCGGCGTTGTTGTGGACGGTCAGTGTGGTGGCTTTTTGCGGTGCGCTGGCGGTTGCGATGGTGTTGTATGCGTTGACCAGACGGGATTTCGCATCGGAAGATGGTTCGTCCCGTTTGCTGTTGACCGGGGTGATTCTGGCATTCGGTTGTGGGGCGGTGGTGACGCTTTTGCTGACGGTTGCGCCGGATCATGATTTGCGCGGGATGGTTTTCTGGCTGGTCGGCGATTTGTCGGGTGCGACGTTCAATGTTGCGTTGGCCTTGCTGGTCGCGCTGGTGTTTTGCAGGGCATGGCAGGTGTCGCCGGCTATCGATTTGCTGGCCTTGCATGCCGATATGGCGCAAACGCTGGGGGTCAGGACATCTTCGCTCAGACGGGAACTGTTTGCCGGTGGGGCGTTGCTGACGGCAGCGGCGGTGACGATGGCGGGCAATGTTGGCTTCGTCGGGCTAATCGTGCCGCATGCCTGCCGGATGATGTGGGGACCGGATCACCGTTTTCTGTTGCCGGCCGCCTTGTTGAGTGGTGGTTTTTTTCTGGTGCTGGCCGATACGCTCGCACGGACGCTGTGCGCGCCTGTCCAGTTGCCGGTCGGTGTCGTGACATCGCTGATCGGGGTACCCGTTTTCCTGTATCAGCTTTACCGGAGCCGGACGGTATGGAACTGAAAACCGATTCGCTGGATGTGGTGGCAGGCGGGAAAAAGCTGGTTTCCGGGCTGGAGCTGACGGTGACGTCGGGACAATGCTGGTTCGTCTATGGGCGAAACGGTGCGGGAAAGACGACGCTGTTGCAGACGCTGGCGGGGTTGCGGGTGCCGGATGGGGGCAGTGTATTGCTTGATGGCAGGATGCTTTCGGCGTGGCCGTTTGACGAGCTGGCGCGCATGCGGGGATATTTGCCGCAAAAACAGCGGGATGCGTTCGGTTTTTCCGTTTTCGATCTGGTTTTATCGGCGCGTTTTCCTTGGCATGGCGGCAGGATCTGGGAATCGGACGCGGATTGTGTGCCGGTTGTGGCAGCCCTGAAACAGATGGATGCGCTGGCGCTGGCGGATCGTGATGTCCGGACATTGTCGGGCGGTGAGCGGCAACGTGTGGCGATTGCCGCCTTGCTGGCGCAGGATACGCCGCTGATGTTGCTCGATGAACCGGCTACTGCGCTGGATCTGGCGTATCAGGCCACGCTGATGCAACAGATGGCGGTATGGTGCCGGGAATGCGGGAAGGCGGTCGTGACGGTAGTGCATGACTTGAATCTGGCGTGGCAGGTGGCCACGCACGTGTTGTTGCTGTATGGGGATGGGCAGTGGGAAGCGGGTACTTGTACCGCGATGATGACGACGGAGAAATTGTCGCGTTGTCTGCGTCATCCTGTCTGCTCGGCAGTGTGTGACGGCAGGCAGGTTTTTATGACGTTCTGACGGAAAGCGTATGTGGCAGATGATGCGCAAGATGATGGCAGGGGTATGTTTCCTGTTGTGGGTGTCGCAGGTAACGGCTGCGGTCAGCGTCACCGATGACGAGGGGTATACCGTGACGCTGTCGCATCCGGCGCAACGTATCGTGTCGCTGTCACCGCATGCCACTGAGATGGTGTATGCCATCGGGGCGGGAGATCGTCTGGTGGCTGTGACATCACACAGTGATTATCCGGAACAGGCGCGTGCCTTGCCGGTGGTGGGTGATTTCCGGCAAATCGATATGGAGCGGGTGCTGGCGTTGAAACCGGATTTGCTGGTGGTATGGAGCGGCGGCAGTTTGCCGCCACAGGTCGAGAAACTCCGGCAGGCGGGGATTCCGGTTTTTCACAGCCGTCCCGAACGTTTGGCGGATATTCCGGACAATATGGTCAGGCTGGGTGTGCTTGCGGGAAAGGAAGCGGCGGCACGACAGGTTTCACGGCGGTGGCTGGCACAGCTGGAAGTCTTGAAGAAGCGGTATCGCGACCGGATGCCGGTCAGGGTGTTTTATCAGGTATCCGATGTCCCGTTGTTCACCCTGAACGGGAAGCATATCGTCAATGAAGTGATCGGGTTGTGCGGCGGGCGCAATGTGTTTGCCGGTTTGTCAGTGCTGGCTCCTCATGTCAGTACGGAAGCGGTGCTGGCGGCCGATCCGGAAGTGATCGTCAGTACCCGCGGAATGGGAGCGCATGACGGGTTGGCGGGCTGGCGGCGTTATACGATGCTCTCGGCGGTACGGTACGGCAATCTGTTCGCCATTCATCCGGACTGGCTGGATCGTCCCGGGCCGAGGATGATTACAGGCACAGAGATGATGTGCAAGGCGCTTGATGAGGCACGTGCGAACAGGCAGGCAGCGAAATAGCGCAGGGTTTAACAGGGTATGGGGATATGAAAAAGGCAGCCTGAAGGCTGCCTTTTTGTCGTCGGTGACGCCGGTCAGATTTCCAGATTGTCGATCAGACGGGTTTCCCCCAGTTTGGCTGCTGCCAGAACGACCAGCGGTTCTTTTTCAGCCAGTTCGCCTGCCGTCGGCGGTTGCAGGTTGGACTGTTTGCGGATGGAGATATAGTCCGGTACCCAGCCGCGCTGGCGAAGTTCTTCCATGGCATGCTGTTCGAGCTTGTAGATATCGAGATAGCCGCCATGCATTTTGTCGGCGATGTTTTGCAGGGTTTTGTACAGTGTCGGCGCTTCTTTTCGCTGTTCTTTCGTCAGATAGGTGTTGCGTGACGACAGGGCCAGGCCATCATCGGCACGCCAGGTTTCGGCGGCGATGATTTTGGTCGGCAAGGCGAATTGTTGTGCCATGCTGCGTACGACCATCAGCTGCTGGTAGTCTTTCTTGCCGAAGATGGCGACGGCCGGATTGACACAGGAAAAGAGTTTGAGCAAGACGGTGGTGACACCGTTGAAAAAGCCTGGACGGAATTTGCCTTCGAGTATGTCGGCCAGTTCCTGAGGCGGCTGGACACGGAATTCCTGCGGAACCGGATACATGTCTTTTTCTGTCGGAGCGAACAGGACATAGACGCCTTCTTTTTCCAGTTTTTCGACATCGGCGCGGAAAGTGCGCGGATAGGTGTCGAAATCCTCGTTCGGCCCGAATTGCAGGCGGTTGACGAAAATGGAGGCGACAACAGGATCGCCGTGTTTTTTGGCAAGCCGCATCAGCGACAGATGGCCGTCGTGGAGATTGCCCATGGTGGGCACAAAGGCGGTACGCAATTGTCCCCGCAGCTGGTTGCGGAGCTCTTCGATGGTGGTAACTACTTTCATGATGTGCCGGCAGTCCGGGAAAAGATAATGGTTAAAAAAACGAAAAAGGTCGAAAGCCGTATTCTGTGCTCAATTATTGTTTCGGGTCAACCTTATATAAATCGGTGCGCCTGACTCGACTTGTGTGATTTCGATCAGTGTCTCTTTGGCGAGTTCCAGTAGCGCCAGAAAGTGGACGACGACCATGGCCACGCCGGCTGTCGCGTCGAACAGGTCGTAAAACTCGATGAACCGGACATCACGCAGCCTGCGCAGAATGGCGGCCATGTGTTCCCTGACGGAGAGTTCCTGTTTGCCGACGGTATGGCTGGCCGACAGCTTGGCGCGTCGGATGATTTCGGCAAAGGCCAGTTGCAGTTCATGCGGCGAAACCGCGGGCCATTTTTTTTCGGCGGTTTTGAGAATGGCGGCTTGCGGCAGGAAAAAGTCGCTGCCGCATTTGGGCAGACCGTCGAGTGTGCCGGCGGCCAGTTTCATGCGTTCGTATTCCAGCAGGCGGCGTACCAGTTCGGCACGCGGGTCTTCAGCTTCGCCGTCGGTTTCCGTTTTCATTTTCGGCAGCAACAGGCGAGACTTGATTTCGACCAGCATGGCGGCCATGAGCAGATATTCGGCGGCCAATACCAGTTTCCGTTCGCGAATGCGATCTACATAGTGCAGGTATTGCAAGGTGAGTTGCGCCATCGGGATGTCCAGAATATTGAAATTCTGGCGCCGGATCAGGTAGAGCAGCAAATCAAGCGGTCCTTCGAAGGCTTCCAGAAAGATTTCCAGCGCTTCGGGCGGAATGTAGAGGTCATCGGGAATTTCGGTGACGGTTTCACCGTATAGCCGGGCGATGATATCGGGTGTGTCTTTCGCTTCGGCGGGCGGTTGTGTGATTGCTGCCGGTGTCGTGGATGTCTGGCTGGATTCGGACATGACGGTTATTTGTCCTGAGGTGCCGTTTCGGGACGGCGTTTTTCCAGCCTGAAAGCGATGGTGTCCGCAGGGCGCTTGCGCAAAGTCGTCTCTTGTTGCACGTTGACGGTCGTCGGTTGATCCGGCCGGTTCTCACGTTCGCGTGCCAGCAGGCGATCCAGTTCGGAAATGTAGCGATGGTCCAGTCTGAATTGAATCATGGCGTTATTCTCGTTTGCGTGTGATACGGTTTGCAAGTCGATGTTTGTCCGGTATAACGATGAAGATTACTGGTTCAGTACCCTGCGCATCATGATAGGTGAGATGTCCATCGAGTCCCGTGCCGAAAATTCGATTTCGGGAGCCAGCTCGAAACCATAGGCTTCATAGAGGCTGGTCAGCGGTTCCAGATATCGGTGAAGAAAAAGCCGGAGCTCGTCGATTTCACTCAGCTGTGCATGGTGAATGACGGCTTCGATCAGATGCTGGGAGAGATTTTGTCCGCAAAAGGCGGGTATGACGCCAAGCCGACGGATTTTCCAGATATGGTCATCTTCATCCAGCGGCGCCCATCGCAGCGAGCCGGCCGGAATATCGTCTGCCATCAGGATGAAAGCGCCGCCTGCATGCAGGTCTTCATTGACCTTTTGCCAGGTGTCGTGATGCCCCCCGGAGATGGGCGGACATTTGTCCGCCCATGCTTTTCGTGTCAGTTCCGCGATTAACGGCGCGTCTTCAAGCGATGCTTCGCGTACAACGATTTTCATGACAAAGTCCTAGCGCAAGCGCATGCCCGGTTTGGCGCCCGGCCATGGCTGGAGGATGTAGATGCCTGCATCGTCTTTGCCGGAAGCGGCCATGACCATGCCTTCGGAAATGCCGAATTTCATCTTTCGCGGCGCCAGATTGGCGACGATGACGGTCAGTTTGCCGGTGAGGTCTTCCGGACGGTAGGCCGAACGGATACCGGCGAAGATGTTGCGCAGACGGCCTTCTCCGGCATCGACGGTCAGTCTGAGGAGACGGTCGGCACCTTCGACCAGACTGCAATCAACGATTTTCGCGATACGCATATCGACTTTGGCGAAGTCGTCGATGGTGATCTGTTCTGCAAGCGGTTCGATGGCCGGTGTGCTTGCCGTGTCTTTTTCCGCTGGCGCAGCCTGCGCCGGTGCATCGAACAGGGCGTCGAGCATTTTCTGTTCGACACGTTGCATGAGGTGTTCGTAGGGACGGATGGCGTGGGCGTCAGCCAGGGGATGCGATACGTCCGTCCACTGCAACGGAGCGATGTCCAGAAAGGCTTCGACTTTTTGTGCGATTGCGGGAAGGACGGGCTTGAGATATATCGTCAGGATGCGGAAGGCTTCCAGCAGTCGGGTGCAGACCTGATGCAGTTCTTCGCTTTTTTCCGGGTCTTTCGCCAGTACCCAGGGTTTGTGTTCGTCGACGTAGGCATTGACTTCGTCGGCCAGATGCATGATCTGGCGAAGTGCACGGCCGTATTCCCGTTTTTCGTACAGGTCTGCGATTTCCGCGGATGCTGCGCGCAGTGTGTCGAGTACCGGTGCCGGTGTGTCCGTCCAGCCCTGTGCCAGTTTGCCGCCGAAACGTTTTGTGATGAAACCGGCGGCACGGCTGGCGATGTTGACGTATTTGCCGATCAGATCGGAATTGACGCGCGCGATGAAGTCGTCACCGGTGAAGTCGATGTCTTCGACACGGTCGGAGAGTTTCGCTGCGAGATAGTAGCGCAGCCATTCCGGATTCATGCCGATGTCGAGATAGCGCAGCGGGGAAATGCCGGTACCGCGGGATTTGGACATCTTTTCGCCACCGACGGTGATGAAACCGTGGACGAATACGTTGTTAGGAACGCGCATGTCGGCGAAATGCAGCATGGCCGGCCAGAACAGGGTGTGGAAGTAAATGATGTCCTTGCCGATGAAGTGGTATTGTTCCGTGTCCGGATCGGCCATGAAGGCGTCGTAGTCGATGCCTTTTTTGGAAAAGTAGTTTTTCAGCGAAGCCAGATAGCCGACAGGCGCATCAAGCCAGACATAGAAATATTTGCCGGGAGCATCCGGTATTTCGATACCGAAATAGGGGGCGTCGCGGCTGATGTCCCAGTCGGTCAGTGCATTGTCGTCACCGTCTTTGCCTTCGAGCCATTCACGTGCCTTGTTGGCGACCTCCGTTTGCAGGCGAGGATGTCCGTCGACTTGTCCCAGTGTCCATTCCTTGAGGAATGCCGTGCATTGCGGGTCCGAGAGTTTGAAAAAGAAGTGTTCGGACTGTTTCATGACGGGGGTCGCGCCGGTGAGGACGGAATAGGGATTTTTCAGCTCCGTCGGCGTATAGACGCTGCTGCAGACTTCGCAGGTATCGCCATACTGGTCTTTTGCGCCGCATTTCGGACATTCGCCCTTGATGTAACGGTCCGGCAGGAACATTTGTTTGACCGGATCGAAGAATTGTTCGATCGTGCGTGTGGCGATCAGACCCTTGGCCTTGAGACGGCGGTAGATTTCGCAAGAAAGCTCATGGTTTTCCGGGCCGTCGGTCGAGTGCCAGTTGTCGAAACTGATCAGAAAGCCGTTTAACGGAGCGGCGCGTCCGGCGGCGATTTCCGCCACGAATTCACGGGGGGTTTTGCCGGCTTTTTCGGCTGCGATCATGATGGGCGCGCCGTGGACGTCGTCGGCACCGACGAAATGGACTTCGCGCGGTTTCCCTTCATCTTCCTGCATTCGCTGGAAACGGACCCAGATGTCGGCCTGGATATATTCCATGATATGGCCGATGTGAAACGGTGCGTTGGCGTATGGCAGTGCAGTGGTGACAAACAGCTTTCGTGACATGATGAATAATGGAAATAGACGATAAAACACCATTTTACCAGTCCTGTGATGCGATACGCGCATCTTTTGTGCATTTGCGTTAGACTTCACTTTCCATTGAAAGGAGAAAACATGTCCATTACGACGGAAACGGTCTGCAACGCGCTTTCGGCGGTTGTGGATGAGTATCTGAAAACCGATTATGTCAGCGCGAAATGGGTTCGTGATATCAGTATTGCGGGAAATGATGTCTCGCTGGTCATCGAGCTGGGCTATCCTGCCGCGAGCATGCATGCATTCATCCGGAACCGTGTGACGGCGGCATTGCAACAGGTTCCCGGAATCGGCAGGATAACGGTCGATGTCACGACGAAAATCATCACCCATGCCGTCCAGCATGGCGCCAAACCCATGCCGGGTGTGAAAAACATCATTGCCGTTTCTTCCGGAAAAGGGGGGGTCGGCAAATCGACGGTAACGGCCAATGTGGCGCTGGCGCTTGCGGCGCAAGGAGCACGTGTCGGCGTTCTCGATGCCGATATTTACGGGCCTTCACAGCCGACGATCATGGGGATTTCCGAAAAACCGACGTCCTCCGACGGTGAATATTTCGATCCGGTTTGCCAGTATGGTCTGCAACTGATGTCGATCGGTTTCATGATGGACTCGGTCCAGCCGCTGGCATGGCGTGCGCCGATGATGACGCAGGCGCTCATGCAGTTGTTGCAGCAGACCCGGTGGGACGATCTCGATTATTTGCTGATCGATATGCCACCGGGAACCGGGGATATCCAGATGACCTTGTCTCAGAAAGCGCCGTTGACGGGTGCCGTTGTCGTGACGACGCCACAGGATGTCGCGGTGCTCGATGCACGCAAGGGGTTGATGATGTTCCAGAAAATGGGTGTGGATATTCTGGGTATCGTCGAGAATATGGGGTCGTATGTCTGCTCGCATTGCGGACAAATAGAGCATATTTTCGGCAAGGACGGCGGCAAGGTGATGAGCGAGATGTATGGCGTGGATTCACTGGGCAGCATACCGCTCAATATCGCGGTGCGTGAACAGACCGATGCGGGACGGCCGATCGTGCTGGCGGAACCGGACGGGCTGATCGGACGGGTGTTCAGGGATATCGCATGCGAACTGGCGGCATGTGTGGCGAAAAAGCCGAAGGACATGACCGGGATGTTCCCGCCGGTGAAAGTCGTTCCGTGATGCAGGGGGCGGTTATACGTCGGCCAGCCGGAACACGTCGCTGACGGTGTGTATTTTTCCGGTTTCCGTCGCGTCGTAACCGCCCAGCTGATTGATTTCCTGTATGAATTCGCCACTGCGCATGATAGAAAGCATTTCGCGGATGGTGTTGCTTTCCAGCGTGTCACGTGCGATGGCGAAGAAATAGCGTTCCTCGACCAGGGGAACGAAATCCAGCCCGAAACGGTGTGCTGCCGTTTCGACACCGAACCCGACATCGGCCATGTTGCTGGCGATGTAGGCCGCAACAGCCGCATGGGTGAATTCGGTCGTTTCGAATCCGTTGATGTGCGAGGAATCGATCTTGTTTTTTGACAGCAGGGTTTCAAGTACCTGTCGTGTGCCCGAACCGATCTGGCGGTTGACGAAACGGATATCGTTGCGTGTCAGATCCTTGAAGGACAGGATACGTTTCGGGTTGCCTTTGGCGATCAGAAGCCCCTGCTTGAGGTTCGCAAGATGGATGAGGCAATGGTCTTCACGCGAAAGGAATCGCAGGTAAAGTTGCAGAACACTGTCTTCATAGACATTGACCGGCAGGTGGAAGCCGGCGATCTCGCAGTCTCCCTGCGCCAGGGTGGCGAGTGCTTCCATGCTGTTCTGGTAACGCAGCTTGATGGGCAGTTCAAGACGGTTGATATGTTCCATCAGCGTGGAAATCGCGAATCCGTGGCTTGCACACAACCGGATCGTCCGGTTATTGCCCAGCACACTTTTGGCCAGTTCGGTTTCCAGCTCGGATGAAAGGGTTTCCAGTGTAGGGGACAGACGTGCCGCGATACGCTTTTCTGCCCAGAGCAAAGTGGTGGCGAAACGCGTCAGTGTTGTGCCGCGCCCACGGTGTTTTTCAAGCAGCGGCGTTCCGAAAACGGATTCCGCCTCGCGCAAAAGTCCCCAGGCATGCCGGTAAGACAAGCCCAATCCCTTGGCCGCCTGCAAAATGGCGCCTTCGGTCTGTATCGAGTCAAGTAAGCGCAACAGCATTGCCGTATCGATGGACGGCTTCTTGCCGTAGGCGATTCGCCAGTGTGGCTCTATGGAAACTTTGTACATATAGTGAAAATTATACACATTTTGTATTGTATTTCATATTACTCTGAATTTACATATATGCAAAAAATAGCTTATAGCCTCTTAAATTCAGCGATGGTATCATTTTTTCTCGAATATATTTTTCAATTTTTTTTCATAGGGTGTAAGGAGAGAATGGTATGTCTTTTTTGAAGCTAGGTAAGGAATATACCGTTGCTGGCGAAGGCTTCAATCGCTGGCTGGTACCTACTTCCGCATTGATGATTCACCTATGCGTAGGTATGGGTTACGGTATGTCCGTGTTCTGGTTGCCAATGTCGAAGCTGGTCGGTGTATCGAAAGGCCTTGGCAAAGCTCTGGCATGTCCTGCGGACATGAGTATTTTCACTCAATTGTTTACCACTGAATGCGACTGGAAAGTCGTGATGTGTGCGGTTATTTTCAGTATCCTGTTCTTCATGCTCGGTACGACGACCGCTATTCTCGGTAACTGGCTGGAACACGTCGGCCCACGTAAATGCGGTCTGGCTTCCTGCTGCTGCTTCTGTTTCTTCTTCTTCATGCTGGCTCTGGCTACCTTTACCCACCAGCTGTGGATCGCATGGCTGTCCGCCATCATCGGCGGTATCGGTCTGGGGCTGGGTTACATCACGCCGGTTTCGACTCTGATCAAATGGTTCCCTGATCGTGTCGGTATGGCAACCGGTATGGCTGTCGGCGGTTTCGGCGGCGGCGCTATGGTCGGTGGTCCTCTGGCACAGAAACTGATCGGCTTTTTCGGTACCTCCACTTCCGTCGGTCTGTGGCAGGCTTTCTTCGTCATGGCATGCTGCTATACCGTCATGATGCTGCTGGGCTGCTTCACCATCAAGGTCGCTCCGTCCGGATACAAACCGGCAGGCTGGGTACCCAAGAACACCGGTAACATGGTCGACGACGGTCACGGTGGCTTGATCGAAGCTTCTTCCTTCAACGTTTCCACCAGCAAGGCTGTCAGAACGCCTCAGTTCTGGTTCTGCTGGTTCATGTTGTTCCTGAACATCGCTGCGGGTATTGGCGTTCTGGCTATGGCATCCCCGCTGCTTCAGGAAGTGTTCGCCGGTAACCTGATCGGTATGCCGGGTGTTCCGTTCGACCAGTTGACCGATGCACAGAAAGGTCAGGTGGCCATGATTGCGGCAGGTTTCACCGGTCTGCTTTCACTCTTTAACATCGGTGGTCGTGTCGTATGGGCATCTCTCTCCGACAAACTGGGCCGCAAGACGGTTTACTTCATCTATTCCATCGCCGGTGCCGTTCTGTATGCCTCGATTCCGACCCTGGCTTCGTCCCTGAACCTGGTTCTGTTCCTGTGCGCAGTCTGCGTATGTATTTCCTTCTACGGCGGCGGCTTCTCGACGATTCCTGCCTATCTGGCCGACCTGTTCGGTACCCAGTTCGTCGGTGCTATTCACGGTCGTCTGCTGACAGCATGGTCCACGGCTGGTTTGCTGTCTCCGTTGCTGATCAACATCATCCGCGATATGCAGCTGAACGCAGGTGTTGCCAAGGCACAGGCATATTCTGTCACGCTGTACATCATGGCTTGCTTCCTGGTCATTGAATTCTTCTTCGCTATCATGATCCGTCCGGTCAGCAGCAAGTACTATATGACCGAAGAAGAAGTCAAGGCCGTCAAGGCTGCATTGGAAGACAAGGTTGCCAAGGCACAGGCATCCGGTGTCGTTCCGCCTGCCAAACCGACTTCCGCCGGTACGCTGGTTATCTGCTGGTTGATCGTAGGTATCCCGCTGGTCTGGGGCGTTTATCAGGTGGCTCTGCAAACAGCCAAGATGTTTGCTTGATAATCCGCGACAGCCTTAGCACCCGGGCTGTCCATCAAATCCTTGTCCGCATGTGCGCAAGCCATGCGGACATTTTTATATCCGATATTTTGTTTAATGCGTTGTCAGATCGTTTATTCGTGGTGTTTTGTTCGCCGACAGGGCGGTTTGCCGGTCAGTGCGGACAATGCCGGGACTGGACCGTGATGCAGGTCCGGTTTGTCGTATACGAGTGTGTTCCGGAAATCCTGAAAGAGACATCGATGTGTGTGCAGTGCCGATAATGCGGACATAATTGCGCTATGCCGATGACGACGCGGTAAAATAGAAATTTCGTTTATTCATTCCGATTTCATCATGACTGTAAGAACTCGTTTTGCTCCGAGCCCGACCGGTTTTCTGCATCTGGGCGGCGCACGTACGGCATTGTATTCCTGGGCGTATGCCCGTCATCATGGCGGCCAGTTCATCCTGCGAATCGAGGATACCGATCTGGAACGTTCCACACCGGAGGCCGTGCAGGCTATTCTGGATGGTATGAAGTGGCTGAATCTGACGCATGACGAAGGTCCTTTTTACCAGATGAAAAGGATGGATCGTTATCGTGAAGTGATCACGCAGATGCTCAAGGATGGGACTGCCTATTATTGTTATTGCACGCCGGAAGAGCTCAATGCGATGCGTGAACGCCAGAAAGCCGCCGGTGAAAGTCCGCGTTATGACGGGACATGGCGTCCTGAACCCGGCAAAACCTTGCCGCCGGTTCCGGAAGGTGTCAACCCGGTGGTGCGTTTCAAAAATCCGCTGGAAGGCGAAGTGACATGGAACGACCGGGTCAAGGGCAAGATCACGATTTCCAACAGCCAGCTCGACGATCTGATCATCGCGCGTTCGGACGGTACGCCGACATACAATTTCTGCGTGGTGGTCGATGACTGGGATATGGGGATCACACATGTGATTCGCGGCGACGATCATGTCAACAATACACCACGCCAGATCAATATTCTGAAAGCGCTCAACGCGCCTGTACCCGAATATGCCCATTTGCCGATGATTCTGGGTGACGACGGTGAAAAATTGTCCAAGCGGCATGGTGCCGTATCGGTGATGGAGTATCCTGCAGCCGGTTATCTGCCGGAAGCGATGCTCAATTATCTGGCACGGCTAGGCTGGAGCCACGGTGATGATGAAATCTTTTCGATGAAACAGTTCTGTGAATGGTTCGATTTCGATCATCTGTCTTCATCGGCAGCACAGTTCAATACGGAAAAACTGAACTGGCTGAACAATCATTATATTCGTGAGGCTGACAACGCCAGACTGGAAGCGCTGGTTCGTCCACAGCTGGAAAAGATGGGCGTCAAGCTCGAAAACGGACCTGCCTTGCAGGATGTGATCGCGCTGATGAAAGATCGCGTCAATACGGTCAATGAACTGGCGAATGCCTCGCTGATGTTTTACCGTGAGCCGGATCCCGATCCGGAATTGCTCAAACAGCATTTGACGGATGCCGCTCGCGCCGCATTGAAAGCGTATGCAGCCGAAGTCGAAACAATCGAGTGGAAACGCGAGGCCTTGTCGGCCATGATGAAAGGACTGCTGAAGCAGAACAAGATGAAAATGCCTCAGGTGGCGATGCCGTTGCGTTTGCTGCTGACCGGGCAGTTGCATACGCCGTCGATTGATGCCGTGGTATGCCTGTTCGGACGAGAAACGGTATTGTCACGCCTGAAAGGGTTGTAAAAACGGCATGGAAAAATCCGGTCGGTTGGCATACAATTCCGACCGGAACATGTATGCAGCCGGCTGTTTTGACTGTTGTCATTTACCGAAATGTCCGGCATGTGTATGATCTGTGCAATTTTGCAAATGAAAATTGTAAAAATTCGAAAAGTTCTGCTATAATTTTATTTCTGTTTCGGGGGTATAGCTCAGCTGGGAGAGCGCTTGCATGGCATGCAAGAGGTCAGCGGTTCGATCCCGCTTACCTCCACCAGATGTGTCTCCATCGTCTAGAGGCCTAGGACACCACCCTTTCACGGTGGGAACAGGGGTTCGAATCCCCTTGGAGATGCCAGTTGACCGGTTTTCCGGTGTGTTGTGTCTCCATCGTCTAGAGGCCTAGGACACCACCCTTTCACGGTGGGAACAGGGGTTCGAATCCCCTTGGAGATGCCATCTTCCCTTCCTGTACACGCTGCCGGTTCCCCTTTTTTGTCGGGACGGAAAATCCAGCCGTTTCAATGTGCCGTATTCCGGAAAATCCACTACAATAACAGGTTCCTTTTTCTTTTTGATCGATCATGCGACGGTTTACCAAAACGGGGTCATCCAGGCTCAGTGCCGACAGTCAGCGTCTGGTTTCGCTTGCGCTGGAGATGTTTTATGCATCCAGTTCACTGGAGAGCGAATTTTGCCGTAAGAAGCTTGAAGGACTGGTCTCGAAGCTGTTACATGCCAGAAAACAGTCTGTCCTGAACGATGCTATCGAATATCTGTTCGGAACGGATATGGAAGCATATAACTGTTTGCTGGAAGTGGCTGAAGCCTTGAGCGAGTCGGGAACTGTCGAGTTGGATGGACGGCAGTATCAGATATTGCTGGTCGCCATTCCTGTTCTGGCATGGACGCGTTTTTCGATTGCGTCGGGTCCGTTGCCGCAGGATGTAATCGATGCGGTCTCAGACCGTTTTTCACGCCTGATTCTGGCCAATGGTGTACGTTTCGCGATGGCGCCGGGTCTTTATGCCGTGGATCAGTTGCCGTATTCGCATATCGATGTGATGGCGGTGACGCAAGGGCTGGTCGAAGCGATCGTGCAGGGGGCGCATTTCGAGTTGTCCTCACGTCAGGAAACGGTACCGTTTCTGGCTGACGGGCGTTATTTGCTGGCGGGTGTCATGGCCGAGGCTGGCCAACCGCTTTTCCGCTGGCAGGCCTGTTCCGATCCGGCTGGTTTCGAGACGGTCAAAGAGGAATGCCTGAAGCTTTGGCAGCATGAAGTCACGCCGATTATGGCTGATGTGTTGCCTGGTTGCAATCTTGAACTGCTGTTGCCTGGTGGTTTTTTCAATACATGTCGCAAGGCGGATCAGGGAATCCGTCCTTCGACGATCAAGGCCGCAGTGCATTATCTGGTACATGCGCTGGATATCCAGCCGGATAGTCTGTGTGCCGTGATCGGCGGGTTCGGGAAGGATCTCGATGGAGTACAGGTCGAGGAATACCGTATCAGTTTCTATCTCAAGGATGACCCGCGGATCATTTACGGCATTGTCTGGCCGGTATATGGAACGGAAGAAGTCGAGGGTGTGAATTTTCCGGCGCAGCTGGAAGGGCATGCATCGGCGTCTTCACGCCGTGGCGGAAAGCAGTTGTTGCAGATTTTCCAGCTGTTGCGCGAAATGGGGATTTCTTTCGAGAAAACGGCCGTCGAGCGTTTCGCCATGGAGTTTTGTGAGGATTGCGGTGCGCCGCTTTTCGCCGATACGAATGGTGAACTGGTGCATGCGGAAATGCCGGAAGACGCGAAAAAGGAAACGCGCCTGCACTGAATGACGGATGAGCCGGGTGTTGTGCGGCGTTTTTCCGGTTGCGGATATGCCGTCGTGCGGCTTTTTGTCCGGCGGTTCATGCTCGCCATGCGCCTGAACGTCCCCCGCTTTTTTCAAGGAGTCTGATGTCGGTCATGACCATGCCGCGGTCGATGGCTTTCAGCATATCGTAAATGGTCAGGAGGCCGGTCTGGACAGCAGTGAGCGCTTCCATTTCAACGCCGGTTTTGCCGACGGTCTCCGTCCGGACATGGCAGGAAATGCCGTCGTCATGCAATGAAAAATCGACAGTGATGCGGGTCAGGGCGATCGGGTGGCATAGCGGAACCAGATCGGATGTCCGTTTTGCGCCCATGATGGCAGCGATACGGGCGATGCCCAGTACGTCGCCTTTGCCTGCCGTACCATCCCTGACGACGGCCAGTGTTTCGGGATGCATGCGGATGTATCCGCTGGCAATGGCGACACGGTGTGTGTCTGCCTTGTCTCCGACATCGACCATGTGTGCCTGGCCGGAAGTGTCGAAGTGGGTCAGTGAGCGGTTACTGTTTTCGGCAGGTTTGTTTTGTGACATAAAGAATGCGGCAGCAGATGGGGACAGTATGAAATGATGGCAAACTGTCTGTATGATATGGTTTTGATCGTATTTCCGATTTTATAACAAGATAACTGCATGAACCGATATTTCAGAACGCTTGCTGCATCGTTGCTGGCTGTTTGTTGTCTTCAGTCTCCGGTCGCGCTGGCCGAATCGGAAATTCCGAGCCTAGGCGATACGGCGCGAAGCGAGTTGAGTCCGGTGGCGGAGTATCAGCTTGGCAAGGAAATCATGGCGCAGGTCAGGCGTGATCCGGCTTATGTCAACGATCCGGTTCTGACGGAGTATCTGAGCAATTTGGGTAACAGGCTGGTGTCTGCCGATCCGCAGACACGGGGTGAGCTGGTCAATGATTTCACGTTTTTTGCCGTTCGTGATCCGACATTGAATGCATTTGCCTTTCCGGGCGGATTCATCGGGGTGCATACGGGATTGTTGCTCGCGGCGCAGAGTGAATCGGAACTGGCCTCAGTACTTTCCCACGAAATCGGACATGTCTCTCAGCGTCATATCGCACGTATGTTGACCCAGCGGAATCAGGATATCCTGATTCCGATCGCGACGACCGCGCTGGCGATTCTGGCGGCGCAGGCCGGTGGCGATGCGCTTGGCGCGGTCATGGTGGGGGGGCAGGGCTATGCCATCCAGAGACAGATCAATTTCACGCGGGATGCCGAAAAGGAAGCGGATCGTGTCGGTTTCACGATTCTCAAAGGTGCCGGTTTCGATACGAACGGCATGACGTCGTTTTTCGAACGGTTGCAGGTGGCGACCCGTACTTACAACGATGCACCGTCTCCCTATTTGCGGACACACCCGCTGACTTCCGAACGTATCGCCGATATCGAGGCCAGGGTCCGCCGTGAGCCGTACCGGCAGCATGCGGACGATCTGGATTTTTATCTGATACGTGCCAAGGCGAGGTTGCTCCAGGATGACAGCACACAGGGTATCATCAACGCCGAGGCGGTCTTTAACGAACAGGTCAAAAGCGGAAGCAAACTGTATATGGCGGCAGGCAATTATGGACTGGCGCTGGCGGCATTGATGCAAAAAAATCCTGAAAAGGCAAGGCAGCACTTGCAGGAAGTGAGAAAAGTGGTGGGGGAAAAGGCGGCCACGCAGAGCCTTGCGTTGAACAGTCTAGCCATCGAAACCAAGCTGGCGGCAGGTCAGGCGACCGAGGCCGTTCGCGATGCCCGTGAAGCCGTTTCCCGTTTTCCATCGTCCAGGGCACTGGCGTATCAGTATGCCAATGCGATGTTCGTTGCACGCCAATATAACGACGTGGTGCGTTACCTGAGAAAGCAGGTACAGATGTACAAGGAAGATGCGACCCTGCGGCGTCAGCTGGCCAAGGTGTATGACGCGCAGGGGAAGAAGGCGTTGATGCATATCGCGATGGCGGAATCGTACAGTCTGGATGGCGCCTATTCGGCAGCGCTGGAACAGCTCGAACTGGCGAGAAAGTGCAAGGATGTCACGTTTTACGATCAGTCTGTGATCGATGCGTATGAACGGGAGTGGAAAGCCATCGTCAAGGAAGAGATGAAAAAACGTTGAAAGGTCTTGCAGGTATGCGAAAAAACAGCCGGAATATCCGGCTGTTTTTTCGCATATGTCTGTCGCTGCACCAGGTTATACGTGTTGGGTGGCGCGGTCGTTGGCGTGCTTTCGCCCGGAGTGGGTACGCTGCGTTTTGCGGTGGATCGGCACGGCCGGTTGTCCGAAATGACGCTGTCCGGCTTTGGCGGCGTGTTTTCTGTCTGCGGGTTTCCAGCCGGGTTTGCGTCGTGAAGGTGACGGTTTTGGCAGGATGGCCGGTTCGAAGCCGGCGATGACATTGACCGGAATGGCTTGTTTGATGAAGCGTTCTATACGGCGGATATGGATACGGTCTTCAGGACAAACCAGCGAGATGGCCAGTCCGCGACGTCCGGCACGACCGGTGCGTCCGATCCGGTGGACGTAGTCTTCCGCGAATTTCGGCAAGTCGTAATTGAAAACATGCGTGATGGTCGGGATATCGATGCCGCGTGCGGCAACGTCGGTGGCGACCAGAATCCGGATTTTTCCGGTGCGCAGGCGTTCCAGCGTGCGGTTGCGCATGCGTTGCGGCATGTCGCCATGCAGGGCGGCTGCCGGAAAACCGGCGATGGCGAGTCGGTCGGCGACCTGATCGGCTTCGCGCTTGGTCGCGGTGAAGACAAGTGCCTGTTTGAGCGAGCGGTCTTTCAGCCAGTGGTCGAGCAGGCGGTTTTTGTGATCGGTATTGTCCACGAAGTGGAGCATTTGGTCGATGTGCTCGTGGCGAGTGGATGACGAGGCGATGTGTACCTGTTCGGCATCGTGTGTGATGCGCTGCGCCATGTCGCCGACGATCCCGTCCAGCGTCGCTGAAAACAGCAGGGTCTGGCGGGTCTCTGGTGTGGCGTCGATGATGGTTTCGATATCTTCGACAAAGCCCATGTCGAGCATGCGGTCGGCTTCGTCGAGTACCAGGATTTCGAGATGTTCCAGCACGATTTTTCCGGATTGCATGTAGTCGATCAGGCGTCCCGGTGTTGCCACCAGAATGTCCGGCTGACGGCCCAGAAGCTGCATCTGTCTGTAATAGGGCATGCCACCGAGAATGGCGACGGTGCGGATATGTTTGAGGTATGCGCAGTATTGCTCTGTCGATGAGACGATTTGCTGTGCCAGTTCACGTGTTGGCGTGAGAACCAGCATTTTGGGGCTGGCTGCCAGCTGGCGGACGGTACCGTTTTTTGCGCCGCGTGGTGTCTGGCGTGCTGTCTTGCGGTTTTTTTCCGTTCCGGACGAGGCGAAGCGATGCAGTGCCGGCAACATGAAAGCGGCGGTTTTGCCGGAGCCGGTTTGTGAGGATACCAGCAAGTCTTTGCCTTGCATGGCAGACGGGATGGCACGTGTCTGTACCGTGGTCGGCGTATCGTAATGGATGTCGGACAGCGCCTTGAGGATCGATGGATGCAATCCCAGTGTTTCAAATGTCATTTGTTCTCTCAGATGTAAAACGGTGGTTTCCCTTGCGGGAATGTGAAGCAACAGCAATGCACGGCTTACGCGGCAAGATAGCGTGAAGAGACTACCGGCACAAAAGCTTTGCGCCGGAACAGTGTCGGAAACACAAAAGGCGGAAGGGCTTTATGAAGCGCATGAACGGATCATGCAACAGGCGGGCAATGCCATTAACGTTATCGGGCGGGTATTGCCCGCCCGATAGGTGAATTATACCAGATATCCGACTTGTCGTGCCGGATATCCGGATTTATTGTGCCAGACGGCACTTATGCGTTGTCTTTCTGGGCAATGACACCGTCGGTGTTCAGACCCATGACGTGCGAGAAACCGCCGTCGACATAAGTGATTTCACCGGTGATGCCGGATGCCAGATCAGAAAGCAGGAAGGCGGCGGCATTGCCGATTTCCTCGATCGTGACATTGCGGCGCAACGGTGCGTTTTTCGCGACGAAATTGAGCAGGATGTTGAAATCGCGGATACCGCTGGCGGCGATCGTCTTGACCGGGCCTGCCGAGATGGCATTGACGCGGACACCATGTTTGCCGAGGGATTCTGCCATGTAGCGTACGCTGGCTTCCAGCGATGCCTTGGCCAGTCCCATGGTGTTGTAATAGGGGATGGCGCGGCTGGAACCCAGATAGGTCAGCGCCAGTGCAGCGGAACCCGGACCCATCAGATGACGTGCTGCCTTGACCAGTGCAGGATAGCTGTACGCGGAGATGTCGTGTGCGATACGGAAGTTGTCACGGCTCAATCCATCGAAAAAATCACCGGCGATCGCTTCACGGGGGGCAAAACCGATGGAATGGACGAGGCCGTCAAGACGGCCCCAGGATTTTTCGATTTCGGAAAAGACGTTGGTGATGTGTTCATCCTTGCTGACGTCGCATTCATACACCATATCGCTGCCCAGCTCCTTTGCAAAGGCGGTAATGCGATCTTTGAAACGCTCTCCGACATAGGTGAATGCCAGTTCGGCGCCTTCACGCCTGCACGCTTCTGCGATGCCAAGGGCAATGGAACGGTTCGATAACAGACCGGTGATAAGTATTTTTTTACCTTGCAAGAAAGCCATGCATGACTCCAAAACTAAACTTGTGAAATAGATAGCCGTCTGTCGACGGGAAATTTCTGGTAATAAAAATCCGTCAAACGCAATATTTCATTGGCGGTCTGGCGGAATCTGTCTGGCAAGATTGTAGTTCTTCAAACAGATTGCGGCAACTGTTGTGCCTTGATCACTCCATTTTTAACCGTTAAATGTCATTTTCAGGCTTTTTTGCGGTTTTTCGCGGCCTTTCCGGCTGCAGGCGCTTTCCGCGCGGAAACCTGTTTTTTGACTGGAGAAGCCGCCTGCTTGCGCGAGGGTGCCGCTTTGGCGGCAGACCGGCTGTTTCCGGATTTGACCAGCCCTTTTCTTGCGGTTTTGTCCTTGCGTGCATCCATGACCACTTTGACGCGGGAAGCTCTCGCATTACGCAACGGTCTGACTTCGGCGGCACGGATGACACGGCCTTCCTGACGGGAAGCGGCCCTGCCATATGGTACGTGTACCTTCAGGATCGTGCCCTTGCCGACGGTATCGCCGCTGATACGGTTCCAGGACTTCAGCTCGGCGACACTGACGCGGTAGCGTTTGGCGATCGAGGCCAGTCTGACCGGTTTTCTGACAGGTACGCGAACCAGACGGGTGGCAGGCAGGTCTCTTTCCCAGGCGAGTTTCGCGTTTTCGACGAGTTCGGGTGCGATGTCCTTGTTATAGCCTGTCGGTTTGGGAACCAGAATGGCGGAGCCGAATTTCAGCACGCTTCTGGGCGGGATATTGTTGGCTTGCCGGATGACGTCGGCTGTCGTATTGAAGCGGGCGGCAATGTCATCGATTTTCTCGCGTGTACCCGTGACCTGATAGGCTGTCCATGAAGAAAGCGGATGATGCCAGCGTGCAAGATTTTTCTGGAATTTTTCGACGTTTTCTTTCGGCAGCAGGATTTTGACTTCGTTGCCCCCTGCGATGACGTATGGCCCGAATTGCGGATTCAGTGCGCGGAAATCGTCAAGAGACATTTCCGCGAGTTTTGCAGCGACTTTCACGTCGATGTCGCGGGTCTTGCCGATGGTGACGAAATAAGGCTGGTTTTCCACCGGTGGCAAGTCCACCCCGTATCTGCCGGGGCTTGCGATCAGGTTCTTGACGGCCTGAAGTTTCGGAACGTAATTGCGGGTTTCAGCCGGCATATAGGCGGCGATGCCGTTGAACGTGATGGGTTTTCCTGCGCGTTCGGCTTTCTTGATGGCTCGCATGACGGAACCTTCGCCCCAGTTGTAGGAAGCCAGCGCCAGCTGCCAGTCGCCGAACATGTTGTAAAGCCGTTGCAGATAGGTGAGTGCAGCGTCTGTCGAGGAAATGATGTCGCGTCTTTCGTCACGGAAAGCGTTTTGCGCCAGATCGTAGTGACGACCCGTGCTCGGAATGAATTGCCACAGGCCCTCGGCCTTGGCGATCGAGCGGGCATAGGGGTTGTAGGCTGATTCGATGAACGGCAACAGTGCCAGTTCCGTCGGCATGTTGCGTTTTTCCAGTTCCTGAACGATATGGAACAGATACTTGGAACCGCGTTGGGTAGTGCGTTCGAAATATTCCGGCCGTCTGGAAAAATAGTTTTCGTGATTTTTGACCAGCGGGTTGTCCAGATCGGCAATGGCAAAGCCGGAACGGATACGTCCCCAGATATCGACTTCGTTGATGGCAAGGATTTCCGTGAGCGGATCGTCTTCTTCCAGTAACAAGTCGTCGGCGATGTCGAGATCGGAGGCGGAGTGGAAGGCAGCAAGTTGTGCATCCTTGCTGTATTTCGGAAGGGAAATGTCGCTGGCGGTAACCAGTGCAGGTGCTGTCGTGATGAAGCAGCCCGCTATGGCGAGTACCAGAAACTTGATGCGGTTTTTATACGTCATTTTAGTCAAGTCGGTTCGTTATTCTGAAATACAGCATCCGGTCATTGTCCATGGCGTGAAACGGGGAAATACCGTCATGGACAGTGCACTTTCGCCGGGCCCGTCACGGTTTGCCGCGCCCGAACGTCAAGGTTTTCACGCCTGCAGGGCTTCCCAGCAGACAAACATCGGCGCCGCGCCGTGCGAAAAGACCGACGGTGACGACTCCGGGGTAATGGTTGATTTCCGCTTCCAGCGCTTCCGGATCGGCGATTTGCAGACCCGAGACATCCAGTATGTAATTGCCGTTGTCCGTGACGAAAGGAGCATCGTTTTTCATGCGCAGTCTGGCGCTGCCGCCCAGCGCATCGAGCTTGCGGGCGATCAGGCGATGGGCCATCGGGATGACTTCGACGGGGAGCGGAAAACGGCCAAGCATGGCGACCTGTTTGGATTCGTCTGCGATGCAGATGAAACGGTCTGCTGCCGAGGCGATGATTTTTTCACGTGTCAGCGCACCGCCGCCCCCCTTGATCATGGCACCGGAATCCGAAATTTCGTCGGCACCGTCGATATAGACCGGAATGGAATCGACCTCGTTGAGATCAAGTACCCGGATACCGTGCGATTCGAGCCGTTCTGCGGTGGCTTTCGATGAAGCGACCGTGGCAGGAATGCGATCCCTGATTTTCGTCAGTTCATCAATAAAAAAATTGGCGGTGGAACCGGTTCCAACGCCAATGATTTTTCCGTCGGGAACGTAGTCGATGGCTGCACGTGCGACGGAAAGTTTCAGTTCATCCTGGGACATGGTTATCGAATAGGGTAATACCGGGTTGCAAAACGGCAAAATACGATATTTTGACCGGTTTTAACGTCAGATCGTGTCAGTTTAGCCTGTAAGGTGTGGATAAGTCAATTTTTATCCGGAGAAAAAACGGCAATCTTGTGTCAGGTCAACGATTTTTCCGGGTATGGCCGATAACGGGTCAGGGGACGAAACGGTTGACAGGTTCAGTGAGGTTTGGCGTTTTTTTCCTGCTCGTTTTCTTCTTCATGATCCAGCGTTTCGTACAGGGCGATTTGCAGCCTTGAATGGATGCGGACGAACCAGCGGCGCAGGACGAATACGATGGCGATGATGCAGAAAATGACCAGTATCAGCGACTCCCTTTTCGGCAGGATACTGGCGCTTAAAGCCGAAAGGAAAAGCATCGTGCCGGTCAGAAACAGCAGGGGAAGGATTTCGCTGATGATGCGGCGTACCGGCTGGGTGTGACGGCCCGTGACGCTTTCGCGGACACTCATTTCCGCCAGCATCATCGACAGCGCCTTGAATTTCCGGAACGCGGCGATCAGAAACGGCAGGGAGACCACCAGCGTCGAACCCCAGATCAGGGACTTGCGCCAGTCGGCGTCATCAATCCATGAAGCGAGAAAGTCATCGCCCAGATTGATGGTCAGATAAGCGCTGCACAGGAAAATGGCGATGACGACAGCCATATTGATGCCGATCTGGATCAGGATACGTTTTACCATGTTCCAGATCACTGCACTGTTGCCATGCGGATGCAGATTGTTCAGCCATTCGCCGTACAGTGAGACAATGCGCGAAAGAGGGCGAGGCGTGAGTCTTGCCACCCGTTTCGCCAGCGGGTCGGCGGCGCGGATGAGATAGGGGGTCGTCAGCGTGGTGATGGCCGATACGGCGACGGCGATCGGATAAAGGAAATCGCTGGTGACCTTGTAGGCCATGCCGAGAGAGGCGATGATGAACGAAAATTCACCGATTTGCGACATGCCCATTCCCATGCGCAGCGAAGTGCGTCCGTCGTTGCCGGCGATCATCGCGCCGATGGTACAGCTGACGACTTTGCCGACGATGACCGCACCGGCGATGACGAGAATCGGCGTGGCATACCGGACCATGATGTGTGGATCGAGCAGCAGACCGACAGCGACGAAAAAGATAGCGGAAAACATATCGCGCACCGGAGCGATCAATTGTTCGATCCGATGCAACTCGCGGGCTTCGGCCATGATGGCACCGATCACGAAAGCGCCCAGCACCATGCTGTATTCGAGCTTGACGACGAGCAGGCAAAAGCCGAAACACAGACCCAGAACCGTCACCAGCAGCATTTCATCGCTTCTGAACTGGCTGATGTAAGACAGGATACGCGGAACGAGCAGAATGCCGACCAGCATGGCGACGACCATGAAAAGCGTCAGTTTGGAGATGGTCAGTGCCACGTCACTGCCGCTGACACTGCCGGAAATCGCGACACCGGAAAGCAGGGCGATCAGGCCGATACCGAGGATGTCTTCCACGATCAGGACGCCGAAAATCAGCTGGGCGAACCGTTCGTTTTTCATTTTCAGATCGTTTAGTGCCTTGACGATGATGGTCGTCGAGGAAATGGCGAGGATGGCTCCCAGAAACAGGGCGTCGAGATTGTTGTTCCAGCCAAGCCACAGGCCGATCTGGTAGCCTATCCAGATCATGACCACGATTTCCAGTACGGCTGCGATCAGTGCCGTTGCACCGACACGCAACAACCTTCGGAACGAAAATTCGAGCCCCAGCGAAAACATGAGGAAAATGACGCCCAGTTCGGCCAGTACCTTGATGGTATGTTCGTCATTGATCAGGGAAAACGGAGGGGTATGCGGGCCGACCAGTACGCCGGCGGCGATGTAACCCAGCACGACAGGCTGTTTCAGACGGTGGAAAATGACGGTGACGACCGCGGCCACGATCATGATGATGGCCAGATCCTGAATGAATGTAATGACGCTGTCGTGCATAATCCGGTTCGCTTACGGATAAAAAGAAAGCCGGCACAACCATGCCGGAGACAAAACGGCTTGCCGGCGACTTACCGGCGGTGTGCCGCAACAGGAGCGAAAAGGTGAAAAGCCCGTGGATGCGGGCTTTTCACGGATACGGTTACTGTGCGGCGATGATACGGGCACGTTTGCCGTACAGTACCATGACTTTCTGGCCGACGGTAAACGCCGGGGACGGTCCCTGAACCAGTGTGAGGGTTTCGCCGTTGTCGGTCTTGACGACATATTCGATACCGGTCTGGTTCGTGACGCCTTTTTCGATGGCGGAGCCCGCCAGCGCACCGATCACCGCGCCGCCGATGGCGCCGAGCGCGTGCATGCGGTCATTGCCGCCGATGGCCGACCCCGCCACACCACCGGCTACCGTGCCGGTCAGTCCGCCGATTTTCTGGGTGCCTTCGACATTGACAGGACGTGCGCTGATGACGACGCCCGGCACGCTGCGGGTGACATCGCCGACTGAATCGACGGAATAGGTATCCGGGCTGATATTGGTGGTACAGGCAGCCATTACCAGCGCCATCGCCAGAATGACGCCACATTGCAGTTTTTTCATTATCATCCTTTCAGGGTGTATGAAATTCAGTGTTGGATAAAGATGCTTCACAGAACGGAATACCGTTCATAAAAACAGGTTATTTGCTAATGATACTGTAAAAAACGCATAAAAGCATTTGCGGGAGCGCATCGAAAAAAACGATTGGCCGACAAAAATATCCGGCAATTTGCGGCTTCGGGTCAATTATCACGGGAAAATTATTTTAGTATAATAAAAACAGCGTGTTATTGTATCCTTCCTGACAGGAAGGCCTTTGTCCATTTTAGCGAAGAACCAGCCCATGTCTGCACCAGTACAAGACAACCCTGAAAAGACGCAAGGAGCGCAGAGCGCCCCGGCAGTTGCCGCACCCGTCGCACCTGTCGCGGAAAATCCTGTCGTCAGCGCCAACCCGATAATCAACGCCAATCCGATCGTCAATGCCGGCAATATCGCCGGTCCCGGCCCCATCATCGGCGGTGGCCCGATCGCGCAGTCCGATGAAGAATTCCAGGAATACATGTCCGCCGGATGTACCGCCGTCGTGCCGCCCGGCGCACGCAAGATTTACCTGATTATGGTGACCGTGACCATGCTCGTCGGCGCGGGAATCGTGTACGGTCTTTTCAAACTGCTCGATCTGTAAGAGATTTTCATGCCGTGCAATCCGGCATGGCGCCTTTTCGGCTTGCGTTTTTCGCAGCGCGAGCCGGTCTGTTTCCGATTTCGTCCGTTTCTTGAATTCCGTGGCTGGTTGCCTTGCACATTCCGGCCGGTTATGGCCTGCCCTGAAGAGGACAGCATCTCATGTCATGCCGTATGGCATCTGTACGACAAGTGTTTTGACAGTACGGCATACAAGCCGTACTCTTGCAATACGGCAATATGTTTTTGACGACGCCATGCCAGGGCAGCACCGGAGGGAAAATGTCAAAACAACAAGGGAAGCTCGATACCGTCATGCTGGTGATTGAACTGTTGCGGCGTATTCCGCGAAACCGGAAAGTGACCGCATCCGAATTGCATCAGGCACTCAGGGACGCCGGATGGGAGCGTGACTTGCGCACCGTGCAACGGCAACTTGACGCGATAAGCGACGGTTTCAGCCAGTATATCGAGCGGGACGACCGCAACAGGCCGTACGGATATTCCTGGAAACCCGAGGCATCCGGACTGTCACTGTCGGCATTGAAACCGGATGAATCGCTGATGCTGTTGCTGGCGGAACAGCATTTGCGCTATCTCTTGCCGGCCAATATCGTCAAGTCACTGGACAGTTTTTTCAAAACGGCGCGCTCGCAGCTTTCGCCGTTCGGACAGGATACGAAAAAACAGAAAGAATGGCTCGACAAGGTGCTGGTCATCAGCGATTCACAGCCGCTCATTCCGCCGAAAATCGACAGTAACGTCATGGAAGCGGTCAGCACGGCATTGTATGAAAACCGCTGGCTGTCGGTGACCTACCGCAATGCGAGCGGTAACGAACGGCAGGACGACATCATGCCGCTGGGACTGGCACAGCAGGGACAACGCCTGTATCTGGTATGCCGCTTCAAGCGATACGACAACGAGCGGATTCTGGCGCTGCACCGTATCCTTTCGGCGACAGCGACGGCATTTACCTTCACGCGGCCTGCCGACTTCGATCTGGCGAAATACAACGAGGAAGGCCATTTCGGTGTCGGGGATGGCATCCGTGTCCGGCTGCGCTTTCATATGGCGAAAGCATGCGCCTACTACATTCTGGAATCCCCCCTGTCGGAAGACCAGATCTGTGAGAAACACGAAATGCATTACGTCTTTACCGCCACCGTCGTCGATTCCGGCAGGCTGCAACGCTGGCTCAACAGCTTCGGCGGAGATGTCTGGAACGTGACGAAAGAACCGGTCGAAAAAACGCCGGAACCGGCGGAACGGTAGAGCTGCCGGACATGTTCAGACGGGGAAATGGAAACGGAACGACGTCCTGAAACGGTATGGCTTCAGGACGGAAGAACGTCACCTGAAACGGTTTCAGGAACCGGGTGATGTATCAAATATATCCTTGATACCCAGGTCGTCATACCATTTTCTGTAAATTCCGATCATACGATTCAGTGCCGCCTCCGCGAATGCTTTGGCCTTGTCATTTGCCGCATTTCCGCTGTTTTTCGGAGTGCCGGCTGGTGAGGTCCGGAAATCGTTTTTTTCACAAGTAAAACCGGCTTTCAATTCATCCAGCGACTTGTCATCCGGCGACTTGTTCGTGTAACAAAAGGCATTGGACCAGTATTCGTCGGATAGGGAAGACGGCGAATTATTGTTTTTGCTGCGGTTTTCCGAAAAAGAGAGTGCCATCTGATTGCCGATACTTTGTTGCAGGCATTTGCACAGGTAGTAAGCCTTGATGAAGTCTGATTTCGAGGAGCCGGTGCCATTGAAAAAATCGCTGGGTACGATATGGTCATAGTCCCATGGACGGTTATGGTTTTCCCACAGGGAATGTTGTGATGGATCGTAACCGACCGCCAGTTCGGCAAGATAGTCGCGCTGGACATAAACCAGAAGTTCGGTTTCTTGGGACAGTATCGAAACGATATCGCGGTACGATTGCGCTTTTTCATCGGTCAGGAAAGAAGCAGGATTGTCTGCGCGGAGGGGCGATTTTCCTTCAGATGCTTCCCTGAAGCGGGCATTCAGTCCCTTGCCAAGTGCATCCAGCAAGGCATCGGGGGGAGCGGGGAAAGCCATCAGGTTATTGTCGGTACCGGGTTGCGGCAGCTTGAATGCATCGATTTCGACGGGCGTGTTATCGTTCTGTTTTCTCCGGATTTCCTTGATCAGATCGTTGACCAGATCGGACTTTTTGTCACCGAACCAGTGTATGACGGTAGAGATGGCAAGAATGCGTTTCCTTTTACGGTCATCCAGTTCGCCGTAATTGAACGCTTCAGCCAGCAACATCCACCATAAATAAACATCGGGACTGTACCATGCAATACTGCTGCGCAAATAGGGATGCAGGGTATATGGTTCCTTTTTGCCGTTGTGGCGGTATACAAGTTGGTTTTCGATCCATTCGATTGCCCTGAAAAGGCAATCATTGGAATCATTGGAAGCGTCCTTCTTATTGAAATATGCCCTGATGACATTCTGTTCCTTGTTCTCGCCTTTAAACCATGAACGAATGGTTTCTGTCTCGATATGGGTGAACAGTGGTTTTTCCTTATAGGTCAGTATTTCTCTGTCCGGGTTGTTTGCCGGTTTGACCGTCAGCAGTGCCGCCCTGACACCAAGCCGGACCAGTCTGGCTTCTCCGGTAGGCAAACCCTTTTGTTTTTCCTCGATGTGATTGATCGTTTTTTCCACAGCAGGGAAATAAGCCTTTATCAACGAGTATTGCAATTCTTCCTGACTGATGGGCGATCCCTGATTGTTGATACGCTCGAAAATCAGGGCTGCATTGTCCACATTGCTGTTTTCGTTATTTTCATCGTAAAGACCGGTTGAACAATTGATGGCGGGAATGATTATATGCGGCAGTGGCGAGAGCCATTTTATGATTTTCTCCTGGTGATCTTCGAGCCATTTGCTTAATGTCACGGATGAATCCTTATCTGCCGTTCCGGCAATTTTATTGCGGCAAGTCAGCCAGTCGTCTATGAAAGCGATCCATGGATTTTCGAGCAGGTTTTTCCAGTCGATGGAGATGCCATTCGTACTGTTTTTCGCATATTTCATCAACAATCCCATGGGAATGGGCTCGACGGCTTGTTGCGGCACACTGGCATTGACATGGTACGTCTTGTTGCCGGAACCTTCATTTGAAGATGAAACGACCTCGTCGTAGGTTTTCCTGAAATTTTCGATATCGTCGTGATAATGAAGCCGAGAGGCATTGTCATCGACAGAATACCCCCATGGATGGGCTGTCGTCGTCAGCCGGAAAAGGTATTTGCGGCTGGTTCTGGGGGGGTTTTTCGGATAGTGATCGAATGGCATCAAATCGAGCCATAACATGCTTTTTGCAGCCGTGTCGTCAGTCAGAGGCAAGGTATATTTCCCCTTGCTGTTTTTTTTCGGTTGTTCAGGTAAATAAAAACCCCAAGCAATGGCATTGCTGCGCTGCTGTCCGTCAAGAATATGGTATGACACTTCGGGCGCTGGACCGGTTACTTCGGGCGCTGGACCGGTTACCGGCGAGGGTTTCGTATCCTGTCCCGTAATTTTTTTTGCCAGAAGCAGTGAACCGACCGGAAACGAGCGGAGCAAAGAGTCCCAGAACAGTTCGATCTGACGGGCGCGCCAGACAGCGCCGCGCTGCAAGGTGGGCAAACCGGCATGAATACCGGTTTGCCCCTTCAGGCTTTCCGGCCTGAAGGACGCTTTCTGTTCCGACAGTGTTTTATCCGTAATTTGCCAGGATGCGATATCCCATAAGGTCAGAGCGAAGATGTGCGGATCGGCAGTATTGCCTGAATACGGTTCGTTGCAAGATATATCTTTTGGCATGTGATTACCTCGAGGGACAGTCTGGTTGGCAAGGCATTTGCCCGTCATGCGACTTTTCGACAGAGATCAGTGTAATACAGTCTGATACAACGGGGTATAGGTTCGACAGTCGATGCCCGGCAGGTTATGCACGGAAAAGGATGTCTGACAAAAGTGTGTTTTGCAGATGCGCTATGGTAACGGGAACGGGGGCAGACGGTTTTCCGGAAAAGTACGACAATTTGCCGCGTGACGTGTCATATACGGTATTTCAGGCAACAAAAAAGCCGCGCCAACTCGGGTTTGACACGGCTTGTCTGTTCGATGAAGGAAGTCTAATTGTTACTGTAACCTATTGATTTAAAAATGTAAGCATCTGTTAGATTTTTACGAAGGTACCTAAAAAGGTACCCAAAACATGGGGATAAGCATAGAAACAATAGGCTGCATTACTCAAAAACATTTTATTTTTTATTGGATGTTGCATTTTCAACATAAAAGGTTCCAAAATGATAGTCGAACTCTGGATTTTACAATCTGCCTGTTCCGACAAAGCCTGCACTAGGCAGAACGCACAATCTATTGCCAACATATCCACTCAAATGTCCAGTTCCGGCAATTCCCTGACGATCTTCATGGTTTCCAGCAATACGGTAATGATGCGCTGCACCAGTTCCAGCGGGTATTTCGGACAGTGCATAGCGCATATCGTCCAGTCATTGGTACATTGACGATACCACAAGATAACATTATCCGTTCCCATCGACGTTGAACGGATATACAAGGCACACCTCTCTCAATATAACCGCCTAACTATCTTCATCAAACTCAGCATTTTCGAATTTCAACGTTCGACAATTTTCCATCACGGCACGCTGTATTTGTTCATCAAAGCCATCCGGTGAATTCGCCTCGATTTCTACGGAAACGGAAACCGTTACACCCGGCTTTAATGTAAATTGCTGAACAACTTCATCGACAATCTGGGCAAACTGCAATTTCGCGCGGACAGGATCCAGTTCGATACTGGCAAAGAAACGTTTGCTATCGGGACGCTTGCTGCGATCTGGCGCAGAATTGCCCACTGCAACGCTTACTGCACCATCAGAACGTATGACAGCGGACATTCCGCCATCCTGCACATGAGGCACTGTCTGCGATTGTTCAATCGCCACGGCATAAGCACTCGCCTTGTCCGGGCGAATCAGCAACATGGATTCATCAAGAATAACCGAAGTCGTTTTTCCCAAAACGAAACCCAAATAACGGCCATCTTCCTTTCCCTGTGCAACCCCAAAAAAATCCGTACTGGTCACACCGCTGGCAACAGTATTCCTGAATACCGTATCGTCCCTTAACCTCGGCAAATACAACTGCTGGCAACTCTGCTGCCAGACTTGAAGCGCCTTGACCTCGTCGATTCCGTCTTTCCAGAACCAATCCCTCAACATATTTGCCAGATGAACAGGCGCCCATTCCGAAATGACCAGCTCGTTGTCCGCCAACACCCGATTGACTTCCTGCGCCCAATTCTGTGAACTCGCATTCAATTGATAAGGCTCACAACACACACTTGTCAACTGTTTATCAGGCGTCACATCCTGAACCGGCGCCAGCAACCAGCAATATGTTTCGCGTACCATGCGGCGGAAAGCATCCTGTGCCCTGCCTTGCGCATCGCTTGCCTGCCTGGCCATCAGATTATCCAGAACGATACGTTCGTCCCTGTAATCCGAAACAATCGTATTCCATGCAAGTAAAGTACGCGCCTGATCTTTCAGACGGCTGACATTGTTTGCATCGGCAGCGATAAACAACAAACGGTTCTGCCGGTAACGCGGCTGATTGCCATGCTGTGCCAGAAGCTCAAGCGCTTTGTCTTCCGCAAGACTTTTTCCTGTTTTACTGTACGGAAAAGCGGGGGACAACACGACAAAGCGCAATGCCCAGTCATCCGGAATATCACCGCTTTCCGTAAAGACATGCATGGCAACCGTACTGGAAAAACTGCGCTGGATTTGTGTCCGGATCATCGGCAACACATCCATTTCATCCGTAAAGCGTCTTTTCCGTTCTTCCATTTCACGGCGCAAATTCGGACGTGTATCCAGCCAGAAATGATTATTGTCACAATTAAGATAATGTAACCTGTCCCCCAGACGACGCAAGGCATCATCAAACAGGCTCGGCGGCTGATCCGGCAAGGCGGCTCCCAACAGTACACGCTCTTTTTCCAGCCCCCTGATCCGCTGGTTGCGTGTCGTCGGCGCACTGCCCAGAAAAATCGTCCGCGCAGTTCTTCTGCATGCCTGAACTTTACCCAGACGTGCATCTGTCTTTTCGATTTCCCATGTCTGTGCGAATTCCCCATCGACATCCCGCTCGATAACAGGATCCCAACCCTGCGGCAAATAATAAATCGCCTCGTTACGTGTATCAGGGTCCATCAAAGGCAGACTGCCCGGCATAATCATCGGATCATTATTGCCATCCTTCCACAAGCGATGAATGATCTTCGCCATGAATTTCAGGACACCACGCGTACGCTGGAAATTGTCCAGTGTGGACCAATCCTCGTAGAGACGATCGAAAACCTCCGGATGTATCGGATAAGCCTGAACCAGACGTTCCCGATAACCGCTCTCCTGCGTTTCACGAGGAAAATCATGCTCATGAGACACGTAATAATCCGCATAGGCACGACAAACCGCCTGCATGGCATTCACATCCGTGACATCGGAAAACAATCGCCTGCGCACGATTTCAAATGCTTCTTCGGTAGCGACCGGTTTCCAGAGCTTCTGGACACGTGCAAAATAATGTTCCAGAGAACGCAACGCCAAAACACCCTGCTGGCTGCCTGCCTCCCTTTCAGAATAAGGCAACGAAACAAGCAACACCGCAGTCGGAACACCGCTGACGGCTTCGGTCAGCGCCTGGATAAATGACAACTGCGTATCATACGTCCCCCCCGGAAGACGACGGCTTTCCTCGAACTGCGATACATAACGCACCAATTCGTCCATCAGGATGACACACGGCGAACAAGCCGCTATCAATTCCGTCAACTCGGCTTTTCCGGGAGCGGTTCCCGCTTCATCCGCAGCTTTGACACAAGCATAACCTGCCTCGCCCCCCAGCTGCCATGCCAGTTCTCCCCAGAGCGTATGCACAGCCACTTTCCCATGTTCTCTTGCCTTGCTGGCGAGACCCAGCAAATTGACGCCATCGAGAACGGCAATGCGTGTATCGGGCAACTGGGTAATATCGGCAGCATCCAGAATCGGCGGAACCCCCTGCATCTCGCTGGTCTGCACAGCATGTCGAGCCAGATGATACACAGCCAAAATCGTATGCGTCTTGCCACCGCCGAACGCCGTTTGCAACTGAATGACCGGATCGCCCCCTTTTCCTGACAAACGGCGCACCACAGAATCGAGCAACAGGCGCATACCTTCCGTAATGAACGTTCTCTGGAAAAAACGCACCGGATTCTGGTATTCCTCACTTGCGGTCCCTGCATGAACACGCGAAAGATCCGCCGCAAATTCGGACTGGATAAACCTGCCTTCCTGCACATCGGGATGTGGTACCGCGATTTCACGCCATGGTTTCAATGTCATTGCCATTCTCCTGTCAGATATCCATTTCCCGCTGCGTACCGGCCACACCAACTTCCTCGGCCGCCTGCTCGATTCCGTTCCATGCCGTCACCAGCTCATTATAGGCACGCGCATCTTCCGCCCTGCCTTGTTGTTCGCACACCGTATATAACCGATACGCCAATTGCCGTATCGGCTCTGCCATTCCGGGAATACGTGCCAGCATAGCACCTGCCCCCGATTCGCCTTGCCGGTTCAGCAGCCGGATCAGATGATGGAGCGCTTCCCATTGCGGCAGCCGCTTGTCGTTTTCCGGCGTCCAGTCTTCCGGCAACTCGCGCCATTGCAGCAAACGGCACTTCCCATTGACGGCTTCGACAACCCCCGCCTCAACCAGGCCATCAACACTGATGCCCTTGGCTCGGGCCAGCACATCCGCCTGACCATAGACGCCCGCCATCCAGCCATGCTGTATGAACCATTCCAGACAAAAAAGCGTATCCGCATCGAAATCATCCGACGCCACGAACCGGTTGATCAGTTGCAACGCCGTCCTGACTGTCATGGGCTTGCCATCCGATTCCAGTACGGCCGCATACTGGCTGAAAATTTCCATCCCCGGCCCGATAATCGCCTGACTCAGATCGACAGGCGCCACAGGACTATTGATACCGCCACGTGTCATTTCTTCGAGTGCGTCGGGCAACACCCGGTTCAGTTCGCGGATGAACTGCCGCCTGTTGACCGTCGCCGCATCATCGGCGCGTTTGCGACAAACCAGCACGATACTGGAAGCCAGTGCATTATTGCCTGTGCCAACCATCCTGTTGCTCAATTCCGTCCGCATCGGCCAGGTTCCGGTAATGGCGAACCCGGATTCGATCACCGCTTGCAAAAAAGTTTCCCAACCCGTGCTGGATGTGCCGTCCTCACTGGTTTCGGATTGCTTGAACGCATAGTAAATCGTGACGGGAAAAGCCGGATGCGCTTGTCGCGCCAGATTGCCGATGGCTTGCCGCATGCCGTCCAGAAAAAAGCGTTCAGCCTCTTTTTTGCAGGCATGCCGGTAAGGTGCGGCAATCAGTTCATCGTTTTTCGGCGTACTGATCGTCGCGAACAGTCCGGGATAAATAGACCGCAGATTTTTGCGCAACCAAATATAAAAGAAATCGGACAAATCGGCATAACCGATATTGTCATAATAAGGCGGGTCGGTTGAAATGACTTTATTTTGACTTATATTCTGAGATTGGGCGTTTGACTGTTCTGCAACACACGACTTGAAAGATGGTAATTCCGATAGTGCTTTCCATGTCCAATCCAGCATATTTTTGGCACTACCGGACGACAGGCAAAAAGGATTGACTTCCGAGAAATCCCATGTCATTGGAATGGCCTGCCGACCGAATGTATTTCTTATTTTTTCTCCTGATGTGTGCCACCCACAAATCGTCGAACCATAATCACCACATTTATCGATAACAAATACCAGATAAACTCCAACCGCCTGTCCATAAGCCGTAGCGCCTCGTCCACCTTCATCCAGTCCTTTGCCATCATCGGGCATGCCGACAGCCAGCGCATCCTGTTTGCATTTTTCGATGACTTCCGGTATTAGATCGGAAAAAACCGTCAAGGCTGTCAGTTGACGCTGTGTGAAAAGATCGCCATAACAATCTATACCATAGTTACTGACATTCACTCTGCATTTCCCATCCAACCTGACGGGCGAATACCATGCGCCTGAAACCGATAAGGCAATCGTTTCATGTTCCGGTGTAGGGGAAAGATAGATTCTCCCGCGTTTTCCTTCCGCGACGACAGCCATCAGTTTTTGTCCCAATCTCCCTGCTTTGCCTTCTGCACGGATATGTTCGTAACTGATCGGCGAACCGGACAATATACAACGAAAAGCCGCACGTTTGCCTGCACTGGTACCGCTTTTGGCAGCATCTGGCGGTGTGCCGGTTTTGACCCGGAAGGTATAGCGATTGCCCGAAATGACCGGTTCTACCCAGGCTTCTTTCCCTTTCCTGCTCGACAACACAAAGGAAGAAACCAGTGGAACATCGACATGGGAAAACGCCGGATTGCTGCTTTTGACCGTCCGTGCCCAGAGCCATGCGATGACCGTCAGTTTTTGTCCGAGCAGCGGCTTCAGATCGGGCCGCTCGCGCACCATATCGGCCGTGACTTCTATGGTGGGATACAAGTGACCGATCCGTTTTCTGGCGGCTTCCAGCAACCACATGCCATAGCGCCGGACATCTTCTGCCAGTCCACGCGAACCGCCCCAGTCTTTCACCCAGTCGTCCTGATCGTCTTCTGCCGACCGCGGTCCGACAGGCACTCTCCCTGCAAAACGTGGCGGAATCTCGATCATGGCCTTGTTGATCATCACCGCCACCGGATTGAGGTCGGACGCCCAACTTTCCAGCCCCAGGCGCTGCGCTTCCAGCGGCAAGGCGCCACCGCCTGCAAACGGATCATGAAAACCCGGCAGTTTATCGGGATTGAACAATTCATCAGCTTGCGGATGCTTTTTGTTCAATTCGCAAATCTCGCGCCAGGAACGCCATATTTCGACACGTGCACGTTCCAGCACTTCTTCATTATCGGTATTTTCCCATTTGACGAGATCTTCGATGATACGAAACAGACGTTCCCGTTCCTGTTTGGCTTTTTCCTTGTTGACCCCGTAACGGAAACCACCCCCTTGTTGATAACCGGGATCGTTGACCATCTGTGCGAAAATCACGGCACGTGCAGCTGCCAGCGGACGACGTGCCCACCAGAGATGCAATGTCGATGGATGGCCATGGCGAATGGATTTTTCGCGCACACAGGCCCGATTGATGGCATCGAGCGGCAAAGCCACCTCGATCAGTTTTTTGGGATTTTTGATAATGCTCATATTCTGTTATACGTTGGCGGTTTCCGCACGTTCCAGCAATTTTGCCAGATCCATGTTCAGACTGACGGTTCCGGGTTCGGGTTCATGCGTAAACGGTGCGCGGATATAGTACGGACCTTCATGCCGCTCGCCATCGACGAGAACGATCGCGAGAATGAATTTTTCTTTCTGGTTCAGGGCATACAGGATTTCATTATGCGTTACGGTAATAGTCGTTTGCCCTTTGGCTCGCCCCTTGACTTCGATATGCCGTGATTCAGCGGCTACGCCATTGCTTGTCATCAGAATGCTTGTGATATCCCAACCGCATTTCTGATCCGATACATCCGTCACATGATGGCCCATCGCCTGTTCTGTCTCGATAACGGCCTGCATGGCAATCCGTTCGATATGACGTCGCATCGCTGCATCGGCTGTCCATCCGGGTTGATGGCTTCGCTGCAGGAGCAATCCTTGCGGTATGACCAATGCGCTGCCGAGTATGACCGGCGTCGATGAAACGACACGACGCTTGTTTTCCAACTCCTGTTGCCGTGTCTGCAAACGTGCCGTCAAATCGTCGTGTATCTGCTCGGCCTTGCTGATTTGCAGACGTACATCTTTCCCCGCTTGTGCATCACTGGTCAGTTTGATATGACGATCCGCCCAGTAATTGATTTCCTTGATCAGGCGTTCGCGAACGGCCACGAGGGTTTTGTCCACCATTTCGGTACGGCGTGTCTGTACTTCATTCAAATGGTTGGGAACGATGTCTGCCAATGCATGGCGCAATGCGACTTTTTCAAGATCGCCGGATATCCAGGATTCATCCAGTATATCTTCGACCAGCTTGTATTCTGCCGGTTCTGCCGGTTTCAGATCAAGGTGCGGTGCCCACCCTGCATTGCGTGTCTTGCCATTTTTGTCCACCTCGACGAATTGAAGCCTGCGTGAAACGATCTGTTCGGGATCATGACCTTCACGAATGGCGTGATCGATAATCAAAATGACGGTGGGTTCGATACCCATGTCATTCGGATTGATGAGTACACTCCCCTGTTTTAACAGCTTGCGGTATTTTTCCAGAATGATGTCTGTCAGTGAAAGCATGAGCGGATGACCGGGATGCAACAGTTCTGCCATGGCTGCCGTTTTGTTTTTCAGACGGATATACTGTTTGTCAAAACAGACTCTGTCATAACGGCGCAATACAGGATTGATATTGTGCGTGTTGCGTCCTGATATCTGGCGGTCACGCTCACGGATGATGCCGGGTACATGCGTGATTTCATAGCGTCCCGCTTCGCGTGGCCGGATGACGCCGCCTTCCAGTTTGAAGGCTTGCTCGAAAAAAGATCTGACAAACGATGGTTGAAGACGACGTGCTTCCGCTTTTTCCATTTCTTCACGAACGGCAAACAAACGCTTGTCATCCATGATTTCTTCACACAGTGCATTCCGTTTCAGAATATCGCGCAAATGCTCGGTATCGAGTGCGCCTTCCATTTTTTGCAATAGTTCGTCACGCTTTACCGGATCATTGCCATAACGGATCGCCTCGATCAACAGCTCACGCAAACTTTTTTCGGCAAATACTTCTCCCAGAATGTCGAATACACGCCCTCCCAGGGTGGCACGTTCCACTTCCAGTTTGTCAAACAGTTTATGGAAAACATCGCCTTCTCGTGTTTCCGACGCGACCAGATTCCACAAATGACAGACTTCCGTCTGACCGATACGGTGGATACGTCCGAAACGCTGTTCAAGCCGGTTGGGATTCCACGGCAAATCATAGTTGATCATCAGATTGGCGTTTTGCAAATTGACGCCTTCTCCTGCCGCATCGGTAGCAATCAGCACTTTCACATCCGGATCATTGCGAAACAGCTCTTGTGTTTTCCGTCTTTCTTCCCGTTTGATACCACCATGAATGAGCACAATGGCTTTTTCGCTGCCGATCAGACCACGTATTTTCGCATTCAGATAGTTCAGCGTATCACGATGTTCTGTAAAGATGATCAGTTTCCGTTGCTGTCCTGTATCGTCTCGCATCTCTGCGGTATTCTGCAACAGTTGTGACAATTGTTCCCATTTGCAGTCCTGATTGGACAAGACAACTTGTTTGGCTTCTTCTTCGAGTTTCTCCAGAATGGCGATTTCCGCTTCCAGTTCCTTGACTGTTTGAGCGGTGGTGGTTTTGTCCACCATTTCTTCCTCGAAATTTTCGTATTCTTCTGCTCGCAGATTGTCGCTACTATCCCATATGCCCTCATCTGCCGGTGTATCATCAAACAGATCGATCAGGGATTGTCCACGATGTCGCAATCGTGCTTCTTCCAGTTTGCTCTTCAGTCTCCTGTGGCGACGTTTTAATGATTGGAAAATGGCTTCGGGACTGGACGCCAGACGGCGTTGCAGTGCCGTCAAAGCAAAACCGATGTTGTTTCTTCTACCCTTTGCAAGCGAATCCGCTTTGTCAAACTCGTTTTTGACATAGTTGGTGACATTTTCATAGAGCGAGGCTTCCATATCGGACAACCGGTAGTTGACCGTATAGGCACGACGCTCCGGAAACAGTTTCGTTCCGTCGAATTTGAGCAGATCTTCTTTGACCATCCTGCGCATGAGATCGGATACATCCACCTGATGGACACCGTCACGGAATTTCCCATAAAAACGGTCTGCATCCAATAACGACATAAAGAGCTGGAAGTCTTCATCCTTGCCGTTGTGCGGCGTTGCCGTCATCAGTAAAAAGTGGCGCGTAATGGCGCCTAGCAATTCCCCCAACTGGAAACGTTTGGTTTTTTTGATTTTATTTCCGAAATAATTGGCAGAAAGTTTATGCGCTTCATCAACGATGATCAGATCCCATCGTGTCAGCTTCAGTTTTTCGCTCAATTCATCGGAACGCGCCAACTGGTCAACACGCGCTACCATCAAATCATGATCTTCAAATGGATTTCCGCTACGCGACTGTTCAACTTGTTCTCGAGAAAATATAGTGAACGTCAGTCCGAACTTCTCGAACATTTCATCCTGCCATTGCTCTACCAGACTGCCCGGTGCCACAATCAGTATCCGTCTGGCATCCGATCTGGCCATCAGTTCCCTGATATACAATCCGGCCATAATGGTTTTCCCTGCACCCGGATCATCAGCCAGTACATAACGTAACGGTTGACGCGGCAACATGGATTCATACACGGCTGTAATCTGGTGGGGAAGCGGCTCGACATTGGATGTGTGCACTGCCATCATCGGATCAAAAAGATACGCCAGATCAATTCTCAACGCTTCTGTGGCAAGTTTGAATTCCTTGCCCGGTGCGTCGAACGACCAGGGACGCCCCTTGTCTGCGACAGACAAGGATGCCTCATCAGAACGAAAAATCATTCGTTCACGTATAGAGCCGTCCGCCAACTTATAGACTACTGTTAGCGCATCATCACCTATTGGCTCCGCTGTAATAATCTCGACAGAATCGGCTGGTTCCAGCCCTGCGATAGACATTTTCCTTTGAATCTGTTCGAGTTTCAGCATGTATCACCTGTATTCATCAAGGTATCCTCACGTTCTTCTCCTTGTAAAGAGAAAATGCCCATCGGTCTATACGTACAACAAAGAAATATTCTATCAAGTATGCTATACCAAAGACAGTTCCCGAACACGCATCTGAAGCCAACCTGCCTGTTCGTGCCATCAATACAAAACAGTCCGGTTTTTCCTAAAAGTCCTAAATTACTTTAAGTTAACTTACCGCCCATCACTATTTCACGCCTTTAAAATCCGCTCCAGATCGTCATATCGCTCTTGAATGCGGTTTTCTTCCGGTTCATATTCATTCAGAAAATCATCTCCAATATGGATTCCCGTATACCGGCAGACCGCCTCGAACGAAATGCCATGACTATCGCACAGCCGTCTCATGGCCAGAACATGCGCTTTCAGCTTCCTGGCCTGAACAGTCATCTCTTTTTCATCGTATTCACCCAGTTCCCTGATTCCGGATATCCCATAGGCAGCACACTGTTTCCAGAACGTCATGCCCCAGTACATGGCCGTGATACTGATTCGCTCCAGATGATGCCGGTAAACCGCATCCGGGATGTAGTAGGTATATTGGGGGATGTGAAGGATGATTTCATTCAATGCTTTCTCATCGGTATGGGCAATATGACTGAAAGCAAGAGAAGCCAGTTCTTTGGCGGTCATGTTTTGATATAAACGATTCATGGATGTTTTCATGGTTTTCTCATTTTCAAGGCCTGTTCAATCAGGGTGATTCTTTCCTGCAAGAGGTCGGTTTCATAGGCTTTCCGGATCATGTCAAGGACGTAGGCCAGCCGGGTTCCATCCTGTGCCGGAATTTTCCCGGTTCGCATGTCACGGTAGACTTTGCCCATTTCCCGCCGGATTTCCGTCGGGTTGTAAAGATCAATTCTCATCGGGGAACGATCTTCCGTTTTCCGTTCACTTTCAACGAGTTGCCACGTTTTCTCCCGTGTGTTTCTTTCCGTCATGGCTTATCCTGTTCAGTGAATGCAGAATGATTCCGGCCAGTTTGCCCGTGAGGTGGCCAGATAATCCGGCATATCGAACTTCTCCCGGCATTCCTGTAACAGGCGTTCTGCTGCATCATCCCGGCCTTCTTTTAATGCCTGTCTGATCTGGTTTTTTCTCAGGATATTCCAGACCGTTCGCGCCTCGTCCTGTGCCTGCCAGTACGTTTTGCCGTAACGCTTTTGCAGGTATCGGGCAATGAAGGCAACGGTTTCACCATGAAACAGAGCAATTTTCGCCAGCATCTCTCTTTCTATTTCGTTCAGATAAGCGATGATGTCTGGTTTTTTCTGTTTCAGTTCCGGCAAAAACGGTTTGACGGTTTCCGGATTGTCTGCACGGATTTTCAGGTTGCCATTGTCTGTAGTGACGGTTATGCCTTTTTCTCTCAACTGGCTGATCAGGTCTTGTATACTCATATCGTCACCTCGTATGGGATTGCCGGGTCATTGGCTGGTTTTGTCGGAACTGATAAACCGGTTTCCCGCTCAGGATGGTCAAGGGTCTCATCTTTTCCCAGTTGAGATTCTTGGGACACTTGAGCTTCTTGAAACGTTTTGCCGTGCTTTTGCACGTCAAGGGTCTCAAGGATCCCAAGGGTCTCATCTCTGCAGACTGGGACACTTGATGAGACACTTGGTTTCTGGAGTGTGTCGTCTTCCAAAGTCCAGCACCACGAAGTACCGATTTTTCGGGATTTGATTGGCAACTGGTATTTCGCCCGTTTCAGGGTTGATTTCGAGATGCCCAGCTGTTTGGCGGCCGCTTCTATTTCCGCCTGTTTTTTGGCTCCGTATGCCAGTTCTTCCATCAAAAAGGTTTTGGCTTCGTCCACTGCACCTGATGTTTTTCTGTCTGCCTCTTCCAGCTCTCCCAATAATTCACGGGCACTGCTTTCACGGTACTGCCCCCAATCAATGCAGGATGTCGCTATTTTGCCGTTTTCCGTTTCGACAAGTTTCTGTTCCAGCTGGTATTCGAACCCGCCGGTATCCCTGCCGATGTTGGATTTGGCAATACAGAGGATTCTTTTTTCGCTGGCCTCGTCTTTGGCCGCTGTCAGAACGACTCTGGCCAGTGCGGTGAAGGCCTGGGAACCCAGGATTCTTTCCTGTACGTTGGTTCCGGCCCGCCCTTTGGCAAAATGGGTGATGCCCACGATGGCACACTGGTATTTTCCGGAAATGTCGACCAATGGTTGCAGATTTGCACGGACTTCATTGGCCTTGTTGATATCTCCGGAGATGAGTCCGACCACCGGATCGACGATGATGAGCCGGATGTTGCCCAGATTCTCTATCTGCTGTTGTATGGCGTAAAAGTCTCTGGTCGGGTCGAATGGTGTATCTTCTCCCTTGTCACGATAACCGGAAATGATGAAGACGTTGTCCAGATCGGCACCTGCCGCACTCAATCGCGGGACGATGGTATGTTGTGGACTGTCTTCCGCTGACCATATCAGGACATTGCCCTGACGGCACGATGATCCATCCGGGAATTTTCCGCCTTTTGAAACAATGGCTGCCACGTTCAGGGCGATGGTGGTCTTGCCGGTTCCGGCCTGCCCGGCCAGCAGGGTAAGCATGCCTTGCGGGATCATGTCCGGCCATAACCATGTGACGGGTTCTATTCTGATATCGCTGGCTCTTGTGAGTACGACACCATATTCCGGTTCCGGCAAGGTTGCAACAACATGATTCTGGAGTACCTGATTGTCCGCCAGCAGGGCTTTTATGTCCGCTTCCAGCTCTTTTTCTGGCATGGCTGTCTCCTATTCCGGACGACTGGCGGAGATACGGGAAGCAATAAATGCTTCAATATCGGATTGCAGCCATCCGACTGCTCTGGCTCCCAGTTTGATGGGTTTCGGAATCTCTCCTTTTTTGATCAGGTCATACAGGGTCGTCTTGGACAGACCGGTCAGGGCTTTCAGCTGGTGCAACCGGATGATCTGCAATGTTGTTCCGGAGCATGGAATGGTGATGGATTCCTGATGCATATTGATAACTCCATTCGTTAAGGTTCTTCCGCGTTCGGTGCGGCATGGCGTTATCTTGCTAGGTTCGGAACAGAGAAAAGTCTAATAGTCTTTTTTTTTGGTCTATTAGACTTTTGTCTTGTCCTGTACAGTCTGTGATAGACTGGGAAATCGGGTCAGTGCTTCTTTGAGAATGTTGCTTACAACCGTTTTGCTGACAGGATTACCGTTTAATTGTGAAGCAAATACTATTCTTTTCAGCCCGGATAAGCGTACATTTTCGATTTTTATGTCCAATTCGCGTGCCATGGCTGAAATAATTTTCAGGTATGAGTCTTTGTTGCGATCATCTTTGAAATCATTCGTTCGTCGGTCATTTCCCTGTTTGGAATTTCCACTCGTCCTGGTCTTGTCGTCGTGTTCCGGATGAGTCAGTCCAGTCAATTTCTTGTAAATTCTGCTTTCATCGTAGCCAAGGTTTCTTGCCAAACAGGCAGATAATTCCAGAGGGTCAAAACCAAATCTTTCCATGGCATCGGGTGCATAGGCGCCCATCATGCTTCCTTCGTCACTTTTACCGATGAAAGATAAATTGGCAAACAGGTTGTCCAGTTCATTGGTGCCATCCAGAGGGGCGATATTGCGTCCCTTGCTTTGATCTATCGGTTCGTCTTTGGCTCTGCTTACCTTTCGTCGACCATTGACGACGTAATAGATATATACCGCAACATCTTTTTCGTATGCCATCCTATGCAATTCGTTTGCGGCTTCTTTTCGGGACTGCGCATTACTTACATTATGTGGCTTGCCAAGAGCAGACAGCACTTCCCATGCTTTTCTGGCACTTACAAACTCTTTCCGACTTCTGATTTCTCTTGCTTTCTCAATGGATGCCATGCATACCTCACATACTTGTACCCGGTAAACATCCCGAATCCGGGAATTTGTTTTTTTTGAATACGGACGGAAAGTGACGATTCCATACCGTTCTTCCCCGACCGTTATTGTACTGTACATATTGACAGTCATGCGCGTTTCAGGGAAATGATCTTTCCCGTTCTCAGACTGTCGATATGGTCTGCCCAGTCCTGCATCATTTTCCGACGCTCTTTGACGAAATCCGCCCTGAAATAGGCGGCCTGTATTTTGTTGGTTTGCTTATGGGCCAGTTGCCTGTCAATGACTTCCCTACGGTATTCCAGTTTTTCTTCCAATGTACTGGCTGCCAGTGACCGGAATCCGTGTCCTGTCATTCTTCCATGGTATCCCATGCGTTTTAATGCCATGAGAATGGCTCCATTGCTCATGGGTTTTCTTGGGGCTCTCTGGTTCGGAAACAGGTATTGGTTATTTCCTGTGATGGTCTTGAGTTCGTTTAACAGTTCAATGGCCTGTCTGGATAGGTCTATCCGGTGATTGGTCATGTCCGGGTTGATTTTCTTTTTTCCCATTTTCATGCGTTGCCATGGAATGATCCAGACTCCTTTATCCAGATCGATTTCCGTCCATTCCGCTTCGATCAGTTCACTGGTTCTAATAAAGGTCAGCATCATGAGTTGGATGGCTATCCGGGTGGTGATGTACAGTCTGGCCTTGTTCTGCTCCAGCGTTCTGATGAATTCCGGAAGTTCATCAGGCGTAATGGCAGCAAAGTGTCCTTTGGGGGCCGGTTTTAATATGTCGACCAGATCATTGGCGATGTTCCTGTCTGTGATGCCGTATTGGATGGCATAGCTGAATATCCGGGCGACATTGGCTTTGAGACGTTTGGCGATTTCAAAAGCCCCTCTGTCTTCTATCTTGCGCAAGGTGTCAATCAGTTGTTTGTGAGTGACTTCTGCAATCGGCACATGACCTATTTCCGGGAAGATATCTTTTTCCAGCCGGTTGATGATGTCTTTGGCAGTGTTTTCTTTCCAGCCGGACGAGCGGTTTTTGTGCCAGTCACGGGCAACTTTTTCGAAGGTATGTTCCGTCCGGCTTTTTTCCTGCTGTATTTTTTCAGCCTTGTCGGCTCGGGGATCGATACCGCTGGCGATCAGTTTCTGCGCTTCTTCCCGTTTGAGACGGGCTTCCTTGAGAGATACAGCTGGATATTTGCCGAAAGCCAATTTAATAGCTTTGTTGTTTATCCGGCATTTCATTTTCCACAATTTAGAACCGGAAGGCGTGATCTCCAGATACAAGCCACCACCATCGAAAAGGGTATAGGGTTTATCTTTTGGCTTGGCGCTATCGATCTGTTTGGGGACAAGAGGAGTGATCAGTCTGGCCATTTTGGGTACCTCCGGAATGAGTACTGATGAATAGGTACCCATAACGGTACCCAAAAGTACCGGATGTCACAATACCTTGCCGAACCGCAAAAAACAAAAAAGCCGCGTAAACTCTTGGTTTTACACGGCTTTTCGTACCTCTTTGAACCTCACCGAACCTCTCGGTGGCGGAGATGAAGGGATTCGAACCCTTGATACGAGTTTTGGCCCGTATGCTCCCTTAGCAGGGGAGTGCCTTCGACCTCTCGGCCACATCTCCGGTCTGCCTGTTTTTTCAAAAGCAGTGGAATGCATGATGATAGCGGGTTGCCGGCTTGCGGTCAATAATAAATGGCTGCTGTTGTGTGGCTTTTTTTATCGTGCAGGCCGGCGCAGGGGCGAGGTGTGTTTTTTTGTGCCGTCGCTCAGGCTTGCGTGGTACCGTTTTCCCGCTCGGGTTTGTATTGTTTGTCGCTGATGCGGAATTTGCGGCGGCGGTCGCCCATCAGGGTGCGCAGTTGCTGGATGCTCATGTTGCTGACTTCCTGCATGCGGATGAGCAGGGATGCGCCGACGGGCAGGCGGCCGTGGCGGATTTTGCTGATGACCGGGGGCGCGACTTCGAGGGCGCGCGAGAGGGCGGCGTCGTTTTTGAGGTTGAGGGTGTTGATGAGACTGCTCAAGAGGTTGTTCGGGTCGTATGTGCCGGGTTTGTCGGTGTGGGTTTCGTAGCGTTTCCGGTAGCTTCTGGTCTGGTCGTCTTTCATGGTGACTCCTGGGTTGGTCGGTTGGTTTTATGTATTGTCGACGTTCAGGAAGATGTTATTTTGACAATAGTCAGAGGATGGGGCCGCCATTGGGAAATGTGGCGGGTGTACGGGTGTGTATCGGAAGGTGGCGCAGGTGTTGCAAGGTGTCGGGGTGAGGGGTGGTTGTGGAGTGTTGTTTCGGTACCGCAAGGAAAGCACACAAGAGGTGCTTTTCAATATATGATTGACCGGAATGGATGACGGGTGTCTGTCGGCGGTTATGCTGTGGTTGGCATGGTGTCGTGTGCCGCTGGATGGGGTGCTGGTTCGTCTGTAATGAATGCACTCTTGCGGATATTACAAGTGTATTGTAGTGTTTTGTAAAGTGTTTTGTTTTCCGTTTTGCAGGCGGTTTTCCGGTAAAGGGGATACCGTGTTCTGTTTTGAGTGTTTTGTCGTTTTTGTTCGCAAGAGATAAGTGTCTTGATGAAGATTTTGTTTACTGCCGCTGAGATAGCGCGGATGCGTTTGCCGGGTTTGCCGACGACGAAGTCGAGTATTTTGTCGCGGGCTGCACGGGAGGGTTGGCGTTATGAGGAACAGTATGGTGAGCCAGAATACGGGGCGCTATCTGGTTCGGCATGATGATGCCGGCAAGGATGCGGCTGCGCTCGATGCCGGAATGCTGGCTGAGGCGGCTCAGGTGCTGGAGAAGTGGGATCTGGATGAACGTGTCGGTTTGTCGGCCGATGAGAAGGGACGTCTGATTGCGTTGTGTTACAAGATGCTGGCCGATGGGGCCGTTTCGGGGGATTTGTCTGCGTTGCTGGCGGCGGTGACGCGGGTGGTCAGGGACGGTTCGAACGTTTGAATCGGTTGTCGTGCCGGTTGTGTCCGTGCCTCCGACCTGTCTGGCAGGTCGGGGGCTTTTTTGTGTGCCGCAGGCGTCAGTCTTTTTGTTCGATGAGTTCGATTTTGTAGCCGTCGGGGTCTTCGATGAAGGCGATGACGGTGGTGCCGCCTTTGACGGGGCCGGGTTCACGGGTGATTTTGCCGCCGGCTTCGCGGATGCGGTTGCAGGTGGCAACGATGTCGTCGGTGGAGAGGGCGATGTGGCCGTAGGCGGTTCCCATGTCGTACTGTGAAACGCCGTAGTTGTAGGTGAGTTCGAGTTCGGCCTGTTCGGGGTTGGAGGCGTAGCCGAGGTAGGCCAGGGTGTATTTGTATTCGGTGTTGTCGCTGGTGCGGATGAGTTTCATTCCCATGACGCGGGTGTAGAAGTCGATGGAGAGCGGTTGAGGTCTCCGACTCTGAGCATAGTGTGCAGAAATCGCATGGTGTCTCCTGTGTTGTCGTAATGGCGGTTATTGTAAATCGAAGTGACTCGGCCGGAAAACGGGGATTGCCGGTTGTGTTCATTCGCCGAAGAGGTTGAACAGTCGGGCGGATTGTTCGCGCAGGCGCTGGCGTGCCTGTTCCGGGGTCGGGTACCATTGCCGGACGATGGCCCAGAAGCGGGGGCTGTGGTTCATTTCGGTGAGGTGTGCCAGTTCGTGGATGGCGACGTAGTCGATGAGGGTGATGTCGCAGTGGATGAGTCGCCAGTTGAGCCGGATGTGGCGCTTGGCGGAGCAGGAGCCCCAGCGGGTGCGTGCGCCACTGAGGCGGAAGGTGTCGTAGCTGACGTTCATTTGGGCGGCGTAGTGTTCAAGGCGCTGGGCGAGCAGGGTGTGCGCCTGTGTCTTGAGCCATTTTTTCAGGTGTGTGCCGAGTTCGGGCGGTTGTGTGGCTGTTGCGGGTATCCGGATGCAGAGGCGGTCTGTTTCGGCATGGATGGTGATGCGCCGTGTGGCGGCGGTTTCGATGACGAGGGTGATGTCTTTGCCGAGGTAGGGTAGGGTGCTGCCGTTTTCCCAGTGCGGCGGGATCGGTTTTGTGAGGTTTTGTTGCCGGTACAGGGCGATTTTGTTTTGTATCCAGCGGCGTTTGCGCTGGATGGCGTCTTCGATGATGGCGATGGTGCAGCGTGTCGGTGCGGTGACGGTCAGGCCGGTTTCGTCGATGACGAAGCCGATGGTGCGCCGTGCGGAGCGGCGCAGGCGGTAGGTGAGCGGGGTGCCGTCAAGTGTGATGGTGCGCAGGATGCTGTTGTCGCCTGTTGCGGGTTTTTTGGGGGTGCTGCGCCGTGTGCGGGGTTTGCCGGTAAACAGGCGTGCGAGTGTGTCGAACAGGTCGCCCTGGATGGTGTGTGGTTCTCTGGCTGGCATGGCGTATTCAGCGGTAATGGTGGGGTGAGATGTTGCGCATTTCGGTTTCGATCCAGTTTTCGACTTGTCGAATGAGTTCGCCGGGGGTGCGGTTGTCCGGTGCGATGGCTGTTCCGATGGAGAGGGTGATCTGGCCGGGTTTTTTGATGAAGGTGTTTTTGGGCCAGTATTCGCCGGCGTTGTGGGCGACGGGGACGATGTGTGCACCGGTTTTGACGGCAAGAAGGGTGCCGCCTTGCTGGTAGGTGCCTTTTTTGCCGGGGGCGATGCGGGTGCCTTCCGGGAAGATGATGATGCACAGTCCTTGTTTCAGTCGCCTGTTGCCGAGGGCGACGAGTTGCCGAAATGCGCGGGTTTTGTTGCTGCGGTCGATGGGGATCATGCGCAGGAGTCCGAGTGTCCAGCCGAAGAAGGGGATGAAAAGCAGCTCTTTTTTGAGGACGAAGGCGACGGGGCGCTTGAGGTGGGCGAGCATGAAGATGGTTTCCCATGCGGACTGGTGTTTGGCCAGAATGATGACGCGTCCGTCGGGGATGTTTTCAAGGCCTTTGATGCGGTAGCGGATGTGGCAGACGGTTTCGAGCAGCCAGATGGTGACGATGTTCCAGCGCGAGATGAGGTAGTAGCGACCGGGATAGGGCAGCCAGCACAGTATGAGACACAAACAGGCCCACAGGAGGGTGAACAGGCTCCAGATGGCGATGAAGGTAAGGGAGCGCAGCAGTTGTTCGGTGTGGCCTGATGCCGGTTTGCCGGGGATGTCGGGTAAAGCGGCAAGGGGAGCTGGGCTTTGTTCCGTCATGTGGCGTGCGGGCGGGTTATGGGGTTTCGGTGTTTTTGTCCCGGCTGGCGCTGTTTTTCTGATCGGCTTCGAGCAGGTGGTCGGCTACGGCCGAAAGGTCGTCGAAGATGATGGTTTTGGGGGGCAGTCCGCCATTTTCAAGGGTTTTTTTGCCTTTGCCGCTTAATACGAGTATGGGGGTACATCCGGCCAGAAACGCGGCCTGCAAATCGCGCAGGGAGTCGCCGACGGATGGGACGTCTTCCAGCGGGGTGTCGAAGCGTTCGGAAATGGTGCTGAACATGCCTTGCCGGGGTTTGCGGCAGTCGCAATTGTCGCTGGCGGTATGCGGGCAGAAGAAGATGGCTTCGATCTGGCCGCCGGCGGCCTTGACGGCGTTTTGCATTTTCTGGTGAATGGCGTTCAGGGTCATGATGTCGAAGTAGCCACGCCCCAGTCCCGACTGGTTGGTCGCGACGACGATGGTATACCCGGCCTTGGTGAGCCGGGCGATGGCGTCGAGCGAGCCGGGCAGGGGTATCCATTCGTCCGGTGTCTTGATGAAGGCATCGGAGTCTTCGTTGATGACGCCGTCGCGGTCCAGGATGATGAGTTTCATGGTCTGTTTTCCGTGTCAGCCTGCCAGTTTGGAGATGTCGGCGACCTGGTTCATCATGGCGTGCAGTTCTTTCAGCAGGGCGATGCGGTTGTTGCGCAGCCGTGTATCTTCGGCCATGACCATGACGTTGGTGAAGAAGGCGTCGACGTCGTCGTGCAGTTTCGCCAGCGTTTTGAGGGTGCCGGTATAGTCGCCGGATGCGAATTGCCGGTCTGCTTCCGGACGGATGGCGCTCATGTCCTCATAGAGTTTCTTTTCGCTGTCTTCGACAAGGATGTCGGTATGGACATTGCCGGCATTGATGTCGGATTTCTTGAGGATATTGGTGATGCGTTTGTTGGCGGCTGCCAGCGAGGCGGATTCGGCCATGGCGGCAAAAGTCCGGACGGCTTCGAGTTTGTCGATGAGGTTGTCGAAGCGGTCGGGGTTTTGTGCCAGTACGGCCTCGATTTCTGCCGGGGAGTAACCACGGTCGCGCAACAGGCCTCTGAGACGGTCCATGACGAAGGCGAGGACGCCTTTTGTCGGATCAGTCAGGGTGGCGTTGGTCGAGAGGATGCCGACGGCTTCGGCGAGCATGGCGCGCAGGGAGAGCGGCAGTTTTTTCTCGATCAGGATGCGCAGGATGCCCAGTGCGTGACGGCGCAGCGCGAAGGGGTCCCTGTCGCCGGTCGGTTGCAGGCCGATGCCCCAGATGCCGGCGAGGGTTTCGAGTTTGTCGGCCAGCGCGACGGCGGTTCCGGTCGGGGTGACGGGCAATGCGTCGCCCGCGAAGCGGGGCTGGTAGTGTTCGGTGCATGCCATGGCGACTTCTTCGGGTTCGCCGTCATGACGGGCGTAGTAGGTACCCATGATGCCTTGCAGTTCAGGGAATTCGCCGACCATTTCGGTGAGCAGGTCGGCTTTGACAAGGCGTGCGGCACGGTCGACCAGTGCGGTGTCGATGCCCATCTTGCCGGCGATGAAGACGGCGAGCAGGCGTACCCGCGCCATACGTTGCGCCAGTGTGCCGAGTTTGTTGTGATAGACGACGTTGGCCAGTCCGGGCAGGCGGTCTTCCAGCCGTTTTTTCTTGTCCTGTTCGAAGAAGAAGCGCGCGTCGGAAAGGCGTGGCCGGATGACGCGTTCGTTGCCGCTGATGATGCGTTGCGGGGTGTTGGTTTCCACGTTGGAGACGATGAGGAAACGGGAACGCAGTTTTCCTTCGAGATCGGTCAGGGCAAAATATTTCTGGTTGGTCTGCATGGTCAGGATCAGGCATTCCTGCGGGACTTCCAGGAAGGATTCCTCGAAGTGGCATTCATAGACGATCGGCCATTCGACCAGTGCGGTGACTTCGTCAAGGAGGGATTCCGGCATGAGAACGCGGTCGCCCTTGGCTTTTTCGTTAAGCATGGCGCGGATGCGTTCTTTTCGTGCATCGAATCCCGGAATGACTTTGCCACGGGTTTCGAGTGTCACGGCATAGTAGTCGGCCGCCAGGATGCCGATTTCGCCTTGCGAGAGGAAACGGTGGCCGTGTGTGGTACGGCCGGCGGAGAGGCCCAGCAATGCGATCGGGATGACGTTTTCGCCGTGCATGGCGACGATTTCATGAACCGGGCGGACGAATTCGACGGTTTCGCCGTCCGGACGCTGGTAGGTCATCATCTTGGGGACGGGCAGGTCGTGCGCGGCTTTTTCGACGGCCTTTTGCAGCGCGCGGGCAAGCGGGATGCCGCTGGCGGTGAAGTTGTAGAACAGGCAGTCGTTTTTGCCGTCTCTGGCGACTTCCAGTGTGGAGATGTCGATGTCGGCGATGTTCATGGCCGCCAGTTTTTTCTTCAGCGGTGCGGTGGGGTTGCCGTCGGCATCGAAGGCGACGGTGACAGGCAGGACTTTCTGGCGGATCGGCTTGTCCGGCGAGACGTCACGGACCTGTGTGATGGTCACGGCCAGGCGGCGCGGGGTGGCATAAACGGTTTTTTTCGATTCGGCGGTGAGGAAGTCGTCCTGTCGGAGGCTTGTTTCGATGGTGCCTGCGAAGGATTCGGCCAGCCTGGTCAGCGCCTTGGGTGGCAGTTCTTCGGTCAGCAGTTCGACAAGCAGTGTCTGGTTCATGGTTAGCCTTTTTACGTTCTTTGCCGGCGGGTATGTTCCGGCATATCTGTCAGTTCAATGTTGCCTTCCGGGTGTCATGCGATTTTGCGCGTATCGCCGCACATCGGGAATCCCAGTGCCTCGCGTGAGTCGTAGTAGGCCTGTGCGACGAGCCTGGAAAGGGTGCGGATGCGTCCGATGTAGGCGGCGCGTTCCGTGACCGAGAGTGCACCCCGTGCGTCAAGCAGGTTGAAGGTGTGCGCGGCCTTGAGGATCATTTCGTAGGCCGGCAGGGTGAGTTTTTCACCGATCAGGCGTTTGGCTTCGGATTCGAAGCTGGAGAACAGGGAAAACAGAAGCGGTGCGTTGGCCTGTTCGAAGTTGTAGGCGGACTGTTCGACTTCGTTCTGGTGATAGACGTCGCCGTATGTCAGGTATTTCTTGACGCCGCGATCGGTCCATTGGGTCCAGATGAGGTCATAGACGTTTTCCACGCCTTGCAGATACATGGCAAGACGTTCCAGCCCGTAGGTGATTTCGCCCAGAATCGGTTTGCAGTCGATGCCGCCGACTTGCTGGAAGTAGGTGAACTGGGTGACTTCCATGCCGTTGAGCCAGACTTCCCAGCCCAGTCCCCATGCGCCCAGTGTCGGGTTTTCCCAGTCGTCTTCCACGAAACGGACGTCGTTTTGTTTCAGGTCAAGTCCGAGTGCGGCAAGTGATCCCAGATAAAGGTCGAGGATATCCTCAGGTGCCGGTTTCAGGACGACCTGGAACTGGTAGTAGTGTTGCATGCGGTTCGGGTTTTCGCCATAGCGGCCGTCTTTGGGGCGGCGCGACGGCTGTACGTAGGCGGCTCGCCAGGGTTCGGGGCCGATGGCGCGCAGGAAGGTGGCGGTGTGCGAGGTGCCCGCCCCGACTTCCATGTCGTAGGACTGGAGCAGGGCGCATCCCTGTTGGCTCCAGTATTGTTGAAGGGTGAAGATTATTTGCTGAAAAGTGATCATGTCTGTTTCCCTTGCCCCGTTTTCCTGTTGTTGTGGGGGTTTTTGTGCATAAGGGGAAATTCTAGCGGTTTTATGCGTGAAGGGGAATGTTTGGGGATAGGGGGAACCCGGGGTGTTGTGCCGTGTGACGGCGCGGCGTGAGTTGTTCGAGTGAGGGAAAGCGGCTTGCGCCGGAGATGTCGGGTTTTCTACGGCGCAAGCGGGATGGTTTTACTGGCTTTCCTTGTGGTAACGGGTGATGCGCTCGACTTCGTTTCTGGAGCCCATGAAGACGGGGACGCGCTGGTGCAACCGTTCCGGAATGACGTCGAGCATCGGGATGAGGCCGTTGGTGGCAGCACCTCCCGCCTGTTCGACGATCATGGCCATGGGGTTGGCTTCGTACAGGAGACGGATACGGCCGCCGGCTTCGATGTTGCGTTCGTCTGCCGGGTACATGAAGATGCCGCCGCGCGTGAGGATGCGGTGCATGTCGGTGACCATGGATGCGACCCAGCGCATGTTGAAGTCGCGTCCGAGCGGCCCTTCTTTGCCAGCCTGCATTTCCTCGAAGTAGCGTTTGACCGGCGGGAACCAGCGCCGTTGGTTGGATGCGTTGATGGCGTATTCGCTGGTGTTTTCCGGAATGCGCATGTTGGGGTGCGTCAGTACCCAGGAACCCATTTCACGGTCGAGGGTGAAGCCGTTGGTACCGCGTCCGGTGGTCAGTACCAGCAGGGTTTGCGGGCCGTAGAGGGCGTATCCGGCCGCGATTTGCTGGCGCCCGGGCTGGAGAAAATCGGCTTCGGTGGCATCGGTTCGGCCATCCGGCAGGGACAGTACGGAGAAGATGGTGCCGATGGAGACGTTGACGTCGATGTTGCTGGAGCCGTCGAGCGGGTCGAAAAGCAGCAGGTATTTGCCGTGCGGATAGGTCTTGGAGATGGGGTGGATGGTTTCCATTTCTTCGGATGCCACCGCGGCGAGATAGCCGCCCCATTCGTTGGATTCCAGCAGGATTTCGTTGGAGAGGACGTCGAGTTTTTTCTGGACTTCGCCCTGTACGTTTTGGGTTTCGTTGCTGCCCAGTATGTTGCCGAGGGCGCCTTTGCCTACGGAGTTGCTGATGATCTTGCAGGCGCGGCAGACGACTTCCAGCAATAAACGCAATTCTTCAGGAACGGTGCCGTACCGGCGGTTTTCCTCTATCAGGTGTTGTGTCAGGCTGATGCGTTTTGGTCTCATGATGTTTTCTTTTCCTTGGGTGTTATGTCAGGCAGACAGGGTCTTTCCGATGATTTCGCGCGTGTCGCGGGACAGGGTTTGTTGCGATACGTGTCGCAGGGCGTCTCCGGCCAGTTCGCGCAGGGATGGAATGTATCGTTTCCACTGGTCCATGCATCGTGCCAGCCGGGCGGCCACTTGCGGGTTGATTTTGTCCAGTTCGATCAGGTTTTCGCTCCAGAATGCGTAACCGCTGCCGTCTGTCGCGTGGAATTGTGCCATATTGTTGTGGCAAAAGCCAAAGATGAGGCTGCGTGCGCGGTTGGGGTTGCGGATGGTGAAAGCCGGGTGTGTCATGAGCGTCCGGATGGTTTGTATGTCTGCGCAGGGCGATGTGGCTTGCAGGGAGAACCATTTGTCGATGACGAGCGCTTCGTTTTCGAATTCGCGGTAGAAGTGTTCGAGCAGGGCTTTCGTTTCCGGCAATCCGGTGGTGTAACCGGCATGTACCAGCGAGGTCAGCGCGGCAAGCCGGTCGGTCATGTTGTCGGCCTGATGGTACTGGTCGATGGCGATTTGCGCATAGCGGGTGTTATCCAGCGTGAGCAGGTATGACAGCGCGAGGTTTTTCAGGGCGCGTTTTCCTGCGTCCTGAGGCGTCGGCCGGTAGGCGCCTTCGGTACGGTTGGCCTCCAGTGCGGCGAGCCATTCCTTTTCGAGGCGTTTCGCCAGTGCGCCACGCATGTACTGGCGGGCGCTGCGGATGGCTTGCGGGTCGATTTCGTCCATGCGTTCGGCGATCATCATTTCACTGGGCAAGGTCAGCGCCAGTTCGCGCAGTGCGGCGTCCAGCCGGGTGTCGGTCAGAACGGTGCGGTATGCGTCGATGAAGGCATCGTCCAGTGAAAGGGGAGCACCGGTCTGTATGGCTTTGGTCAGGGCGACGAGACGGCGCGATGCCAGCCGCTGTCCGGCTTCCCAGCGGTTGAAGTGGTCACTGTCGTGCGAGAGCAGATGCAGCAGTTCGTCGTCGGACTGGTCGTATTCGAGGATGACGGGGGCGGAGAAGTTGCGCAGTGCGGAAACGACGGGTTTTTCCGTGATGCCGGTGAAGGTGAAAGTCTGGTTTTCTTGTGTCAGTTCCAGTATGGCGGTGGTTTGTGTTCCGTCTTTTCCGGGCTGGTGCAGGGGCATGTCGTTGCCTTGCCGGTCAAGCAGTCCGACGGCGACCGGTATCAGGAAGGGGTGTTTTTCCGCCTGTCCCGGGGTTTCCGGGCAATGTTGCGAGAGTTTCAGGGTGACGGCGCCTGCCGCGGCGTCGTAATGGCTTTCGAGTTTGACGCGTGGGGTGCCTGCCTGGCTGTACCAGCGTTCGAACTGGGAGAGGTCGCGCCCGTTGGCGTCCGCCATGGCGGCCAGAAAGTCGTTACAGGTGACGGCTTGTCCGTCGTGCCGTTTGAAGTACAGGTCCATGCCTTTTCTGAAGCCGTCTCGTCCGAGCAGGGTCTGGTACATACGGACGACTTCTGCGCCTTTTTCATAGACGGTGACGGTGTAGAAGTTATTGATTTCCTGATAGGAATCGGGGCGTACCGGATGGGCCATGGGGCCGGCGTCTTCGGGAAACTGGAGTTGTCGCAGGGTGCGGACGTCTTCGATGCGCTTGACGGCGCGACCGGAGTCGCTGCCGGTCAGGTCGGCTGAAAATTCCTGGTCGCGAAATACGGTCAATCCTTCTTTCAGGGAGAGCTGGAACCAGTCGCGGCAGGTGACGCGGTCGCCTGTCCAGTTGTGGAAATATTCATGTCCGACGACGGATTCGATGTGGGCGTAATCCACGTCGGTGGCGATGCGCGGGTTGGCCAGTACGTAGCGGGTGTTGAAGATGTTGAGCCCCTTGTTTTCCATCGCACCCATGTTGAAGTCGCTGACCGCCACGATCATGAAGCGGTCGAGGTCGAGTTCGAGACCGAAGCGTGTTTCGTCCCAGCGGATGCTGTGTTTGAGCGATTCCATGGCGTGGGCGGTCTTGTCGAGGTTGCCCTGTTCGACCCAGACTTGCAAGAGGACATCGCGTCCGTCGGCAAGCCGGAAGGTTTCTTCACGGCAAACGAGCTTGCCGGCGACCAGTGCGAAGAGGTAGGACGGTTTGCGGAACGGATCGTCCCATTTGGCGTAATGCCGTCCGTCTGGCAGTTCGCCGGTTTCGACGAGGTTGCCGTTGGAAAGCAGTACGGGACAGCTTTGGCGGTCTGCCTTGATGGTGACGGTGTAGGTCGCCATGACGTCCGGACGGTCCGGGTAATAGGTGATTTTGCGGAAGCCTTCGGCTTCGCACTGGGTGAAGAAGTTGCCGTTGGACAGGTACAGCCCCATGAGGGATGTGTTCTTGTCGGGATGGATCAGGGTGTCGATGGTCAGCGTGACGTCATCTGGCGCCCCGGGAATGCGCAGATTGCCGTTTTCCAGTATGTAGTCCTGTTTGTCCAGTGTCTTGCCGTTCATGACGACCCGTACCAGTTCGAGTGCTTCACCGTACAGGATGAGATCGTGCAGGCCGGATTCCGGATTGTGGTGCAGTGTCGTGGTGGCGCTGACCTGTGTGGCGGATGGATCCAGATCGAATGTGAGGTCGATGTGGCTGACAAGGAATGCGGGAACGGTGTAATCGAGCCGATAGACGGTGCTGGATGGGGTGTCGGTCATTTTGTGTCTGTTTCGTGTTCGGTTGGTGGTGTGAATAAGATGAAAGGGACGGGCGGTTTTATCCGGCCGGCGTCCTTTGCGTCATCCTTTGCTTTACAGGGTGCATTATCCTCCAGAATCGGATGGAGTGGGCACAGGCAAATGCCGAATGCGTGCTGTTTGGGGCGATTGTCATGCGGGGTTTGTTTTACGGACGGATATTCGCGGATTCATGTCATCGTGAAGAAAATGCCGGTATTCTTTTTTGCAATGGCGGGTTTTTACCGGAGCTGATAATGGATGATCCGGATTGACCGGCAGTCTTTCCGGTTATTCGGATGGTTTATGGCGAAAATACCGGTTTTCAACGGCAATGGTGTGGAATCGGGTCGGTACGGCCGGGAAATTTCGGTTCTTTTTCAGGATGTTTTGCCGGCAAATGAAAAAGAATATGTTATGTCGTTTACCGTTTTCAGTACAGGGATCGACGGAGATGATTTACATGTAAATGGCCGGTACAGTTTGTTTCCGTATGGAAATGAATATATGCCGTGTGACGTCGTTGGCGACGGGGATATTTTGTGTTCTGCCGGATGTTATCCGGATGTACGCTGAAAATAAAACATACAGACCCGTTTAACGGGTCTGTCGTCATAAATGATTTGCCGTAAAACGACGGTTTGTCGTGTTTTCCGCCCATGTTCCGAAAACGGCGGAAGGAATGACGGCCATGGATTACTTGATAAGGAATTTTTCCTTGTTTGACGGGTCGATCCAGCGTGGGGCTTTTCCGCGACCGGACCAGGTTTCTCCGGTTTCCGGATTGCGGTATTTCGGTGCGAGCGGAGCGCGTACCGTGCCGCTTTTCTTCTTGCCGGCATAACCGAGATCGGCCAGGGTGATGCCGTATTCGGCCATGGTCATCTTGATTTGCGCAATGGCGTTGGAAATTTCGTTTTTGCGTAATTCTTCCGCTTCATGCTGAAGCTGTCTGATCTGGTCCTGTAACTGTTTGTAGGTTGCCATGATTTTTTTTCCTGATCGAATGCCGGAATCTTGTGGCTTTGGGTCTTCCGGATGGTTTTAGAATAATGAAAACGATGTTTTATCGAAACACTGTATATTCTATATTTACCTTTGCAATAAATAAAGTGGATTTTTAAAAGATTATCGCAAGGTATGTTTTATTTGTTTCTATTTGTAACAAGGTTTTGACATCGGTGTGCCGAAATCGGGCATCCGGTAATCGGATAATGCGCGGATGGTGTTAATGTCTTGCGTTTTTTTCAGGCGGAAATGGCGGAACGGTGTTTTCCTGCAATCCATTGGTCCGGTGTAATAATGGCGAAATAGCCGTTTTTCCGGTTTTTCCCGGCCAGTTTCAATAATGCCTTGTCTTTTGTTATCAGGCAGGATGCATGGGCGTCATAAGCCAGTTCCATGAATTTCTGGTCATCCCTGTCGCGGCAGACAGGAAGGGTGCGATAATCGCGTTTTTCGGGATCGATTATCCGGATGTAGCGGTCGAATGCCTGTCTGGATCGTGTTTTTTCCGTGTCGTCCAGCGCCAGTTTCGGATAATCGAGAACGCGCAGCCATTCACAGCGGCAATCTTCCCGCGTGATGGCGATCAGGTTGTGTTCTTCGATGGCTTTTAACAGATCGGCAGAGAGTGCGTCGTGGAAAACGAAAAGATCCAGACAAATATTGGTGTCCAGAACGGCCAGTTCGGATTTCATGTTGTCATTCATCGGTACGGGAGAAAATGATGCTTGCGATTTTATCACCCTCGAAACGGCAGCGCTTTCCGGGGATTACGGTGGATGAGGCGTTGCGGGAAAAATTGTTCGGTTATCCGCAGTGGCTTGGCAAGGCGGAAAAGGTCGCTGCCGTACTCAAGTCCTGGGCACCGCACGTAATGGCGCGTCATTTGCATGTTTCCGACACGCTGGCGGTACGCGAGGCGGCACTGTTCGATGACTGGGATGCCGATGCCCGTTATCCGCAGGTTGTCCCGGCTGTGCTGGCGTATGACGGGGATGCCTACCGGACGCTGGATGCCGTGACGATGTCGGTGGAGAACTGGTTGTATCTGAACCGGCATATGCGGATTTTGTCGGCATTGTACGGGGTGATGAAGCCGTTCGATTGTGTGGTGCCGTCGCGTGTCGGTTTCGATGCGACTGCCGTGCGTCCGGATGGGAGGGGATTGTATGATTACTGGCGCGATACGGTAACGCAATCGCTGAACCGGGCGATGGAAGAAACGGGCAACGATGTGCTGGTGAATCTGGCGTCGGCCGAGTTTTCGCGGGTGATCGACAGACGTGCGTTGGCGGGGAAGATGGTGACGCCGGTGTTTCAGGATATACGGCAGGGAAAGGCGCGTGTGGTGAGTCTGTATGCCAAGCAGGCAAGAGGACTGATGATGCGGTATGCCGCCGTACACGCAATCACCGATGCCGGAGAACTCAGACGGTTCGATGAAGGGGGGTATCGTTTCGATGCGGCGGCATCGGATGATACTGTCTGGGTTTTCCGGCGCTAGTTATTTATGACTGGTGTTGCCGGATTTCTGCGATCAGGGAGTCCGCGCCTTCGGTTTCGAGCCGGATGACCAGCTTGCGGTGATGGCGGACGGCCTGGTTCCAGCTTGCGAAGCGCCAGCGGGGTTCGAGTTCGTCGGGCAGGCCGAATATTTTCGTTTCGAACAGTTGTTTTTCTCCGTTACCGAATGCGTGGTCGATGCCGGTGAAGATGGTCGAGACCAGCCATTGTCCGACCTGATTTTGTTCGATGATGCGGTTGGCCGCCGATTTCATGCCGGTGACGTATTCTTCCAGTGTGCAGGGGACCGGTTTTTTGCCGACCAGTTTGTAGAGATGGCCTGCCAGCAGATCGTCCGGATTGTCGGATGGCGTTTCGTTTCGGGTGTCGCTCATGGCTGTCTTTCGTGATGGGAAAAGTACGATTGTAACGGACAATGGGCCGCCGGCGTGCCGGTATGCTTGAAAGCGCGGGTGTCTTATAATGAGCCGGTCGGCCGGAGCGGGTTCCGGCCGGGTTAACCGACAGGAATTGCACGATGTCTGTATATGAAAATCTGAAAGCGTTGAATATTACGCTGCCGGCGGTGGCCAAACCGGTGGCGGCTTATGTGATGTATGTCAAATCCGGCAATCTGGTTTATCTTTCCGGCCATATTGCCAAAAAGGATGGCAAACCGCTGGTGGCACAGTTCGGCCGCAATATCTCGGTCGAGGAAGGCAAACAAGCCGCACGCCGGACGGCGATCGATTTGCTGGCGACCTTGCAGGATGCCTGCGACGGGGATCTGAATCGCGTTCGCAGGATCGTCAAGATGGTTTCGCTGGTCAATTCCACGGACGATTTCACCGAACATCATCTGGTGACGAACGGCGCGTCGGAATTGTTCGTCGAAGTGTTCGGCGATGCAGGACGTCATGCCCGTTCCGCTTTCGGTGTGGCGCAGATTCCGACAGGTGCCTGTCTGGAAATCGAACTGATCGCCGAAATCGCCTGATACCGCCTTGCATGCGCTTGCGGCATGCAAGGCAAGCGCATGGTTTTCACGCGCGTTCCTGCCAGAACCTATGGGAGCGTTTCGAGTGCGACTGGCGTGAAGCGCGATTCGACAGCTTTGCCTTTGCGTGCGCGTTTGCCGGTATGGGCTGCGAGGGCGTTGCCGGTGATGCGGACTTCGTAGCGTTTTTCGTTTTTGGCCTGACAGACGACGAGACAGCCGGTTTCGCCGACTGCAATGGCTGCCTTGAGTTTTTCGCCGGTATCGAGTCCCATCAGGATGACGCCGCGCCCGCCGGATGAGAGGGTGCGCAGTTCGCCGGTTTCAAACAGCAACAGCCTGCCTTTTTCGGAAAGGGCGGCGATCCATTTGTCGTCCGTTGATACGGCGACCGGTGGCAGCAGCGTTTCTCCGTTTTCCAGATTGACGAACGATTTGCCGTTGCGTACCCGGCTGGCCATGTCGGAGACGCGGGCGAAAAAGCCGCAACCGGAATCGATGGCGATCAGGACGGTGGTTTCAGGCGATCCGATGAAATACCGGATGATGGTTTCGTCCGTGCCGGTTTCGGCAAAGGTGGTTAGCGGCATGCCGTCGCCACGGCCGCCGGGCAGCTGGTGAACGGGGACGGTATAGACGCGCCCCGTCGATGAAAAAGCCAGAAGCAGGTCGGTGCTGCGGCATTCGCGCGAAAGCAGCATGCCGTCGCCGGACTTGAAAGACAGTCCCGAGAGGTTCAGTCCGTGTCCTGTACGCTGGCGTAGCCAGCCGTTTTGCGAGATGACGACCGTTACCGGTTCGTCGGCGATTTTCTGTTCCGCCGTCGCTTTTTGCGCTTCCTCGATCAGGGTGCGCCGCTTGTCGCCGTATTTTTTGCGGTCGCTTTCGATTTCACGGATGACGAGCCGTTTCATCGAAGCCGGGTGTGCCAGAAGGTCTTGCAGGGTGTCTTTTTCCTTGCGCAGTTCGGCCAGTTCCTGTTCGATACGGATTTTTTCCATCCTGGCGAGTTGGCGCAACCGGATTTCCAGAATGTCGTCTGCCTGCCTTTCGGAAAGGTGGAAGGTGGCGATCAGTGCGGTTTTCGGATCGTCGGATTCGCGGATGATCCGGATGACTTCGTCGATATTGAGCAGAACGGTTTCGCGTCCTTCCAGTATATGGATCCGTTCATCGACACGACCGAGTCGCCAACCGGTGCGGTGGCGGACGGTCACGAACCGGAATTCGATCCATTCCCTGAGGATGCCGGCAAGGTTTTTCTGTCCCGGTCGCCCGTCGATGCCAATCATGACCAGATTGACGGGGGCGTTGCCTTCCAGTGATGTATGCGCAAGCAGGGTTTGCATGAACTCGTCGGGGGCGATACGCCGGGTTTTCGGTTCGAACACGATGCGTACTGGCGCTTCGCGGCTGGATTCATCGCGGACGGTATCCAGTATGCCCAGTATGTGCTGGCGCATGGCGGTCTGTTCGGACGAAAGGGCTTTTTTGCCGCTTTTGACTTTCGGATTGGTGAGTTCCTCGATTTCTTCCAGCACTTTTTGCGCGGATGTGCCGGGCGGCAGTTCGGTGACGACGGCTTGCCATTGTCCACGCGCCAGTTCCTCGATTTTCCAGCGTGCGCGCACTTTCAGGCTGCCGCGTCCGCCGGCATAGATGTCGGCGATGGCCGATGCCGGCGTGATGATCTGGCCGCCGCCCGGAAAGTCGGGGCCGGGGATGATCGTCATCAGTTCGTCATGTGTGATGTCCGGATTGCGGATCATGGCGATGGCGGCACGTGCCACTTCGTCGAGATTGTGCGACGGGATTTCGGTCGCCAGACCGACGGCGATGCCGGATGCACCGTTGAGCAGGGTGAACGGCAGGCGTGCCGGGAGCAGGCGCGGTTCCTTGGCGGAACCGTCGTAGTTGTCCTGGAATTCGACGGTACCCTGGCCGATTTCATCGAGCAAAAGGGCGGCGATCGGAGTCAGACGGGCTTCGGTGTAACGCATGGCAGCCGCACCGTCTCCGTCACGTGATCCGAAGTTGCCATGGCCGTCGATCAGGGGATAGCGCATGGAAAAGTCTTGCGCCATCCTCACCAGTGCATCATAGACCGACTGGTCGCCGTGCGGGTGCAGTTTGCCCAGTACATCGCCGACGACGGCAGCCGACTTGCGCGGTTTGGCGTCGGAGGCCAGTTTCAGTTCGTTCATGGCATAGAGGATACGGCGCTGGACGGGTTTCTGACCGTCGCAAACGTCCGGCAGGGCACGTCCCTTGACGACGGAAATGGCGTAATCGAGATAAGCCCTTTCGGCGAAACTGGCGAGCATCAGGGTTTCGTGCGGGACTTCGTCGGCCGGTGGGTCATCGAACAATGTGGGTTGAAAGCTCATGATGCAATGTCCATTAAGAAGATGCAGCTAGATGTCGGCTTCGGCTTCGTTGCCGTGTTCTTCCATCCAGCTCCGACGGGCTGCGGCTTCGCCTTTGCCCATGAGCATCTGGAAGCGTTCGGCCGATTCTTTCGGCGTGATGTTTCCGAAGGTGACGGGCAACAGGCGGCGGGTATCCGGATTCAGGGTCGTTTCCCAGAGTTGTTCGGCATTCATTTCGCCAAGCCCCTTGAAACGGGAGATGCCGAGTGCATTGTCCCTGACGCCTTCGCTCCGGAGTTTTTCGAGAATGCCGTTCAGTTCCGCGTCATCGAGTGCGTACAGTTTCTGGATCGGTTTCTTGCCGCGTGCCGGTGCATCGATACGATACAGCGGCGGGCGGGCGACATAGATGTGGCCGTTTTCGATCAGACGGGGGAAATGACGGAAAAACAGGGTCAATAGCAAGACCTGGATATGCGAACCGTCCACGTCGGCATCGGAGAGGATGCAGATTTTTCCGTAACGCAGTCCGGACAGGTCGGGATTGTCGTTGGCGCCATGCGGATCGACACCGATGGCAACAGCGATGTCGTGGATTTCCTGATTGGCGAACAGTCGGTCTTTTTCGGTTTCCCAGGAATTGAGGACTTTGCCGCGCAAGGGCAGGATGGCCTGGAATTCCTTGTTGCGTCCCATTTTCGCCGAACCGCCTGCAGAATCGCCTTCGACAAGGAACAGTTCGTTGCGACGGATGTCGTGCGATTCGCAATCGGTGAGCTTGCCGGGCAGGACGGCGACAGCCGAGGATTTTTTCTTTTCGACTTTTTGCTGTTGCCGCATGCGGGACTGGGCCTGCCGGATGACCAGATCGGTGAGCTTGCGACCGTATTCGACGTTCTGGTGGAGCCAGTTTTCAAAAGCGGGGCGCACGAAATGGGAAACGAGACGTACGGCATCGCGTGAGTTCAGGCGCTCCTTGATCTGGCCCTGGAATTGCGGATCGAGTACACGTGCCGACAAAACGAAGGAAGCGCGTGCGAAAACGTCTTCTGGCAGCAGACGAACGCCTTTTGGCAGCAGGGAGTGGATTTCTGCAAAACTTCTGACGGCATTGAACAGACCGTCGCGCAGACCGCTTTCATGCGTGCCGCCGGCAGGTGTCGGAATGAGGTTGACGAACGATTCACGCACAGGTGTCCCTTCAGTCGTCCATGCGACGACCCATGCAGCGCCTTCGCCTTCGGCAAAACCTTCGTCACGGCTTGCGTACCGTGAACCATCAAAGAGCGGGATGACGGTTTCTTCTCCGGTGGCCAAATCCAGCGCTTCGGACAGGTAGCCACGCAAGCCGTCATGGTACTGCCAGATATCGGTTTTGCCTGTGATCCGGTTTTCGAGGCGTACCTGTACGCCAGGCAGCAGGATGGCCTTCGATTGCAACAGGTGTTTGAGTTCGGCCAGCGGGATGTCCATGCTGTCGAAATAACGCGCGTCGGGCCAGATGGTGACTTTGGTGCCCGATTTTTTTTCGCCGCGTGTCAGTGGGCGCGATGTCAGCGGTTCGGAGACTTCACCATCGGTGAAGGCGATTTTGTGTTGCTGTTTTTCGCGCCAGACGGTGACTTCGATCCGTCTGGACAGCGCATTGGTCACGGAGACACCCACGCCGTGCAACCCGCCGGAAAAGGCATAGGCGTTGTCGCCGCCCTTGGCGAATTTGCCACCCGAATGCAGACGGGTGAAAACGATTTCGACGGTCGGCACCTTTTCTTCAGGATGGATGCCGACCGGAATGCCGCGTCCGTCGTCTTCCACACTGATGCTGCCGTCGGCGTTGATGGTGACGGAAATGTTGTGGCAGTAGCCCCCGATGGCTTCATCGGAAGCGTTGTCGATCACTTCGGTCACGATATGCAGCGGATTTTCCGTGCGGGTGTACATGCCCGGACGTTGCCGGACCGGTTCGAGTCCCTTCAGAACTCTGATCGACTCTTCACTGTATGCGGGTTTTTTCTCTGCCATGATGGTGTCGCGGTGTGCCGTTTTATGACGGGCAAGCCGTCTTTTGTACCGGACATATGCCGGATTGGCCCGAAAAAGCGAAAGTATAAGGCAATTTCGTAACGAAAGCGGACTGTTTTGGACCCGGGCCGCCATCATGAGCGGACAAATGCATCCGTAAAAGTCTTACCTGTTGATATTATTGGTATTCCTGCCCGCTTACATTGCGGATTGCGCTTTTCGCGTATATAATAAGGAGCTTGTTACGGTTTCGTCCATTTTTTTGGATGGCACAGGGGTTGAAATCAGGATATGGGCTTGCGCCCATTTTTTTTTCATTGCGCACCCCGGTTGCCAGGGCGGACCGCGTGCCTCTCGTCGCAAACGGATGAGAGGTGAAACGGAAATTGAACGGGAGCAAGGTTTTGTTGCAGGAACTGGTTGAAAAGACAGTCAATGGCTGCGGGTACGATCTGGTCGATCTGGAAAGGGCGCCAGGCGGCATTTTGCGCGTATATATCGATTTCTTGCCGGAAGATGCCGAAGACAAAAGCATTACGGTGAACGATTGTGAAACGGTCAGCCATCAGCTTTCCCGTGTGCTGATGGTCGAGGATGTCGATTATGACCGGCTGGAAGTGTCGTCTCCCGGGCTTGATCGTCTGCTGAAAAAGCTGCAGGACTTTGTCCGTTTCGCGGGGATGGAGGCGCATGTGAAACTGCGCAGACCGGTAACCGGTATGGGAAACCGGAAAACGTTTCAGGGAATTCTGTTGCCGCCCGAAGGGGATGAGCTCTCGCTGGAATTCGAGGGAAACGACAAGGAAAACAATTCGGTTTTACATTTTACGATCGCTGATATAGACAAGGCACGTTTGGTGCCGCAGGTGAATTTTAGGAGTCGCAAGGCATGAGTCTCGAAATTCTGCAATTGGTTGACGCGCTGGCGCGCGAAAAAAACGTGGACAAGGAAATCGTTCTGGGTGCGCTCGAACATGCGTTGGCACTGGCCACGAAGAAACGTTATCCGGGTGATGTTGATATCCGAGTCGCAATCGACCGGCAGACCGGTGAGGTGGAAACTTTCCGCCGGTGGCATGTCGTGCCCGATGAGGCCGGACTCCAGCAGCCCGATCAGGAAATGCTGTATTTCGAGGCGAAGGAACAGTTCCCCGATATCGAAGTCGGCGACTACATTGAGGATCATGTCGAATCGGTCGATCTCGGTCGCCGTTTCGCGCAGGATACCAAGCAGATCGTCTTGCAGCGTATCCGCGATGCTGAACGTGAGCAGATTCTCCAGGACTTCCTCGATCGCGGGGATGCGCTGGTAACCGGTACGATCAAGCGCATGGAACGGGGCGATGCCATCGTCGAGTCCGGCAAGGTCGAGGCACGCTTGCCGCGCGACCAGATGATCCCGAAGGAAAATCTGCGTGTGGGCGACCGTGTCCGTGCCTATATCCTGCGTGTGGAACGGGGCCCGCGTGGTCCGCAGGTCATTTTGTCGCGTACCGCGCCGGAATTTATCGTCAAGCTTTTCGAACTCGAAGTGCCCGAAATCGAACAGGGACTTCTGGAAATCAAGTCGGCTGCCCGTGATCCGGGTGTCCGCGCCAAGATCGCGGTGCATACCCATGACAAGCGGATTGATCCGATCGGTACCTGCGTGGGCATGCGCGGTTCGCGTGTACAGGCAGTGACCGGCGAACTGGGCGGCGAACGGGTCGATATCGTCTTGTGGTCGGAAGACCCGGCACAGTTCGTGATCGGCGCGCTGGCGCCGGCCAATGTCACGTCGATCGTGGTCGATGAAGACAAGCATGCGATGGATGTGATCGTCGACGAGGAAAATCTGGCGATCGCCATCGGTCGCAGCGGGCAGAACGTCCGTCTGGCGACGGAATTGACCGGCTGGAAGATCAATATCATGACGGCGGAAGAATCGGCCGACAAGACGGCGATGGAAAAGGCCGAATTGCAAAAACTGTTCATGGAAAGGCTCGATCTGGATCAGGAAGTCGCCGACGTGCTGATCGACGAAGGCTTTACGTCTCTGGAAGAAATCGCTTATGTGCCGATCAGCGAAATGCTGGAAATCGAGGCTTTCGACGAGGAAACGGTCAACGAAATCCGTCAGAGAGCGCGCGATGCACTGATTACCGAAGCGATCGTGTCGGAAGAAGGCATGTCCGGTATGGAAGAAGCGCTGTCCGGACTGGAAGGCATGAGCCGCAGTGTGGCGGGCAAACTGGGCCTGGCCGGGGTCAAGACGCTGGAACGTTTTGCCGGGCTGGCTTATGACGAATTCGGCGCGATTCTGGCATTGCCGACCGAACGGGCACGCCAGTTGCTGGAAAATGAATTTGCCGATGTGACGGATGAGGAAATGAAACTGATCGATGCCAAGTATGACGACGAAGCGAAGGAATTGCAGGCACGTGCCTGGAAACTGATGGAATCCCGATAGGATTTTCACGCTCCCGTTACCGGATTTGCCGCATCTATTAGAAGAAAGAGGAAGGAATGGCGATTAACAATGTAGCCCAATTTGCTGCCGAACTGAATATGCCTTCGGACGTGCTGTTGAAACAGCTGCGCGATGCCGGCGTGGAAAAACGATCGGTCAATGATGTCCTGAGCAAGGAAGACAAGGACAAGTTGCTGAACTATTTGCGCAGTGTGCATGGTGCGCAGAGCGGCGAAAAACGCAAGATTTCGCTGACTCGCAAGGAAACGAGCGAAATCAAGCAGGCCGATGCGACCGGCAAATCCAGAACGATTCAGGTCGAAGTCAGAAAAAAACGGACGTTTGTCAAACGCGATGAACAGGCATTGCGTTCCGAAATCGAACAGAGAAAGGCGGCTACTTCTGTGATTGACGAGGCGGAAAAACAGCGTCGGGCAGAGGAATCGCGTCGTCAGGCAGAACTGATCGCGCGCCAGGAAGCCGAGTTGCGTGAAAGACAGGCGCAGCAGGCGAAGATGGAAGCGGAAAAACAGGCGTGCCTCAAGGCCGAGGAACAGGCGCGTGCGGAAGCGGAAGCGATCCGCAGGAAAGAAGCCGAACAGCGTGAAGCGGCTGAAAAGATGCGACTTGAAGCTGAACGGAAGGAAAAGGAAAGGCAGCAGCATGCGGCCGAAGAAAAGGCGGCTGCCGAAATGGCGAAGAAGGCGGAAATGGCAAGGATGGCTGAAGAAGCCGCCCGTGCGGAAAAGGCACGGAAAGAGGCGGAAGCGGAACGGATCAGACGTGCGGAAGAAGCGGAACGGGCACGCAAGGCGGTCGAGGATGAAGTCGCGCAGATCAAGGCCATGATGAGCGGTGCGACACGCAAGGTCGTTCGACAGCAGGCCAAACCGGCACAGGCTGCGGCACCGGTGGAAAACCGTGGCGATGCCGCCAGAAAGGCCGCTCCCGCTTCCAGACCGGCACAACAGCAGCCGGCAGCGTCCAGACCGTCGGACAAGAAATCCGCATCTGGCAAACCTGACAAGAAATCTTCCGCAGACAAGAAAGCGGCCAAGGCGGCTGCATGGCAGGAAGAATCCGGCAGAAAACGCGGCTCCGGCATGAAGACCCGCGGCGGCGATGCCGGTGGTCGCGAAGGGGGCTGGCGCAGCAGTTCCGGCGGTGCGAAAGGACGCCGTCATGCACCGGTGATCGAACGCGAAAGCAATTTCCATCAGCCGACCGAGGCGATCGTCCATGATGTCTATGTGCCGGAAACCATTACCGTGGCCGAACTGGCGCACAAGATGGCAGTCAAGGCTTCTGAAGTCATCAAGCAGCTTATGAAGCTGGGACAGATGGTGACGATCAATCAGGTGCTGGATCAGGAAACGGCCATGATTCTGGTCGAGGAAATGGGGCATCGTGCCTTTGCCGCCAAGATTCAGGATGTGGAATCACAGCTGGAAGAAATGGGCAAGAACGAAAACGCCGAACTGTTGCCACGTGCTCCGGTCGTTACGGTCATGGGACACGTCGACCACGGCAAGACGTCGCTGCTGGACTATATCCGCCGTACCAAGATCGCTTCGGGTGAAGCCGGCGGCATCACGCAGCATATCGGCGCATATCACGTCAAGACGGCGCGCGGTATCGTGACTTTCCTCGATACACCGGGCCATGAGGCGTTTACCGCCATGCGTGCCCGTGGTGCCAAGGCGACCGATATCGTCATTCTGGTTGTCGCTGCCGACGATGGCGTCATGCCGCAGACCAAGGAAGCGATCGCGCATGCCAAGGCGGCCGGCGTGCCGATTGTCGTGGCCATCAACAAGGTGGACAAGCAGGGGGCCAACGTCAATCGTGTGACGCAGGAACTGATCGCAGAACAGGTCGTTCCGGAAGAATACGGTGGCGATTCCCCGTTCGTGCCGGTATCGGCCAAGACGGGACAGGGGATCGATTCATTGCTGGAAAACGTGTTGTTGCAGGCGGAAATCCTGGAATTGAAAGCGCCAGTCGATACCATGGCCAAGGGCATCGTGATCGAGGCCCGTCTCGACAAGGGACGCGGCCCGGTCGCGACGGTGCTCGTCCAGTCCGGTACGTTGCATCGTGGCGATGTCGTGCTGGCCGGACCGGAATATGGTCGTGTCCGTGCCATGCTCGATGAAAACGGCAAGGCGATTACCGAGGCAGGGCCGAGCATTCCGGTGGAAATCCAGGGGCTGACGGGTGTACCGTCCGCCGGTGAGGAAATCATCGTGTTGAATGACGAACGCAAGGCACGTGAAATCGGTCTGTTCCGCCAGGGCAAATTCCGTGACGTCAAGCTGGCGAAACAGCAGGCTGCGAAACTGGAAAACATGTTCGACCAGATCGCCGAAGGCGAAGTCAAGACCTTGCCGCTCATCATCAAGACCGACGTTCAGGGCTCCCAGGAAGCGTTGGCCGCTTCGTTGCTCAAACTCTCCAACGACGAAGTGCGTGTCCAGGTCATTCATGCCGCCGTCGGGGGCATTACCGAAACGGACGTCAATCTGGCGCTGGCCTCCAAGGCAGTCATTATCGGCTTCAATACCCGTGCCGATGCACAGGCACGCCATCTGGCGGAAACGGGCGGTGTCGATATCCGTTACTACAACATCATCTACGATGCGATCGACGATGTGAAAGCCGCGATGTCCGGTATGCTGGCACCTGAAAAACGCGAACATGCGCTGGGTCTTGTCGAAATCCGTCAGGTCATTATGGTCAGCCGTGTCGGCGCGATCGCCGGCTGTTTCGTCACCGAAGGGCTGGTACGGCGGGGTTCGCCGGTACACCTGTTGCGCGACAATGTAGTCATCTGGTCGGGTGAAATCGATTCGCTCAAACGCTTCAAGGATGATGTCCGTGAAGTGAAAGCCGGCTTCGAATGCGGTCTGACGCTCAAGAATTACAATGACATCAAGGTCGGCGACCAGATCGAGGTCTATGAAATCCAGGAAATCGCACGTACCCTGTGATTTTTCTCGTACGATGGCTGTTATTTGGGGTATGGTAATGTCTGTGGTTATTCATTGAAGGGAGTGGATCATGGCAAGACACAGCAAATCGATTCCCGGCCGCAGCTTGCGTGTGGCTGACCAGATCCAGCGCGATCTGTCCGATATCATTTTTTCGGAGCTGAAAGACCCGAATGTCGGGATGGTGACGATCACGGAAGTGAAAGTCACGCCCGATTACGCCAATGCACGGGTTTATGTCACGATGCTGGACGACAATCCGGATACGGTGCAAAAGACGCTGGACAGTCTGCAGCGTGCTTCGGGTTTCATCAGGATGCAGCTGGGCAAACGGTTGCATATCCATACCCTGCCGCAGCTGACCTTCGTGTATGACAATTCGATTGCCGAGGGGATCGCCCTGTCGCATCTGATCGACGTCGCCAATTCGCAACGTGCCAGGGACGATGAAGAAAACTGACGGATGCCTTGCGGTATCCGTTTGCGGGAATGTGACTGATTCATGAAAGCTCCGTCGTCCGCCAAAAGAAAACGTCTCGACATCAGTGGTGTGCTGCTATTGGACAAGCCGGCCGGTTTGTCCAGCAACGATGCATTGATACGCGCCAAACGGATCGTCAATGCGAAAAAAGCGGGGCATACCGGTACGCTCGATCCGTTCGCGACCGGTCTGTTGCCCATCTGTTTCGGTGAGGCGACCAAGTTTTCACAGGATTTGCTCGATGCGGACAAGACGTACGAGACCGTCGTCTATCTGGGAGTGAAAACGGAAACGGGCGATACGGAAGGCGCGGTTCTTGAAACGACGTCGTCGCCGTTGCCTTCGGCTGAAGAAATCAGCCGGATATTGCCACGGTTTACGGGAACGATCCGGCAAGTGCCGCCGATGTATTCGGCACTGAAACGGGATGGCAAACCACTGTATGAATATGCGCGTGCCGGTATTGAACTGGAACGCGAGGCGCGGGAATTGACGATCCACGAACTGGCACTGCTCGACTATACGGCACCCCGCCTGCGTTTGCGTGTCACATGCAGCAAGGGAACCTATATCCGGGTGCTTGGCGAAGATATCGGAGAAGCGCTGGGATGCGGCGCTCACCTTGAATCCTTGCGGCGTACCCGTGTCGGTACGCTGGAAATCGGTCAATCCATAAGCCTTGACGACCTGGAAAGCCGTTTTGCCGACGGGCAAGCGCCGTCGGAACTGCCGCTCGAACCGGCCGATTTTCTGCTCTCGTCGTTTCCGGCGGTGATGCTCGATGCCGCACTGGCCGGACGGTTTGTCAACGGCCAGCGCCTGTCTCTCGTGAAAGAACGGATTGTGACATCCGCAAAACCAGGCCGCCGCCGGGTCTATGACGCCGCGCGGGGCGTTTTTCTCGGAACAGCGCAGTTGCGCGGCGATGGCATTCTGGCGCCGGAGCGTCTGGTATCGCTGTCGCGCCCGCCGGTGTGACACTTCCTGCCTGTTGTATTTTTCCGGTGTTTTCAGCGGCCTGATACGGGCGTGCTAAAATAATCAGTTATCCTTTTTTTCAATTTTTCTAATTTTATGTCTGAAACCAAACGCGCAATCCGCAACGTCGCGATTATCGCGCATGTCGACCATGGCAAAACCACGCTGGTCGACCAGTTGTTGCGGCAATCCGGAACGTTCCGTGAAAACCAGGCCGTCAGTGAACGGGTGATGGATTCCAACGATCTGGAAAAGGAACGCGGGATTACCATTCTCGCCAAAAACTGTGCCGTGGAATATCAGGGTACGCATATCAATATCGTCGATACACCGGGACATGCCGACTTCGGCGGCGAAGTGGAACGGGTGCTGTCGATGGTCGATGGCGTTTTGCTGCTGGTCGATGCCGTGGAAGGACCGATGCCCCAGACCCGCTTCGTGACGCGCAAGGCACTGGCGCTCGGTCTGAAACCGATCGTGGTCATCAACAAGATCGACCGTCCGGGCGCACGTCCCGACTGGGTCATCAATGCCACGTTCGAGTTGTTCGACAAACTTGGCGCGACGGAAGAACAGCTGGATTTTCCGGTGATTTATGCATCCGGCCTGAACGGTTATGCCGGTCTCGATGAAAATATCCGTTCCGGCGACATGCGTCCGCTTTTTGATGCCATTCTGGAATATGTGCCGGTCAGGGATGCCGATCCGGACGGTCCGTTCCAGATGCAGATTTCCTCGCTGGATTATTCGTCCTATGTCGGCAAAATCGGTATCGGACGGATCAACCGCGGCCGCGTGAAGGGCTTGCAGGATGTCGTGGTCATGAACGGGCCGGAATCGACGCCGATCCGCGCACGTATCAATCAGGTACTTTCGTTCAAGGGACTGGAACGCAAAGTGATCGACGAAGCCTCCGCAGGCGATATCGTCCTCATCAACGGTATCGAGGATATCGACATCGGTTCGACGGTTTGCGACCCGGAACATCCCGATGCCTTGCCGATGCTGACGGTTGACGAACCGACGCTGACGATGAATTTCATGGTCAATACCTCGCCTTTCGCCGGTCGTGAAGGCAAGTTCGTCACCAGCCGCCAGTTGCGCGAACGGCTGGAACGCGAGCTGAAATCCAATGTGGCCTTGCGGGTCGCGCCGACCGATGACGATACCGTTTTCGAGGTATCCGGGCGCGGTGAATTGCATCTGACCATCCTGATCGAAAACATGCGCCGTGAAGGCTATGAACTGGCAGTATCCCGTCCGCGTGTAGTCTACAAAATGATCGACGGTGTCAAGCATGAACCGTATGAAGCGCTGACGGTCGATGTGGACGAAGCCCATCAGGGGGGTGTCATGGAAGAACTGGGACGCCGCCGCGGGGAATTGCAGGACATGCAGCCCGATTCCAAGGGCAGGGTGCGTCTGGAATACCGGATTCCGGCGCGTGGCCTGATCGGGTTCCAGAGCGAATTCATGACATTGACGCGCGGAACCGGCATCATGAGCCATGTGTTCGACGATTATTATCCGGTGGACCCGAACCGGCCCGATAACGGGGGACGCAGAAACGGCGTGCTGATTTCACAGGAAGATGGCGCTGCGGTTGCCTATGCGCTCTGGAAACTCCAGGATCGCGGTCGTATGTTCGTCAGCCACAACGATCCCGTTTACGAAGGCATGATCATCGGTATCCACTCGCGAGAAAACGATATCGTCGTCAATCCGATCAAGGGAAAACAGTTGACCAATATTCGTGCCGCCGGTACCGATGAAGCCGTCCGGCTGGTTCCGCCCATCCAGATGTCGCTGGAATATGCCGTCGAATTCATCGAGGATGACGAACTGGTTGAAGTCACGCCCAAGAGTATCCGTCTGCGCAAACGGTATCTGACGGATATCGACCGTCGTCGCGCCAATCGCACGTCGTGATGGCATATACAAAAAAAGGAGCCGCAGGCTCCTTTTTTTGTATATGCCATTTCATGATGCATCAGGATGTGACGAAAAAGGGGAAACGAACGCCCGGAAGTCCGGCAAGCGAAAAATATGCGGAAGTTGTATTGGCGCGACAGTACGGACGGTCGGCGTGCAAGTCGATGCGTACAGGTTGCCGTCGATTGCTCAAGTTCAAAAAACGGTACGATAAAGACGGTTTTTCCTGATTTTCGATTGATTTTATCCATAAACGGCCTGAATATCTCTGTTGACGCCGAAATCCGGGTGCATGCACCGGATTTCCCGGCAAATGGCAGGGTGGAGGCGCCGGCTTTTCTTCTTGACACTTTCGTGACGCGCTTGTTTAATGCAAGCATTCTTTGTTGTACCGATTAATGACTAATTAAATGTGGGAGTTGTTGCGTGAATAAGACTGAACTTATCGAACATATCGCCAAAACGGCTGATATTTCCAAGGCCGCTGCGGCTCGTTCGCTGGATGCAGTGATGGATGCGATTACGGAAACACTGAAAAACAACGGTAGTGTGACGCTGGTGGGCTTCGGAACGTTCAGTGTCGGCGAACGTGCCGCCCGTTCTGGTCGCAATCCGCGTACCGGCGAAGAAATAAAGATCAAATCTGCCAGAATTCCTAAATTTAAGGCTGGCAAATTGCTGAAAGATGCGGTAAACTAATGCTTCTTTCGACAGCGCGAAAAAACGTTGTGAAATTCCGGAAAAAAGAAGTTGAAAATTTTTCTGGCAATTTTGAAAAAAGCAGTTTATAATAACGTTCTTTCGCGACATGATGAATGTCGAGTTTGACTGGCTAGGTGATGAATATGGGTGCTTAGCTCAGTTGGTAGAGCGGCGCCCTTACAAGGCGTAGGTCGGGAGTTCGAGGCTCTCAGCACCCACCAAACAGTCAAACGAAAAAGTTTTAGGAGTGGTAGTTCAGTTGGTTAGAATATCGGCCTGTCACGCCGGGGGTCGCGGGTTCGAGTCCCGTCCACTCCGCCACAAACCGAAGGCGAACATTATGTTCGCCTTTTTTTTTTATTGATTTGCAATCATTTCCGGATGGGCAGAGGCTGCCATGCTCGAATTTATACGCAATCACAAACGTCTGACCCAGATCATTCTTCTGGTTTTCATCATTCCTTCCTTTATTTTCGTCGGCGTCGAAGGCTACAAGCGTCTGGGTGACGGCGACGCGGTCGCCAAGGTTGCAGGCAAGTCCATTACGCAGCAGGAATGGGACAATGCACAGCGCGAACAGGCCGAACGGCTTCGCCAGCGTGCCGCGATGCAGGGCCAGCCTTTCGATTCCAAATGGATCGAATCGCCGCGCTTCAAATGGACGGTTCTGCAGAACATGATTACCAAAAGAGTGCTTGTCGCGACGCTTGCCAAGGAAAACCTGACGGTTCCCGAACAGGTCGTCCTGCAGAAAATCCGTGAAATTCCGGGCCTGATCGGCCCTGACGGCAAGCTCAATGAAGCACGCTACAAGGAAGCGCTGGCAGCCCAGGGCCTAACGCCGGAAGGACATTTCGCCCTGATGGGACAGGATATGGCCATGCAGCAGATCGCCGCACCGGTGGAATTTTCCTCGTTCGAACCCAAAGCCGTGATTTCACGTGTCTGGAATCTGTTCGAGCAGGAACGCGAAGTGCAGCGTCTGGTATTCGATGCTGCCGCTTACCGAGGCAAGGTCAAGGTGACCGATGAAGACCTGAGCGCTTTTTACAAGGCACATGAAGCGCAGTTCACGATTCCCGAACATGCCGACGTGGAACTGGTCGTGCTGGATATGCCGACCGTCGCCAAAAGCGTGACGATCAGCGATGCCGATTTGCAAAGCTACTATACCCAGAACAAGGAACGTTTTTCGATTCCTGAAGAAAGACGCGCCCAGCATATTCTGATCGCTGCCGCCAAGAACGCGCCGGAATCCGAAAAGGAAGAAGCACGAAAGAAGGCGGAAGGGATTCTGGCACAGTTGAAAGCCGATCCGTCGCGTTTCGCCGAGCTGGCCAAGGCCAATTCGGATGATCCGGGTTCGGCAGGCAAGGGAGGCGATCTCGGATACTTTACGCGCGGCAAGATGGTCAAGCCGTTCAACGATGCTGTTTTCGGCATGAAAAAGGGCGATATCAGCGATCTGGTCGAAACCGATTTCGGTTATCACATCATTGTGGTGACCGATATCAAGCCGGCAGTCGCCAAACCGCTGGCACAGGTGAAAGACAGCGTGATGCAGGAACTGAAACGCCAGCAGACCAACCGCAAGTTCGCGGAAATGTCGGAAACGTTCTCCAATATGGTTTACGAAAAACCGGACAGCCTCAAGCCGGTGGCCGATGCGCTGAAACTGACGATCCATTCTTTCCAGAATCTGGCACGTGATCCGGCGGTGGCGGCACGGCAAAATCCGCTGTTGTCCAATCCGAAACTTCTTCAGGCGGTTTTCTCCGACGACGCGATCAAGGGCAAGCACAATACCGAAGCCATTGAAGTCGCACCGCAGGTTTTCGTATCGGCTCGTATCGTCAAGCACTATCCGGCCGAACTGATGCCGTTTGAAAAAGTCAGACAGGCCGTGACGGCACAGGTCACGAGCGAAAAGGCGATGGAAATGGCCAAAGCCGCCGGGGAAGCCGAGCTGGCACGCCTGAAAGAAGGCGGTGCGCCGTCCGGATTCTCGCAGGGTATCATGGTATCGCGCCAGAAGATTTCCATGGCAGGACGTGCCGATATGGCTCCGATCATGAAGGCGGATGTGTCGAAACTGCCGGCCTATACCGGTGTGGCGATCGCTCCGAACGGTTATGTGATCTACCGTATCACGAAGGTGGTCACGCCGCAGAAGGCGGACAAGAATCTGCGTGAAATGATGGGGCGCCAGATGACGAATGTCATGGCACAGCAGGAACTGGGCGCTTATCTCGAATACCTGAAAGAACAGGCCGATGTCGAAATTCTGGTCAAGAATCCGGAAGACGAACCGGCCGAAGCGGTACCGGGCAATGCCGGTTGAACCATGAAGGGATTGCGACATGGCACAGCAGATCAGTGACAATCCGTATCTCAAAGATCTGGGACTGGAATTGCTCAGCATGGAAAACGGAACGGCGGAAGTCGGCATCCGTTTGCGTGAAGAGCATATGAACAGCTGGCAGGTGATGCATGGCGGCATCATCATGACGCTTCTGGATGCCTGCATGGCGCGCGCTGCCCGTTCGCTGGTTCCGGAACTGACGTCGGCGGCCACGGTGGAAATGAAGACGAGTTTTTTCCAGCCGGGTGGCAAGATCAGCCAGCATATCATCGCCCGTGGACGGGTGCTGCACCGTTCGACGACCATGTATTATTGCGAGGGCGAGATATGGAACGGCGATGCGCTGATCGCCAAGTCGATGGGGACTTTCAAGGTATTTCGTCGCAACGATATCGCACGTCGTCTGAAAATGACGTCCTCGAAGCATCTTCAGGTCGATTCCGCGGATAAAAAGATGTCGTGAGCCGGTGGCGGGACAAAGAAAAGGCATGTCGCACGACATGCCTTTTTTGTATCGGTTAGTGATCCGGAAATGGCATGGGAAGGTGTTTGTCGAGCGTTGTGAAACCGGCAATCAGGCGGTATGCATACCATCCCCAGGCCAGTATCCAGACGATCAGGGCGCCGGGGATACCGATGAATGTGATGTACAGAACGGAGCCGATGCAACCCCATACGAAATACCACCAGAATGACCGGATTTGCCAGGTATGGTGGGAATAGACGAAGGTATGCGCCGCTTTCGGTCGTGCCAGATAGTTCAGGACAAGGGGGACGAAAGAGAGTATGCCCAGCGTCAGCAGAAAGCAGACGGCATGGAAGAGATAAAGCCACCATGCGGTGGTTTGCAGGGTGTGAATGCTACGGGTATCCGCTGTCAGTGTGTCCGGTATCATCTTGTTCCTTTCTATTTTGCCAGTCGGGTGGGACAAGGCGGATGATGGCATGCCGTCCGGTTTGGGCATGCGATGTATTTCGCCCTGGTATCGACGTTATGTCACCAGCGGTTTTTTCCCTTGAGACGACGCAAAAAAAGTGCGATCGGTATGCATTTTGCAGGGATCGTTCGGCATGGCATCGTTTTGGATGCGTATCGAACCTGGAGATGGCCGGAATACGGTCAGGGGGTTTCGTTTGCGATACCGCATGTGGATGCGGTGGGCTGTTTTTCGCCGGTTTTCTGGTTGGCCGTGACGGTCTGGAAAAGACGTCCCGGATTTTTGCGGAAAGCAGGGCCGATCAGGTGCATGCCTTGTACCCGTTTGATGGCGCCGATGAGATAGACCGCACCGAGGTAGGGCCACCAGCGGTTACCGGTTTTTTCCATGAAAGCAAAGCGTCTGAGCCAGCGACGGGTGAGGCAGGGTGGGCGGTAACATCCGAAATAGCCGCGGCTGATTTCGAAGTTCAGGAGCTTGAGCCAGTCTTTCAGACGCGACAGACTGAGAAATTCGGCGTATTCGGGCAGGAAATGGTTGCCGGAAAAGCGGCTGAAACGCTGGCGGATCCCCCAGAGACTGGTCGGGTTGAATCCGCTGATGATGACTTGTCCCTCAGGAATCAGCACCCGGTTGACCTCGCGCAGGATTTGGTGGGGGGACTGTGCGAATTCAAAGGCGTGCGGCAAAACGATCAGGTCGATCGATTCGGTCGCAAAAGGCAGTTCGTCGATATCGTGTACCAGCGAGATGGGCACCGAATGACCGTTTGTTTCGGCCGTATGGCCTGTTTCGATCATTTGTTTCACTTCGGACTCAGGCATGAACGGATTGGTGTACCAGCGGTTGACCATCCGGTTTTCTTTCAGGGCATTGATTTCGGAAAAACCGATTTGCAGGGCATTGAATCCGAAAATGTCGGCAGAAAGCGTCTGGAACAGGGTTTCTTCCCAGTTGAGGATATATTGCCCTACCGGCGTCATCAGCCAGTCGTGCATGGTCTGGATTTTCATTTTGGTACGGGATTTTTTCATGCCGGTTCTGCCGCAAGGCCACGATTTCGGAAAAAACCTGTCTCGGGTGAAAATGATGGACGGTAAAAAGGGCTGGAAAAAGACCGGGGCGACCCCCTGAAACAGATTCATTGTACTGGTTCATGCCGATGAAAACCATTGTCTTTTGCAATAATCGTGCATAAAAAAACAGTTTGCCGCTGTGGTTCTTGACGCATGCCGGATTGACGGCAAATTATTTTTTGCCACCGGACATTTATAAGGTATCCTGTCATCGAAAGGTTCAGTCGGATTGCCGTAAATTCGCTGCCGTTTGGTTCTTGTCTTTGACAGAAAAAAGGAGAAAGAAGATGCAGATTGGACATATTTGTTCGAACAACGTCGTGACATGCAGCTCGAATACGACTGTGCTGGAAGCGGCGCAGCTGATGCGGCGAAACCATGTCGGAACACTGATCGTGATCGAGGAAATCAACGGCATGATGGTGCCGCAGGGTATCGTAACGGATCGTGATATCGTCGTCGTGGTGCTGGCGGAAGGACTGGATCCGAAAAGCATCAAGGTCATCGATATCATGAAAGTCGAACTGATGACGGCTGTCGAGACGGAAGATGTGTTCGAGACGGTCGAACGGATGCGCTTCAAGGGTGTTCGCCGTATTCCCATCGTGGACAAGATGGGCGGACTGGTCGGTATCGTCAGCGTCGACGATATCTGGAAATTCCTGTCCAAGGAAATCAGCGAACTGGCCGATGTGACGACACGCCAGCAGACGCGCGAAAAGGTCGCGCGCCGGCGTTGACGGGTGGTTTTGTCATGACGGAAGGCTGCACATGTGCAGCCTTCTTTTTTGCCGTTACGACAGGACGGAATGGTGGTTTTGCAGGAAAATTTCCAGTTTTTCGGGGGGTAGCGGCGGGCTGCACAGATAGCCCTGTATCTGGTCGCATTCCCATGCCTTGAGGATATCGAGCTGCTCGCGTGTCGATACACCTTCGGCGATGACGGCCATGTTCAGGGAGTGCGCCATGCCGATGGTCGATTTCACGATGGATTGCATGCCGTCGCTTTCAGTCAGGCCGTCGATGAATGACGCGTCGATTTTCAGCAGATCGATCGGCAGGGAAGAAAGGTAGCGCAGGGACGAATAGCCGCTTCCGAAATCGTCGATGGAAATGGTGATGCCCATTTTCCGGATGCTAGCGAGGCTGGTGCGGACTGCATGCATGTTTTCGATCAGGCAGCTTTCCGTGATTTCCAGTTCCAGCATACCGGGCCGCAGTCCGGTTTCCTTCAGCATGTTTTTAAGCGATTCCGGCAGACGGCCGGTACAAAGCTCGCAAGTGGAGACATTGAAGGCGACAGGCCATACCATGCCGGGACGGTTGCGCCATTGGGCCAGCTGGCGGGTCAGATTGTGGCGCACGATATGGCCGATTTTGCCGATCAGTCCGATTTCTTCCGCGAACGGAATGAAGGTATCGGGCGAGAGCAAACCTTTTTCGGGATGTCGCCACCGGATGAGCGCTTCCAGACCGGCGATTTCTCCGGTTTTCAGCGACAGTCTGGGCTGGTAAAACAGGACGAATTCGTTTTTTTCCAGTGCGCGGCGCAATTCCGATTCCAGTTTCAGTTTGACGGGGGGCGCGATGTGCATGCCAGGATGGAAAAAACGGATATTGCCGGTAGGTTTTTTGCGGGCTTCGGCCAGCGCGATGTCGGCGTAACGCAAGAGAGTTCGGCTGTCGGAGGCGTCGCGCGGGCAGAGGCTCGCGCCGATGGAAACCGTTACGGAAAACGCATGTCCTGCCAGCGTCATGGGTTCGGTGACGGTTTGCATCAGGCGGGAAGCGATGGCTGCCGTATCGGCAGGTGTGCCGATATTTTCGAGTACGACAATGAATTCGTCTCCGCCGGCACGGATGACGGTATCGCCTTCATGAACGGCATGAACCAGCCGGCGTGCGATTTGGCGCAACAGGGCGTCGCCTGCATCGTAACCGAGGCTTTCGTTGACGATACGGAAACGGTTGATGTTGAGTTCGAGCAGGGCAAGCATTTTGCCGTTTTTTCGTGAACGTGCGATTGCTTCGGGCAGAAAACTGTCGAGATAGTTGCGTGTCGGCAGGGACGTGAGCGGATCCGACAGGGACAGATGCATGATGGATTCCTGTTTGCAGTCGGACGGTGCCGGGCGCGATACCAGAAGTGCGAAATCCGGTTGGCCGTTTTCATCGAGCATAAGCTGGACGAGATTGTCGGTCGCAATGTAATGACCGTTTTTGCAACGGAAACGGATGGGAACCTCGAACTTGCGCATGGTATGCCAGAGATCTTTCCAGGTGTGCCGGCTGTGGAAATGCGTGTCCGGATGGATCAGCTCGTGCAGCGAGGCAGGGAAAGCGGCTGGCGTATAGCCCAGCATGCCGGCGAAACGGGCATTGGCGAAACGGATGGTTTCATCGTCGCCGATTTGCAGGACGCCGACTGGTAGCTCATCCAGCAGTAAGCGGCAGGACGCTTCGCGTATGGTATGACAGGGCGGGTTTGCCGCGGCATGATGCGTTGGCGTATCGGTTGTGGTCGTGTAATGGGACATGGGTATTTTGCGGATGAAAGGTTGCCGGTATGTGTACGAGGTATCGTCGTGTGTATTCGGGATTGAAGGATGCAGACAGTGTACAGGTCGTCTGGAAGCATGGTTTTCATCTGTATCAAGGATTGTCAAAAATGCATGACGGCATTGCCAGCCGGATATCACGGGATTATCGTGTGAATGACGGAACAGGTACGCAAACAACGGGCCTGATTCCGTGCTGACTGGGGGATGCATGCAGGGAAAGGACAACGGTGAAACAGGAAGGGCAATGCAAGGCGATTCAGGATTGCCGGTAGGGCTGATCCTCGTTTTGGGAATGGCCGGGTTCGTCTCGGCAGCCGATAACTGGGTGGTATCGGCCCTGTTGCCGGCTGTGGCGGCCGATTTCGGTACCGGTATCGCGACGGCTGCCGGTGTGCTGACGGCTTATCTGGTACCTTATGGCGTCATGCAGCCAGTGTACGGGCATCTTGCAGACCGGTTCGGTAAGGCATCCGTTCTCAGATGTATTCTGGCAGGGTTGACGCTGGCCACGGTCGGTTGTGTCCTGGCGCCAGCATTGGGCTGGCTGATGGTTTGCCGTTTTGTGGCCGGTTTTTTCGCGGCCGGAATCATTGCGGTTTCGCTGGCGATGATCGGTGATGAGACCGCACCGTCCAGAAGACCGCAAGGCGTCGGCATGTTCATGGGGATGGTTTTTCTGGGACAGGGTTTTTCTGCCGGTATCGGCGGTTTTCTGGCGGATTGGCTTGACTGGCGCATGATGTTCGTCTGCCTGATCGGAGTCGCATTGGCGACCCTGTGGTGTTACCGGAAATTGCCGTCCGGAAAAAGGAAACCGGCAGGAAGGCCGTTCTTGCCGGAAGCGGTCGGCATGATGTGCTCGGAACGGGGACGTTACGTTTTTCCGATGGCGTTCGCGACGGGATTTCTCTTGCTCGGAGCGTACAGTTATCTGGGAAGCTGTCTGCACGATCAGGCACATGCCTCATATCCCGTCGTGGGGCTGGTCGTCATGGGGTTCGGGATCGCGTCACTGGCTGCCGGCTGGATGCTTGGATGGCTTTCGTTACGTGTGCCGCCGCATGGCCTGTTGATGGCGGGAGCCGTACTGGCTGGCGTGGCAGCGGTACTTCTGGCATGTTGTCCGTCGATATGGATCGGTGTGTCGGCCGCGTTGCTGATGGGAACCGGCTATATTTTCCTGCAATCCACACTGGCGACGCAGGCTTTTTATGTCGCCGAAGACAACAAGGGATTGCCATCCGCTCTTGTTGGACTGGGATTGTTCAGCGGAGGCGGTGCCGGAACGGTCGCGGGTGGCTGGTGTCTGACGCAAGGCGGGTATGGCCTGTTATGGAGCACAGCTGCCGTCATGCTGTTTGTGCTGGTGCTGTATGCAGGGACGTGCCTCGGCGGCAGGCTGGTCGCTCCCGAAGCACAGGCATCGGGACTGACCGGCAAAAAGACGGAAGATGATGTTCAGGAATAGGTGTTTTTCCATTCGCGCATTGCGGCGAACGCATCGACAGGCGTTTCGTTTTGCAGACGACCCAGTGCCTTGAGACGGGCCATGACGTTTGCACGGTCGGCACGCAGGAAAGGATTGGTTGCCTTTTCGATGCCGATAGTCGAGGGCAAGGTCGGTTGCCGGCGATTCAGCCGCGCCTGATCGTCGCGGGCGCGCGCGTCGATGGCGGTATTGTCCGGCTCGATTTCACGGGCGAATTTGAGGTTGGAAAGGGTGTATTCGTGGCCGGCGAAAACGGCGGTGTCTTCAGGAAGCGCCGCCAGTTTGGACAGTGATGCGAGCATTTGGTCCGGTGTGCCTTCGAACATCCGTCCGCAACCGGCACCGAAAAGCATGTCGCCGCAAAACAGCCATTTTTCAGCGGCTGCATAATAGGCGATATGGCCGCGCGTATGTCCCGGAACGTCAAGTACCGCCAGCGACAGGTCGCCCAGATCGGGCAACGTGACGGTATCGCCTTCCTGCAACGGTACGGTGACGGATGCGATGCCGTCGTTTTTCGGACCGTAAACGGGAACGGGGTATTTCGCCAGCAGATCGTCCACACCGGCGGTGTGGTCTTCATGCCGATGTGTCAGTAAAATGGCGGACAGTTGCAGGGAGCGTTTTCGCAGTGTGTCGAGAACGGGAGCCGCCTCGCCGGGGTCGATCACGACGGCATGGGTTTGGCTGGCGATCATCCAGATGTAGTTGTCCCGGAAGGCCGGAATCGGACTGACGGCAATGCCGGAGGCGGTCACAGATGACATGGTATCGTATCTCCCTGAACAAAAAATTCATTATAACCAGAGTTTTGCGCAAGTGTTTGGGATTGGCCGATGAACAGCGAAAAAATGACGGAAGTCGAGATTTATACCGATGGCGCGTGCCGCGGCAATCCGGGGCCGGGAGGCTGGGGCGTCTGGATGGTGTCCGGTCCGCATGAAAAGGAACTTTTCGGCGGGGAATTGAATACCACGAACAATCGCATGGAACTGACGGCGGTCATTACGGCATTGCGTGCGCTCAGGCGACCCTGCCGTGTGATCCTGCATACCGACAGTCAGTATGTCCAGAAAGGGATCAGCGAGTGGATCGTCGGCTGGAAAGCACGGGGCTGGCGGACGGCAGACAAAAAGCCGGTGAAAAACGCCGATTTGTGGCAGGAACTCGATGAAGCCACGCGCCGTCATGATATCCAGTGGCGCTGGGTCAAGGGGCATGCCGGTCATGAGGGCAATGAACGCGCCGACAGGCTCGCCAACAAGGGGGTCGATTCGGTGTTGTGAGCGAAAAGGGGGAAATCATGTTGAAAAAGGCAGGATGGATGGTTGCCGCACTGGCGTTTGCCGGCTTTTCCGGTCTGGCGACGGCGGCGACGATGTCGCCGGAAGTGTACGGCTTCCGGATCGAGAAGATCAACAAGGACGACGATGCCTATCGTTACGGCAATTTGTATTTGCTGACCGGCCCGGATGGCAAGGAACAGTACATCATCGTGCGCGATGTTTCGGGCGCGGTCGCCATCGTCAAGCGTGAACCGGTCAAGGCGGGAACGGCCAAGGCAGGCAAGTGATATGCCATCGTGTGGCTTGCCGGCCGGTGAACCGGCATGATGCACGAATGTGCACCGTCAGGGTGCATTGCACCGTCAAGGTGCATGAATTCCGGTGCGGAAAATTGCCGATGCGTGATCCGGCAGGGTCAGGATGACAGCACTTTTTCCAGTTCGTCCTGTTTTTCCAGCCATTCTTCTTCAAGGGCGGAAAGCTGTCTGGAACAGGCTGCCTGATCGGCCAGTGTTTTTTTCAGGGTCTCGCGCTGTGCAGGTTCGTAAAGCCCCGTATCGGCGAGCCGGTTGTCGATCGCCGCTTTCTGTTCGTTCAACCTGGCGATTTCATTTTCCAGCCATGCGATCCGTTTTTCCAGCGGTTTTTTCAGTGCGGAAAGCCGTTGCCGTTCTTCGGCTTCCTGCCTTTTTTGTTCCTTGCGGTCGATAGACGGTTTGTTCGTTTTGGGGGCGGCAAGGGTTTCGCCGTCCGTTTCCGCTTTCGCCAGCCGTGTGGTGAACAACCAGTTCCGGTAATCGTCCAGATCGCCGTCGAATTCGCGCAGGCGATGGTCCGCCACAATATAGAACCGGTCGGTGGTGGCGCGCAACAGGTGCCGGTCGTGCGAGACTAACAGCAGGGTACCTTCATATTGCGCCAGCGCTTCGGTCAGCGCTTCGCGCATGTCCAGATCGAGATGGTTCGTCGGTTCGTCCAACAGCAAGAGGTTGGGGCGCTGCCAGACGATCAGCGCCAGCGCCAGCCGCGCTTTTTCGCCGCCCGAAAAAGGGGCGACCGGGCTGGTGGCCATGTCGCCCTGAAAATGGAAACCGCCCAGAAAATTGCGCAATTCCTGTTCACGGGTATCCGGCGCGATTTTCGAGAGGTGCCACAACGGCGATTCGTCGTTACGCAACATTTCCACCTGATGCTGGGCGAAGTATCCGATTTTCAGGCCTTTTCCCGTGGTAAAAACGCCCGATAGCGGCGGCAGTTCGCCGGCGACGGTCTTGATGAAGGTCGATTTGCCCGCGCCGTTGACGCCCAGAAGGCCGATACGTTCGCCGGTTTGCAACGCAAAACGGGCGACGGAAACGATGGGTGTCGTTCCGATCGTATCGCCAAGTTCGTTTTGTTGTGTATAACCGGCGGTGACGTCGTCCATGACCAGAAGCGGGTTCGGCGAGGATTCCGGTTCGGGAAAATCGAAGGAAAATCCGGTCGCCACACGCAGCGGTGCAAGGGCTTCCATTTTTTCCAGCGCCTTCAGGCGGCTTTGTGCCTGTCGTGCCTTGGTGGCCTTGTATCGGAAGCGGTTGATATACGCTTCGAGATGGGCACGGCGGCGCGCCTGTTTTTCGATCATGCTTTGCATGACGGTGACCTGTTCGGCTCGCTGGCGTTCGAAGGCGGAATAATTGCCCGCATAGCGTCTGAGCTTGCCGTCGTCGATATGCAGGATGACGTTGGCGATGCCGTCCAGAAAATCCCTGTCGTGGGAAATGACGATCAGGGTGCCACTGTAACGTTTGAGCCAGTCTTCAAGCCACAAGATGGCATCCAGATCGAGGTGGTTCGTCGGTTCATCCAGCAACAGCAGATCGGACGGGCACATCAGCGCTTGTGCCAGATTCAGACGCATGCGCCAGCCGCCGGAAAAGGTCGCCACGCTGTGCTGCATGTCTTCCATGGAAAAGCCCAGTCCCAGCAAGAGCTGTTCGGCGCGTGAACGCACGGTATAGGCTCCTGCGTCGGCCAGCGCCGTATGCAGTTCGGCGATACGCATGCCGGACGCGGCGGTCTGCGGGGAAGCTTCGAGTTCCGCCAGTTCGGCCTGCAATGCGCGCAGGTGGGTGTCGCCGTCCATGGCGTATTCGATGGCGGGTCTGTCCAGCGCGGGTGTTTCCTGTGCGACATGGGATACGCGCCAGCCTGCCGGAAAGTCGATGTCGCCGCCGTCCGGATGCAATTCACCCAGCAGCAGGGAAAACAGACTGGTTTTACCGGCGCCGTTGGGACCGACGAGGCCGATTTTCTCGCCCGGATTGACGGTGGCGTCCGCCTTGTCGAACAGCGGCTTCGTGCCGCGCATCAGGGAAAACTGCGAAAACCGGATCATGCTGTTTTCAGGTTTTTGAGTTGTTCGGCGGTCAGCAAAAAGACACGGTCGTCGCCGCCGGAAGTGGACAGCCAGGTCAGTTCCAGTTCAGGGAAGGCGGCGATGGCGTGTTCGGCTTCGTTGCCGATTTCCACGATCAGCAGTCCGTCGTCGGTCAAGCGTTCGCCGGCGGTACGGACGATACGGCGGACGATATCCATACCGTCGAAGCCGCCTGCCAGCGCCATTTTCGGTTCATGCAAATATTCAGGCGGCAGGTTTTCCATCGAGGACTGGTTCACGTATGGCGGGTTGGTCACGATCAGCTGATAACGCTTGTCGGGAATGCCGTCGTAAAGGTCGGCATGGTGGAGCTGGATGCGGTCCCTCATCCCGTAACGGTCGATATTCATCTGGGCGACGCCCAGTGCCGCCGGGGAAAGTTCCACGGCATCGACGGTGGCGTTGGGGAACTGGTCGGCCAGCATGATCGCCAGACAGCCCGAACCCGTACACAGTTCCAGAATGTCGGTGATGCCATCGGGATCGGGAACCCATGGGGCGAACTGTTCGACGATCAGTTCCGCCAGAAAAGAGCGCGGGATGATGACGCCGCGTTCGACATGGAACGAATAGCCCTGCAACCAGGCTTCACCGGTCAGATAGGCGGCCGGAATGCGGTCGGTGACACGTCGTTCGATGATGTCCATGACGGAGGCGATTTCTTCGGGCAGCAGGCGTGCGTCCAGAAAGGGTTCCAGACGGTCGATGGGCAGCGAGAGGGTATGCAGAATCAGGTAGGCTGCCTCATCGAAAGCGTTTTCGCTGCCGTGTCCGAAAAAGAGTTTTTCGCGCGTGAAGCGGGTGACGGCATAGCGCAACAGGTCGAGCACGGTGGAAAACGGGGTGGTTTGCTGTGTGTTCATGGCCTCGTCCATTGATGAAAGCGAACCCGGCAGGGGCCGGGTTCGCCATGTATCGGTCTGATTGTCTGTATCGCGTACCGGCACGCGAAGGTCAAACCGGTATTTTACAGGAAGAGTTTCTCCAGTGTACGCCGGTAAATGGCCGTCAGCGGTTCGATGTCGGCGACGAGGACGTTTTCGTCGATCTGGTGGATGCTTTCCGTCACGGGACCGAATTCGACGACTTGCGGACAGATACGGGCGATGAAACGGCCGTCGGATGTGCCACCGGATGTGGAGAGTTCCGGCGTCAGGCCGGTTTCGGCTGCGATCGCTTCGGCAAGTGCGTCGCACAGGGAGCCACGTGGCGTCAGGAACGGTACACCGGAGTAGTTCCAGTCCAGCCGGTAACGGAATCCGTATTTGTCCAGAATGGCGTGCACCCTTTTTTTCAGGCTTTCGACCGTGCTGGCGGTGCAGAACCGGAAGTTGAATTCGACGAACAGCTCGCCCGGGATGACGTTGTTCGCACCGGTTCCCGCATGGATGTTCGACATTTGCCAGGTGGTCGGTTCATAGTATTCGTTGCCGTTGTCCCAGACTTCGGCGGCGAGTTCGGCCAGTGCGGGGGCGGCCAGATGGATGGGGTTGGCGGTGCGTTTGGGGTAGGCGATATGGCCCTGCTTGCCGAAGACGGTCAGTTGCCCGCACAGCGAGCCGCGACGGCCGTTCTTGATCGTGTCGCCCATTTTTTTCAGGGAACTCGGTTCGCCGACGATGCAGTAATCCGGACGGATAGCGCGTTGTTCCAGTATTTTGACGACCGCATCGGTACCGTCCACGGCGATGCCTTCCTCATCGCTGGTGATGATGAAACCGATGGAACCGGCATAATTGGGATGGGACGTGATGAAGTCCCGTGCGGCGATCACCATGGCGGCGACCGATGTTTTCATGTCGGCGGCGCCTCGTCCGTACAGACGGCCGTCACGGACTGTCGGCGTGAAGGGATCGGATGTCCATTTATCGAGCGGTCCCGGCGGTACGACATCGGTATGGCCTGCGAAAACGATCAGCGGAGCGGCATCGCCATGGCGAGCCCAGAGGTTGGTGACGTTGCCGCTGACAATCGTTTCGCATGCAAATCCCAGCGGGGCCAGTACGGAGCGGATGAGGCGCTGGCAATCCTTGTCGTCCGGCGTGACGGAGGCTTGTGCGATCAGGGAACAGGCGAGGTCGAAAGTGGCGTTCATCGTGGCATCTCTTGTCAGTTGTCGCGTAAAAGGTCGTTGATCGCCGTTTTGGCGCGTGTCTGTGCATCCACACGCTTGACGATGACAGCACAGTATAAACTGTATTTGCCGCTGGGGTCGGGCAGATTGCCGGGTACGACGACGGAGCCGGACGGGACACGCCCGTAGAGGATGCGGTCGTTTTCGCGATCGTAGATGCGGGTGGACTGGCCGATGTACACGCCCATGGAAATGACGCTGTATTCCTCGACGATGACACCTTCGACGATTTCGGAGCGCGCGCCGATGAAGCAGTTGTCCTCGATGATGGTCGGATTGGCTTGCATCGGTTCGAGTACGCCGCCGATGCCCACACCGCCGGAGAGATGGACGTGTTTGCCGATTTGTGCGCAGGAGCCGACGGTAGCCCAGGTGTCGATCATCGTACCTTCATCGACATAGGCGCCGATATTGACGAAAGACGGCATCATGACGACGTTTTTGCCGATATAGCTGCCCAGACGGGCGACGGCGGGCGGTACGACACGGAATCCGCCTCGGGCGAAGTCTTCCTGCGTGTAGTTGGCGAACTTGCTGCTGACCTTGTCATAAAAATGCAGGGCGGGCGAGCCGTCGGAGCCGACCGGCATGGCGAAATTTTCCTGAAGGCGGAAAGAAAGCAGGACGGCTTTTTTGGTCCACTGGTTGACGACCCATTCGCCGTTTTTCTTTTCGGCCACGCGTAAAAGACCGCAGTCCAGTTGCCGGATGACTTCGGCGATGGCTGCACGGAGAATGGGGGAGGCATCGGTCGCAGTGAAACTGTCGCGGTTTTCCCATGCGTCTTCGATGATCTGTTTGAGCTGTTCCTGTTGTGTCATGATGGTTCCTCTTTTGTTGGTATGCGGTCAGGGCAGTGTCCGGACGAAAGCGGCGATACGCTGTATGCCTTCCAGACATTCGGCGGGTTCGGCGACCAGCGCGATACGGATGCGGTTTCTTCCCGGATTTTCGCCATGGGCTTCGCGTGCGAGATAACTGCCCGGCAAGACGGTGACATGGCGGCTTTCGTAGAGGCGGCGGGCGAATTCCGTGTCGGAAAGGCCTGTTTTTTCATGGACTTCTGCCCAGAGATAGAAACTGGCGTCAGGCATCGAAACGTTCAGTGCCGATTGCAGCACGGGCAGGGCCTGCCGGAATTTTGCAGTGTATTTTTCACGGTTTTCGATGACGTGTGCTTCGTCGTTCCATGCTGCGATCGAGGCGGCCTGTACCGTTTCACTCATGGCGGTACCGTGGTAGGTGCGATACAGCAGAAATTTCCGGATGATGCTCGCGTCGCCGGCGACGAAGCCGGAGCGCAGGCCGGGAACATTGGAGCGTTTGGACAGCGACGAGAGCATGATCAGGCGGGGATAGCCGTCGCGTCCAAGCCGGTGCGCCGCTTCCAGTCCGCCCAGCGGCGGGGTGTCGAAATAGATTTCCGAATAGCATTCGTCGGATGCGATCACGAATCCGTAACGGTCGGACAGTTCGAAGAGTTTTTTCCATTGCGCCAGGGTCATGACGGCGCCAGTCGGGTTGGCGGGCGAACAGGTGTACAGCAGTTTCGTTTTCGCCCAGATATGTTCCGGTACGCTGTCGTAGTCGCAGGCGAAGTTCATCGCCGGATCGGCATTGACGAAATACGGTGTCGCGCCGCCGAGCAGGGCCGCGCCTTCGTAGATCTGGTAAAACGGATTGGGGCAGACCACGATGCCATGTTCTGACGGATCGAGTACGGTTTGCGCCAGTGCGAACAGGGCTTCGCGCGAGCCCAGTGTCGGCAGGATGGTGGCCGGGTCGGGTGCGACGATGCCGTAGCGGTTTGCCAGCCAGCGTGCGATCGTTTCACGGAGTGCGAGCGTGCCGACGGTCGCCGGATAGCGCGAAAGTCCTTCGGGATGGTCGGCCAGCGTCTGCCGGATGAAGGCCGGTGCGGGATGCCGCGGTTCGCCGATGCCCAGATTGATAGGGTTATATGCCGGATCGGGCGTTACACCGGAAAACAGTTTGCGCAGTTTTTCGAATGGATAGGATTGCAGTCGGTCGAGTAACGGATTCATAAGTCGGTCTCGCGGATAGTGCCTGAAATCATAAGTTTCCTGCCGGAAATGATAATCGCTTTTTCGGAATCGATGGCAAGCGGTTGTTTCCGGTCGATACACCGAATGCATGCATAATCCGTGCCAATACGATGCAGTATGGCACGAAAACGGTGCAGGAATGAAACATCAGGGAAACGGGTAGGCTGTTGCGCTGTTTTGTCACAGGCCGGTCATGCCGTTTGCCTAATATGAAACAGCAGGACGGGTATCCGGAAAACGGTTTTCCGGACAGGTCAAAGACAGCCATGAAAGGAAACAGGGATGGATGTGAAAATCAACCGCAAGAAAATCCGCAATGCCGTCGCACCGGTCGCATCGTGCAGCCGGAATCAGGCGATCCGGATCGGTTCCGTGTTTGGCGGACAACGGCAAAAGCCGGCGGGACATCTTGCGGTAGTGCGTGAACGGATCGTGTGATTTTTTTCAATACGGTTGTATGACGCGGCATCACAATCGTGCGGGATGGCGGCCCGTCAGGGCCGTCTGCAAGAATGAAAGGAACGGAAATGGATGATGCGATGAAAAACCGGTTGGTGCGACGGGCCGTGCTGGCGGCGAGTATTCCGGCCTGTCTGGCTGCTGTTGCGCTTTACCGTGTTCCGGTGCATGAATTTCTGGCGTATTTGCGCATGCCGGGCGATACGGCAAGTGAAAGCCCCCTGGAACCGCTGGTGCTGAAACATGCAGGCATATTCGCCGACGGTGGTTTGCATCCCGGCGAAAAAACGGGCAAGAAGATCATGCACCGGCACAAGGCAAGCGTATCGGCCGCAAACGCATCTGTGAAATCCGGTATATAATCGGCGCGACTTGGCCTGGCGTTGTCCACAAGACGATGCAGGGCCGGATGTGATGGATGTTTTACGGAAGGATTCGATCATATGCATGTTATCTCTCATAAAATCCACCAGTTCATGTTGCTGGGCAGTTTGCCGGCATGTATGGTGGCGATGGTGTTGTTCCACGACCCGTCGAGCGATCAGCCCACACATGATATGCCGGGGGGGCGCCAACCGTTTCATCAACCGCAGTCGTGCGATCAGCATGCCGTTGCCGGTGACCGAACGCGGCAGCCGTTATACGGGACGGCGTATCCGGAAATCCGTTGTCAGATAAGCGACGTTTTCAGCGACATCACGACAGGTGTGTCTTCCGCACAAGATGTTTGCCCGTGTGCAGGATTCATTGACTTTTCGTAAAATAAAACAAAATTCCTGAAGCGTTTTTATGACGGAGGGTTTATGAAGAAATGGGCTTTCGCTTTATTGTTTTTCGTTACCGGTGCGATGGCGGCACCGGTTGTGCATGTTTATGGTCCGGGTGGTCCGGCGCCGGCCATGAAGGCCGCCGCTGCGGAATACGGAAAGAAGAACGGTGTGCAGGTGGTCGTTCAGGCCGGGCCGACGCCGAAATGGGAAAACGGCGCAAGACAGAATGCGGATATGATTTATTCCGGTTCCGAGGCCATGATGTCGGATTTCTGCAAGTTGTTCGGTGAACAGATCGTGCCGGAAACGGTGATGCCGGTTTATCTGCGTCCGGCGGCCATTCTGGTGCGTCAGGGCAATCCACGGAATATTCAGGGTCTGGCGGATCTGGCCGGCAAGAAGGTGAAGATTCTGGTGACACACGGAGCCGGTCAGGTCGGTATGTGGGAAGATATTGCGGGACGTCTGGGCAATATCGCCACGGTCAGGGCCGTTCGTGAAAATATCGGTTTTTTCGCGCCCAATACCGGAGCCGCCAGACAGACATGGCTGGATGACCGCAGTTTCGATGCCTGGCTGGTATTCAATATCTGGGGAATCAGTAATCCCGGTGACGGTGAGATCGTACCGGTGGAACCGGAATATCGCGTCTATCGGCCGATGGATATCGCGTTGACGCGCGAAGGACAGAAAAACGACGCTGCGGCAGGTTTTTACCGTTTCATCACATCGGAAGAGGGCCGCGCGATTTTCGAAAAATACGGCTGGCTGGAGAATGCCGCAACGAACCGGCGGTAAGACAGGTGTGACGGTCGCAAAAAAAGACGGGGAACCCCCCGTCTTTTTTGTTCGGTTGCCGTTTTCAGGTCAGACACATTCCTTTTTGACGCAATCGACGAAATATTCCCATTTGCCGTTGCTGTTTTGCTGGCGGATCAGTCCGTGAACGTCGGTTTCGAAACCCGGGAAGCGGTCGTTGAAATCGCGTGCGAATTTCAGATAATCGACGATCGTCCGGTTGAACCGTTCACCCGGAATCAGCAGCGGAATACCCGGCGGATAGGGGGTGAGCAGGATGGCGGTGACACGGCCTTCGAGTTCGTCGATCGGTACCCGTTCGATTTCGCGGTGCGCCATCTTGGCGTAGGCGTCCGACGGTTTCATGGCCGGTACCATGTTCGACAGATACATGTCGGTGGTCAGGTGGGCCACGTCGTTTTCACGGTAGAAATCGTGGATTTTCTGGCAGAGATCGCGCAGGCCGAATTGTTCGTAACGCGGATGTGCAGCGGAAAATTCCGGCAGGATACGCCAGATCGGCTGGTTCTTGTCGTAGTCGTCCTTGAATTGCTGGAGCGCGGTGACCAGTGTGTTCCAGCGGCCCTTGGTGATGCCGATGGTGAACATGATGAAGAAGCTGTACAGGCCGCATTTTTCGACGATGATGCCGTTTTCCGCCAGATACATCTTGACGATGGAAGCGGGGATGCCGGTCGCCTCGAATTCACCCGCCAGAGACAGTCCGGGCGTGATGACGGTGGCCTTGATCGGGTCGAGCATGTTGAATCCCGGCGCGATGTCGCCGAAGCCGTGCCAGTTGTCCTCGGCCTTGAGGATCCAGTCTTCGCGCTGGCCGATGCCGTTCTCGGCGAAATCTTCCGGTCCCCAGACTTCGAACCACCAGTCTTTGCCCCATTCCTTTTCGATCTTTTTCATGGCGCGTCGGAAGTCCAGCGCCTCGAGGATGGATTCCTCGACCAGTGCGGTTCCGCACGGCGGTTCCATCATGGCGGCCGCCACATCGCAGGATGCGATGATCGCGTATTGCGGCGAAGTGGACGTGTGCATCAAAAAGGATTCGTTGAAGATGTTCTGGTCGAGTTTGACCTCTTCGGATTCCTTGACGAGAATCTGGGACGCCTGCGACAGACCGGCCAGCAGTTTGTGCGTGGACTGGGTCGAGAAGATCACGGATTTGCGTGCACGCGGAGTATATGGCCCGATGGCGTGCATGTCGCGATAGAAATCGTGGAACGCGGCGTGCGGCAGCCAGGCTTCATCGAAATGCAGGGTGTCGATTTCCCCGTCGAGCATGGTCTTGATCGTTTCGACGTTATAGATGATGCCGTCGTAGGTCGATTGCGTGATCGTGAGGATACGCGGTTTCTTGTTGACGGCATCGCGTGCGAACGGGTTGGCCTCGATTTTCTTTTTGATGTTTTCCGGTCTGAATTCGTCTTTCGGAATCGGGCCGATGATGCCGTAATGGTTGCGTGTCGGCATCAGGAAAACCGGAATGGCGCCGGTCATGATGATGGCATGCAGAATCGATTTGTGGCAGTTTCGGTCCACGACGACGATGTCGCCGCTGGCGATGGTGGAATGCCAGACGATCTTGTTGGACGTGGACGTGCCGTTCGTGACGAAGTAGCAATGGTCGGCGTTGAAAATGCGGGCGGCATTGCGTTCGCTTTGCGCGACGGGGCCGGTATGGTCCAGCAGCTGGCCCAGTTCCTCGACGGCATTGCAGACGTCGGCACGCAGCATGTTTTCACCGAAAAACTGGTGGAACATCTGGCCGATCGGCGATTTCAGAAAAGCCACACCGCCGGAGTGTCCGGGGCAGTGCCAGGAGTAGGAACCGTCTTGCGCGTAGTGCATCAGGGCGCGGAAGAACGGCGGAGCCAGTCCGTCAAGGTAGGTTTTCGCTTCTCGGATGATGTGTCGTGCGACGAATTCCGGCGTGTCCTCGAACATGTGGATGAAGCCGTGCAGTTCGCGCAGCAGATCGTTCGGAATATGTCGGGATGTGCGGGTTTCGCCGTACAGGTAAATCGGAATGTCGGCGTTTTTGCTGCGGATTTCGGTGACGAAAGAACGCAAGGGTTTGAGCGCCTGGTCGATTTCCTCACGGGTGCCGCTGCCGAATTCCTCGTCGTCGATGGAAAGCACGAATGCCGATGCACGCGACTGTTGTTGCGCGAATTGCGACAGGTCGCCATAACTGGTGACACCCAGCACTTCCATGCCTTCGTCTTCCATGGCCTTGGCAAGGGCACGGATACCCAGTCCGGAAGAATTTTCGGAACGGTAGTCTTCGTCGATGATGACGATAGGAAAGCGAAATTTCATCGCGATCTCCAAGTGTGTACGGTAGGGAAAAGGCAGCTGCTATCCTGTTGTTATGACACGGTTTTCAGAATATTCGGACATGCCGGAAATTGTGACCGGAATTATACGTGATCTGCGCTGTTTTGCATTTCCGATCGGCTTTCGGCAGGCATTATGAAACCGTAAAACAACAGTTCGGTGACCTGGCGGGAATTTTTCGCGTCGCAAACGGCGATGCGGGGTGGATGTTTTTGCCGGATGGCATGCCGCAAGGGACGGCGAACCATCCGGCGAATGAAATCAGAAAGTGTGTGTCATGCCAAGCTGGATGCCGGTGACGTGTTCTTCATCGTAGCCGCTGCCGTTAAAGAAAGCGGAAATGGCGCCGTTTTCATAGTCGGTATAGGCCACCATACCGTAAAGCGAAGTCCGTTTGGAAAGATCGTAGGTGTAACCGAGTGCATATTTTTTCAGGTCTGCCGAACTGTTGCTGTCCCAGTAGGTACCGCCGTCGGCCGCACTCATGCCGTGTACGTCCTTGACCTTGACGTAGTTGAAGGCGGCCTTGAACGTGCCGGGGCCGACCTTGTAGTTCAGGCCGAGAATCCAGTTGTCCATTTTGGAGGCCACGCCGTTGATGAGCGTGGATTCCGCCACACCGCTGTTTTCGGAAAGCGAGCGTTCGGCGTTGTACCAGCCCCTGTCGTGCGTTTTTTCATAGGCCAGCGAAATTCTGAGGTCGCCCCAGGTATAGGCGCCGCCCAGATTCCAGACGAAAGATCGGTTGGAATCGGCCAGCCGGCTCCAGTTGCCGAGCAGGGCGACGACACCGTTGTCGTACAGAACGGAACCGGCATAGCCGTCGTTGTCGGCGCCTGCCAGCGCAAAGGCACTGTTATCGTTGCCTTTTGTGTTTTTGCCCAGACTGTATGTCGCACCGATCTGGAATCCGGACAGGTTGGGACTGTCGTAGCGCAGCGTATTGTCGATCTGTGATGAACGCTGGGTGGACAGGGTCATGCTGGCGATACTGTCCTGGTTGAACGGGTCGAAGGTACGCAGGGTTTCTGTCGGCAATTCGTCCACACGACCGATACGGAATGTTCCGAATGGGGTGCCGATGCCGACGTTGGCGCCGCCGTACCAGTCGACGTCAGGGTTGCCGCCATAGACCGTTCCGTCGTTGAGATTGAGCCGGTGTTCCAGCTGGAACATGGCTTTGTAACCTCCGCCAAGATCTTCCGTACCCATAAAGCCGAGACTGCTTTCGTAATTGTGCGTCATGTAGGTATCTTTGCCGGTCTGTCTGGCAATACCGGTATCGACGACGCCGTAAATGGTCAGGTGCGATTGTGCCATGGTGGATGTCGTGGCCGACAGGGCGGCCAGAAGCAATGCAAGTGAGGTTTTTTTCATGGTTTCTCCGGATGGTGTGAAAGTCGGGCGGCAGTGCATGGGGCGATTACAGCGTATATCACTTTTTGTCTGTCATGATCGTCAATCAAGGGATGTGCCGGTTTGAGAAAATACCAACTGGAGAATATTTGCGGGAAGGGATGTTGTTTTTATGCGTCGCTGCCGTGTATCGGTATCATGGCGGCAAGGACGCATGGGGAGATGAACGGGCTTTGCCTGTCGGCCGTGCCATATCCGCTGCGGTGGACGATGTCCGGAAAAAACAGGTTTTCGGCGCCGTTCATGCCGTGATGGCCGGTCAGAATTTGTGGTTGATATCGATCTGGACACCGGTTACGCCGTCTTCTTCGAAACTTCTTCCGCGGAAGAACTGTGCGACGGCCTCATCCTCGAAATCGGAATAGGCCAGCTGGCCGTACAGGGTGGTACGTTTGGACAGACTGTAAAAATAACCGACACTGTATTTCTTGACATCGCCTGAGTCATGATTGTCCCAGTAAGCCAGACCGGAGTTCCTGACGTCCCTGACTTTCATCCAGTTCAGCGAAGCGCCGATGCGGTGCGGGCCACTCTGGTAGTCACCGGAGAGAATCCAGTTGTCCTGCCTGGATTCCGAGGCGTCGAGCTTGTTGCTGGCTTCGCCCATTTTCCAGCCCTTGTCTTCGGTTCTTTCATAGCCCAGACCGATCTTGACGGGACCGAAGCGGTAAGATCCGCCCAGACTCCAGACCCAGGAATCGTTTGAGTCGGACAGACGGCTGTAGTTCGCCAGCAGCAACAGCGGGCCGTTGTCATAGTTCAGGCCGATGGCGTAGCCGTCGTTGTCTGCACGGTTGCGGGTAACGTCGTCATCGACATGCTGGGTGTTCTGGCCGAGATAGTAGCCCAGCGAAACGCGGAAACCCGAAAGGCTCGGCGAATCGTAACGGGCGACATTGCCGATACGGCTGGTACGTTGCGTACCTTTCATCATACTGCCGACGCCTTCCTGGTTGAACGGGTCGAGCCGCAGGAAACTTTCCGTTTCGATTTCGTTCATGCGGCCGAAGCGGACACGACCGAACGGACCGGACAACCCGAGGTTGGAGGCGCCTTCCCATTCAGGATCGCTGCCTTTGCCATCCCACAGATCAAGCCGTTGTTCCAGCTGGAATGTCGCTTTGTAACCGCCGCCGAGATCTTCGGTTCCCTTGAAACCGATCCGGCTGTCGTTCCATTCGCCCATTTGCAAATCGGAACCGGTTTCCTTGATATAGCCGGTATCGAGCACCCCGTAGATGGTGACGTTGCTCTGCGCACAGGCAGTGCCAGTGAAAACCGTTGCCAGCGAGAGGGCAAGCCATGTTTTTTTCATTGTTCGCTCCAGATAATCATGAGTGATTGTTGTGTTTTCAGGCGTTTTTTGCGCCTGTGCCTATCTCAACGGTTTTCTGTGACGGCATCATGACAGGATGGCCGTCGATGCTGTTTTTTTGTTCCGGCAAACGCAAAGTGGGGGGAAATGTTGCCGGTAAACCGCATGCCGTTGGCGGAGCGATGGGGGGAATGAAAACGCACAGGAGCGCGGGTTACGGAGAACCCGCACTGTTTATGCGTCAGAAAAGATGGTTGATACCGAGGGATATGCCGGTGACGCTGTCGCCGCTGAAGGTTTCGCCACGGAAAAAGCGTGCCAGGGTTTTGTCCTCGAAGTCGGTATATGCCAGTTGTCCATACAGGGTGGTCCGTTTGGAGAGGCTGTAAAAATAACCGATGCTGTATTTGCGGGCATCGCCGGAATCATAGTTGCCCAGAAACAGGCTGTCGTCCGAACTGCCGCTTTCACGACGTATGTCCCGGATCTTCATGTAGTTGAAAGCGGCCGCGACTTTGTGTGGGCCGGTTGCATATTCGCCTGACAGGATGTAGTTGTCTTGACGTGAACGGACACCTTCGTATTTGTTGGCGTAGGATGAGCCGGTGGCATGGGGTTTCCAGCCGTTGTCGCGTGTCTGTTCGTAGCCCAGCGAGGTCTTGAAGGGGCCGAACCGGTATTGGCCGCCCAGACTCCAGATGAAGGAGTTGTCGGAATCGGACAGGCGGCTGAAGTTGGCAAGCAATAGTATCGGACCGTTGTCGTAATTGAGACTGACGGCGAATCCGTCGTTGTCCGCACCGTTGGTCTTGAGCAGGTTGCCGTAGCTGTCCCGTGAGTCACGGTCGGTATTGGTACCGAGTGTATAGCTGGCATTGACGGAAAAATTCCGGTAAACCGGAGAGTCGTAACGGATGGTGTTGCTGATCCGGTTGAAGTGCAGGGTGCTTAACAACATACTGGCGATGCCTTCTTCGTTGAATGGGTCAAGCCGGCGGAAACTTTCGGTTTCCAGTTCATTGACGCGCCCAAGCCGGACGGAACCGAAGGGACCAGACAAACCGACATTGGATGCACCTTCCCATTCGGTTCCGTTGATGGTGCCGTTGTTGACGAAATAGCGTTTTTCGAGCTGGAAGGTCGCCTGGTAGCCGTTACCGAGATCTTCGGTTCCTTTAAAGCCGATACGGCTGCTGTTCCATTGCGACATATTGAGATCAGAGCCGGTTTCCTTGACCAGTCCGGTATCGAGCAAACCGTATAGGGTGACATTCGACTGGGCGTGTGCCATACCGCACAGTGTTGTCATGACTGCCAGCGAGCAAAGTGTTTTGTTCATGATCGTCTCCTGAAAACATAATGCCTGAATGGTCAGTTGACGGGATTTTGGGGACTCACATAAGACACACTGTTACCGGCAACTGCTCATGCTCGTGATAAAGCATATTGCGTACCAGCTTTTTTCAATATATTTTTTATTGAAAATCAATATGTTACTGTTGTCTGCACAATTTTTCCGTGTAAGGGCCGGTTATGGTGTGTGCAGGAGCGCTGCACAAAACAGCAGGTGCAGGAGGCGATATGACCGGGTATGCGTTTTCAATTCAGAGGAAAAACTTTTTGGGAGGCAAACCGGAAAAGGCAGCGATGGTGGCGACTGCGTGATCGAGATAAAACACTTCGAAAACCGGATTGTCGGCACTGCGGTATTCTTCGCGGAGACTTTCGTCGTTATCGAGCATTTTCTGCTTGATGGAAATGTTGTTCTCGAAGACGACATCTCCGCTCAATCGGATCCATGCTTCTTCGGGGGAGGCGGTCGTCAGTTCGACAGACGGATGGTGTATCAGTTCCTTGTAGACATCTTTTCGGTTGCTGGTGCAAAACCAGAGCCTGTCGTCGGATTCGAGGCGGAACTTGAATGGCCGTACTCTGGGTTTTCCGTCCATACCGATGGTGGCGAGGAACTGGACGGGATTTTCCTGCAAGAACCGGATGACGATTTCCATTTGGTGTTCTCCTGTGAAAAGTTCGGTCACAAGGCCATCACGGCCGCTTGCGGAGGCAGACCGGGCTTGTTCGCCATACGGGTGCCACACTTGTCCTTATGGTACTCCGTCAGGATACCGGCGGCTAGGCCGATATCCTGAAAGCCCTGAACGCAGGGCTTTCCCGTTTCTTTTTGCCGACAGAAACGGGGTGACAGGACAGGCGGCAAGCGGGAAAACACGTATTGCAGGCGAATGGAAGCGGCACGATCCGGCATGGCCGTCATGGAAAGGGCGGTCAATGATCTGTTAGGCGAGCGGATGCCGTCGGCATGCCGACGGCCGGCTAGAAACGGTGCGTCACACCGACCTGAAAACCGGTGACGCTGTCGTTTTCGGTATCGCCACGTCCGTATCCGCGCAAGGCGTCGCTGTCGTAATCGGTATGTGCCACCATGCCGTAAAACGAGGTGGTATCCGATGCATCGTAGGTATAACCGATAGTGAAGGTTCTCAAATCGGCCGAGTCATCATCGTTTCCGGATGGAGCGCCGCTTTTCGGATCCCTGATGCGGACAAGATTCATGGCGGCATTGACGCGACCGTTGCCGGTATCGTATTCCATGCCGAGATGCAGGTTGTCGCGTTCCGCCGGTGTTTCGATGAGATCGCTGTTTGCGATGTCGTATGTCGCCTTGCCGTTCAGAAGCTCTGTGGTGCGTTCACGGCTTTTGTCATTGGCTTTTTCGTAATTGACCGAAAAGCGCGCCGGGCCGACGGCGTAGCCTTTTTGCATGGGCGTGGCGTAGCTTGCGGCATCCGCCGGATTTTCCGTTGTGTTCATACGGATGGCCGGCAAGGCGTCGTTTTTCAGTGACTGTACGGGTACGGTCTCATCGCTGAACATTCCGGGGGAGACCTGTGTCGTGCCGGATGTCTGCATGGCGGCGTGTATGACAGCAGGACTGGCCTGACGGGCTGTCTTGCGATGTGCCGTTTTCCGGCCGGTTTTGCCGGATACCGGTGCCTTCTGGACGGTTTGTGCGGCGGTTGCGATAAAAGGCGTGCGGTTTTGCCAGTCGAATGCGGCAAAATGACCGGTTTGTGCGGTGGTGGCAGACGGCGTATCGTCAGAGACCGGGGTTCCGGCGATACAGGAGGTGCCGAAAATGCAGCCGGCCAGGACAAACGCAACCGGCGCCGCCGTTCTGGAAAGAAAACGGGCGGAAGAGGCCGAATGGAAAAAGGGCGTTTTTTTCATGGCAGATCCTCCAGTTGTCAGCAATCCGCCCGGACAGGGGCGGTCTGGCGTATGCTCACTTCCTTTATGATCCAATCTAGCACATAAAAAAACGGGATGTATGTGTTGTAACAATTTTTAAAGATTTCGCCGAAGTTCCATGGATTTTCGGTGCATTTCCGTCGGAATGGCAGTTACCGGATATTGATTTTCGGAAACCGTTCGCGCGTTCTCCGGAGGAATTTTTCCCATTTTCGGATGATTTTCCGGTTGCCGATGAAGCGGATGAAAATCGAGGCGGGAATCAGTTCCGTACTGCCGAATCCGTCGATGAGAACGAGACGGATGCCGGACGGCATGCGTTTGACGACGATGTTGTCGGCACCCAGATCATTGGGGATGATGTTGTAGCACAGCAGATAGGCTTTCAGTTCATCGAGTGCCACCTGAAGTTCCTGTATCTGTTCCTGCGACAGCGCGGAAGACAGATATTGCAGCAGGGAGATGGCGGGAGCGTTTCCTGTTTTCTGGCAGGGAAAATCACGCACATATTCCTGTTCGAAGCCTATGAATCCGTCGCCGTGTATTTCACCATAGAATTTCGGGATATGGTCGAACGGAACGCCACGATCAAGCAGAAAGCGGAAATACCGGATTTCTCGTTGTGTTTGCCGGGTATTGCCAGCCAGACTGATCTTGACCAGACGTGACGGGTCATCAGGGTTCAGGTAACAGGTTCGTTCCATCCCTTTTCCGACAACGGGCCAGGTGGTGTAGTCGATCATGATGTGAGATGCTGGTGAGGTTATCGTCGGTATCGACGGCAGTTTTTCCAGAGAGGTATCGCTGCACGGAAATGGGATACAAATGCCATTATTGTAACGGCAGGTGATGAATACGTAAAATGCGCGCTTCAGGCAGCGAACAGTTGTGGATACCGGTCGTGCAATTTTTCCATGAAACGTGCCCAGCGTCGCAGGATTTTTTTGCGCCCGAAAAAGGGGATGTATTTCGAGACTGGAAACCATTCTGTGTCATAGACGCCGTCTATCAGGATGAGGCGAATGCCACCATCGGCTGCACGGTTGACGACGACATTGTTGTGGTCGATGCCCAGCGCGAGAACATTGTATTTCAGCAGCCATTCTTTCAGTTCGCCGATCGCCTGCCAGAAAGCGGCGATTTCGTCAGGGGTTCTCGGCGATGAAAAATACTGGTCTATGGTTTTGCTCGGCGAAGTTTCCATGGCCTGGCCAGAAGCGTCGGTCGCGATCCGGTCGACGACCAGTTCCTGTTCGATGCCGACGCTGTCGGAAGTGCGGACTTTTCCGTAAAACCTGGGAATATGCTCGAAGGGTACACCTTTTCCGGAGAGATAACTGAAGTAGCCGATCTCGCGCAACGTCTGCTTGGTACGGTCGCTGCGTGCGATCTTGACGCATCGTGTCGCGTCTTCTGGATGGCGGTAACAGGTACGTTCCGTACCCCGTCCGATAATTTGCCAGGAAGTGTAGTCGGTCATGGATATCTGCAAAACAATAGGGTTCGCCGTGCACGGATCGGGATTGTCCGTGGAAACCGGCAAAATACGATTCTAGCATCCGGACACGACAAGACCAAATGCAGGTCTTGCGGCATTGTCTCGGATTTGCCATGCGGGTTTCTGGAGTCGGGCACGAACTGTGAACATGCCACTGTCGTGAAGCGGAAAGGCAGGATGCACGAAGGTTTGCCGGGCGGGGCGATGGAAGGGGAAGTTCTTCAGTCTGCGTTGTCGTTTTTGTCGCGTGTGCGGTTGCCGCCCGGATTTACCTTGTCGCCGGTATCCGTGTGCGAACGGATGGAAAGATGGATATAGCGGCTGCGCGGATCGCGACCGGGGGCAGGCGGCGTGCTGTGGTGACAGCGATGACAGCCGCAGGAATGTTCGGTGGCCCCGATATCGTTGTCTTTCATTTCATGTGCCGGTCTGAACGGAATGATGTTGATGAAAAAGGAAACGAACACGCCGATCAGGGTGTCGATCATGCGGTTGATGGCGAATCCGGAGATGCTGGTGTCGGCACCATGCGTGATCGTGACGGACAAAAAGGCGATGCAAGTGATGTTGGTCAGGGCGTTTTTCCGCATGAAATCGGCCAGGTATTTGAACGGTGCGATCGGCAGCGGGATTTTCTGCTCGGATACGCCGGTAAAGGGGATGCGCGGCTTGCGCTTGACGATCTCGGCCATATACATCAGGGGGATGATGCAGGCGGAAATCAACAGGTTGGCCCAGACCGGATGCGATTCCAGCGATATGCCGCGGATGACGAACAGCGCCAGCATACCCGTGAAACCGCCGATCAGGGTGCCGATAGTGCGGTTCAGGCCGATACGGAAGGTGCTTTTGATTTCAGGCTGGACACAGATGACCGCCGCGATCGCCGAATAGAAGGGCGCCCCGGTACCGATATTGAAAAACAGGTAAATCAGGCAGCAAATGAAAACGGATACAGCCGCCTTGATTATGACGATTCCCATAATGGTCAGGTTCTGTACGTGGTCTTCCTATATTAGCCAAAAGTTTTTTCAAATCTCTTGATCTGTGTTTTTGTTTTGAAAATTTCCGGATGGCCGCCTGCGTTTTCATTTGCAGGCAGGCAAGGCGATAAAGGGGAGGGAGCGGTATCATTCGACCTGGATGTCGTCGTGATGCACGGTGGTGACCTGATGTCCCATGGGCAGGAGATTGATGAAGAACGAGACGAATACGCCGATCAGGGTATCGAGAATACGGTTCATGGCAAAACCGGAAATACTGGTGTCGGCACCGTGTGTGATGGTGACCGACAGGAAAGCGACGCAGGTGATGTTGGTCAGGGCGCTTTTGCGCATGAAGTCCGCAAAGAAAACAAGCGGGGCGATCGAAAGCAGTCTTCGCTGGTCGTTTTTCCGCAAAACGGCAGAAAGCGGGTTTTTCTTGATGGCTTTGGCGATATACATCAACGGGACAATGCACAGCGAGATCAGCAGATATTGCAGGGACGGCAGACGGAAAATACTGAAGGCACGGATGACGAAGAGCGCCGCCATGCCGGTGAAACCGCCGATCAGGGTACCGATGGTACGATTCAGGCCGACCCGGAAGGTGTTTCTGATTTCCGGTTGCAGACAGATGATGGCTGCAATACCGGAGTAAAAGGGAACCCCCGTGCCGATGTCGCAAAATTCATAGATCAGACAGCAGATGAAGACAGACAGTGCCGCCTTGACGATCAGTTTTCCCATACAATGAACGTATTTGGCTGTGTTGGTCTTGCAGTATCGTAAGGCAAGTGTAACAGCGAATGAAACGGAAGATCATCGGAAGGTTGGTTCGGATTTTTTGAAGTGTTCGTGGCATGGCGAAAGATCGGAACGTCAGGCGGTGGACAAAACAGGGAGCGAGGCATGGCAACACCTTATTCGATCAGGATTTTTTTGCCTTCGGGAGAGCCGAACGGGTTGCGTATCATGGAGCGTGCGAACTGGACCGGCGTCGGGGTGGTGTTCAGCAGGAGCGGTTTTCAGGAAGCCATCCGGCGAGGCGAACTGGCTCAGGCAGGCGTCTATCTGCTGTTCGACAGGCCGGAAGACGGTTCGTTGCCGACGGTTTATATCGGGGAAGGCGATCCGGTTTCCGAGCGGCTGAAGTCGCATTACAGCGACCCGAAAAAGGCGTTCTGGGAATTCGCCGTCGTGTTTTCCGCCAAGGACAAGAGTCTGAACAAGGCGCATATCCAGTATCTGGAAAGCCGGCTGGTGTCGCTGGCGAAAGAACGGAAACTGTGTCGTCTGGAAAACGGCAATATGCCGCAGTTGCCTTCTCTGGCGGAGTCCGATCAGGCGGATACGGAACTTTTTCTGGGGTATTTGCGCAGTATCCTGCCGTTGGCAGGCCTGGATATTTTTGAAAAGCCGAATGTCGGCAAGCGTACGCAAGCCAACCGGTTGCATTTGCGCAGCCGCAAGATCGATGCCGAAGCCGTCCAGACTTCGGAAGGTTTCGTGGTTCTTGCGGGATCGCAGGCATCCATGGATGAAGCGGATTATTTGCCGGATTCATGGAAACGGCGGCGTGCGGCCCTGCTGGAAAACGGCGTTTTGAAGCGTGAGGGCGATTTCGCCGTGTTTACCGAGGATGTGCGCTTCACTTCGCCAAGCTATGCCGCTTCCGTGATTCTGGGACGCAATGCCAACGGGCTGGACGAGTGGAAAAATGCCGACAATCTCTCGCTCAAGGCATTGTCGGCGCTTGCCGATACTGTTCCGGAATCCGGAAAAGGTCAGGTATCGTGAAAACACCGCAAGGTATGGGACCTTGCGGTGTCTGATAAAAAACGGATGGGAAACGGCGCGGCGGTTTATTTGTATGGATCGGGGTAACCCAGTTTCGCCAGTATTTTCGTTTCCAGCGTTTCCATTTCCTGTGCTTCTTCGTCGGTGATGTGGTCGTATCCCTGCGCGTGCAGGGTGCCGTGGACGACGAGATGGGCGGCATGGGCGTCCAGCGATTTGGCCTGTTCCTGCGCTTCACGTTCCAACACGTCGGTACAGAGCACGATGTCGGCACGTGCGGTTTGCTGTGCTGCTTCCGCAGGCGGCATGTCGTCCTGGGTGACGGTGGCCTCGTCGTCGGTTTCTTCATCGGCGGCAAAGGCATCCGGTCCGGAAATTTCGGGTTCATCGTACGGGAAGGTCAGTACGTTGGTGGCGTAATCCTTGCCACGGTAATCGCGGTTCAGGGCCTGTCCTTCTTCGGCATCGACGAAGCGCAGGGTGATTTCAGCCGGCATTTGCAGCGCGGCGGTGACCCAACGGCGCAATTTCTGGCGCGTGATGATGTCTTTCAGACGCGCATCGGGATACTGGACGGACAGGGACAGGCGTGGGCGTGTAGTCATTTTGTTTCGGTCTTGCTGGCGGTTTTCTTTCGGGATGTTTCTTTCGGTTCGGGTACGGTTTCTTCACCGGAACCTGATGTATCGGGCGCTGCGTCCGCAGCCGCTTTCGCGGTTCGCTGACGTTTGTCGGCCGTTTCGTAGGCATCGACGATGCGGGCGACCAGCGGGTGACGGACGACATCGGCGCTGGTGAATTGCGAAAAGGCGATGCCGCGCACGTCTTTCAGGACGTTCAGGGCATCGACCAAACCGCTTTTCTGGTTGCGCTGCAAGTCGATCTGGGTGATGTCGCCCGTGATGACAGCCTTGCTGCCGAACCCGATACGGGTCAGAAACATTTTCATCTGTTCAGGCGTAGTGTTTTGCGCCTCGTCCAGAATGATGAAAGCATGATTGAGCGTCCGGCCACGCATGTAGGCCAGCGGCGCGATTTCGATAGTCTGTTTTTCAAAGCACTTTTGCGTCCGCTCGAATCCGAGCAGATCGTAAAGCGCGTCGTACAGGGGGCGCAGGTACGGATCGACTTTCTGTGCCAGGTCGCCCGGCAGAAAGCCCAGCCGTTCGCCGGCTTCGACGGCCGGACGGGTCAGGATGATCCTGGAGATGGCATCGCGTTCCATGGCATCGACGGCGCAGGCGACAGCCAGATAGGTCTTGCCGGTACCGGCAGGACCGATGCCGAACGTGATGTCGTGTTCCAGAATGGCCTTGAGGTAATCGACTTGCCGTGGCGTGCGTCCGCGCAAATCGCTGCGTCGCGTCTTGAGTACCGGATTGGTCATTTCCGCTTCGGCCAGCGTGGCGGCGGGCATGCCGGCCGCCAGATTGTTGTTGATGGCGTGCTGTTCGACCAGCGCCAGCTGGATGTCGTTGACCATGACGGGCTTGTCGGCGACGGCGTAGAAATCTTCGATGATCTGGAGTCCGGTTCCCGCGTTTTTGCCGCTGATGATGAAATTGCCGCCACGGCGCACGATTTCGATATCCAGTGCCGCCTGTATCTGGCGCAGGTTTTCATCCAGCGGGCCGCACAGATTGGCCAGCCTGTCGTTATCGACCGGTTCCGGCGTGTAATACAGGATGTTCGGATTGTCCTTGTTCTTGTTTTTCACGATCGCTCCGTTCTTGATACGGAAAATATATCTATTGTAGGCGCATGTTCGGATTTTGTTCCGGTTTTTCGTGCCGGTGTGTGTTTCAGGTCAGTGCGGTCAGGCATCGGCCAGTTCACCGCGCAGGGAAAAATTGGCCGCTTCGGTGATGCGCACATCTCTCATCTGGCCGATCAGTGCCGCCGGATCGCCTTCCACAGGGATATGCACGACCCGGTTGTTGCCGGTTTTTCCCTGTACTTGCGAGCCGCCCTTGTGCGATACGGATTCGATCAGCACTTTCTGGACGCTGCCGACCATCAGGCGGTTGTAATGGCGGGTCTGGCCGTCGATTTTTTCCTGAAGCCGTTGCAGGCGGTCCTTGCGCACGTCCAGCGGGATGTCCATCGGGAGCGACGCGGCCGGTGTGCCGGGGCGCGGACTGTAAAGGAAGCTGAAACTGTTGTCGAAGCCGATGTCGTCGATCAGTTTCATCATGGCGTCGAAGTCGGCATCCGTTTCGCCGGGGAAGCCGACGATGAAGTCGCTGGAAACCAGCAGATCGGGACGGATGGCTTTCAGCCGCCGGATGATGGATTTGTATTCCAGTGCGGTATAGCCGCGTTTCATGGCGGCCAGAATCCTGTCGGAACCGTGTTGTGCCGGCAGGTAGAGGTGATCGACCAGTTGCGGTACCCGTTCATAGACGTCGATCAGGCGCTGGGTGAATTCCCTGGGATGGCTGGTCACGAAACGGATGCGCTCGATGCCGGGGATTTCGGCGATGTATTCGATGAGCATGGCGAAGTCGGCGATGCCGCCGTCTTCCATGGCGCCACGGTAGGCATTGACATTCTGGCCCAGCAGCGTGATTTCTTTTACGCCCTGTTCGGCCAGCGATGCGACTTCGGTCAGGACATCCTCGAAACGGCGCGAGACTTCGGCGCCGCGGGTGTAGGGGACGATGCAGTAACTGCAATATTTGCTGCATCCTTCCATGATGGATACATAGGCGGTCGGCACTTCGACGCGGGTGGGCGGCAGGTAATCGAATTTTTCGATTTCCGGAAAACTGATGTCGATTTGCGGCTGGCCCGTTTTTTCGAAGTCATGAAGCATTTTCGGCAGACGGTGCAGGGTTTGCGGGCCGAAAACGAGATTGACGTACGGAGCGCGTTTGATGAGCGCCTCGCCTTCCTGAGAGGCCACGCAACCGGAAACGCCGATGACCAGATCGCGGTTGTTCTGGCGCAGTTTTCTGAAACGTCCCAGATCGGAAAAAACTTTTTCCTGTGCCTTTTCGCGCACGGAACAGGTGTTTAGCAGAATCAGGTCGGCCTCTTCGGGATTGTCGGTGCGGGTGTAGTTTTCCTCGGCCTGCAACAGATCGGCCATCTTGCCGGAGTCGTACTCGTTCATCTGGCAGCCGAAAGTCTTGATGAATACTTTTTTGGACATGGTGGTGCGTCCCGCCGTCGGCGGATGGATTGTCTGATGGATGCGGCAGTTTAACCGATTTGCGCGCGTGGCCCAAATACCGGCCGGAAATCGCGGTGGGTATGCCGGGCGTTTTTACCTGTTTGTAACAAAACGGTCATATTGGCTGTTTACAGTGTGATCGTACCGATTTTTTCAAACATGTGAGGAATTGTATGAGAGTTTCTTTTCTGGGCAAATTATCCCTGATGGCAGCATCCGCTTTCATTTGTGCCAGCGTATCGGCCGCCGATATCACGGGGGCCGGTGCGACCTTCCCTTATCCGATTTACGCCAAGTGGGCCGAAGCCTACAAGGCGAAAACCGGTACCCGGCTGAATTATCAGGCGATCGGTTCCGGTGGCGGTATCAAACAGATCAAGGCGAAAACCGTCGATTTCGGTGCATCGGATATGCCGCTGAAAGCCGATGATCTCAAGGCTGCCGGTCTGGTACAGTTCCCGGCCATTCTGGGGGGCGTGGTGCCGATCGTCAATCTGGATGGCATCAAGGCTGGCCAGCTCAAGATGTCAGGCGATGTGCTGGCGGACATTTATCTGGGAAAAATCACGAAGTGGAACGATGCGAAAATTTCGGCGATGAATCCGGGTCTGAATCTGCCGGCTTCGTCCATTACGGTCGTACATCGTGCCGACGGTTCGGGCACTTCGTTTTTGTGGACGGACTATCTTTCGAAAGTCAGCCCGGAATTCAAACAGACAGTCGGTGCGGGAACGGCGGTGAAATGGCCGACCGGTGTCGGTGGCAAGGGTAACGAAGGCGTCGCCGCCAATGTCCAGCGTATCCGCGGTGCGATCGGTTATGTGGAATACGCCTATGCAAAAAAGAACAATATCGCCTATACGCAGCTCAAAGGCAAAAACGGCCAGTTCGTCATGCCTGACGATGCTTCGTTCAAGAAAGCCGCAGCCGGCGCCCCATGGAAGTCGACACCCGGTTTCGGTGTGATTCTGACGAACCAGTCCGGCTGGCCGATCACCGGCGCGTCTTTCATTCTGATGCAAAAAGTCCAGGATGATCCGGCCAAGGGTGCGGAAGTGCTGAAATTCTTCGACTGGTCTTTCAAAAACGGTGGCGCAATGGCATCCGGTCTGGACTATGTCGCCTTGCCGTCGGCGGTTGTCCAGATGGTTGAAAAATCCTGGAAAACGGATTTGTCCGGTACAAGCGGACAGCCGGTATGGAAGTGAATCAGCAAGAGGACGTTTGCACAGCGATGTTCACGGTGAAAGACATGGATGTTGCGGGTAACCGCTTCCGTTCTCATACGGAAGCGGTTTTCAAACGGGAAACGATGAAATGAAAAGGCAAAATCCGATGAGTATGCCGGTTTCTGCAATGAAAAAGGAAGTTTCCGCGACCACCGCGGAAAACGGGGAAAGCATGACGGGTTCCGTATCGGAACGGATGCTGGCTATCGGCCGGCGTCAGCGCTGGCAGGACGGGGTCTTCCATGGCCTGACGTTTCTTTTCGCGCTGACGGTTCTGATGGTGTTGGCGGGCATCATCGTATCGTTGCTGATCAGCGCCGTTCCGGCTTTCCGTGAATTCGGGCCGGGTTTCGTGACGATGGTGGAATGGGACCCGGTCAATGAAGTGTACGGCGCGGCGATCGCGATTTTCGGCACCTTGGTCACATCGCTGATCGCATTGCTGATCGCGGTACCGTTGAGTTTCGGTATCGCGCTGTTTCTGACGGAATTGTGCCCGGTCTGGCTGCGCCGTTCGATGGGTACGGCGATCGAATTGCTTGCCGGTGTTCCCAGCATCATTTTCGGGATGTGGGGTCTCTTCGTTCTGGCACCGGTGTTCGCGGACTATGTCCAGCCGTTTCTGGAATCGACGTTGGGCGCTGTTCCGGGACTGTCGCTGTTGTTTACCGGTCCGATGATGGGGATCGGCGTGCTGACGGCCGGGGTGATTCTGGCGATCATGATCATTCCGTTCATCGCCTCGGTCATGCGGGATGTGTTCGAAACCGTGCCGCCGGTTCTGAAGGAATCCGCCTATGCCCTGGGTTGCACCCGCTGGGAAGTGATGAAAAACATCGTGTTGCATTACACGCGCAACGGGGTGGTCGGCGGCATCATGCTGGGACTGGGACGCGCGCTGGGTGAAACGATGGCGGTCACTTTCGTGATCGGCAACGCAAACCGCCTGTCCGCTTCGCTTTTCGCTCCCGGCAACAGTATCGCTTCGACGTTGGCCAACGAATTCGCCGAAGCGAGTTCGGAATTGCATGTGTCGTCGCTGTTCGCGTTGGGGCTGATTCTGTTCGTCATCACTTTTATCGTGCTGTCGGCATCGAAACTGATGCTGTTGCGCATGGCGAGAAAGGAAGGTTTGTAAGATGAGACGCAAAACCACGGCATCCATCGTCGCAAGGCGCAATCTGCGCCACCGGCTGGGCATGTTCCTGTCGGTTTCTGCGATGGTATCCGGTATTTTTTTCCTGTTCTGGATTTTGTATACCCTGGCGGTCAACGGTATCGGTGCGATCGACTGGGCGATTTTTACGGAAACGACGCCGGCTCCCGGCAATGACGGAGGCGGTTTGATGAATGCGCTGGTCGGTACCGTCATGATGGTGGTGGCGACGACGGCGATCACTGCGCCGGTCGGCATTATGGCCGGTATCTATCTGGCGGAATATGGTGACAAAAGCTGGTTCGGCAAATGCACCCGCTTTACGGTCGATATTATGCTTTCTGCACCGTCGATTGTGATCGGCCTGTTCATTTATGCCGTTTATGTCGCCAATATCGGCCACTTTTCCGGCTGGGCTGGCAGTTTCGCCTTGTCGCTGATCGCGCTGCCGGTCATTGTCAGAACGACGGACAATTTTCTCAATCTGGTGCCCGAAAGCCTCAGGGAAGCGGCTTTCGCACTGGGCGCTCCACGCTGGCGTGTTGCGCTCATGGTGCGTCTGAAGGCGGTGAAAGCGGGTGTGCTGACCGGTGTATTGCTGGCGGTGGCCCGTATTTCCGGCGAAACGGCGCCGCTGCTTTTCACCGCGCTGAACAATCAGTTTTTCTCGGCCAACATGAACGCGCCGATGGCCAATCTGCCGGTCGTGATTTACCAGTTCGCTATGAGTCCGTATGAAAACTGGCGCGAACTGGCATGGGGTGGCGCATTCATTATCACACTGGGCGTATTGGGACTGAATATTCTGTCCCGCGTCGTTTTCGCACGCAAGGCTGCGGGCTGAGCAATCAGGGAGTACACAAGATGAAATGCAATTTGGACAGACAGGCAACAGGCGGCGACAGCGCACAGATGGTCATGTCACTGATGGATACGATCGTGGAAGAACAGACGACAGTGAAACAGGAAGCGGTGGAAAAGCCGTGTATCGATATCCGGAACCTGAATTTTTATTACGGTGATTTTCAGGGGCTGAAAAACGTGAATCTGCCGATTTATGACAAGAAGGTCACGGCTTTCATCGGGCCGTCCGGCTGCGGAAAATCGACATTGCTGCGGACGATGAACCGGATGTACGACCTGTATCCGAAACAGCGTGCGGAAGGCCGGATCATGTTCCGCGACAAGAACATTCTCGACAGCGATGTGGATGTGAACATGCTGCGCGCGCGGATCGGGATGGTATTCCAGAAACCGACGCCGTTTCCGATGACCATTTACGAAAACATCGCGTTCGGGGTGCGCCTTTATGAGGATTTGTCCAGGGGCGAGATGGATGAACGGGTGGAATGGGCGCTGAAAAAGGCGGCGTTGTGGAACGAGGTGAAAGACAAGCTGGGCAAAAGCGGTCAGAGCTTGTCCGGCGGGCAACAGCAACGTTTGTGTATCGCGCGGTGCGTGGCGGTGAAACCGGAAGTGCTCTTGCTGGATGAACCGACGTCTGCGCTGGACCCGATTTCGACGGCGAAGGTGGAAGAACTGATCGCCGAACTGAAAGACGAGTACACGATCGCGATCGTGACGCACAACATGCAGCAGGGTGCACGCTGTTCGGATTACACGGCATACATGTATCTGGGTCAGCTGGTGGAATTCGGCAAGACGGAAAAGATTTTCATGCAGCCGGACAGGAAGGAAACCCAAGACTATATTACGGGACGTTTCGGTTAGGGCACGATGATGGAACAGATGAAAACGAACGGAATGGCAGGGCAGGACAATACCGTGCTTTCGGGGCTGCATTCCTCGAAGCAGTACGATCAGGATCTGGAATGGATCCGCTCGAAGGTGTTGCTTATGGGCGGTCTGGTCGAAAACCAGTTCCGCGACGCGATGCTGGCGCTGGAAAGAAACGATCTGTCGCTGGCCGAACAGGTACGGGCGGGAGACGCTCAGGTGAATCGTCAGGAAGTCGAACTCGATCATGCCTGTGCACAGTTGATCGTCCGGCGCCAGCCGGCAGCCAACGATTTGCGCAATGTGATGGCGACAGTGAAAGTGATTTCCGATCTGGAACGAATGGGCGATGAGGCGACCAAGATCGCGCGTGCGGTCGGCAGTATCTGGGCGGGCGATGTGCTCTTGCCGGAACATCGCAATGCCGTCATCGGGATGTCCCACAGCGCCAGACGCATGATGCGCAGCGCGCTGGATGCCTATGCCAGAATGGATACGGTAACGGCACTGGAATTGATGGCGATGGACGATACGGTGGATGCGCAGTTCCACGATATCGTTTGCGGGCTTGTCGAATATATGCGGCGCAAACCGGATGCCGTGGAAGCGGGCATCGATTTGTTGCGTGCGGCCAAGGCGATCGAACGGATCGGGGATCATGCGACCAATATTGCCGAATTCATCATTTATGTGGTGGAAGGAAAAGACATCCGCCATACCGATTACCGATTGCCCGCAGATGGTACGATGCGTTAATCTAGTCGTGTCTGGCGGATTCCGTCCGGCAGGACGGAATGTTTGGCTGACTGAAAACTTTCAATGGCGTGCGGAACATGGCAAGCGAAAGCATTTCTATTCTGGTAGTGGAAGATGAACCCACGATTGCGGAACTGGTTTCCTTTTCCGTGAAAACCGCCGGATGGACACCGGTCAAGGTCTATTCGGGAACGGAAGCATGGACGGCATTGCAGCGTTTTCGTCCGGATGTGGTGCTTCTGGACTGGATGTTGCCGGACTTGTCAGGCCTGCAGCTTCTCAAGCGGATTCGTGAGCATCGTGAAATGAAAACCTTGCCTGTCATCATGCTGACGGCGAAAACGCTGGAAGAAGACAAGGTCACCGGTCTCGATGAGGGGGCGGACGACTATATCACCAAGCCGTTTTCACCGAAGGAACTGGTTGCCAGGATCAATGCGCTGTTGCGCCGGAAAGCGCCGGAACGGGCCAAAAGCCTGTTGCGTGCCGGTTCAGTGACGCTCGATCCGGAAAGTTGCCGTGTGTGTATCGGCGAAAACGAGGTGGAAATCGGCAATTCCGAATACAGGCTTTTGAAGTTTCTGATGGCAAACCCGGACAGGGTCTTTTCAAGAGGCCAGCTGCTCGACAAGGTATGGAGCAACCAGCTGGATATCGAGGAAAGAACGGTTGACGTGCACGTTTTGCGTCTGAGGAAGGCGTTGAAAGGTCAGGAAAACCTGATACGGACGGTGCGCGGGATGGGCTATATGCTCTCGGAAAAGGACAAAAGTGAATGAATCCCCATGTCTTGTTCTGGATTCCGGCCGCGTTGCGGCTGGTGCTGATCTGGACCGGTTCTGCGGTATTGTGGTATTTCTTCGGGCCGATCGTCGGTCTTCTGGCCGGACTGGCGCTGACGACCGCCATGACGGTCGTGCAGCTTTATTATCTGTCGGCACTCGATATCTGGCTCGATTCGCCCAGAAGCGACCGGCTGCCTGACGGCTGGGGCGCATGGCATGCCGTGTATGCCCATCTGTACCGGCTCAACCACGATGAGGAGAAAAGCAAGAAGGAACTGACCGAATGGTTGACCCGTTTCCGCGAGGCGATGAGTTTTTTGCCGGACGGAGTGGCGATCATGGACAATGTCCTATTTCTGGAATGGTGCAATCCGGTGGCGGAAAAGCATCTCGGTCTCGATCTGGAACGCGACAAGGATATGCGTATCACCAATCTGGTAAGGGTTCCGGCGTTTATCGACTATATCATTCTGGGGCGTTATGACAAGCCGCTGGAAATGAAGTTCAATGACCGTTATCTGGTGCTTCAGATCGTGCCTTTCGGCAACCGGCGGCAGATTCTGGTCACGCATGACCGGACCGATCTGGTCAGAACCGAAAAAATCCGCCGTGATTTCGTCGCGAATGCATCGCATGAGCTGCGGACACCGCTGACGGTCATTAACGGTTTTCTGGAAGTGGCGCTTGCACAGCCCGATCTGGACAGGGAAACACGGCTGGCGCATTTGCAGATGATGAAGGAACAGGGGCAGCGGATGCAGTTGCTGGTGGAAGACATGTTGATGCTGACCAATCTGGAATCGAACGATTATCCCCTGAAACGGGAGGCCTTCGATGCACCGGAACTGATCGAGGGGATTTTCCATGCAGCACAAGCCTTGTCAGGCGGACGGCATACGGTTTCGCTGGAAATGGACGGGCCGCAGACGCTTTACGGCAGCGCTGACGAAGTCCGCACGGCGTTCACCAATCTGGTGACCAACGCGATCCGCTATACGCCTGACGGCGGAAGCATCACGCTTTCATGGAAAAACGCCGAGGAAGGGCCGCGTTTTTCGGTAACGGATACCGGTATCGGAATCGAGGCCAAGCATATTCCGCGTTTGACTCAGCGTTTTTATCAGGTGGACAAGAGCCGCAGCCGCCAGGTCAACGGGACGGGACTGGGGCTTTCCATCGTCCGGCATATCCTGCTGCGGCATGAAGGGCATCTCGATATCGAGTCCGAACCTGGCAAGGGCAGCACGTTTTCCGCACAGTTTTCACGGCGCATACTGGTACCCTGAAAGAAGACGGATGCATGAGGCGGGCGATTGTCGCCCGCTTTTTTTCGGCGAAGCGGGAGGACAATAACTTTTTTTCAGCAATCAAGAGGGCGCAGCATGGTGATACTCGATGAACCGTTCGTTTCGGAAGAAGTGAAAGTTTTTCTGGAACAGTCGCAGGTTCCGGTGCTGGACAATGCCTTTGCGGCGCGTGCCGGCGACGGCTACCGTTTCAACCGGGTGGACGAGGCGGCTTTTTCGGCACGGATGGCGGCGTCCGGAGAGACATTGCGGTTGCTGACGGTTTCGGAAAATTCGCTGGAGTGGGTGATGCGCCATTCCCGGGATACCGCCATGAAGGATGCGATTGCGTTGATGAAAGACAAGGCCGCGTTCAGGCGGCGTCTTGCGCCGCTGTATCCGGATTTCTTTTTCCGCGAAGTCGCGCTGGATGCGCTCGACAGCGTGGATCCCGCGAGTTTGCCGTTTCCTTGTGTGCTGAAACCGGCGACCGGCTTTTTCAGTATCGGCGTGCATATCGTCGCTTCTCCGCAAGAATGGTATGCGGCGGTGGATGCCATCCGGAAACAGGCAGGCCAGTGGCGCAAGGCTTATCCGGAAAGCGTCGTGGGCAGTACCGTGTGTATCATCGAGGAATATATCGAGGGGGACGAGTATGCCATCGACGCCTGTTATGACGAAACGGGGCACGCCGTCATCCTCAATATTTTCCGGCACGAGTTCGCCTCGCAAGACGATGTGCGAGACCGGCTTTATTACACGTCGGTTGTCGTGATACGGGAGCATCTGGCGGATTTTTCGCAATGGCTTGATGCCGTGAACCGGTATTGCGGTGCGAAACGCTTTCCGGTGCATGTGGAAGTCCGGATCGCACACGACGGAACGATCGTGCCGGTCGAATTCAATCCCTTGCGTTTCGCCGGCTGGTGCTGTACCGATCTGAGCTGGTTCGCATGGGGATTCAGGACGTATGAATATTTCCTGAACGGGCAAAAGCCGGATTGGGACCGGATATTGAAAGACAGGGACGGGCGGCTTTATACCCTGATCGTGCTGGACAAGCCGGCGGGTTTGCAAGTGCCATACCGGTTCGATGACAACAGATTGTGCGCCGTTTTCGGCAAGGTCTTGCATTTCAGGAATCTGTCGCGGAACCCGCACTATCCGGTATTCGGGTTTCTTTTTACCGAAACGCCGGAAAACGATCGCGGTGAACTGGATGCCATTGTGAAGTCCGATCTGACGGAATTTCTGGCGCCTGCCTGAAAAACGGCTGCCGGCAGGACGGTTTTCCACGAAAGTCAATACGTTACCGGTAGCCTTTTGCCGGAAGTGTTTTCAATGCAGACTGGCATGGATGTTTTTCGGTGAAAGGAGTGTTGCCATGTCGTGTCGGATGCATATCCGGGAACCGGTTCTGAATGTACAACCTTATTCGCAACACGGGCCTGTTCTGGGGCATACGCTGGAACTGGTCATTCGGGCGACCGTTCCGGCAGGCGGGCGATTTGCCAGCTGTATCGAGGCGCCGCCGTTTTCATGGTGGGAGACGATCACGCACTGGACATTGAATGCAGCCGGGACGCAATGGGTGAGAGGACAGGTGACAGGGCCGGTGGATCAGGCGCAGGGTAACAACAATACGGCGAATTTCTGGCGGGATCGGTATGCCAATGCGGTCGATGATCCGAACTGGCCGCGCAACTGGCCACGCAATCCGTCCAATGCGCAGGCGGAGAGTCTAATTGCGCAAAACGGGTTGGGCTGGTCGATCAGGGTCTATGACAATCCCGGCATGAACAATCCGCGAAATCAGCGTACCCCGGGTTCTCCGCGCAATCTGGCACGGTCAGTGGAGTTCGCCATTTGTGTCGGCCCTTATCTGATACGGAAAACCCAGCTGCTGGTGTCGTCATCGCGCGGGGATTGCCAGATGTTTCTGGATGGAACCTACGATGCGGCCAATATCGCGCAGTACCTGCCTTGAAAGGGGGCAAGCGTGGTCAGCATATGCCGCCGACTCCCGACAGCGGACGGAGCCCGGCGGCGGACAAGCCTAGCGGACTTCAAGGCGCATCAGTGCGCTACTGATGGTGTTCATGTCCTTTTTGCTCAGCATGATATTGGCGGCGCGGGCGTTTTCGATCGCCTGGGCGGAATTGAGCGAGCCGGCCAGTACGCAGGTGATGCCCGGACGATCCAGTGCCCAACGCAGCGCGAGCTGGGCGAGCGTGACTTTTTTCTCATTGGCCAACGGTTTGAGCAATTCAAGAAAAGCATTGGTCTTGCGGATGCTGTCGTAGGTGAAATGCGGGTTGACGTTGCGTGAATCGTTTTGCGGCCAGGTGTCGCCCGGATGGATTTTGCCCGAAAGCAGACCGGCTTCCAGCGGACGGTAAGCCAGAATGGCTTTTTTCGTGTCGATGCAGTATGGAACGATTTCTTTTTCGATGGAGCGGTCGAGCATGTTGTAGGGCATCTGCAACGAGACGATCGGTACGATCTTGCCGATTTCGTCCATTTGTTCCGGTGTGACGTTACTGACGCCGACATAGCGGACCTTGCCCTGGCGGACCAGCTTTTCGATAGCGCCGAAGGTTTCTTCAAACGGGGTGATATCGTCCGGCCAGTGCAGCTGGTAAAGGTCGATGTAGTCGGTTTTCAGGCGTTTGAGGCTGTTTTCGCATTCCTCGATGATACTGTCACGGCTGGCATAGCGGTAGATGTCGATGTTTTTGCCCTGGAAATTGCGTACGGTACGGAAATGCGTACCGTAGTTGTAAATCCAGCGCAAGCCGAATTTCGTCAGAATCTGTACCTTGTCGCGCGGGAAGCATGACAGGGCCTCGCCGATGATGGCTTCGGTGTCACCCAGTCCGTAGATCGGCGCCGTGTCGAATGTGGTGACGCCCATCTGGTAACTGGCGCGGATGGCTTCGATAGCCGCTTTCCGTTCGGAGGGCGCCCAGCCGTTACCGGATGCATAGGAACCGAAAGCGATAACGGAAAGATTCAGGTCGGTGTTGGGTATTTTTCTGGTTTCCATTTTTTTCCCCTCGTTGGTTGCCGCCGGGTTTTCCGGTGGCAAGCGGTTACTCAAAAGGCGTTTTCCCACGGTATGGACAGTCTGACGGCACACTGGATCAGACCGACCATACTGTATGTTTGCGGAAAATTTCCCCACAGTTCGTTTCCCTCGCGCGAGACGTCTGCAGAAAGCAGGCCGAGCCGGTTGCGGCGGGAAAGGATTTTTTCGAATGCGGCACGTGCCTTGTCTTTCTCGCCGATATAGGCCAGTGCCAGAATCCACCAGAACGTGCAGACCAGCAGCGCCGTGTCCGGTACGCCATCGGTATCCTCGCCTTCGTAGCGCAGCAGGAAATCCCCGCGCAGGAGCCGTTCGCCGATTCTGGCGACCGTGCCGGTGAAACGGGGGTCGTCCGGTTCCGTGAAACGCAGTTCCGCCATCAGCAGAAGGCTGGCATCGACCTCGTCGCCGTCCCATGTGGTGGTGAAGCTGCCGATCGTCTCGTTCCATGCGTGGGCGAGGATGTCGTCGCGGATGGTTTTGGCATGCGTTTCCCACTGCAGGGCGCGGGTTTTCATGTTCAGTTCCCGCGCGATCGCGGCAAGCCGGTCGCATGCCGCCCAGCACATGACGCTGGAGAACGTATGGATGTGTTCATGCCCTTCCCGGTGCCAGATATCCACGTCCGGCTGGTTGTAGCGGGCGAGGGCTTCTTCTCCCAGACGTTCCAGATCGGCAAAGACGTTGCGGTCGGCGGGGCGGTGCAGGCGCTTGTCGAAAAAGGCTTGTGTACACGCCAGCACGGCAGAGCCGTACACGTCGTTTTGCGTTTCGTGGCAGGCGTTGTTGCCGATGCGGACCGGTCCGCGCCCGTTGTAGCCGCCCAGCGAGTCGGCCGTGCGTTCCGTTAGATCGGCGTTTCGGTGGATGCCGTACACCGGCTGGAAGGGTAGGCCCTTCGAATCGGCGATGATGTTGAGGATATATTGCAGATACCGTTCCATCGTGCCGGTCGCGCCGAGCCGGTTCAGGGCGCTGACGACGAAGTACGAGTCGCGCACCCAGCTGTAGCGGTAGTCGCGGTTGTGGCGTGCCGCACTGGAACCCGGAATGGATGTCGTGACGGCGGCGATGATCGCGCCGGTATCGTAAAACGTGTTCATGCGCAGCGTGATGGCGGCACGGATGACGGCGTCCTGCCATTCGAACGGCAGGGAAATGTTGTGTATCCAGTTTTGCCAGTACCTGACGGTCGCTTCGTAATAGGCGCGACCGATGTCTTGCGGCGCGGATTCCACCGCCTGGTCCGGGCCGAGAATCAGGGTGACGGAATCGTTGAGGAAAAACGGTTTTTCATCGAGTATGGAACTGATGGATGCATCGGTCGTCACCCGCAGGGTTTGTTCGGAACCCTTGTAGGAAATATGGTGTGCGCCGGCCAGTACTTGCGGAGCGTCGCTGCCGTAGTTCGCCGCAGGACGGATACGCAGCGTGATGCGCGGACGTCCCGCGACGCGGCGGATGATGCGGATGATCGTCGAAGGGGTGAACAGCCTGTCGTGCATCGGAAAACACGGTGCGAAGTCGATGATTTCGATGACATTGTGCGCGTTGTCGCCGAAACGGGTGACCAGAACGGCGGAATTGCGTTCGTAATACTGGTCCGCCTGGCGGATTTTGTCGAAACCGACGTCGATATAGCCGTATGCCGGTGCGGTGTCGTCAGGTTGCATCAGCCGGCAGCAGACGGGGTCGCTGTCGAAAGTGGGATAACACCACCAGACGATACGTGCGTTTTTGTCGATCAGGGCGCTGGTGCGCGAATTGCCGATCAGGCCGAGTTCCAGTGTGTTCATGTCGGTTTCCTTTCGCCGGTCGTGATGTCACCGGCTTTTCGGGATGTTTCCAGCGTGCCGATCACGAAATCGAGCAGGGAAATGATGTCTTTCTGTGAATCCAGATAACAGCGTGCATGGCTGTGCGCGCTTTTTTCGATACGAACGGTCAGAATCGATGACGAATCCAGCGCGAAGACGTCTTCGTCCGTTTCGTCGTCGCCGACATAAAGCGCCGTCGGCGCACCGGCGGCTTTCATGAGCGAGAGCAGTGCGTCGCCCTTGTCCGGTGCGCCAGGCGGTATCAGGTTATAGACGAATTTGCCGGGCAGGATGTGGGCTTGCGGCGCGACTTCGGCGAACAGGCGGGTCAGTCTGTGTTCGGTCGCTTCGTAATCGGCGGCCTTGCGGTAATGTACCGCGAGCGAATAGCGTTTGTTGTCCAGACTGACGCCACGGTCGTAGCGTGAAGCGTCTGAAAGGGCTTTTTTCAGCGCGTCTGCCCAGCAATCGACCGTCCGCCGATATTGTTCGCTGTCCTTGTTGCGGCCCGGAACCCCTTCCTGACCGTGATTGGCGACGAGATAGTCTGGCTTGAAAGGCAGACGGGTGCGGATGTCGGAAAGGGCACGGACGGTGACGATGGCCACGGGTGTCATGGACTGGAGCCGGACGAGTCTTTCGCAGACGTCAGCCGGCAGACGGGCGTTTTCGTATCCCATGAACGGGGACAGCGTGCCGTCGAAGTCAAAGGCGCAGAGCATGCCTTCCCGGAGAATCCGGGCGGCCTGGATACGGCCCTGTTCTGAAAAGAACGGAATCATCATGGCACCTCTTTGTCAGTGGGTGATGGCATCAGTATAACCGAGCTTGTCTGTCGCAGTTCATGACCTGTGACTGGAAACCGTGTATTTCAGGGTGCGGTTTCAGCAACATCGGCCTTTTTCGCCATATCGCTTCCGGCAGAAAAGAAAAGTCGGAAAATTGTTGCAAACCCGGATAATGCGCTCTGTACATGGCCATACGATCAGGCCATACTTATACAGTAAAGGTTTTCTGTTCATAAACCGTTTTTACCGGAAAGCGAGCGTTTTCGTGAGATCGTTGGTACTTTTTTGCCTGCTGGCTTTGCAGGCACCTCTGGCATTGGCCTGGCATGGCGTGGTCGACAAGGTCATCGACGGCGACTCGCTCAGGATACGGCATGAATCGGGTCGTGTTTATGATGTCAGACTGTATGGCGTGGATGCACCCGAACTGCCGCAGACCAACGGGCATGAAGCGCGTGATGCGGCGCGGAAACTGGTCGATGGCAAGGCGGTGGAAGTGCAGGTCATCAACGTCGATCCAAACGGCACGACGATTGCGGTCGTTTCGATCAACGACCAGTACAGTCTTCAGGCGTTTCTGGTCGGATCGGGGCTGGCATGGGTTTATGACGGGCATTGCGATCTGAAGATATGCAACCAGTGGCGTTCGATGCAGCAACAGGCCAAAGCCGCCAACCGTGGCCTGTGGATCGATCCGCATCCGGTGCCGCCCTGGAAGTGGCGCGAACAAAGTCATGCGACCACAAAACCGGTTGTCAAAAAACGCCGTACCGTCCAGCGCAAAAAGACGACGGTGCGCAAGAAGGCGCCTGCCGACATTTCGGCAGAAATGCAGAACGACTAGTCTTGCGGCTTGCATGAAAAAACCCCGTCATCGACGGGGTTTTTTCATATCGGGGCACAGGTGTTTTTTCTGGCCGAAAGGGCGATTTCCGGTTTTCACCGTTCATGCGGCAGTTCGCACCGTACGTGCGGGTGCCTCGAAACGCAGCCAGAACAAGAGCAGCAGCAGGCATCCGGTCAGGGCGAGTGCGCTGGCCGGCAGGGTCGTGTATTCGTAACGGTATCCCGCGGAGACGGGCAGACCGCCCAGCCACGCACCGAGTGCGTTGCCGAGGTTGAAAGCGATCTGGACGCTGGCAGCCCCCAGCATTTCGCCGCCTTTTGCATGGCGTATCAGCAAAAGTTGCTGGGGTGCCGAGACGGTGAACAGGCAGGTCGTGCAGACGGTCATGAGCATCAGGGCGCATACCGGATGGGGCGCGAGAAAAAACGTGGCGAACAGGGCGCAACACATGACGCCTTGCGCCATGAAGGCAATTTTGCCGGGGCCGAACCGGTCGGAGAGACGGCCGCCCGCCAGATTGCCGACCAGCATGCCCATGCCTGCCAGTACCATGACTGCCGTCATGTCGGACGGGGCGATACCGGAGACACGGGTCAGCAACGGATTGACGTAGCTGAACCAGCAAAACGCACCACCGTTGCCCAGCGCGGTGGCGAACAGAATCAGCCAGGGCGGCAAATGGCGGAAGAAGCGGAACTGGCCGAGGATACCGGTATCGGGAAGCGGTGCGAGATACGGTATCCAGCGACGGATCAGCCAGAACAGTACCAGTGCCCAGAGGCCGACGCCCGCGAACGTGATGCGCCATGAAACGTTGTGGCTGATCCAGGTGCCGGCGGGTACGCCCAGTACATTGGCCAGCGTCATGCCGGCGGTCATGATGGCGATGGCCTGTGCGACCTTGCCGCGGTCGGAGAGTTTGTCTGCGACGATGGAACCGACACCGAAAAATGCGCCGTGCGGCAGGCCGGATATGAAGCGGGTCGCCAGCATGGACCAGTATTCCGGCGCGAAGGCCGTGCAGAGATTTCCCAGCGCGATCAGGGCTGCCAGCCCCAGCAGGATTTGTTTGAGCGGCCGGGTGCGTGCGATCAGGACCAGAAGCGGTGCGCCGGCACAGACACCCAGGGCATAGGCAGCGATGAAATGGCCGGCGGCCGGGATGGAAACGCCGAGATCGGTCGCCACATCAGGCAGCATGCCCATCATGACGAATTCGGCGATGCCCAGCGCGAAAGTGCCGGCAGCCAGTGCGACAAGACTTTTTTTCATACCGTGTCGTTTTTTCAGTGCGGATGGATAGGCGGTTTTAAACGAAAGGCGCTATTGTAGCGCCGCCCGTGAAAGCGTGCCGCACGAGCGGATTTCACGGGCGGTATGGTCAGCCTAGGCCTTGTCCGTTTTTTTTCTGGAAAGCGCGACGAGTTGATGGCAAAGCGACAGGGTGGAAAGCCGTTGCGCGGGACGGCGACATTGCGCGCGCGTTACCGGCAGGGTGCGGAGGGCATGTGCCACATGGATGCGCGTCGGGACCGGCTGCGCGGATGGCGTGCCGGTGATGGTATATTGGCGAAGCCAGACCGGATAGTGTCTGACTTTTCGGGGGTGGCCTGGGATATTCATGCTCTGCCGCCGATGTCGTGTCTGCAGTCGCGGAATGTCGGACAGGAAAACGGCTGTTGTGCGGCGTCGAGCTGTTCCATCGCACGGGTTTCCGCCAGTGCGTCCACCGATTCGCCGATCAGGCGGGTGATGATTCTGAACACGTTTTCTTTCCGGCCGCGCTGGGCATCGCGGATGATATCGACGACTTCGCTGTCGTTGAGGTAACGGATGAATCGGTCGGCGACTTGTACAGTGGTGTCGTCATCGTCGTCACGGGATAGTCTTGCACGGATTTGTTTGCCGAACGTATCGGTGAGCATGTCGAGTCTGCGCCGGATTTGTTCGTGATCCGTTCGCGGATCGCCGGGATGGCCGACGGCTTTTCCCCAGGTGCAGGAATCGCCGTAGCCGGGTTTGCCATAGTCATGACGGAATTTTCGATAGTGCATGATTGCCTCCATGTCATGTTAGTCCATTTATGGCTATTCTAGATGGGACAATATTTTCGGTCAATCCGTTTAAGGTTTGTCTTGTTCTGTCGGCCGTTTGTTTGATGAACGGCATGTCGTGGTGCAGTTTGGGGATGCCGGAGAAAAAGCTTGTTGCATAATGGCGATACCGGCACGCAACGGGTTGGGCGTGTCGTTTTCATGAAGGACAGACCATGAATGCATTATCGCTTTTTACCGCGCGCGAAAAAGAAATCTATGTTCTTTCCGTGAAAGGGATGGGATGCAAGCAGATCGCGTCCGAACTGGGTATCAGTCCCAATACCGTCAAGAAGTACCGTTCCCGCCTGATGCAAAAGGCAGGTGCCGGCAATATGGTGGAACTGGCAGGCCGGATGGCCGGTGAAAAAAAACAGGCCGCCTGAATGGCAACAGTTGACCGGCAGACAGCGTCAGGTTGCGCTGCTCGTCGCCGCAGGCAAGAGCAGCAAGGAAATCGCCCGCGAACTCGATATCCATTACACGACGGTGATGAAACACCGTGAAAACCTGTATGCCCGTCTGGGGGTGGACAGCGCCTTGTCGCTGGCGTGCTGGCTCTGCGGTTCGGACGTGTGAAAACGGCCGGACGGCAGGCAGTGCGGTTTTGTCAATACGTGATCGGTAGCCTTTTTTTCGTGCATGAAAACCGCACAATGGTTGTCGTGTGAAACCACAGCCGAGATGAAGGAGCTGCCATGGACGAATGGACGAAACTGACCAAAAACAGGGTTTTTATTTCCGATATCGGTATCGACAGGATGGCGGAAATAGACGGGAAAGAGACTGTCGTCGGGCGTTATGCCGTCTGGGCGCCTGCGCCGGGGGGATCGCATCATCGTGTCGTCGAGGTCGGACGTGATTGCGGGGTATTGATGAAAAAGTACGGTGTTCCCGCCGAACGGGTGTTGCGTCTTGAAATGACAGGGTGCACCCATGGCTGATGTCAGTCTGTCCGATCTGTTTTCCGCGATCAGCCGTGCGATGCTCGATGCACAGCAGGCCGTCTCACAGGCCAGCGTCAACCAGTACTGGAATTATTTTCGGCCGGCGGACGGGCTGCGGGATTCGCTTGCCGGGCAAGCGGGCGTGGCCGAAGGGGAAGCGCTGGTGCCGCTGATGCGCAAAATCGTCATTCCCGCGCCAAACGGCAAGGGGGTGGCCTCGGAATTGTCGGTGCCGCTGGTGTCTCTGGTCAACCATGGCAGTTTCAGTCTGGAGCAAGTCACGCTGAAGATGCGGGTCGCCGCGTCTGTCGATGAAGCGGGCGGCCCCCTGAAAGTATCCGTTTTGCCGGCACTGCGCAAGGATGAAACGCTTCAGGCGACAGGCGGGCAGGATGCCGTGCCGGATACGGCGCAGGAAATTGAGCTGGTTTTCAGGCGGGAAGCGCCTGCCGAGGGCATTTCCCGGATTACAACCGAAGTGATCAAGCTTCTTTGAGGAAAGAAAGGAGGGGACATCATGCCGGAGAATTTGAGTGACAAGTTCGCGGGGTTGCCGCTGGGGTTGTTGGTCTGTACGCCGATCATCGAAGTGGCCAAGGGACAATCGGAGTTGCGCCGTGTCTATCTGGATTATGTGTACCGACTGGCGTTCATCGACGGCGACCCGACAAAGGGAACCAAGACCCTGACGTTCAATCTGACCCGTCCGGTGACGGATGGCAGCGGCAATATTTCCCAACAGCAGGTGCAGGTCGTTGCCCCGCTGATTTCGCTGGTACCGGTACCGGCGTTCACGATGGACGAGGCGACGGTGCGCTTTACGATGGAAGTGAAAGAACAAACGGTGGACAAGAGTCATACCGGAACAGAAAGCAAGGTCGATTCCGGAATGTCGTTCTGGGGGTTCCATGCCCAGATTTCGGGCAGCGTCACCACTTCCGCCGATCATACCCGCCAGTCCGACCAGTCGGCAAAATATGAAATCTACGCGCGTGCCGCACAGCAGGCGCCTGCCGAAGGGATGGCGAAACTCTCGGCGGTTTTCGCTTCGGTGATCGAACCGATTGCAGTCGGCAGCGGCGGCGGCAGCGGCAGTTGATCGTGATGAAAGCTTGCGGAACCTGAAAGGGTTTCGCGACTTGTCGCCGTCTTTCCATGATGGGCGAACGGTATGCCGGTGTCGCGGCAATGGAGCATGGACGGTGTACGTCGTCAGTCGGGACGTTTGTCATGCGAGAGCGGCAGAATGCGGTATCAGTGAAAGAGGTCGCGAAAAGCGATACCGTGTTGTGTGCAATAGTCGGCGATGTCGTGTGCCAGTTCTTTCCAGAAGGTGTTGTCGCCGTCGCGGTAAATGGCGCGGTACAGCGGTACCAGTCCGGGGTAGTGGCATCCGATGGCGCGAGCGACCCGGTTGTGCGCCAGGTTGTCCAGATTGAGGTTTTCGAACCAGTATTCGTCGGTGAAAACCGACGAAGCGCGGATGATGTCGGTGAAGTCGGTGATGCCCGGAAATATCGGGGACATGAACAGGATGGTGCGGATACCCGCGTCATGCAGTCGTCGCATGGCGGCAAGCCGCCGTTTCGCATCGGGTGCGCGCGGCTCGAACAGGCGGCGGAAGCCGTCGTCGAGCGAATTGAGGGAAAAGGCGACTTCGGCGTTTTCCAGTCCGGCGATCAGTTCCATGTCGCGCACGATAAGATCGGATTTGGTGATGAGGGTGATGGCGACGGGTACGCCGGCCAGTTGTTCCAGTACGCTGCGGGTGATGCCGTGGCGTTTTTCAAATGCGTTGTACGGGTCGGTGACGGAGCTGATGACCAGCCGTTTTCCGGTCAGTCGCCGCAGCGGGATAGGGGTGTCGGGTATCTTGACGTCGGTGAAGTCACCCCAGTCTTCCGTATGGTCGGAAAAACGCTTCATGAATTCGGCATAGCAATACAGGCATTTGTGCGGACAGCCGACGTAAGGGTTGATGACGTAATCGACGCCGGGCAGCTTCGAGGGGGTCAACAGATTTTTGACCCTGACCGTCCGGCAGGCGATCATGGCAAATGCGGAACGTGTGCGGCACGGGGATGTCCCATGCCGGATGGTTCGGCGGCACGTGTTTTCGTCATTTCAGAACCAGAACCAGCTGCCGCTGCCGGCACGGCTGTTGTGCGTTTCGGCCCTGAAGTCTTCGGCCTCGACTTCGACGATATCCGGGTCTTCGAGCATGTGATCCGGCAGCTTTTTCAGCAATTCTTCCATGCTGGTGGCGCTTTCCAGCGCGTTCATGCTGGCACGATGCGGACGCGCGAAAATGCCGGGCCAGAAAAATTCCTTGTATTGCGGGCGATTGGCGAAAGCCAGCGCCGGTTCATGCATGGAAAAACGGACGTCGACACGGCTGTTGTTGCCGCGGGCGTCGAGCTTGATCCAGCGGTTGCCGATATGGACCGCGTTGAAGCAGTAAACGATATGGCCTTCCGAATCATTGTCCTTGTTGCGCGTCAGGTGCTGGTAGCACATGCCGGCAGGGATTTTCTGGGAGCGCAACAGGGCGGCCAGCAGGTTCGCCTTCGCGTGCGAGATGCCGGTCTTGTGCTTGAGGACGTCGGATGCCTTGGCCGTGACGACGGTGGCGTTGACGTCGAAAGAATGGGAAATCTCGTCGCGGACGAATTCAAAGGCGATCCGCACTTTTTCCAGTTCGCTTTTCACGCCCTTGAACAGGGCTTTTGACTGGTCGCGCACGATCGATGTGGAAAAATCGATATAGGGGGTTTCCTGCAAAAAAATATCGACGCTCATGTTCGTGATACTCGTTTCGGTGAATGAATGAACGGCGCTGCCGCCTGAAACACCGATTTTACCGCTAACCTTGCGGCGGCGGTATCGTCGGCGACATGCGCTGGTGCCCATATGGTGATGTTTGCCACGATTTCAAGTCGTATCGCATGCAACATGCGTGTATGCCGGGGGATACGCAAGGTGCGCGTTGAAGGAAAAGTTTGCGATAATATAGAAACACGGCATTGAAAACAGGTATTTCGGCCGGCGACGCAAAAAGGCGGCGTGCGCGCGGCCTGACCGGATGACTGTATTGGAGGAGGCGCATGTCTTCCTATTTTCTGTTACATGGCCAGCGTTTTTCCCTGTCGGCTTTTGCCGCGCCGGGCGGCATCGTTCAGCCTGCACATGCCGCCAATGAAACACGGCTTGTCTATTTGCACAGGGGGTTGCTGGTCGTGGAAGACGAACGCGGATTCTGGAGCACGTCTTTCGGTCAGATGGCATGGTTTCCGCCGCATTTCCATTATTCGGTACAGGAGTTCGGACAGTCTTCCGGTGTCGTCGCTTCGCTCGCGCCGGCATTGTGTACCGGTTTGCCCGAAACGCCTTGTGTACTCAATGTCTCGGATCTGGTGCCCATGATTCTGGAACGGGCAGTCACCTGGCAGCAGGGGGGGATCGACGGGGTTTTCCAGCCGCTGGCGGCACGACAGGAAAGACTGCTTCTGGTGTTTCTCGACGAATTGCATGCCGCTTCACAGCAAAAGGGACGTCTGGTGTTGCCAAAAAGCAGGCCGCTTAACGAGATGGCGCGCGAAATCCTTGCCAATCCGGTACGTCGCAAAAGCATCGAGGAATGGGCACAGCGCATGAAAATCAGCTCACGCAGCATCAGCCGCCATTTCTCCCGTGAAACCGGCATGACCTTTGCCCAGTGGCGTCAGTGCGCCAGCCTGATGATGGCGCGGAAATGGCTGGCCCAGGGCGAAAGCGTCCAGCAGGTTTCCCAGCGAGTCGGCTATGAAAACGTCAGTGCCTTCATCGCGTCTTTCAGGAAGCTCTACGGGCAAACGCCGTCGCATTTCAGGCAACAGTTCGTCTGAGGGCATGACAGGCGCGTTTGCAGTCTATAATTGCCTTTTCGACAGCGAGTGCAACGGGAAACGATATGAACGACAGACCGGGAAATGCGGTCAGGGCCGTCTTTTTCGATATCGACGGAACATTGATCAGCTTCAGAAACCATACCATGCCCGAATCGACGCGGCGGGCCTTGCATGCCTTGCGTGAACAGGGCATCAGGCTCTATGTGGCGACCGGCCGCTCGAAAATGATGATGCCGTTCATGGACAAATATTTCCGTTTCGATGCCTATCTGACACTGAACGGACAGTATTGCTATGGCGATACGGGCGTCATCCGCAAGAAAACGATCGATGCACCGGTCATCGCCACCCTGAAGTCCCTGCTGGCGGAAAGACCGTTCCCCTGCCTGTTCGTCCGGGAAGACGATATGTTCCTCAATTACGCCGACGAGTCGGTCGAGGCGCTGTGTCGCCTGATCGATCATCCGGTGCCTTCCGTTACGTCGGTAGACCGTATCGGAAACGACGAAATTCTCCAGTTCGTCCCTTTTCTGAAAGACGGTGAAGAAGGGTTTCTGGCCGAAGCGCTCACACAGGTCGAGATGACGCGCTCGGTTCCGTACTGTTTCGATGTGCTGCCGGCCGGTGGCGGCAAGGATGTCGGAATGGAAGCGGTGTTGCGTCAGGCCGGGATTTCGCCGGAAGAAACCATGGCGTTCGGCGACGGTTTCAACGACATGGGGATGCTCTCCTATGCCGGCATCGGCGTGGCGATGGGCAATGCGCATGATCCGGTCAAGCAAAAAGCCGATTTTGTGACGAAAAGTGTCGATGATGACGGTATTTTGCATGCATTGCGGCATTTCGGCGTCTTGCCCTGAGCGTACAGGCGACGTGACGCCAGAGTGGCGGCGCTCTTGCGGGTTCGGGGAGCACAGTGCTTTCCGCGGCAAGCCGTCGGGCCGGTTGTTTCCGGAATTTGGGATTTCATGAAATTTGTGTTAAAAAATGCAATATGCAAACGGAAGCATTTATAATGCTTTCTTTTTTTATGGATTTTGCAGGGGGCCTCGGCATTCTGTGTTGTTGAACTGAGAGACATTGGAAGAATTGGAAGAAAATGAACGATTCTGTGAAGAAAGCGAAATTGTCGTTTGACGATGGCACACCCGCCGTCGAATTGCCGGTTTACAAGGGCACGATCGGCCCGGACAGTATCGATATCCGGAAGTTGTACAGCACGACCGGAAAGCTTTCCTATGACCCCGGATTCCTGGCGACGGCATCCTGTCGCTCCGCGATTTCGTATATCGACGGCGACAAGGGCGAACTGCTCTACCGCGGCTATCCGATCGAGCAGCTGGCCATGAAATGCAACTTCATGGAAACCTGTTACCTGCTGCTCAAGGGCGAATTGCCGACCAAGGAACAGTATGACGAATATGTCCGCAGTATCGCCGACTATTCGATGGTCCACGAACAGATGCAGTTCTTTTTCCGCGGGTTCCGCCGCGATTCCCATCCAATGTCGCTTCTGGTCGCGACCGTCGGCGCGCTTTCGTCGTTCTACCACGATTCGCTGGACATCACTGACCCGGCACACCGCGAACTGTCGGCTATCCGTTTGCTGGCGAAGATGCCGACGCTGGTGGCCATGTCCTACAAATACAATGTCGGCCAGCCTTTCGTCTATCCGCGCAAGGATTTGTACTACACCGCGAACTTCATGCGCATGATGTTCGCCACCCCGGCGGAAGATTACAGAATCAACGACGTTTTGGTGCGTGCGCTGGACCGTATCCTGATTTTGCATGCCGACCACGAACAGAATGCATCGACCTCGACGGTCCGTCTGGCCGGTTCTTCCGGTGCTAACCCGTTCGCCTGCATCGCGGCCGGTATCGCCTGCCTGTGGGGACCGGCACACGGCGGCGCCAACGAAGCGTCCCTGGCGATGATCAAGAAGATCGGTTCGGTCGACAAGGTCGCCTCTTTCGTGAAGTCCGTCAAGGACGGTACGGCCGGCATGCGTCTGATGGGTTTCGGCCATCGCGTGTACAAGAATTTCGATCCGCGCGCGACACTCATGCGCGAAACCTGCCACGAAGTGCTGGAAGAACTCGGTCTGAAAGACGATCCGCTGTTCAAGATCGCACTGGAAATCGAACGGGTCGCGCTGGAAGACGATTATTTCGTTTCCCGCAAGCTGTATCCGAACGTCGATTTCTATTCCGGCATCGTCCAGTCGGCACTGGGCATTCCGTCCTCGCTGTTTACCGGTATCTTCGCGCTGGCCAGAACCGTCGGCTGGGTCGCCCAGTGGAAAGAAATGATTTCCGATCCGGAACAGCGTATCGGTCGTCCGCGCCAGCTTTATATCGGCGAACCGCGCCGCGACGTCGTTCCGATGGACAAACGCGGATGATCACCGCATTCGGCCCGTCTGTGAAAACCGCGCTTCATGCGCGGTTTTTTGTTTGTCCGTCAATGCGTGGCGTGGACGCATATATGGGGAATCACTCACAGCGGCGGTGTGTGCGAAACGGAAAAGGATGTCGTGATTTTGCAGATAGTCAATGTTTTTCTCCAGTCGTGTGTCACGATGGGACATTGCCTGATACAGTCGCTGAACCGGGGCGCCTCGCGAAAATTTAACAGGTATAATCTTCATATCTGGTCGTGAACGCTGCGGCGGTGTCCGTGCGGTCACGGGTATCCGGCCTGTGCGGGAAGCAGGCGTGCTGGCGGAAGCCGGGCGGGAAGGGATTTCCGTCGTTTCCGCAAAGGAAAAGGTGAGCATCATGATGCAGGAATACCAGGACAATTCGTATCTGTTCGCGGGCAATGCGCCTTATGTGGAAGATCTTTACGAATCGTATCTCGACGATCCCGCTTCGGTTCCGGAGAACTGGCGGGCTTATTTCAATTCGATGCAGAATGTGCCGGCCGTCGATGGCAGCAACCGTTCGGACGTGCGGCATGGCCCGGTACTGGCGGCTTATGCTGAGCGGGCGCGGCATTCTCCCTTCAAGATTCTGGTGCCGAAAGGCAATGCCGAACTGGAACGCAAGCGTATCGCAGCGCAACAGATGACGGCAGCTTACCGTTTTCTGGGGACTTATCGCGCGAAACTCGATCCGCTGGAGCGGCATGAACGCCCCTATATTCCGGAACTGGACCCGTCTTTCTACGGGTTCACCGATACGGATATGGATCTGGTGTTCAATATCAGCAATACCTATTTCGGCCGTGAAACGGCGACGCTGCGCGAGTTGCTCGACTTGTTGCGCGAGACGTATTGCCGTTCGATCGGCGCGGAATTCATGTATATCACCGATCATGCGCAAAAGCGCTGGATGCAGGAACGTCTGGAGTCGATACAGGCCACACCCGATTTTTCGCCTGAGAAAAAGCGCCGTATTCTGGAACGTGTGACGTCGGCGGAATGCATGGAACGCTATCTGCATACGAAGTATGTCGGCCAGAAGCGTTTTTCGCTGGAAGGCGGGGAAAGTTTCATCGTGTCGCTGGACGAGGTGATCCAGCGTGCTGGGACAAAAGGCATTCAGGAAATCGTGCTGGGCATGGCGCACCGCGGACGGCTCAATGTGCTGGTCAATATCATGGGCAAGATGCCCGCCGATCTGTTCGCCGAGTTCGAAAGCAGTCTGCCCGAGAAGGAATTGCCGGCAGGCGACGTGAAATACCATCAGGGTTTCGTGCGCGATATTTCCACGCCGGGCGGGCCGGTGCATCTGTCGCTGGCATTCAATCCGTCCCATCTGGAAATCGTCAATCCGGTGGTCGAGGGTTCCACCAAGGCGCGGATGATGCATCGCGGCGATACCGACGGTTCGCAGGTCATGCCGGTGCTGGTGCACGGCGATGCCTCGTTTTCCGGGCAGGGTGTCGTGCAGGAAACGCTCAATATGGCGCAGACGCGCGGGTACAGTACCGGCGGGACGGTGCATATCGTGCTGAACAACCAGATCGGGTTCACGACGTCGGATTTGCGCGACGCGCGTTCATCGCTTTACTGTACCGATGTTGCCAAGATGATCGAGGCACCGATTCTGCATGTGAATGGCGACGATCCGGAAGCGGTGGTGCTGGCCACGCAAATCGCGCTGGATTTCCGGATGGAATTCCGCAAGGATGTGGTGGTCGATATCGTCTGCTACCGCAAGCTCGGCCATAACGAACAGGATACGCCGGCGATGACGCAACCACTGATGTACAAGAAGATCGCGGTGCATCCGGGTGTGCGCAGCCTGTATGCGGAACGCCTGGTCAGCCAGGGTATCGTCACGCCGGCGGATGTGGATGCGCTGGTGACGGGGTATCGTGCCAGAATGGATGCCGGTACGCCGATCGTCTCGCCGGTCATGACGAATGTGAAGAGCCAGTCGGCATTGCAATGGCAACCGATTCTCAAGCAGCAGGGCGAGAAGGAAGAAGCCGTGACGGCCATGCCGGTGGAAGAACTCAAACGGCTCTCGGAACGGATTACGACGATGCCGGAATGGCTCAAGCTGCATCCGCTGGTCGAGCGTGTCATCCATGACCGTGCCGCGATGGGACGCGGCGAGATGCCGGTGGACTGGGGCATGGCAGAGCATCTGGCGTATGCCTCGCTGGTTTCGGCCGGTTTTTCGGTGCGGCTGGCCGGTGAGGATTCCGGGCGCGGGACTTTCGTGCACCGTCATGCCGAGCTGCATGACCAGAACCGCGAACGCTGGGATGCAGGGGTTTATATTCCGCTCCAGCATGTTTCGAAGAATCAGGCGAACTTTACGGTCATCAATTCTCCGCTGTCGGAAGAAGCGGCGCTGGCGTTCGAATACGGGTTCGCCACTTCCGCACCCAATACCTTGACGCTGTGGGAAGCGCAGTTCGGCGATTTCGCCAACGGCGCTCAAGTCGTGATCGACCAGTTCATCAGTTCCGGCGAAGCCAAATGGGGACGCGCATGCGGGCTGGTCATGCTGCTGCCGCACGGATTCGAAGGGCAGGGACCGGAGCATTCCTCGGCCCGTCTGGAACGGTATTTGCATCTGTGTGCGGACAACAATATGGAAGTCGTGCAGCCGACGACGGCGGCGCAGATTTTTCATGTCCTGCGTCGGCAGATGCTCAGGATGCAGCGCAAACCGCTGATCGTGATGACGCCGAAGTCGCTGTTGCGGCACAAGGATGCCGCATCGCCGCTGTCCGAGCTGGCAGGCGGCGCGTTCAGGCCGGTGCTGAAGGAAACGGATGATACGATCGACGCTGCACAGGTCACGCGTTTGCTGATCTGCACGGGGCGCGTCTATTACGATCTGGTGCATCGTCGCTCTGAACTGGGACGACGCGATGTGGCGATCGTCCGGCTGGAACAGATGTATCCGTTCCCGCATGAGGAACTGTCGGCGGTGCTGGCGGGTTATCCGGCACTGAAAGAAGTGATGTGGGTACAGGACGAACCGGAAAACCAGGGGGGATGGCTCCAGTTGCTGCGGCCGATTTTCGATTGCATGCAGCCCGGACAGAAACTGTCGTATTCTTCGCGGCCCGCGTCGTCTTCGCCGGCCGTGGGGTATTTCCAGAAACATACGGCACAACAGAAAGAGCTGGTCAACGCCGCTTTCGGCGCCATGCCGGACATGGTCGTCGTCAGGTAGGGACAACAAGGCGCCGGTGCGTGAACCGGCGCCGGAATATTGAGTGGAGAAATATATGGCGGTACTTGAAGTGAAAGTTCCACAGTTATCGGAATCGGTAACGGAAGCCACGTTGTTGCAGTGGCACAAAAAGGCGGGTGAGGCCGTCGCGCTGGATGAAAATCTGGTCGATATCGAAACGGACAAGGTTGTGCTGGAGTTGCCTTCTCCGGGTGCCGGGGTGCTGGTGTCGGTATTGAAGGGCGACGGTGCGACTGTGGTCGCAGGAGAAGTGATCGCGACTGTCGATACAGCGGCCGTCGCCGCGGCACCTGCCGCCGTTCCCGTCGCACAGCAGGTCGCGGTACCGGCCGAACCGGAAAAACCCGCTGTCGCGGTACAACCCGAACCGGTCGCACCGGCGGCTGCGTCGTTGTCCGTCGGGTTCGACAGCGAGCGCGACATGCCTGATCCGGCGGACTATCCTTCCGGTATCGTCATGCCTGCCGCGGCCCGCATGCTGGCGGAACTGGGGATGGACGAGGCTGAAGTCGTCGGTACCGGCAAGGACGGACGGGTAACCAAGCAGGATGTGGAACGCGCCTGGGCGGCACGCGGTGCGGAACAGGCCGAGGACGAAAAAGCGGCGGAACAGGCCGTCCGCCGTCCGGCCCCTGTTGTGCAGACGCCTTATGCGCCGTCGGGTTCGACGGGGCAACAGACGGTGTACGGCGCGGCCAACCGCACGGAAAACCGCGTGCCGATGAGCCGCTTGCGTGCCCGCGTGGCCGAACGGCTGATCCAGTCGCAGCAGACGACGGCATCGCTGACGACGTTCAACGAAGTGAACATGCAGCCGGTACTGGATTTGCGCAAGAAATTCGGCGAACAGTTCGAAAAGGAACACGGTGTCCGGCTGGGGCTGATGTCGTTTTTCGTGAAGGCGTCCATTGCCGCGCTCAAACGTTTTCCGGTGGTCAATGCCTCGATCGACGGCAACGACATCGTCTATCACGGTTATTACGATATCGGTATTGCCATCAGTTCGCCGCGCGGGCTGGTCGTGCCGATCATGCGGGATGCCGATCTGATGACGATTGCGGAAATCGAGAAAAAAATCAACGAGTTGTCGATTCGTGCGCGTGAAGGCCAGTTGACGCTGGAAGATTTGACGGGCGGAACGTTCTCCATCTCGAACGGCGGCATTTTCGGCTCGATGCTTTCCACGCCGATCATCAATCCGCCGCAATCCGCGATTCTGGGCATCCATGCCACGAAGGAACGTCCGGTCGTGGAAAACGGGCAAATCGTCATTCGTCCGATGAATTATCTGGCGCTTTCCTACGATCACCGTCTGATCGATGGACGTGAGGCGGTACAGGCTTTGCGGACGATCAAGGAAACGCTGGAAGACCCGGCACGCCTGTTGCTGGATTTGTAAGGACTGGCGAAAGGACAGGAAATGAGTGTGGACTTCGATGTGGCTGTGATCGGTGGCGGGCCGGGCGGATATATCGCAGCGATCCGCGCCGCGCAGCTGGGCATGAAAACGGTGTGTATCGACGACTGGAAAACGGATGGCAAACCGGCGCCTGGCGGTACGTGCACCAATGTGGGATGCATTCCGTCCAAGGCGCTTCTGGAAGCGTCGGCGCATTACGAAATGGCCCGTGACGGACTGGGGCATTTCGGTGTCGATATCCGTGGTGTCGGGCTGGATATGGCGCGCATGCAGGCACGGCGTGTTTCCATCGTGCGGCAAAGCAACGATGGCATCGCTTTTCTGTTCCGCAAGAACAAGGTCACGTTTTTCAACGGTACCGCCACGTTCGCGGGGTGCCGCGACGGGGAATACCGGATCGGTGTGACGGGTGACGAGGTGCGGCAGTTCACTTGCACGCATGTCATCGTCGCGACCGGCTCGAAGCCGCGTCCCTGGCCGGGCGTGCCGTTCGATGAAAAGCGGGTATTGTCCAATACCGGTGTGCTGGCGATGGATGCCGTTCCGGAGACGCTGGCGATCATCGGGGCGGGTGTCGTCGGACTGGAAATGGGGTCTGTCTGGCGGCGGCTGGGGTCTGCCGTGACGCTGTTCGAGGCACAGCCGACGCTTTTGGCCGGAGCTGACCGGCAAATCGCGCAGGAAGCGCAAAAACAGCTGACCCGGCAGGGACTGACGATTTATACCGGCGCGATGGTACGGAAGGTCAAACCGGTCAACGGCGGCGTCGCCATCGAATACGACGACGTGCAGGGCCAGGTGAAAAAGGCAGTATTCGACAAATTGCTGGTTTCCATCGGCAGAACGCCCTATACGGACGGACTGGGCGCGGAAAACGTCGGGCTGGCACTGGACGAGCGCGGCTTTGTCAAAGTGGATGGCATGTGCCGTACGAACCTGAAAAACGTCTGGGCCATCGGCGACGTGGTGCGCGGGCCGATGCTGGCGCACAAGGCCGAGGAAGAAGGCGTGGCCGTGGCCGAACGTATCGCCGGCAAGTACGGGCATGTCGATTACCGCAACATTCCCTGGGTGGTCTATACCCATCCGGAAATCGCATGGGCTGGCAAGACCGAGGAAGAACTGGCGGCGCAGGGGACAGCTTTCCGCACCGGGATGTTCCCGTTCATGGCCAACGGGCGGGCACGGACGATGGGTTCGACCGAAGGTTTCGTCAAGATCATCGCCGATGCCTCGACCGATGAAGTGCTGGGCGTCCACATGATCGGACCGATGGTTTCCGAACTGATCGCCGAGGCGGTCATGGCGATGACGTTCAAGGCGACGTCCGAAGACATCGCCCGTATTTGCCATGCCCATCCGACGCTTTCCGAAACGGTGCATGAAGCGGCGCTGGCCGTCGATGGCAGGGCGCTCAATATGTGACGTGCGTTTTCCGTCCGGCAGGTGGCGACGTTTTTCCTGCCGGATGGCCGCTTTCCGGAACAGGCATGCCGGTGAATATCGGCAAGCCTGTCTTTGTCATCGCCAGATGCGGCGACAGGCACGGCATGGCCGCCGTGAAAACTTTTCGGCCGGCATCAGATATTTCTCGTGTTTTCTTTTCTCTTTCCGTTTTCCTGACATACTCGGCATGCCCGTGCATGCCGCCTGTTTCTGACAGGCGGGTGGTTTGTCGTTTCCGGTACGGTGCAAGTGCCGGCGGCATGTGTGCGGGCGAGGTTTTGCCGATTTGTCCTGCAATCATGACATCCGTTAATGCTGCGTATTAACGGATGTTTGTTTTTGGACAGCGGCAGGTTTTGAATCGACAACGATGATAACGGTGATGGGCAAAAGGGTTTTCCGGAAATTTGTCCTTGCCGTTTTCATTGCCATGAAAGGATTATCGAGAATGGGTACATCAATCGCATCTGTTTCCGTCAACGCCGCTTTTTTCGAGGAGCTGGTTTTCCGTTTTCTGCATTCGTCGGAGTTCAGTCCGACGACGGTGCGGACATACCGGACGGCACTCAAGACGTTTTTCGGCTGGCTGGCTGATTCAGGTATCGAGGTGCCGGGAAAAGATCATGTCATATCCTGGAAAATGTATCTCAGGGAACGTCATTCCCTGTCCACGGTGCAGACATACCTGGCATCCATACGCCTGTTTTTCAAATGGACCGCACAACAGGGGATGTATGCCGATATCGCCGCATCCGTGAAAAACGTCAGGGTAGGGCATCTTCCCAAACGGGATTTTCTGCTGCCGGAACAGGTGCTGAAATTGTTGAAAACCGCACAGTCCGGTCCGTTCGCATTGCGTGACTATACGATGATCCTGTTGATGGTGACATGCGGTTTGCGGGTTTCGGAAGTCGCGCGTGCCGATGTGGGGGATATCAGGAATTCCGGCGGCGGAACCGTCCTTTATATCCACGGCAAGGGACGGGACGGCAAGACGGATCTGGTCAATGTCCCGAAACAGGTGGCTTCCGCGCTCAGCCGGTATCTGGCATCGCGATCCGGGCTGACGATGCATTCCCCGTTGTTTGTCTCGGTCAGCCACAACAATCACGATGGACGTTTGTCGGTACGCAGCGTCAGCCGTATCGTGAAAAAACTTCTGGAACGTTCCGGATTCAAAGACAGCCTGATTACGGCGCATTCGTTGCGCCATACGGCGGTGACGATTTCGCTGACGGCAGGTGCGACGCTTCAGCAGGTGCAACAGTTTGCACGGCACAGTCTGATCGTGACGACGCAGATTTATGCGCACAATCTGGAGCAGTGTCGCAATCCCTGTTCGGCCAAGATCGTCAGCCAGATCATGCAAAGCGCCCGTTCCGGCCGTACCAGAAACCGGTATCGCTACGAGGATGAATGGACTGCGGAAATGACGAAAGACTGACGGCAGAACCGGTGTTTCCGGCGGGATTACCCGGAAATGCCGGTTGTACCTCCCGGTGTGAAAAACGTTTTTCTGGCCTTTTGCGCGTCGCGGGAGGGTGATTCGCCGAAAAAGCGTTTGTATTCCCGGCTGAACTGCTTGACGTTTTCATAGCCGACGGCAAGGGCGGCGCTGGAGACGTACTGTTTTTCGACGAGCATGAGTCGCTGGGCTTCATGCAGGCGAAGCTGTTTCTGGTATTGCAGGGGGGAAAGCAGGGTGATTTCACGGAAATGACGGTAAAACGTCGAGGGTGCCATATTCACCTGCCGTGCCAGATCGTCGATACGCAAGGGGTCGCGGTAATGTTCGCGCAGCCAGCTGACGGCACGGGCGATCTGGTTGCCGCGTGTACCGGCGGTATTGACTTGCCGCAGCAGTTTTCCCTGGTGTCCCATCAGCATCCGGCAATGGATTTCCTCGATGATGAGCGGTGCCAGATGGGGGATGTATTCCGGTTTGTCGAGTAACGCGACCAGACGGGCGAAGGCGTCGAGTACGTCGATGTCGATATCGGCGACGGAGATGTTTTCCGAGGTTTCCGTTTCCGGCGCAACGGTGCAGTCCGGCACGATGTCCCGTGCGAAACGCGCGGCGAGATAACGATCCACTTCCAGCGAGACCGACAGGAAGGGTTTTTCCGGGCTGGCTTTCGTGAAGTAGTTGACGCTTGGGACTTCCACGCTGTGAACCAGACAGTCGCCCTCTTCGTAATGGTATTCTCGGTCGCCCAGAAAAGAATTGCGTTGTCCCTGAATGACGGCGGTGATGGCGGGGGGATAAAAGCAGTTTTCCGACAGGTAGTCCCAGTCACGCCGATAGAGAATAAGTCCCTTGATGGCAGTGGGCCAGTTGCCGGGCGCAGGCATGCGCGGCAGGATTTTTTCCGCGATCAGGCGGTTCAGTTCGGCGATACGTTGCCGTGAAGTGTCGGTGGCGGTCATGACAGGGGCATACAGTTCGGGATAATGACGTTTTATCAGAAATCCGGGCGTTGCGGGACGTCATGGCAGGAATGTGCACCCAATGGGTACGATCGTGTGTCCCGTTCGGGCAGGATCGCTCCTATAGTTTTCCCCCGTGGCGGCAGGGTCGCTCCAGTCATGCAGTCTGCCGTATGGAAAACGATCTGCCTGGGCCTGTCATGCAAAACCGGATTACACGGGACGATATCCTTTTTTCACTCAAGAGCTTCGCGGCGGCGATGCTGGCCTTGTATCTGGCCTTCCGTCTGGGGTTGCCGCGCCCGTTCTGGTCGCTGATTTCGGCCTATGTCGTTTCACAGCCGTTTTCCGGAACGACACGTTCCAAGGCGGTTTACCGTGTGGCGGGGACCGTCGCCGGAGCGGTGCTGACGGTGCTGGTGGTACCGCGTTTCGTCGGATATCCCGTATTGCTGGCGCTGATTTTCAGTGCGTGGATCGGCGTGTGCCTGTATGTTTCCCTGCTGGACAGGACGCCGCGTGCCTATGCGTTCATGCTGGCGGGGTATTCCGTTCCGATCATCGCCTTGCCGATTCTGGCGGATGTGTCACAGTTCAGTGAGGCCATGTTGTTCGAGGCGTCGCTGGCACGGGTGGAAGAAATCGTGCTGGGTATCGTCTGTTCCGCACTGGTGCACAGTCTGGTATTGCCCAAGAGAATCGACCGGACGGCGCTGGAACGGCTCGATGTCGTCCTCAGGGATGTCAGGCAATGGGTGTGGGATATCCTGTCGGACAATTCCGGAAACAGCAAGGTGGAATTGCACCGGCTGTCGCAGACGATATCGGAATTGCGGACGCTGGTGACTCATTTGTCGTTCGATACCTCCAATGTTCGCTGGATCGTCGGGCTGGTGACCGAATTGCAAAACCGGTTTTCCACCCTGTTGCCGGTGCTGGCGACGGTCAGGGACAGGCTGGAAGTGATCCGGCGCGAAGAAAACGGCGTTTTGCCCGAAGCATGGCAAAAAGTGTTGCTCGCCATGCGCGACTGGATCGGAACGGGTGATAGCGGCGACATGGGGCGTGTCGTGGTTTTGCAAAAGGAAATCGACCGGATCATGCCGGTGATCCGTCCGGGAGCCGGTATGCGGGAAATGATGTACGTCAATCTGGGGATGGAATTGCAGCGTCTGCTCAACGAGGGGGAACGCTGTTTCGATTTGCGTCGCCAGATCGATGAGGGAATGGCGGGAAAAACGCCCCCGATCGCCCGTCGTCCGGTCAAGACATCTGCCGTATCGCTGTTCGTCGATCGTCGTATCGCGCTGGTTTCGGCGCTGGCCGCCGGACTGGCGCAAGGGCTTTCATGCCTGTTCTGGATGGTTTCGGGCTGGCCAAATGGAGTGAGCGTTCCGGTCAATGCGGGGATCTATTGCATGTTTTTCGCTTCGCTGGACAATCCCTTGCCGGCCATCCGGCTGCAATTCATCTATATCACCTTGTCCACATTGACGGCGGGGCTGTATCTTTTGCTGCTCTTGCCTTCGGCGCACAGTTTCGAGATGCTGATGCTGGTGTTCGCGCCGTTTTTGCTGTTGATGAATATATTGATGGTCAAGCCGGCGACCGCCATGCGTGCCACACCGTTCATGATGCTGACGATTTGTTCCATGACCATGTTCGACACCGGTACGGCGGACATGACCACGTTCATCAATACCGAGCTGAGCCAGTCCATCGGTATCGGCATGTCCCTGTTTTGCACCTGGATGTTCCGCGTCGTCAATGTCACGGCGGTGACGCGGCGGCTGGCGCGGCATATGTGGGGCGATATCGCGCAGTTGGGTGATGCTTCCCGCGTGCCGTCCATGATCGCGATGTCGGTGAAGATGGTCGACGGCATCAGCCTTTTGGTGCCGAGGCTGACGCAGCTGGAAAAAACCCGGCATCTTGCCGTTTCCGATGGTCTGTCGGCCAACGGTATTCTTTCCGATTTGTGCATCGGGCTGAATATGGCAAGGTTGCTCCGGCTTGAAAGAAGGCTGGCGACAAGCGGGGTGCGCGTCAGACCGCTGCTGGGCGAACTGGCATCGTATTACCGTGAAAAAGCCGCCGGACGGCCTGTCGCACGTGAACGGATACGCGGCATGCTGGATGATTTGCTGGCGCAAACGGCGGATATGACGGGCGGTTCCCTGCAAAAAATGGCGGTTTCGGCCTTGTCGGGGATATGGCGTGACCTGTTTTTGCATGAGGACATCGTTCCCGATATGCCGGGACAAGCCGGGGATGGCCGGGGGCGTATGCTGGCGGCGGGCGGACAGTGAGCGGTGACGGGAAACACGTCTCGATGTCAGGCGGAAGGCAAAAATTTTAATGGTAAAATGACGCATCCGGCGCGGCAGGCGTCCGGAGTCATGATGCCATATGGACAGGAGTGCGAGTTGAAACCTTCGGAAGTTTCGGAAAAGTTGCCGTGCGAAAAAGCGACGTCTCTTCGGACAGGCATTGGCCGTCGCCTGTTGTGCGCGGTTGCCGGCGTGATGTTGTTGTGGCAGGCGGTTTTGCCTGTCCATGCGGAAGTTTTCGAGGATGATCACGATAAAGAACGCGTCCAGGAATCTCTGTGGGTGCAGCAAAAGGTCGGCCCTGACGTTGCGGCCATTCTGGCGCATTATCCTGCCGGTTCGATCGATTCGGTCAAAAAGGCCGATCAGGTACTGGAGATCATCCGTATCGAGAAACAGAATATCAATGCACGTTTGTATAACGAAAAACTGTTGTGCAACGAAAAGTTTTTCGTTTACATGTGCTATGACGAGGCGGAAGAACGGCGCCGGATCGATTGGCAGGCGTTATATATGCTGGAACTCGAAGCCAAGCGTTTCAAGCGCAGCGACAAGATCAGGCAGCGTGATCTGGCGCTCGATCGGCGTGAACTCAAGGAAGAGGCCGATGCCACGCAGCGGGCCGAGAGCCTGAGGGCGCATGAAGAACGGGTCAGACGGGTTCAGGAACGCGAGGCGAAGCGTGAGGCGGCCGCACGTGGCGTGACCGATACACCGGACGAACGTCATTCTGGCAACCTGATGACTCCGGCTGAAAAGGCGGAAAACGTCCGCGAGTACGAGGCCAAACAGGAAGAATCGGCAAGACGTCTGGAAAGAGTGGAACGCAAGCGCGCGGAAACGCAGAAAAAACGCGACAAGAAAGCCGCCGAAGAAGCACAGGATGCACAATAGCGTTTGCCGAACCCTGCGACGGCAGGTATGCCTGCCTGACGGGATGAGTGCCGAAAGGAGGGAAATATGAAACGGATACTGGCGTTGCTGGTTCTGGCATGGGGTGTTTTTGCGGGAGGAATGGCGATGGCGATGGACAAACCGGCGGTCATGGTGTTGCTGGCACCCGGATTCGAGGAAGGCGAAACGGTCGAGATTCTGGATGTGTTGCGACGTGGCGGCTTTTCGGTCGATGCCGTGAGTACGGCGGGCGAATGGGTGACCGGCGGGCATGCGATCACGATACGCGCCGACAAGGTACTCGGCCGGGATAACGGCGATTTCCTGCATTACGACATGATCGTTTTGCCGGGCGGCTGGGATGGTGTGGCCCATTTGCAGGACGATACGCGGGTGCTGGAGCTGGTCCGGCATTATGACCGTTCCGGCAAATTCGTGGCGGCCATGTGCGCCGGCCCCAATGTGCTGGCGAAAGCCGGTATTCTGGCGGGGCGGAAGATGACGGCCTATCCCGGTGACCGGACGGAACCGTTTTACCGCGATGCAACATATCTTTCCGATACCGTGGTGCGTGACGGCAAGCTGATTACGAGCCGCGGGCCTGGAACGGCATTGCCTTTCGCTTTCGCGCTGGTCGATGCACTGGGCGGCGACAGCGCGGCAATCAAACGTTCGTTTCTCTATGACGAAATGAAGGCATGGCCGGACGGACTGGCGAATGCACCGGCGAAGTGACGGTAAAATTACGGACAATTGCAACGGGGAAGGCTTGCCGCCTTCCCCGTTTTTTCTTCCCTGTGTGATGTCGGGTGTTTCAGGAGCGAACCGGTACGGTTGCTGCCGGGGTGGCAGGCGTCGCCGGTACAGCAGGTGCAGAGGGTACGGTGGATGTCGCCGGTTGTTGCGCCGGCGCTTTTTCCGCCGGTTGTGTCGTATTGGAAGGGATAGCCGCACTGCCGGTGGTTTGCGACGCGGGAGCCGTCGGGGGCGGGGTTGCGGTCCCGGTTGCCGGCGTATCGGTCGCGGGGGTATCCCACTGGCCGCCGATGGCGGCGATCAGGCCAACGCTGCTGGTGAACTGGCGCTTGCGGATATCCCAGAGGGTGTTTTCGGCGGAAATACGGTTGTTTTCGGCGACGAGCAGATCCAGATAGCTGACGACGCCTGCACGGTATTGGTTGCGCGTGATCGTCTCCGAGCGGATGGCGGCGGCGACGGCGGCGCTTTGCATGTCGGATTCATCGCCGAGCATGGCTTGTGCCGCGAGATAGTCTTCCACTTCCTGAAAAGCGGTCAGTACTTGCTGGCGGTAGGCGGCGACGGTTTCGTCATAGGCGGCTATCGCTTCGTCTGTCTGTGCGCTGCGCAATCCGGCATCGAAGATCGTGAGGGCGATGGCCGGGCCGATCGACCAGATGCGGTTCGGTACGGTAAAGAGGTCGCCGAAAGACGGGCCGTTCCAGCCGCCGGTGGCAGAGAGCGTCAGCGACGGGAAAAAGGCCGATTTCGCCACGCCGATCAATGCATTGGCTTCGGCGACGCGGCGTTCGGCAGCGGCGATGTCGGGACGGCGCTGGAGCAGAAGGGACGGTACGCCGGCCGGAATTTGCGGCAGGTACGGATCGGCTTTCGCAGCAGGCAGCGAAAAGGTGGCGGGCGGCTGACCGATGGACACGGCGATGGCGTGTTCGAGCTGGGCGCGTGCCAGTTTCGAGTCGATAGTCGAAGCCTGTGCGCTCTTGAGCTGGCTTTCGGCCTGTGCCACGCTGGCATCGGACACCAGACCGGCGTTGTACTGGTTGATTGTCAGTTTCAGCGATTCGGCGAGCAGTTTTTCACTTTCTTCCAGCCGGATGATTTGCCGGTCCGTGACGATCAGTTCCAGATAGGCGGTCGCCAGCTGTGCCTGCGACGACAGTTTTACCGCTTCCAGTTGCGCCTTGCTGGCCTGTTCACTGGCTTCGCCCGCCTCGATATTGCGGCGGATGCCGCCCCAAAGATCGACTTCCCAGCTCAGGGTGCCGACAAGCTGGTTTTCGTTGGAGACTTTCATCGAATTGTTCGACAGGACGCCACGTGAGCGGTTGGCATCCATCGAGAGTGTCGGGAACAGGGCCGATTCTGCCTGACGCAGCATGGCTTGTGCCTGCCGGTATTGCGCTTCGGACTGGGCGATGGTCAGGTTTTGCCGGTTGTGCAGTTCCATCAGGCGATCCAGTTCAGGGTCATGAAAAACCCGCCACCATTGTCCGCGCGGATATTCGTCGGCCGGTTTGGCGGTTTTCCACAAGCTGTCTTCCTTGTAGGCCGTCGGGATGTCGGTGTCGGGGCGGACATAGTCAGGACCGACGGTGCAACCGCCCAGCAGGGCGGCGGCCAGCGCGAGCGGGAGCGCAAGCCTTGCGGTTTTCGGCATGGCAAGTCGTGTTTTCGACAAGAGCGTGCGGGATGGCAAATCGGTAGTCATGGCATTATCCTGTGTCGTTTCAGGCCGTTTCCCCTTTGGCGCGGGCGGCTTTCTTGTCGGCGGCGCGCTTGCGGAAGCGGTCAAGATACAGATAGACGATCGGTGTCGTGTACAGTGTGAGCAACTGGCTCAGAATCAGGCCGCCGACGATGGAAATCCCCAGCGGAGTGCGCATTTCCGCACCATCGCCGTGACCCAGCGCCAGCGGCAGGGCGCCGAACAGGGCGGCGGTCGTGGTCATCATGATCGGGCGGAAGCGCAGCAGGCAGGCCTGATAAATGGCGTTTTCAGGCGAGAGACCGTTTTCGCGTTCTGCAACCAGCGCGAAGTCGATCATCATGATGGCGTTCTTTTTCACGATACCGATCAGAAGCAGCACGCCGATCAGGGCGATGACCGAAAATTCCGTACCGGCGATGATCAGCGCGAGCAAGGCGCCGACACCGGCTGAGGGCAGCGTGGACAGAATCGTGACCGGATGGATGAAACTTTCATAAAGCATGCCCAGCACGATATAGACGGCAACGAGCGCCAGCGCGATCAGCAGCGGCTGGTTTTCCAGCGATTCCTGGAAGGTCTTGGCGGTACCCTGGAAACTGCCGACGATGGAAGATGGCATGCCGATATCGGCAAGCGTCTGTTCGATGGCGACGGTGGCATCCGACAGGGAGTTGCCTGGCGGCAGGTTGAACGACAAAGTCGAGGCGGCGAACTGGCCCTGATGGTTGACCGACAGCGAGGTGTTCGTCGGCTCCCAGCTGGCGATCGCGGACAAGGGCGTAGGGCCTGCCGTCGGGGTCTGGATATAGATGTCCTTGAGCGATTCGGGATTTTGCCAGTATTGCGGCGCGACTTCCATGACGACCTTGTACTGGTTGAGCTCGTTATAGATGGTGGAAACCTGCCGCTGGCCGAAGGCGTTGTACAGCACGTCATCGACATCCTGTTGCGTCAGACCCAGCCGCGACATCGCATCCCGGTCGAAAGCGAGCATCGTCTGCCGGCCTTTCAGTTCCTGGTCGGTATTGAGGTCGGCCAGCATCGGCAGTTTCGCCAGCGCGCGGAAAGCCTTGGGCGTCCATTCGCGCAATTCGTCGAGATTGTCGCCCTGCAAGGTGTACTGGTATTGCGCATTGCTCTGGCGTCCGCCCATGCGGATATCCTGGACGGATTGCAAAAAGAGCGTCGCGCCGGGTTCGTTGGCGAGTTTTTTCCTCAGGCGGCCGATGACTTCGTCCGCGCTGATCTTGCGTTCGGAGAGCGGCTTGAGGCTGATGAACATGCGCGAGGTATTGGTCTGGCTGCTGCCGGTATAGCCGGTGACCTTGTCGATGGCAGGATCTTCCTTGATCTTTTCCATGAAGGTTTTCATCTTCGCCTGCATGGCCTGGAACGAAATGCTCTGGTCGGCGCGGATGACGCCGAACATCTGGCCGGTATCCTGTTGCGGGAAAAAGCCCTTCGGTACGATGATGTACAGAAAGATGTTGAAACAGACCGTGGCGACAAGAATCAGCAGGGTGATGCGGCGGTGGTCGATGGCCCATTTGAGCGTGCGCCCGTAGGCGAGCTGCATGTTCGTGAACAGGTGTTCGCTGGAATTGAACAGGCGGTTCAGGCGTCCGGGTTTCGGTGTCTTGTCCTTGCGTTTGAGCCAGAGGGCGCACAGCATCGGGGTGGTCGTCAGCGAGATGAAAAGCGAGACCAGAATCGTTGCCGAAAGCGTCACGGCGAATTCGCGGAACAGTCGCCCGATGATGCCACCCATAAGCAGGATCGGGATGAACACGGCGATCAGGGAGATACTGATCGACATGACGGTGAAGCCGACTTCGCGCGCGCCTTTGAGCGCCGCCTCGAACGGTTTCATTCCCGCCTCGACATGCCGCATGATGTTTTCCAGCACGACGATCGTATCGTCCACCACGAACCCGCTGGCGATAGTCAGCGCCATGAGCGAGAGATTGTTCAGCGAAAAGCCCGCCAGATACATGACGGTGAAAGTCCCTACCAGCGAGACGGGGACGGAAATGGCGGAAATGGCGGTGGCGCGGAAATTCCGCAAAAACAGAAAGACCACCAGAATGACCAGCGCCACCGAAATGATGAGGGTGAATTCGACATCGGCCAGCGAGCTGCGGATCGTCGGGGTACGGTCCATGACGACATTGACGTCGATGGCTTCCGGAATCGCGGCCGAGAGCATCGGAATGGCGTCGTAAATCCGGTCCACCGTTTCGATGATGTTCGCGCCCGGTTCGCGGAAAATGATGATCATGATGCAGGGTTCACCATTGACCATCCCCATGTTGCGGACATCCTGGACCGAATCGGTGACATCGGCCACATCGGAAATGCGGATGGCGCGGTTGTCCGTATGATGGATGATGAGCGGCATGTAGTCGCTGGCGGTCTTCGCCTGATCGTTGGCTTCGATTTTCCATTTCACATCGTCATTGCCGACGAAGCCCTTGGGACGGTTGACGTTCGTATCGTTGATCAGGTCGCTGATTTTTTCCATGCTGATGCCGTAGCTGGAGAGCTGCTTCGGATGCAGTTCGATACGCACGGCGGGTTGCGAGCCGCCACCGACGAACACGTCGCCGACGCCTTCGAGTTGCATGAGTTTCTGGGCGACGATGGTATCGGCGGCGTCGTACATCTGGCCGCGGGTCAGCGATTCGGATGTCATCGACAAAATCATGATCGGCGCGTCCGCCGGATTGATCTTGCGGTAAGTCGGGTTCGATGGCATGCCTGTCGGCAAGAGGGCGTGTGCCGCATTGATCGCGGATTGCACGTCGCGTGCCGCGCCGTCGATATTGCGCTCCAGCGCGAACTGGAGCGTGATGTCTGTCGAACCGAGCGTGCTGACGGAGGTGATTTCACTGATACCGGCGATACGGCCGAGGGTGCGTTCCAGCGGTGTGGCGACAGTCGCAGCCATCGTCTCGGGGCTGGCGCCCGGCAGCTTGGCCCTGACGCGGATCGTCGGAAAATCGACTTGCGGCAGCGGCGAGACCGGCAACCAGTTGAAGGCGACGATACCGGCCAGCATGATCGCCAGCGTGACCAGAACGGTGGCGACAGGGCGGCGGATGAAAATTTCGGAAAATTTCACCGGAAGCCTCCGTCACAATCCGGCAGAGCCGTCGATGGCATGGGTCGCCGTTTTTTCAACCCGTCTGGCGAGCCTGTCGAAGTACAGATAAATGACCGGCGTGGTAAAAAGCGTCAGCACCTGGCTGACCAGCAGGCCGCCGACCATCGTCAGGCCCAGCGGGTTGCGCATTTCCGAACCGATACCGGTGGCGAGCATCATCGGCACCGCGCCCAGCAGCGCCGCCATCGTCGTCATCATGATCGGACGGAAACGCAGCAGGCAAGCCTGATAAATCGCCTCGCGCGGGGACATGCCGTGATCGCGTTCGGCCACGAGCGCGAAGTCGATCATCATGATCGCGTTTTTCTTGACGATACCGATCAGCAGGATGATCCCGATGATGCCGATGACCGACAGGTCGTTGCCCGTCATCATCAGCGCCAGCAACGCACCGATACCGGCGGAAGGCAGGGTGGACAAAATGGTGATCGGGTGGATATAGCTTTCATAGAGGATGCCCAGCACGATGTACATGGTGATCAGCGCCGCGACGATCAGCCACAATGTCGAGGACAGCGAAGACTGGAAGGCCATCGCTGCGCCCTGGAATTGCGTCTGGATATCCGGCGGGATACGCATGTCCCGTTCCGTCGCGAGGATGGCTTCCACCGCTTCGGAGAGCGATGAACCCGGCGTCAGGTTGAACGAAATCGTCGCGGTCGGGAATTGTCCCATATGGTTGATGACCAGAATCGAGGGACGGTATTCGATCGAGGCGACGGCGTCCAGCGGCACGAGCGTGCCGGAGGATGTGGCGACGTAAATCCCCTTGATGGCCGACGGGTTTTGCCGTTCGTGTTCCTGCACTTCCAGCACGACACGGTACTGGTTGGTCTGCGTGTAAATCGTCGAGATCAGACGCTGGCCGAACGCATTGTACAGCGCGTCGGCGACATCGCGCGTCGAGACACCCAGACGGGAGGCCGTATCGCGGTCGATATTGACATAGGCCATCTGGCCGTTTTCCTGAAAATCTGTCGCGACATCGGTCAGTTCCGGCAGTTCGCGAAGGCGGTCGATCAGGCGCGGTACCCATCGGGACAAATCGTCCTGTGTCGTGGCCTGAAGCGTGAACTGGTATTGCGTGCGGCTGGAACGGCTGTCGATGCTGATATCCTGTACCGGTTGCAGGTAAAGCGTCATGCCGGCGATCTCCGAGGCCGCTTCCGAGAGACGGTTCATCACTGTATGGATGTCGTCGCGTTCGCCCTTCGGTTTGAGGTTGATGAGCATTTTGCCGTTGTTGGGTGCGGCATTCGTGCCGTCCACCCCAATGAACGACGACAGGCTGACGACGGCCGGATCTTCAAGGATCTTGTCGATCAGTTTTTCCTGCTGGCGGCCCATTGCGGAAAACGAAATGGACTGTGACGCTTCGGAGACGCCCTGGATGACGCCGGTATCCTGTACCGGGAAAAAGCCTTTCGGAATGACGATGTACAAAAGTCCCGTCAGGACGATCGTACCCAGCGCGACGGCAAGCGTCAGTTTCTGATGGTCGAGCACCCAGCGCAGGCCTTTGGCGTATTCCTCGATGATGCGGTCGAAAAAACGCCCGCTGGCATGGAAAAAACGCCCCTGTTTTTCTTCGGGGATGTGCTTGAGGAGCCGCGCGCTCATCATCGGCGTCAGGGTCAGCGAAATCAGGGCGGAAATCAGGATCGCCACCGCCAGCGTGACCGCGAATTCGCGGAACAGCCGCCCGATGACGTCACCCATAAAGAGCAGCGGAATCAGCACGGCAATAAGCGAAACGGTCAGCGAAATGATGGTGAAACCGATCTGTTTCGAGCCTTTCAGGGCCGCTTCCATCGGGTTTTCGCCTTCCTCGATATAGCGCGCGATGTTTTCGATCATGACGATGGCATCATCCACGACGAAGCCGGTCGCAATCGTCAGCGCCATGAGCGAAAGATTGTTGATCGAAAAGCCCGACAGATACATCACCCCGAACGTGCCGATCAACGACAGCGGCACGGCGACCGCCGGAATGATCGTCGCGGTCAGATTGCGCAGGAACACGAACACGACCAGTACGACCAGCGCCACCGACATGACCAGTTCGTGTTCCACATCGGCCACGGATGCGCGGATCGTCACCGTCCTGTCAGAGAGGATTTCCACGTCGATGGCGGCAGGCAGGCTGGCCTGCAGTTGCGGCAACAGTTCCTTGATACGGTCGGCCACCGCGATGACGTTGGCACCAGGCTGGCGCTGCACCGTCAGGATGACCGCCGGTTTGTCGTTCGCCCATGCAGCCAGACGTGCATTTTCCGCGCCGTCGATGACGGTGGCGATATCCTTGAGGCGCACCGGTGTACCATCACGGTAGGCGATGATGATGTTCTCGAATTCGGCGGCCGACTTGAGCTGGTCGTTGCCGTCCACCGTCGAAGCCTGCAACGGTCCGTCGAAACTCCCCTTGGCCTGATTGACGTTGGCATTGGCCACGGCGGAACGGACGTTTTCCAGTGTGATGCCGCGAGCTGCCAGCGCCCGCGAATTGGCCTGTATCCGGACGGCCGGGCGCTGGCCGCCGCTGATCGAGACCAGCCCGACACCGGGAACCTGCGAGAGTTTTTGCGCGATGCGCGTATCGGCGAGGTCTTCCAGTTTCGTGATCGTCATCGTCGGCGAGGTGACCGCGATCGTCAGAATCGGCGTATCGGCCGGGTTGACCTTGTTGTAAATCGGAGGATTGGGCAAATCCGTCGGCAAGAGATTGTTCGCCGCATTGATCGCCGCCTGCACTTCCTGTTCCGCCACATCCAGCGTCTGCGACAGCGTGAATTGCAGCGTCACCACCGAGACGCCCTCGGAGCTGGCGGACGACATCTGTTCCAGCCCCGACATCTGCCCGAATTGCCGTTCAAGCGGTGCCGTGATCGTCGATGCCACCACTTCGGGACTTGCGCCCGGATAATACGTCACGACCTGAATCGTCGGGTAATCGACTTCCGGCAACGCCGATACGGGCAACAGCTTCCAGGCTACCAGCCCGGAAAGCAGGATAGCCACCATGAACAAAATGGTAGCCACCGGACGGAGAATGAACGGGCGGGAAGGATTCATGCCGGCACCCGATTACTTCTTCGCACTGTCGCCCGATGGTGCGGGAGCGGCGTTTCCGGACGCCTTGCCATCTTGCCTGCCATCGTTTCCGGCGGCCACGGACGGGGTGGATGCCGCCTGGCCAGTAGCGGAAGCGTCTTGCGGTGCGGCGGTTTCAGGTGCCTTGCCATCCTTTCGTGCAGCTTCAGGCGATGCGGCCGGTTCGTTGGTATCGGCTGTCTTCGGACGGATGATCCGGATTTTCGAGCCGTCGCGCAGCTTGTCCACGCCGTCGGTCACGACGATCTGTCCCGGTTCCAGTCCTTCCTCGATGATCGTGTTTTCGCCGGAAACCGGTCCGGTTTTGACCTGAACCAGACTGACCGTGCCGTTGTCGTTGACGCGGTAAACCGTATGACCGAGCTTGCCCAGCTGAATGGCGACCGTCGGCACGAGAATCGCTTGCGGACGGGACCCCAGATGCAGGCGGACATTGACGAACTGGTTCGGGAACAGCCGGTTGTCCGTATTGGCGAATTTTGCCTTGATGCCGATGGTGCCGGTATCGGTATTGAGCTGGTTGTCGATCGCCAGCAATGTTCCTTCGGAAAGCAGATTGCGGTTTTCACGATCCCATGCCGAAACCGCCAGTTTCGGATTGCCGGTATAGGCTTGCAAGAGCTGGGTCAGATCGACTTCCGGAATCGAGAAAAAGACATTGATGGGCTGTTCCTGCGTAATGGTGACGATCCCGTTGGTATCGGTTGCATGGACGATATTGCCCAGATCGACCTGTCGCAGACCGACACGCCCGGAAATCGGCGCGGTGATCCGGCTGTATGTGAGCTGGAGTCGCGCATTGTCCACGGCACCCTGATCGAGCTTGACCGTGCCTTCGTACTGTTTGACCAGCGCTGCCTGTGTATCGACCTGTTGTTTGGCGATGGAATTCTGCTCCAGCAGCTGGCGGTAGCGTTTCAGATCGAGCCGTGCGTTTTCCAGCAATGCCTGATCCCGCATGAGCTGCCCTTCGGCCTGCATCAGTTCCGCCTTGAACGGGCGCGGATCGAGTTCGGCGAGCAGCTGGCCCGCTTTCACCAGCTGGCCTTCCGTGAAATGCAGTTTGACGAGTTCCCCATCGACACGGCTGCGTACCGTCGTGGTGTAGGTGGAATCGACGGTTCCCAGCGCAAGGATTTGAAGCGGTGCATCTTCCTGTACGACAGTCGCCACCCGGACGGCGGCCGCACCGCCACGCGGTGGCGTTCCCCGGTTTTTCGCGACGATCCAGTAAATGCCCCAGATCACGACGATGGCGAACAGACAGACGATGGCAATCAGAAAAGGACGGCGGAGTTTGACTTTCTTCAGCATAAAGACACCGTGATGACCGGTTGGTAAACGTCCTGACCGGCATACATCCCGTCACGGCCGATATGCACAGGATCAACGGAAGCACTCCGGCGGCATGGCGCAGGTCGGACAAGTTTCATCGCATTGTAATTCCATCCCCCGTATGCGAACAGGGGCGGACCAAGAGCTGTTACAAGGCGTTACAAAATAGCTGTCAACCGTTATTCATGTGTTGAAAAAAGCCGACAGCCATATGCAGGGACGATCATGTGGCGTTTTTCTGCCCGTTTCGCGTGCAGTGGCGGCAAATTCCTGAAAAACAAGACGATTTCGTGCCTTTGAACAGACTTGTCCACAGAAAACGGGGACAAGGAAGGCGGCAAGGCAGAATCCGGCGAAGGGGGACCGGACGGTACCGACAGGTGCCGTCAGAGCCGGCCACGGAATGCGGCGTCGAGGACACTGCTTTTCAGATGGTTCAGTTCGTCGAGTTTTTCCTCGATGGCACGTTTTTGCAGGGCGATTTTACCGGACAGTGCATCGAGCTTGTCGGCGATACGGCGCTGTTCGGGGAGAGGGGGAAGGGGGATAAAGGCAAGTGTTTGCAAGAAACGTGTTGTAACACGAGGCATTCTGGAACCGGAGCAGTTATCAACGGCAAGGTTGATAAAGAAATCACTGCGCATGAAATGTGCCAAATATTCGGGAAGAATATCGGCGGTGCATTGAAAGGGGATAATTTCTGTGGAAGCTATGCCATCAAATTGTGCGACGTGTACTTTGCGTAAATAGGGCCTCAATTTTCCGAAAAGAACCATATTCCTGGAAAAGATGTTTTTTGTGCTGGCAATGGTTTGCCCATCAACAGGTGAGAAATCAGTCAGTTTGGCAGAGTTCGGTACGATATGCTCAAGACCGATGTAATTGTATTGTTGATCCGATACGGGCAATAAGGTTTGTCTGGATGGCGGGGCTATAACGGACAATTTCTTCCACTCCCACCCGTCCGGCAGCTCATAGCGTGTTTCTTTCGATGTTTTTCCCAGCGGGTTGAAAGCCTGCTGGAGCATGCTGGCGAACAGGTCGTCCAGTGATGCCAGATTGTCTTGCGACAGGCGGATGGCATCGTCGATACGACCCAGTACAGCATCGAGCTTGTCGGCGATGCGGCGTTGTTCTGGGAGAGGGGGGAGAGGAATCCATGTATTTTTTGCATTGACGATGGTATAAGTTTTGACTGTTGTTCCGACAGGAAATGCGTTTATTTGTCGAATAACAAAAGGGCTGTGATATAGGAAATATATGAATTTTGCATTTGTATTTTTCTTATTTTTAAACCAGATGATATTCCCATCCTTGAAATAGAATTGATTGTTCTTAGGTACGATGTAGGGAATGCCGATGGTTCCCACACCGCTTACCAGAAGATCATTTTCTGACGGAATGCCATATTTATTTTTGAATTCATTAAACATTTCATTGGAAATGAATAATGTATTGTCAACATGCCCGTTTTTTGAAAGTTCGACTAGTTCTCGTGTTCGATAAAATGGGATACCTTCGGATTTCCAGTCTTTTTGATGGACGCGTTTACTGGATGTGACTTCAAAAAGTTCGCCGATTTGTTTCCACTCCCACTCGTCCGGCAGCTCATAGCGTTCCTGTTCCATTTTCATCGCTCCTGCAACAGGGTTTCGATTTCATCGAATAGGTCGCCGATCCGTTTTTCCTTGTCGCGGATGGCGAGCAGGATGTCAGACGGGGTGCGGTGGACAGTGGCGCTCTGGCGTGCGGGATTGCGGGCGGTCAGGTCGTAGTTGCCGGGCAGTTCATCGACGGATACCGTCCATGAGACGTTCGTGGTGTCGCGCGTTTTGAAACGGGCGATGAAGTCGGCCAGATGCGTTTGTGTGAGCGGGCGGTTTTTGGTCAGTTTCTGTTCCGGCATGCATTCGTAATACCAGATGTCGTTCGTGCGCCCCGTCCGGTTGAAAAACAGGACGTTGGTCTTGATGGCGGAATAAGGCAGAAAGACGCCGGAGGGCAGGCTCAAAATCGTGTGCAGGTCGAAGTTTTCCAGCAGTTCCTGCTTGACTTGCGCAAAGGCGTTGCCGGTCTGGAACAGGATGCTTTCGGGGACGACGATGGCGGCTTTGCCGCCCTGTCTGAGCGAGCGCATGAAGTGCTGGATAAAGAGCAGTTCGGTGGCGTTGTGGGCGATGGGGAAGTTTTGCTGGATCTGGCTTTTTTCCTTGCCGCCGAACGGCGGGTTTGAAAAGATAAGGTCGTAGCGTTCGGATTCGTCGATGTCGCGGATATTTTTCGTCAGGGTGTTGGCACGATAGAGGTTGGGGCTTTCGATGCCGTGCAGGATCATGTTCATCATGCCCATGACGTAGGCGAGCGAGGTTTTTTCGATGCCGTAAAACGTTTGTGTCTGGATAGTTTGCCACTGGCCGGTGGTCAGTTCGTTTTTCCGTTTTTTGAAGTGTTCGAAGTTTTCGACAAGGAATCCGCACGATCCCGCTGCTCCGTCATAGATGGTTTGTCCAGGTTGTGCGTCCATGACGGCGACGATGGTCTTGACGAGGGCGCGGGGCGTGTAGAATTCTCCGGCATAGCCGCCTGCATCGCCCATGTTTTGCAACAGGTGTTCGTAAACGAGTGACAGTTCGAACAGTTCGGTTTCTGACTGGAAGTGCAGTTTGTCCACGATGTCCAGCACTTCGCGCAGGGTGTGTCCGGATACGATGCGGTTGTCCAGAAACTGGAAGATCGCGCCGATCCTGTACTGGAATGTGTCGGTGTTTCTCGTACCGGAAAAGGCTTTGAGGTACGGAAACAGTGTGTCGTTGACGAAAGCGGTGAGGTCGTCGCCCGTTGCGGTCAGGTCGAGGTTCGGTTTGCCATCGGGTGTTTTGGGGCATGCCCATGTGGACCAGCGGTATTCGATCGGCAAAATGGGGGTCCACGGGATGCCCGTGATGATCGCTTCGTTTTCTTTTTTGTGTTCCAGATCGTCCAGGAATTTCAGGAACAAAATCCATGAAAGCTGCTCGGTGTAGTGTATAACACCGAAAATACCATCGTCACGACGCAGGATGTCAGTTATGTTATCGATGTTTTGTTGTAGATTCATGGGCAAGTTTTTCGGTAAGGAATCTATACATATTTTCAATATCTTGGCTAATTTCGGATGACGGCATCATGCTGATATATTCATCTAGTTTTTTTTGATCCAATCCATCACCGTCTATACTAATAAGTGGTGTAATTATATCTTTTACAGCTAGCCGACGAATACTATCATTGTCCCCTGGGTCATTTTGTTTTAAATGATGCCTCAAAGCAAGAGAATCATTGTTAATTTTCTCTAATTGATTAGCATTTGATAATGCGGTAAAAGACAGCAAATAATTTTTTATTTCACGTCGTTTCCATGCAAGCAAATAGACGTGTGGACCATTTTTTGAGAAGTCTTTGACAGATTTTTGTCCTTTTATAAGAACACCATCGTTATTAAATTGCAAAGGTGCATCGTCACAATCACAAATAAGAAAAATATGTGATGTCTGAAGATTATTTTCGCCTTGACAAAGTTTATGCACCCAATCTATTTTTGCTTGACCAAATTTCTGACTGGTTGAATTATAGTTTGATGTTGATTTGATGCAATGTAGAGTTTCTAGTTTGGAAGTGTCAAGCCCCTTTCTTTTTGCCAGCTTTTTGAAGATGGTCCAGTCATTGAAATCGTCCATTAAAACGATATGAGGAATTTTTCTCCATATGTCAAGGCAAGCAGTATTGGCTCTTGAAAGGTTTTCAAGTCTTTTGGCCAAACGCCTAGTTTTTTCTTTATCTGCGAATTCACCGTTCTCAATGACTTGGATATTATCGAAAGAATTTGCAAGTATGGAATCAAATAAATGTGTTGTAGTAATTAGTTTGCCTTGAATGTTATGCAAGGTTTTCCATAGTTTTTCTAAGTTTTTGTAGTGTAGGTGTGAATCAGCTTCATCCAACAGGAATAAGGTTTTTTGCGTATCAAACAGGTCAATCATTGAGTATAAAAATAATAGTTGGTATTCGCCATCGCTAAGCTGATCCAGTTCGATATTATTTTTGAATGTCAATTTGCAAGAGTTGCGAATTATAAATCTATTTTCGTCGGCTGCTTGCGTAATGAAAAGAACAGTCGGATCACGGTGAGTGAGATAACCTTGATTGTTTATCTGATTTTCGGCTTCATTATAATCAGAGTAGTGATCAAAAGAAATATTGTATATTTTTTGTGAATCAAGAGAAACTTCTTTTTTTTCTAGAGCTTTATCAAAATCATAATGTTTTAAATATGTATTTTGTATAAAATCTACTAGCGTGAGATAAAATGGTGTTCTGGTCAGGATATTTTTTGTTTCGCCTCTTTCTTCGCGTTTGCGAGAAGATTTTATTTTCTTGATATAATTGCTATCGATTCTTACTGAAAATTTGAGCGTTGTGCTGATGTCATCATGTTTTGGATTGTTCGATTCATCAATATATTTTTTTTCACGTAAAAAAGTGCGTGTTTTTCCGTCCTGTTTCAGGACGCTGGCTAGAAAGATCAGTAACTTTGACCATGATTTGTCATAGTAAAAGCAATTGACTTGTTTTTTTGATTTCTTGTTTCTACTTTTTTCGATATATTCGCTGAATTTCTTTGAAAAACGTTCGTTTTGTCCGGATGAGAAGCAAACTATTCTATCCATATTGTTCATTTGTCCAGAAAGACCCATTTCAAAAATGGATTGAAGAATATAAGATTTTCCTGATCCATTTTCACCAATCAATGTAATGATCTTATCGAAAGATATGGTTTGAGGATGCGTGCATAATGCATTCTTCGGGAGTTCCAGTGTTGTCATAACGTACGTATGTGATACTAGTCTCTAGTTAATACCTTTGATGCAACGAGATTTGTTGAAGATCATGGTTGTATCGGCTTCTGACTGCATGGGCTTATCCGGTTGAATGGACGGCTTTTTTTATGTTAATGCATATCGCTGCCGAAGGTGGGGATGGAGGGGTAAATACGGAGTTTTTTGCCGGTTTTGTGTCGTACAGGTGTCGTTTCGGGACAAATGTTGCTGTCAGGTAACAGGTCGTCAGTCCTCTTTATCCACGCAGGATGGGGTAGCAGCGCACGAGGTAGCCCATGCGGTCGATGAGGCAGCGGGCTTTGCGGGTGGTGATGAGGGTGTCGGGGGCTCCGGCGAGGTAGCCTTCACCGACGGGGTGGGAAAAAGTGAGGGTGAGGCGGTGTACTCCGAGGCGGGTGCCTTGTTGCCGGGCGAAGCGGGATGCGGCCATGGCGCGGATGGTGTCGGGGTCTGTTTTTTCCGTCCAGCGGGCGGCGTCGCAGGGAAGGCCCCGGATGCCGTCGGGGGTGATGCCGGTGGTGGCCCAGCGGCGCAGGGTTTGAAGTGGCTGGCTGGCGTCATGGCGCGCGAGTTCGCGGGGCAGATTGATGCCGTGTCGCACGGGCAGTTCGGGCAACGGTTCGCCGTTTTCGCCGGTTCTAGTGGCGATGTCGGCAAAGAGGGCGTTTGCGAAGGCTTGCCGGTCGTTTTCGCGGTAGCGGGCGGTGTCGATGGTGTCGGGCGGGGCGCTGCCGGTCAGTTCACGGCGGATGATGCTGAAGAACAGGCGGACGTCGGTATTGATGGGGATGCCGTACGATGGGAGTATCCAGCCGGTTTTTTCGCTGCCGGTGGCCAGGTAGCTGTCGAGTGTGGCGAGGATTTTGTCGCGGGATGTCGGGGTGAAGCGCGCCCAGACGGGGCGTATCCATTCGTCGGCAAGATGTGCGATGGCGTCGGGGTCGCGATAGTCACATGCGGCGAAGGCTTCGGTTTCGGTGTCGGTCAGGCTTGCCAGTTCGCCCAGGAGGTCGCCCAGAAATTCCCAGTGGGTTTCCTGTGTGCCGGGTGCCGGTGCTGGCGGCGGGATGTCCAGCCATTGGATGAGGCGTGCCAGTGTGTTTCGGATGATGCCGGACATGGTTGCGTCGGACCGTGGCGAATGCCGCCGCGATGGCAATGCGGCGGCGTGCGAGGGTTATTTGAGGATGGGGTAGTTCGCCAGCAGGTTGCCGAGTTTGTCGAACAGGAAACGGGCACGGCGGGTTTTGGTGGGGATGGTCGTTCCCTTGAAAAAGCCGATGCCGATATCGTTGTCGAAGGTCAGGGTCAGGCGGTCGACGTACAGGCCGTTTTCCTGGAGCTGCTGGAATTGGCGCAGTGCCAGGTCGTTGCCGTAGTACATGTCGTCGTAGCTGAGCCATTTGGTGGCGTCGGACATGAGGCCACGGATGTTGTTGGGGCGGATGCCGGTGGTGGCCCAGCGTTTGAGTTCGTCGAGTTTGCGTTCGGGCGAATACCATTCGAGCAGGTCGGTACGGACGGTGCCGATACGTTCGGGGCTGGCGTAGTAGGATGTGTCGGACCAGTCGGGGCGTTCGGCCTGCTTGTACAGGGAGTTGATGAATTCCGGGCTGGTGTCTTCCTCGTATTCTTCCGGGTCGATGGGGTCGGGGAAGTTGGAGAGGAAGAATTCCTGCCAGATGACGGTGTAGAACTGTTTGGACGAGATGATGGGAATGGGGACCTGGAAGGCGTTGATGATGCTGTCGAGTTCGCTTTCGGGCTGGTGCAGGTACCATGCGAGGGTATCGCGGATGCGCAGCCGGCTTTCTTCGGTGTAGAGGTAGAAGTCGGGCATGATCCAGGGTTGCAGGAAGTAGCGCAGGGCGACGGTTTCGGAAAAGTCGCGTTTGGCGAATTCGATGATTTCCTCATCTGTCGGCAAGATGAGTTCGCCGAGGATGTCGCCCAGGAAGCCCCAGTAGTATTTTTTCTTCCGTTCTTTTCCCCACAGGTGGCTGCGGTAGGCCTTGAAGAAGCTGGAGATGGTCATTTTTCCCATGATGGCTGTCCTGTTGTCTGGTGTTTGAGAGTGATTGTATCGTGTTTAGCGGTAGTGTTGTTTGATGAGCAGGGGGTGTACCGGGCGGTTTTCCTTGAATACGGCCTGGTCGGGGCGGATGCAGTCGGTGACCGGACAGACGTTCAGGCACAGGTGGCAGCCGACGCAGCACTCGTCGTCGATGGTCGGGGTACGTGTGTAGTCGTCCCAGTCGATGGCCTGGTGGCCGCCGTCCTGACAGGAGACATAGCAGCGTCCGCAGCCGATGCAGCGGGCGGCGTCGATTTTCGGGATGAGCATGAAATCGCGGTCGATGTCGTCTGCCGGCACGATGTTGGGTAATGCCTTGCCGACGAGGGCCGATAGCCGTTCGATGCCGTTTTCCGCCATGTAGTGCGACAGGCCGCTTGTCAGGTCGTCGATGATGCGGTAGCCGTATTCCATGACGGCGGTCGTGATCTGGACGGTGGATGAGCCGACGAGCAGAAATTCGAGGGCGTCGCGCCAGGTGACGATGCCGCCGATGCCGGAGACGGGGACGTTCGCCAGTTGCGGGTGCTGTTTCATCTGGGTGATGAAGCGCAGGGCGATGGGCTTGATGGCGGGGCCCGAGTAGCCGGAGATGGATGACTTGCCGTTGACGACGGGCATGGCGGTCATGTGGGTCGTATCGATGTTCGTGATGGCCTTGACGGTGTTGATGGCGGCGATGCCGCGTGCGCCGGCCTGTACGGCAGCGATGGCCGGTTCTTCCATGTGGCCGATGTTGGGGGTCATTTTCGCCAGTACGGGCAGGCGGGTGGCGCTGCATACGGCTTCTGTATAGCGTGCGACGAGTTCGGGACTCTGGCCGACGTCGGAACCCATGGCCGATGAGGTCATTTGCGGGCAGGAGAAGTTGCATTCGATCATGTCCGCGCCGGCGTCGCTGACTTTTTTCGCCAGTGTCTTCCATTCATCCTCGTCGCTGCCCATGATGGATGCGATGATGACTTTTCCAGGATATTCACGTTTGAGGCGGCGTATGCTGGCGAGATTGGTTTCCAGCGGCTTGTCGGAAATCATTTCCATGTTCTTGAAGCCGGTCCAGGGGCCGCCGGGCATGCCGGTCGTGTCGAATCGCGGAGAGCATTCGTCCGGGATGAAGATGCCGAGCGTTTTGTAGGCGACGCCGCCCCAGCCTGCCTCGAAGGCACGGGCGACCATTTCGTAGTCGCTGGATACGGGGGACGAGGACAAAAAGAACGGGTTTTCGCAGTGAACGCCCAGAAAGTCGATGGAGAGGTCTTTTTTCAGCGCCATGGTGTGTCTCCTCAAAGTCGGGTTTCCGCCAGGGGTGTTTCGCCGATGGCTTCCAGTATGGCGGCTGCCGCGCGTTTGCCGGATGCGATCGCCGCGACGACGGTGGCGCCGCCGTTAGTTCTGTCGCCGCCCGCGAACAGGCGCGGGTGGACGGGCAGGCTGGTGATGTCTGGCTGTTGTTCCTGACCGACGGCGAGAATGATTTTGTCGGCGGCCAGCGTCATATGCGAGATGCCGTCGGCACCGGTGAAGTCGATGGCGGTGACTTTGCCGTTTTCACCACGGATGGCCTTGGGGAAAAATTCTGCCAGTACCGGAATGCCCATGTTGACGGCCAGCAATGTTTCGGCCATGTTGGCCGATGCGAAGGCGATGGGGCGGCAATAGACGAGTTTGACGTTGGCGGCCAGGAGTGCGGCGGCGGTGGTGGCGCAGTCCATGGCCACGTCGCCGTCGCCGATGATGACGATCCGGTTGCCTGCTTCGGACGGTTTTTCGAGTCGTGCGGTTTTGAGCCAGTTTAATGCGTGGCAGACGCCGTCGAGTTCCTTGCCGGGCAAATCGAGGGTTTTGGGTTTCCACAGGCCGGTGCCGACGAAAACGGCGTCGTATCGGGTCAGCAGGTTGTCGATGTCTTGGCTGGAGATCGGTGTGTCGCAAAAGAAGGAGATGTCGAGATCGTCCAGACGGGAGAGGTCGAAATCGACGATTTCCTGCGGGAGCCGGAAAGGCGGGATGCCCAGCGAGAGCATGCCGCCCGGATGTCCGGCGGCTTCCATGATGTCAACATGACAGCCTTCGCGCGCGAGGGTGACGGCGCAGGCCAGCGAAGCGGGGCCTGCGCCGATGCAGGCGACTTTTTTTCCGTTGGTGTCGGCGCCGGTCAGGATGTGCATGTCCAGACGTCGTTCTTCATCGGTGATGAATCGCTGGAGTTTGGCGATTTTGACGGGTTCATCGAGTCGGGCACGGATGCAGGCACCTTCGCACAGCTCGTTGGCGGGACAGATGCGGGAACAGCTTGCGCCCAGCGGGTTGTTTTCACGGATGGTTTCCGCTGCGCCTTTGATGTTTCCGAGACGCAGGGAGCGGATGAATCGGGCGGGATCCGTACCGGCGGGGCAAGCGCGGCTGCATGGTGCATCATGGCAGAGCAGGCAGCGGGATGCCTCGGCGATGGCGGCACGTTCATCGAAACCTTTTCCCAGTTCACGGTTTTCCATGACACGGATAGTGCGGCTCATACTGTTTCCTTCTTTTCCGGATGGCAATACCGTCAGTATAAGGGAAAGTGCGGGGCACGTGACATACCGTACCGCATGCTGACGGCAAACCGTTTGTATCCGCGGGCGAAAGTGTGTTTTCCGGGAACGGAGGCCGTCGGCAAGGGAGGATTTTCAGCCGGCGATGGCCGGTTCGGTATCGGGCTTGTCACGGAAAGCGTCCGCGTCGATGCCGAGTTTTTTCAGCCGTGCCAGCAGGGTGGTGCGTTTCAGTCCGAGCATCGCGGCCGCACCGGATTTTCCGCCGATCTGTCCGCCGGTGGCGCGAAGGGCGGCGATGATGGCATCGCGGTCTGTCGGCGGTACGGCAGGCGCTGCGGGAGCCGGTGGGGGTTCCGTGACGCAGATCGCCGATGGCATGGATGACGTGGTGAAGTTGAGCAGCGTCTCCGGCGTGAGGTTCAGTACCGGGCTGTCGCCGGTGAGAATGACGGCGCGTTCCATGACGTTTTCGAGTTCGCGGATATTGCCGGGCCATGGCAGGCGGGTCATCATGGCCAGGGTTTCGCGGGGGATCGTCGTGATGTGACGTTTCATCTGGCCGGCGTATTTGCGCACGAAGAATTTGGCCAGAAGCGGAATGTCTCCGGCCCGTTCGCGAAGCGGCGGAATCGTGATCGGAAAGACGTTGAGACGGTAAAAAAGGTCGCTGCGGAAAGTCTTGTCCTCGACCTTGTGTGCCAGATTGCAATTCGTGGCGGCGATACAGCGGACATCGACGTGGATGACGCCGGTGCTGCCCAGACGGCGTATCTGGTGTTCCTGAAGGACGCTTAACAGTTTCGGTTGCAAGTCGAGCGGCATGTCGCCGATTTCATCAAGGAACAGCGTGCTTTTGTCGGCCAGTTCGAAATGCCCGATGCGCCGGTTCATCGCGCCGGTAAACGCGCCTTTTTCATGTCCGAACAGTTCGCTTTCCATCAGTTCGGACGGAATGGCCGTGCAGTTCATCTTGATCATTTCGCGGTCGCGGCGCTCGGACATGTTGTGGATGGTCTGTGCGATTAGCCCTTTGCCGGTGCCGGTTTCTCCCTGAAGCAGGACGGTCGCGTTGCTGGATGCGACGATTTCGATCTGCTTGAGAATGGCATGGATCGCCGGGCTGTCGCCGATGACATCATGCAAGGCACTGGGGTGACCGTTTCCGGAAAGGACGTTTTCATCCGTCATGGGATTGCCGTGTCCGGACAAATCACCGGCGTTTCTGGACTGGATGACGTCCAGCGCGCCGGAAAGCCGCAGGGCGACGCGGGCGAGCAGTTCCATGATGTCCGGCGAAAAGCGCGAATGCCGGAAACTGCCGATCGCCAGCGATCCGAGCAAAATGCCGTTGGCGACCAGCGGAATATGAAGCAATACCTGAAGTCCCTGCTGGAGCAGGGCATCGATAAAAGGGTATTTGCCCGTGTTTTCAACCATGACCTGACGGTTGAACAGGATGGTTTCATGGTTTTGCAGCGCTTTTCCCAGCGTCGAGGCATGCAATGATTTGCTGACGTTGCTGTATGAGCGGTGATTTTGCCGGTCATACGTGACGGAATGGGTATTGAGCCGGATCGCTTCCGGATCGTATATTTCCAGGCTGATGTAGTCGAGTCCGAAGAATGCATGCAGATAATCGGCGGTTTCGCTGGCCAGATGCGGAATGTCACGAACGACCATCACGGCGTCTGTCAGATCGGCCAGAAAATGGAAATAGTCGTGATCGTGAGGGTCATCCATACTGTATAAACCGTTACGACGGCTGGGAAATGCTGTCATGTCCTGAGCGTTCCTTATGGATTACCGGAAGCAGGTTGCAGCCAGACAGGTCAGGTTGTCCAGTATGATGGAGCGATGCCTGTATCGGTGGGACTCTGTTTTCGATAGGATGAAATATGTTGCGATATGCATAATTGATATTTTACCATATGTTTTGGATTTCCTGTGATGCAAAGGTTCTTTTTTTACAAAGGCTTTTTGCGGAAAGAAGAAAAGGGCTGATGCGGGGTGTGCCTTGGCGGTATGGAGCGGACTGGCGGGGCAGGAACAAAAAAACGGCAATACGTTTGTATTGCCGTTTTGAAGTTTTTGGGAGCGGGAAAGTGGTTTCCCGTCTCCGTCAGAGGATTACTTGGCTGCTGCGGCAGCTGCTGCTTCCTGAGCTTCAACTTCCTTGTTGTTGTTTTCGATGAAACGTCTGCGCCACGGTTTCAGGACGAAGAACGACAGGATCGAGCAGGTGGCAGCGATACATGCCGACAGGATGAAGGTACGGTTCCAGTTACCGCCTTTAGCCAGACCGGCAGCCAGCGGAACGAGTAAGGAAGAAGTACCTTTTGCGGTGTACAGCGTACCGGCGTTACCGGCTGCGAACTTCGAACCGAATGTGTCTGCGCACATGGATGGGAACAGCGAGAAGATTTCACCCCAGCATGCGAACGTCATGGCTGCGAAGAACATGAAGCCCAATGGCTGACGACCCCAGAAGACCAGACCCAACAGAGACAGTGCTTCACCGCCGAAGACGACGAGCATCAGGTTTTCACGGCCGAAGTGGTCGGAGAGGTAACCCATGATAGGACGGGTAGCGCCGTTACAGATGTTGTCGATGGACATTGCCATCGTCAGCAGCGGCAGGGTGACGCCCAGACAGGTAACCGGAATCTTGTCGAGACCGTAGTCACGGGAAACCGGGCCGAAGGATGCCGTTGCCATAATACCGCCGGAAGCAACACCGACGAAGCAGATGTAGATGAGCCAGAAAATCGGTTCGCGGAGCATCTGGGTCTGGGAGTAGTTCTTCTTGGAAGAAATGACCTTCGGAATGGCTTTCGTTCCCGGTGGCAGTTTTGCACGAGGCATGAACAGTGCGCAAGCGGTAATGATGACGCCCTGGATGATACCGAAGACGAAGAAAGCCTGTTCATAGCCGGAGGTGTTGATCATGTTTGCGACCGGAATAACGGTAACGGCAGCACCGGCGCCGAAACCTGCAGCGGTTGCACCGGCAGCCAGACCGCGTTTGTCCGGGAACCATTTCAGCGAGTTACCGGAACAGGTACCGTAAACAGCACCGGCGCCAGCACCCGTCAGAACCTGTGCGAAATACAGGAAGCCCAGGTTGGAAGCATAGGAACAGAGAATCCAGCCAATGGTACTCAGAATAGCACCGAAGATAATGACCGGACGTGGACCGAATTTATCGACGCCCCATCCTTCCAGAGGAACCAGCCAGGTTTCAAAGAACAGGAAGATGGTGAACGACAACTGAATGGCCGTACGGGCCCAGTGATATTTGTCTTCAATCGGCGCAACGAACAGCGTCCAGCCATACTGGCAGTTCGCGATCGTTGCCATACAGATGATACCAAGAACTAGCTGCACCCACCGATTTGGGTACTTTTCTTGTGTAGCCATAGATCTACTCTCCTAAATCTAACTTTCCAGAAAGGAAATACTTTTCTGCAAACACGCCTTCTGGTTTGCCATAGAAGAAAACATGTCTGACAGTACCGCTCTTTGCAAAAGAAACAAAGATCGGACTGTATTCTGCATTTTTTGTGCCAGCTCAAGGGTGGGGGCGGAAAAATGCTGGCGAATTTTGACCTTGGTCAAGAGTGCTAAAAAATTGGCATGGAATATGCATCATGAAGATCGGACTGAGATATCAGATCTATTCTCTTTTTTCGAGAGGACTCGCCGAACGGGAGTCCTCTCTTTTTTTTGTATTGTTCCCGCCGGAAATATCTGATGGATGACTGACAGGGGGCGGTCTTTTTTTTCGTTAAAAAACAGGATGTTCCTTTTGCAGCCTGTTGTCAATATGTATGCGCCTTTTCCGGGCTTCGCGCACCGGTTTCTCTCTGTGGCGCAGCCTCTTTCGGCGGGTGTCGGACGGGGTGGAAAGCGGGTGGTTTTGTCCGGAATCGCCTTTTTTCTTTTGGCCGTCTTTCGCCCAGGCCGGTGAGGTTTCCCCTGTATTGCCGGTGTCTTTCAGGTGTCAAATTGCTGTTTTTGGTGTCATTGACGTGTCAATTGACACGTCAATGACACCAAAAACAGCAATTTGACAGTTGAAAAACGTGCTGGTGCTGCCATGAGTGCGGCGGGTCCGGGATGGATACGGTCGTTTTCGAAGTTTTTCTGTAACTTTCTGTAACAACGAAACGGTTGCATGAATGACCGGTTCGGTATCGATGCCACGATAAATAGGGGGTGAGGTTCGCCGATTTCCGTCAATTGTATCGAATCCGGTGGTGTCTTGGTGCCGTCGTTGTCTTTGTGCCGTCGATATGGCGGGTGCTTCTGATGTCGGTGCCGTCACGATAGGCGGGTGTCCTGATTGTATCTGTGATGGTATGACCGGGTATGCTATTGGCGGGGCGATGTCGTGATACGGTGGGGAATGGCGGGTGCTTGTCGCTTGCGCGTGTGGACTGTGGCGGACGGCTCGGATGCTGTCGCCCGTGGCAATGGTGATGTCCTGATGGCCTGTCGTGTCGTGACGCTCCGGATGGAGTGCCGATTTCGGCGGGATGTGCCGGTGTGTGCCAGTATATTGTGCGACTGTCCGGAATCAGGCGGTTTTCAGGGGGGGCGATGGGGAAGCGGATGTGGAAAATCGGGGAAACAGGGGATGGCGTCTGTTTCCCCGGTCAGGGAAGGCGGGTGATCAGAAACGATGGGCAATACCCAGCTGGACGCCGGTGACGGAGTCGTCGGCGACATGGTTGCTGTTGTAGATTTCACCGACGAAGTCGTTGTCGCTGTCGGTGTAGGCGACCATGGCGTACAGGCTTGTCCGTTTGGACATGTCGTAGGTGTAGCCTAACGAGTATTTGTTGGCTTTGCCGTCATAGTCGCCGTGGCTTTCGACTTCGCCGCGGTTGTACGAGAATTTGACGGTGTGCGGTCCGGTATTGTATTGCAGACCGACGAGCCAGTCTTTCTGGTCGATGTTCATGTCGGCGATGCCCAGGGCGCGTGCCGCCGCGCGTTCGACGGTGGTGTCCTGATAGCCGACGGAAACCTTGAAGCCTTGCCATGTCCATGCGCCACCGATGTCCCACAGGCGCGAGTTGTCGGAGTCGGCGATGCGTTCGTAGTTGGCAGTCAGCATCAGGGGGCCGTTATCGTATTTCAGGCCGATGCCGAAGCCGTCGTTGCCGTAGTCGTCATAGCCGCCCGTATCGTTGCCGTAGATGCCTTCGCCGTTGCCGTGATGAGTGTCATTGCCGAGGGTGTAGCTCAGGTTGAGGCTGAAGCCTGCCCATGCGGGACTGTCGTAGCGGACGGTGTTGGCGAGTTCTTCGGAGTACAGCAGGTTGTATGCGCCGAAGGATGAGCCGACACCGTAATAGATGAACGGGTCGAGTGCACCGAAGTTTTCGATGGCGATGTCGTTGACGCGGCCGAGCCGGAGTGCGCCCCATGTGTCGCTTGAGAGCCCGACGTTGGCTGCTCCCTGCCAGTCGACGCCGTCTTCACCGTTGTCGGCGCCCTGAAGTTTGTCCAGCGCGTTGTTGCCGGCGATCCGCGTGCCGTTGTTGAGGTTGAATCGCCGTTCGAGCTGGAAGGTGGCTTTCAGTCCGGAGCCGAGGTCTTCGGTTCCCTTAAAGCCGATGCGGCTGTCTTCGTTGCCGCCCATGCGCACGTCTGAGCCGCTTTCCTTGATGAGGCCGGTATCGACGAGACCGTATATCGTGACGTTGGTCTGGGCGTGTGCCGCGCCTGTGCAGGCGCCGAGTACAGCCAGTGCTATCAGTGTTTTTTTCATGTTCGTCCTCTTTCGTTTTTTCGTTTTGCTTTTGAAATGCACCATGCCAGGGCGTCGAGGGAAGGTGTCTTTTCCATGGCATCTGCATGTGTTTTTATTTAGAAATATGTGGCGGAAGCCGGCAAGTGTCGTGGCGGACTTTTTTCTTTCCGGAAAGTGTTTTGTTTCCAAAAAACAACGAATTTTCGGTTGGCATGAATCATGCAACATATCTTGGTTGCACCTTTGTTTTTTTGTTGTTTAATTTGTTGTTTTTAAACAAAAAAACAGGTTATTCCGATGTGCATTGATATGGTGCGCGCGGCACTGTGATGGTGCATCCTTGATAAAACTGGCCTGGATTTTCAGTTTGTTGGCTATAAATGATGAGATAATAAAAAGTTTTGCATTTTTTGATTTTTTGTTTGAAAGGTCATTTTTCGCGTTTTTCTGGGCAGGCCGATTCAGGCAAAGGAAGGATGACGGGGGTGTTCTGCAGTCCGTTATGGCGGAATGGATGGGGCAGGAAAGGGGTGGATCGGGCAAAGCGGTATCTATGTCATGCCGAAGGACTGGTCATGGTTTGGATTGACATGTTCCTGCCGGTGGTGACCAGCAGGAACGTGTCGCCGGTGGCTGATTCCGGTAGCGGATCAGCCGAGGGCGTGAATGCTGTCGGTGACGGTCGTGATGTCGCCGAATCCGTAGAGTGCCAGCTGGTGAACCATTTCGGTTTCCGCTGTGCAGCAGTCCGACAGAATGACGGTACGGATGTTTTCCGCATGGTGTGACATGGCGGTGAGTCCCACGCAGTTTTGGGTCTGCATGCCGCAGAAGAGGGCTTCGCGGATACCCATGTCGGCCAGCAGCGCGTTAAGACCGGTTCCGAAAAAGGCGTCGGTATGATGTTTGACGATGACAGGTGCGTCGGGCAGGGCTTCGGCCAGCGCAGGATGGAGTTGTACGCCGGGTGTGTCGGGGACGAAGAAGCGGGTGAATCCCAGAGCCGGATCAACGATGTGCTGGACGATGATGATGGGGATGGCCTGTTTTTTCGCGCGCTCGATGGCGGAAAGGATGTTTCGCAAGGTGTCGTTTGCCTGCCAGAGCGGCAGCTTGCCCCCTGGAAAGTAATCGTTCTGGACGTCGATGACAATCAGGGCGCGGGACTGGGAAGATGCGGTTTTCATGGCGTGCCTTTTTCAGTGGATGTCCGTGACTTCAAAGCCGGCTTCGGTGATGGCGCCGGTCAGTGCCTGGTCTGTCACACTGGCTTGGGCCGTCAGGGTGGCGGATTTGCCGACGAGATCGACGGTGACGGCGGAAACGCCCGGAATGGCCTTGAGGGCTTTCTCGACTGAGGCGGCGCAGTGGTTGCAGTTCATGCCTTGTATGCCGATGGTTTTTTGCATGGTGTGTTTCCTTTCGATGGTTGCAGGTAGGGGTATCCGGAAAATCTTGACGGCAGCTGGCGTGTCCATTGCGGATTGCATGATGTCGGCGGTGGCGGATGGCCGGAAAAAGCGCAGTCGCAATGCGTTGGCGACGACGGTGACGGAGCTGAAGCTCATGGCGGCCGCGGCGATCATGGGGTTCAGGGTGATGCCGGTGAAAGGGTAGAGGATGCCTGCGGCGACGGGAATGCCGATGAGGTTGTAGAAGAATGCCCAGAACAGGTTTTGCCGGATGGTTTTCATGACGGCGCGGCTTAGGCGGATGGCGGTGACGGCGTCGGTCAGATCGCTCCGCATCAGGACGATGTCGGCGGATTCGATGGCGATGTCGGTGCCTGCACCGATGGCGATGCCGATGTCGGCGCGCGCCAGTGCGGGGGCGTCGTTGATGCCGTCGCCGATCATGGCGACGCGCTTGCCTTTTGCCTGAAGGGCGCGGATGGCGTTTTCCTTGTCTTGCGGCAGGACTTCGGCTTGTACGTCGTCGATGCCGGTGGCGCGCCGGACAGCTTCGGCGGTAATGGGGTTGTCGCCGGTGAGCATGAGGGTGTCCAGTCCCATGTTTTTGAGTTCGGCGACGGCGCTTGCGCTGGTGGGGCGGATGGTGTCGGCGACGGCGATGAGACCGCACAGGGCGTCGCCTCGGGTGATGTAGAGGACGGTTTTGCCCTGTTCGGCCAGTGTGCGCGCGGTGTGGTCGATCGGTTCGCCTGTCGTGATGCCGAGGGTGTCGGGCAGGCGACGGTTGCCGATCCGGCAGGGGATGCCGTCGATCGTGCCGCTGATACCTTGTCCGGGCGTCTGGGTGTATCCGGTGACAAGGGAGAACGCAATGCCGCGTTTTTGGGCTTCGTCGATGATGGCTTGACCCAGCGGGTGGCCGGAGAGGTTTTCCAGCGAGGCGGCGACGGAAAGCAGGGCGGTTTCGTCCATGTCGCTGGTGAGGATGATGTCGGTGACGGCGGGTTTGCCTTCGGTGACGGTGCCGGTCTTGTCGAGGATGACGGTGGTGACAGCCTGTGTGGTTTCGATGGCTTCGGCGGTTTTGTACAGGATGCCGGCGGCGGCGCCACGCCCGACGCCGACCATGATGGCGGTCGGTGTCGCCAGTCCGAGCGCGCAGGGGCAGGAGATGACCAGTACGGCGATGCCGGCGGACAGGGAAAATGCGAGGCTTTGGCCGAGCCAGAGCCAGACGGCGGCGGTGAGGATGGCGATCCCGATGACGACGGGGACGAAGTAGCCGCTGACGGTGTCGGCCAGTCGGGCGACGGGAGCTTTCGACGAAGTGGCTTCGTCAACCAGCCGGATGATCTGTGCCAGCGCGGTATCGTCGCCGACATGGGTGGCTCGCATGAGGAAATGACCGCTGCGGTTGATGGTGGCACCGGTTACCTTGTCGCCGGGCTGTTTTTCGGCGGGGATGGATTCACCGGTCAGGGTGGATTCGTCCAGATATCCCGCGCCTTCGGTGATGATGCCGTCCACTGGAACGGTATCGCCGGCCTTGACGGCAAGGATGTCGTCGACGGCGACTTGTTCGGCCGGGATGATGGTTTCGGTGCCGTTGTCGATGCGCCGCGCGGTTTTGGGAGCGAGAGCGAGCAGCCGGGTGATGGCTTCGGAGGTTTTGCCTTTGGCGCGGGCTTCGAGGTAGCGTCCGAGCGCGATCAGGGTGAGGATGGTCGCTGCGGATTCGAAGTAGAGATTGCCGGCGAGGACGGCGGCGCGGGCTGTGTCGCCGTGTCCGAGTGCGTGCGCCATGCCGTAGAGGCTGGCGATGCCGGAGAGGACGGCTGCGCCGGAGCCGATGGCGATGAGGGAATCCATATTCGGCGCGCGTGCGATCAGGGTGCGGATGCCTTTGGCGAAGCAGGCGGCGTTGGCGATGAGGACGGGTAATGTCAGCAAAAACTGGGTGAGGGCGAAAACGAGGGCGTTTTCCGCTCCGGCGAGAAAGCCGGGCAGCGGCAATCCCGCCATGTGGCCCATGCTGATATAAAAAAGCGGTACCGTAAAAAGCAGCGAAAGGATCAGCCGCTTTTGCATGGCGTGTTTTTCGGTGTCGGCAGTATCGTTCGTTTTCCGGCCGGCTGCGGTGTCGCCAACAGGTTTTGTGGCATGAAGGGTCGCGCCGTAACCCGCTTTTTCGACGGCGTCGATGATGGCCTGCGTGCCGGTGATGGACGGGTCGAATGACACGCTCATGCTGTTTTTCAGCAGATTGACACTGACTTCTCCGATACCGTCAAGCGCGGTAACGGCTTTGTCCACCCGGCTGGAGCAGGCAGAACAGGTCATACCGGTGATGTCGAATCGCTTGTTTTCCATGGTGTTTTCGGCGCGCCGGGGCGTCCGGTACCGTTTGTCGTGTTGTTATTGTATCTTTTGGTGTTTTTTCCGCAAGAATGCACTTTTTTGGTATATAGTACCCAAAAAGATACTATTGTTTTTCCGCGAAAGGATGGCCATGTCCGGTATTGAAAGGGACGCCGGTGCGATACCGGAAACGGTACATTGCCCTGTCGAAGCGACGATCGCCATGATCGGGGGCAAATACAAGTCGCTGATTCTGTGGAAACTGGCGGGCGGTACCTTGCGGTTTTCACAGCTGCGAAAGGAAGTGCCTTGTGCGACACCGAAAATGCTGACGCAGCAGTTGCGTGAGCTGGAGGCGGACGGGCTGGTGTGCCGCAAGGTGTTCGCCGTGGTGCCGCCACGTGTGGAGTATTCGCTGACGCCTTTCGGGCGCAGTATCATGCCGGTTCTCGAGGCGATGTATGACTGGGGCAGCGCGTATCTGGCGAGGCAGGGTGTGTCTGTGAATTGTTCGATGAAGGCTTTGCCGGATGGGCGGGAATGATGCGCGGTCGGTGGGGCAGGATGGTATGTGCTGGTCTGTGCGGACGGGATGGACGGGCGTTTGTCGTATCGTCCGTCTATAATGGCACGATGTGTTGAACGGGTGCGGTGTTTATGAAGTTTCTGATTCCTTATCTCAAGCGTTTGCAGTTCAAATGGGTGGTGGTCGCCAATGCGGTGTTGCTGCTGATCGCACAGTTGTCGCAATTTTATTTGCAACAGCAGCCGGCCGAGGAGCGCACGACGGTGATCATCCGCATTCTCCAGTCGAACAATTCGTCGATGTTCTGGTATCTGATCGCCGGGATCGGTTTTTTTCTGTATTACCGTTACAAGGAAAAGCAGTCGGGGTATTCGGGGCAGTTCATGGGGACTTTCTGGATTCCGCTGTCGGTATGGGTGCTCGGCATGCTGATCACGACGGTGATGACGCTCAAGTCGCTGGCGGTCTGGCTCTGATCGGCGGTTGACGCTTTTCGTTTTTCCCGGCGGTTGTGGCGGTCGCGTCGCCGTTTCGTTGTCGCATTGTCTGTTGCCGCTTTTCCGTGTTTTCGCGGGCGGATGTGTATGACCGGTCGGGAGACGGTACGGTTGCCGTGTGCAGCGGCTGTGACGGGCGGCATCGGGACGATGGGGTAAAATACCGCGTGTCTGTTCAATTGTCGTTTCTGCGTTTTTGTCTTTCCGGTCTGTCCTGGTGGCGTGTCGGGCCGGTGGGGCGTTCGTTTTTCCGGAGTGTGGCATGGATGCCGAATCGTCTTCCAGTCTGGTCTGGTCGGATAACCTCGCGGCGTATGAGGAGGATCTGGCGCGTCTGATGGCTGTCGACGGGCCGCTGGCTTCGGTCGTCGAGGGCTATGGCGACAGGCCGATGCAGCTGGAGATGGCAAAAGCGGTCGCCCGGGCGATCGTCAATTGCGAGACATTCGTCGCCGAGGCGGGAACGGGTACGGGCAAGACATTCGCATATCTGGTGCCTGCGCTGATGTGGGGCGGCAAGGTGATCGTGTCCACCGGGACGCGCAATTTGCAGGACCAGCTTTTTTTCCGCGACATTCCGACCGTGCGGCAGGCCTTGTCCGCGCCGGTGACGGTGGCATTGCTCAAGGGGCGTGCCAATTATGTCTGTCCTTTCCATCTGGCGCGCACGGCGGAATACGGCCGGATGGAGTCGCGGGCCGATACCTATTATCTGCGCGAAATCGTCCGCTTCGCCAAGGTGACGGAAACGGGTGACAAGTCGGATTTGCCGACGGTACCCGAGACGGCGGCGATCTGGAATCAGGTGACTTCCACGAAAGAGAATTGCCAGGGGACGGAGTGTCCGCATTATCAGGACTGCTTCGTGATGAAGGCGCGCAAGGCGGCGCAGCAGGCCGATGTGGTGGTGGTCAATCATCATCTGTTTTTCGCGGATGTGGTCCTGAAAGATACGGGGGTGGCGGAATTGCTGCCGACGGCCAATACGGTGATTTTCGACGAGGCGCACCAGTTGCCGGATACGGCGACGACGTTTTTCGGAGAGTTCGTCTCGACGTCCAGGATTCATGAATTGTGTCGCGATACGCAAGTGGAAGGTTTGTCGAAAGCGCGCGACGGGGCGGACTGGGTGGCGCTGGTCGGCGCGCTGGACAAGGCGGTGAAGGATTTGCGCCTGACCTTGCCGGAAGGGACGAACCGGATGGCCTTGCACCAGATCCCGAAGCAGGATGCGTTCATGGCGGCGGTGGAGACGTTCATCGGGGCGCTGGCCTCGCTGGATGAGGTGTTGCAGGCGCAGGCGGAGCGTTCGGAAGTACTGGCGTCGTGTCAGGTGCGTACCGCTGATATGGAGACCTTTGTGCGCCGGTGGCTGGCGCTGGCCAAAGGCGAGGAAAAGACCGACGATGTGTTGTGGGTGGAAACTTTCGGTTTGTCGATGCAGTTGCATCTGACGCCGCTGTCGGTGGCGGATGTGTTTCGCAAGCAGCGGGAAGGAACGCCGCGTGCATGGATTTTCACGTCGGCGACGTTGGCGATCAGGCAGGATTTCAGTTACTTTTCATCGCGCATGGGGTTGGATGACGCGGTTTCGAAAACCTGGCCGAGTCCGTTCGATTATGGCGAGAATGCCTTGCTGTATGTGCCGCAGAAGATGCCGTTGCCGCAGTCGCCGCATTATTCGGATGCGGTAGTGGATGCGGCCTTGCCGCTGATCGGGGCGGCGGGCGGACGCACGTTCGTGTTGTGTACGACATTGCGGGCGGTCGGGCAGATCGCGGCGCGGCTGCGGGCGGAATTCAAGGAACGGGAATGGTCGTTTCCGCTGTTCGTGCAGGGCGAGTCCGGCAAGACGGATTTGCTGGAACGTTTCCGCAAGTCGGGCAACGGGGTGCTGGTCGGCAGCCAGAGTTTCTGGGAAGGGGTGGATGTACGCGGCAAGGCCTTGTCGCTGGTGGTCGTGGACAAGCTGCCTTTCGCCCCGCCGGACGATCCGGTGCTGGCGGCACGTATCCGCGCGCTGGAAAAGGACGGCGGCAACGGATTTATGGATTTCCAGCTGCCCGAAGCGATCATGAGCCTGAAACAGGGGGCGGGGCGTCTGATACGCGATGCCGGCGATCGCGGGGTTTTGATGATTTGCGATACGCGGCTGGTGTCGCGTCCTTATGGTCGCCGTATCTGGCAAAGTCTGCCGCCTTTTGCCCGCACACGCGACGAGGCGACGGCGCGGGCGTTTTTCGACGAACCGGAGCAAGATGACGGGACGCCTTGATGGATTTGTCGTGATGTCGTGCCGGGCGCGCCGTCATTTGACGGCGCGTTTTTTATGCGGTTTTCCGTGTCTTGTACAGGAAGCGCAGGCAGAACATGATGCCGGCGCTGGTCAGGCCCAGGGGGAAGGCCATCCAGATACCGGGCAGGCCGCCGTTCATGATGAAGCCGAAGAGGTAGCTGGCCGACAGGGAAATGATGAAGTAGGCGATGAAGGAGTACAGCATCATGATTTTGACGTCGAGGATGCCGCGCAGGGCGTTGGCGAAGGCGATTTGGAGGCTGTCGCCGAACTGGTAGAGCATCATGGGTAAAAACAGGCCGCCCAGCGCGAGGATGACTTCGGGGTTGTCGGTGAACCATTCGCCGATATGGGGTCTGAACTGCCAGAACAGGGTATTGGAAATGATGGCCATGACGGTGATGAGGCCGAAGCCGGTGAAGGCGGCGCGGCGGACGTCCGTCGGACGGTTTTGTCCCCTGAAATGGCTGACCTGCACGGCGGTGGCGGCGCCCATGCCGTAGTACGTCATGAAAAAGAGGGTGCTGATGGTCAGCATGACCTGATGGGCGGCCAGGGCGATGGTGCCGATCCAGCCGACCATGATGGTGGTCAGCGAGAACGAGGCGGTTTCCATACCCATTTGCAGGGCGAGCGGCCAGCCCAGGGCATTGAGCCGGTAAAAGTCGGTGCGGTTGACGGTTGCGCGGGCGAAGCCGTCTCGGTAGGCGCGGTAGCGGGGCAGTTTGAAGAAGAGGACGGCGAAAACGAGCAGCATGACGATGCGCGAGAAAAGTGTGGAAATGCCCGCGCCGGTCAGGCCCAGTTCGGGAAATCCGCCCACGCCGTAGATGAGCAGCCAGTTGCCGGCGATATTGAGCAGGTTGCCGCCGAGCAGAATCCACATGGATGTGCGGGTATCCATGATGCCGTCTGCGAATTGCCTGAAGGCGTTGAACAGCAGGACGAATACGAGGGACGCCAGTATGGTCAGATAGTACGGCTTGATGAGCGGCATGAGCTCGGGGGGCTGGCCGAGTTTGTCGAGGTTGCAGTACAGGATGGCCATGCAGAGGGTGAAAAAAACGCCTGTGGCGGCGTTGACGGCAAGCGCGTTCTTGAGTTTGCCGCCGATACCTGCACGGTCGCCTGTTCCGGCGAGTTCGCCGATGACGGGGGTGAGTCCGTAGGCAAAGCCCGTGCTGCCGATGATGACGAGGCTGAACAGGTTGTTGACGAAGCTGGCGGCGCCCAGCGATTCGGTGTCGTAGTGCCCGATCATCATGGTGTCGGCGAATCCCAGGATGATGATGCCGATCTGGCCGATGATGATGGGAGTGCCCAGTACGATCAGTCGGCGGATGTGGTCGGAGATGGAGACGGGCTGTTTCATGTGTGTCTGGATGTTCGCCGGCATCGGCCGGCATGTGCGGGACGGGCAATCGTAGCCGGGTTTTGCGTTGCCGTCAAAGGGGACGGGGATTTTCCAGGATGGCGTGCAGTTCGTTAAGGGTACGGATTTCGTGGTCGGGTGCAAGGGGCGGTGCGGCTTTCTGGCCGCCCGGGTTATACCAGCAGGTTGCGATGCCCGCGTTTTTGCCGCCCTGGATGTCGGAAGTGAGCGAGTCGCCGACGATCAGGGTTTTGTCGGGGGAAAAGTGCGGGATGGCGTTGAATACGGCGCGGAAGTAGGCGATGTCGGGTTTCTGGTGGCCGATGGTTTCCGAGACGAAGATGCCGTCGAAACAGGTATCCAGACCGCTGCGTGCAAGGCGGCTGTACTGGGTGACTGCCACGCCGTTGGTGACGCAATAGAGCCGGTATTTTCCGGCGAGTGCCTCGCAGAGTGCTTTTGCGCCGTCGATGAGGTCGTAGCCTTCGCCGAGGGTTTTCTGGTAGTCGCGGCTGAAGGCGGTGCCGTCGACGGCATGGCCGGTTTCGGCGAAAAGTCGTGAGAAGCGGGTGGCGGTGATGGTTTCCTTGGAGATTTCTCCCCGCTCGAAAGCGGCCCACAGCCCGCGGTTGATGGTGTGGTACAGGGCACGGATTTCGTCGGTGATGGTCAGCCCGTAATGCCTGAAGGTGATGTCGAGCGCGTTTTTTTCGCTGCGCGAAAAGTCGAGGAGGGTGTTGTCGGCGTCAAGCAGCAGGATGTCGTACGGTCGGGTCATGGTGCGATGGTGTCGTTTCGGTCGGGGGTATGTTTGCCGGAACTGGCCGGAGTGCCTTCCGCGATGGCGAGGGTGAGATAGACGAGCGCGTTTCTGGCGAGCCGCATGATGGCCAGGGTGCAGGTTTGCAGCTGGCGGCGCGAGAGGGTGCCTTCGACGATGTTCGGAGTCGCGCCATCGTGTTCGATGATGCGCAGGCTGCCGTTTTCCAGTGTGGTGGCGACGGTTTTCCAGAGGATGCTGTCGGGTTCGAGAGTGTTCAGGTGCCGTTCGGGCGGCAGTGATTTGGAAAGCCAGAACAGACCGCGCAGGGGCCAGTTCGTCGACTCGGCGAAGGGGGCGGCCAGTCCTTCGGCGGGGTTGCCGCCGGTGTACCAGACGGTTTTGAGGGTGTATTTTCCGTCGGGCAGCCTGGCTCCGAAATGGTCGTTGACCAGACGCGCGATTTTCGGCAGGAGCGCCCAGCCGGCACGGCAGGCGAGTTTGACGGTTTCGATGGCTTGTATCGCTGCTGGCGACGGGGGCGACGACGGGTTTCCGGGTGCGTTTTTCTTGCCCGCGCCGCGCAATGCCCTGGCATGGATGGCATCGTGGCAAAGTCGCCGGATGGCGGTGTATTCGCGGTACAGGTGCGAGAGGGTGCGCGCGGTGGGGGTGACGATGCCCGGGGCATCGGTGTTTGTCCATTCGGGCAGGTCGCCGGATGCGGCCGTGCCTTTGCCGAGGTCGTTGTACGGATTCAGGCACAAGGTGTTTTCGGCACACCATTTCCGGTAGGGTTTGTCTTTGCCGGTCTTGGCGTTTTTCTTGCCGGGCGCGACGTCGGGCAATGCGGCATCGTCGGACAACAGGGTCATTTCGGTTTTTTCGTGTTCGGCGAGGAAGTATTGTTTTCCCTGTTCGTCGCCGTAATAGCGGGCATTGTCGGCGGTGGCGTCGGCCAGATTTTCGCAGGCGATTTTAAGAAATGCCGTTTTCTGCGGGGCCATGGCGGGCAGTTCGGCGTATTCGGCGATGCTTTTGCCGCGGTTGCCCAGCGCCATGCCGAAGCGGCTGTCGATGGCGAGGGCGCGGTTCCAGCAGGCAAGGGCTTCGGTGAAGTGTCCCATGTAACCGTACTGGTTGCCCAGCAGGGTGAGTATGCGACAGCGCGGCAATTCGTCAAGGAGCGGGAATGCCGGGTTGGCGATGGCTTTCCTGAGGTGGGCTATCGCGTTTTCGATGTCGGGATGTTCCCATGTGCCGCTGCCGTTGCCTTGCGTTTCGCGGTGGCGGCAGATGAAGGCGTTGGCGGTATGGAAGTCGAGCAGGCAGCGGCGGGTGTCGTCGAGTTTGCGCCGTGCCGCGATGTGGCACCAGGCAAGCGCCTTGTCGGCCGCGCCGGTTTCGTATGCGGCATCGTTGATGGCGGCGATGTCGGCCAGCAGGGTGTCGGTGTTGCGCGACGGGTGTTTTTTGGCAAGGGCGGATGATGCCGGTTGTCTGGACGGACGGTTGCGATGGGATGTCGGTTGGCGTGCCATGGTGTCGGTCTGTGTGTGTCGGTATGCGGGTTATGATGCCATGTCATGGCGCGTTGTGCATGAGGTTTGCCGAAAAAAACGCGGATGGCGGCAAACAGGGGTCACAGGCGCGCGAATTCGTCGAACGGGACGGGACGTCCGTAGTAATAGCCTTGCGCAAGCGTGCAGCCTGCACGGGTCAGGAAGTCGATTTGTTGCTGGGTTTCCACGCCTTCGCACAGGATGTCGATGCCCAGACTGTCGGCGATGGCGACGATGCCCTCGATCAGGTTGCGCTTGCAGGGCAGTATCGAGGCGTGTTCCAGAAAACTTTTGTCGATCTTGATGGTGTCCACATCGATCTGGCAAAGCAGGTTGACGGATGAATAGCCGACGCCGAAGTCGTCCAGCGAGATTTTGAAGCCGCTGTGACGCAGTTGCCGTGTGGCTTCGATGACGGTATCGATGTCGTTGATGACGCTGGTTTCCGTGATTTCGATGTCGAGCAGGGCGGGGGTGATGCCGTAGCGCCTGGTGATCTCGGTGAGCTTTGCCGGCAGCGACAGGTCGGTGAAGTGGCTGTGCGAGAAGTTGCACGATACCGGAATGACGGCCTTGCCTTCGTCCTGCCGTTGTTTCAGGATGCGGCAGGTCTGTTCGAAGATGGACAGGTCGAGCCGGATGATGAAGTTGTTTTTCTCGAACAAATCGATGAAGCGTTCGGGGGAGATGATGCCGTGTTCGGGGGTGATCCAGCGTGCCAGCGCTTCGGCACCGACGATGGCGCCGGTTTTCATGTCGACCTTTGGCTGGAAGTAGGGGACGAATTGACCGTTGGCCAGTGCCTGGTTCATTTCCTGTTCAATGCGGCGGTTGTCGCGGATATGGGCGATGGTCTGGTTGTCGAACCATGTATAGGTGTTGTAGCTGGCCTTGCTCTTGGAGAACTGGGCGTAGTGGGCGTAGTTGATGGCCGCGTCGATGGTGTCGCCCGGGCGGAGCTGGTATATGCCGCAGCTGAAAGTGACGTGGTAGTTGGCGGCGGCACGGTTCAGGCCGGCAAGCGCCTTGTTCAGTTCGTCGATGCGTTGCCGCAGCGCGGTTTCGTCCGGTGAGGCCAGCAAAAGGATGAAATGGTCGGCGGACTGGCGGCAGACCATTTCGCCGCGTTCCGGATGGATGAAGGTCTTGAGCCGTCCGGCGACGGTGCACAGCAGGTCGTTGCCTTTGCTGAAGTCGTGGATGTCGTTGATGTATTTGAAGTTGTTGATGTTGATATAGACGAGGCTGTATTGTTTGCCGGCGGCCGGGTGCTGGAGCAGGCGGGTTGCATCCTGCGAGAAACGCACGAGGTTGGGCAGGCCGGTGAGCTGGTCGAAAAAGAGCAGGTCGGTGATCCGTCTGTGCGCGCGGTTCCGGATGATGATGAGACTGGTGAAGAATCCGACGGTCAGAACGAGGATACAGGCGAATCCGTAGAAGGCAAGTGCAGGCCGTTCGCGGATGAGGGTGAACAGGTTGCGTTTGGGTTGCCGGGCGATGTGCGTGATGGTGAATTCGTGCAGCTTGTAGTTGCGCAGCTGGCGGATGTATTTGTTGAAGACGCTGATGATTTGCGTGTTGATGCCGGGAGCGAACACGACGGAAAATTCCGCGGTATGGGGCGCGGTTTCGCTCACCGCCAGCGACGAGTATTCCGGCCATGACATGAGGGCGTTTGCACTGTATACGTTGACGTAGCCGGCGTCGATTTCACCGGAGATGAGCGCATCGAATATCTGGTGTGGCGAATCCTTGTATACGATCTCGATGTTGGGGTGTTGCTTGCGCAGTTCATCGAGCAGGTGGTCGTTGGCGTAGTGGGTGAGGGCGACACGGTCGATCGGGGTCGAGGCGGCTCTTCCGGCCATGGCGACGCGTACGACGGGGACCTGAAGGAAAGCGGTCGTGGGCTTGAGGTTGCGCAGGGTGATCACGCTGCTGTCGGTTTCGGCGAAGCCCACTGCGTCGATTTCGCCGTCTTGCAGTTTCTGGTAGGCCGCTTCATGCGAGGGAAGATCGACGTACTGGATGTCGATATCGGTGTTGCTGGCGATGTAGGAGAGCATGTCGGTGACGATGCCTTCATGCCCGCTGTATGAAAACGGGCGCCAGCCCTCGATACAGCCGACACGCAGTACGGGATTTTTTTTCAGGGCGTCGCGCTCGGCACGGGTCAAAGTCGGCAAGTTGGTTTCGTTGAAGCCGTAGTGCTTTTCGTAGAGCCGGAAGTCGAAGAAAGGATCATGGCTTTTGAGGATGGATTGCGCCATATCCAGTTCGTCGAGCAGTTTCTTGTTGTCTTTTCTGACGGCGTAAAACAATGGGGACGGCGCGAAAGTCGCCAGAATGCGCATGCCGTTGACCTTGCTGATGGAGCTGCTGAGCAGAATGTCGATATCGCCGTTTTCCATGGCACGCTGCATGTCGGCAGGAGAATCATAAGTGATCAGGCGGTAGCGGATATGGTAGCGGCGCGCGTATTTGCGGAACAGGACGGTTTCATAGCGGCCTTTGAGGGCACCGACGGTGAGCGTACCGAGTTCGTCCAGGTTTTTGTCCTGAAAGCGCTGGTCGCCGTCGCGTGCCAGCAGGACGTTGTAGTTGAGGAAAGATTCCAGTTCGGCGAAACGGAACTGTTTTTCGCGTGCCGGTGTACGCTGGATACCGCCCAGCAGGTCGATCTCGCCGTTGTCGAGCATCCGGATGCATTCGTCCCAGGTGCAGGGAACGAATTCGTATTTCCAGCCGGTATGCTGGGCGAGTTTCTGGAGATAGTCGTAGTTGTAGCCGCTGTATGTCCCGTCTTCGTTGATGTGTCCGAAACCGGCGATGACGGGGAAACCGGCGCGGATGGTGTGTGCCGCGCGGTTTGCGTTTTCCTGGGCGACGGCGAAAGAGCCGGCGAACAGAAAGGCCAGCAGGAAAAGGAGCAGTCTGGCAAGGATGTCCGGTTTCTTTTCCATGTATCGGATGCCCCGCGTCTGGCGCGTGGGCGGTCAGGTTGGCGTCCGGATGTACGGACCGGTCTGCGAAGTGTACCGTGTCCCTGCATGAATGGACACTTTTTTAACATTTAAACACATAATCGTATTCATTTCACGGCCGGGACCGTTTCATGCTGACGGGACAGGCGTATGCCGGATGTTGTGCGTTTGTGCACTTTTTCTGTGGATAACCGCGTGGATAACATGAACGGATGCCATGGCCGACGGGGTTTCGGACGCGGTTGCCCGTTTTTTGCGCGATGCGCGGAAATGATTGTATGATTTCTTTTCGGGACGGCTGCGGCCGTGTGTATTCATGAACGGGATGACGAGCATGCAGAAAATCATCAGTGAAAGCGGCAAACGGACGATCGAGGCGTTTGTCCGCGAAAATCTTGCCGGTCGCGTCAGCGACGAGACGATCGCGGCTTATGTCGGGATGGCCGAAAGCCAGATGAAAATTCACGGCGGCTTGCCGTGTCTGGAAATTTCGATGTGCTTTTCCCTGACGGGGGATCAGGAATCGCTGGAACTCGATGAAAGCGATGTGACGTATGCCGATTGCGTGCTGGAAGGTGAGGCGGCGCTGGCGGATGTGTTCGGCGCGGATTTTCCGGCACGGTTGCAAGCCGCCCGGAAAGCCGAGGGAGTGCATGACGGTTACCGCTTCGCCGTGGAGAGAGAAAGCGGCGCACCGGACGGCGCAGCGCGTTATGCGGTGCATTGTCTGGGGCCGGATGGGGCATAGGCATCCGGTTTGCCATCTGTGGACAACTTTATCGAAAAAGGCGGTATCTTCATGAAAGTGCCGCCTTTTTTCATGTTTTTGTGTGCTTGCGGCAAAAATGCCGTTTGCGGCGACGCTATCCCGTGATGTCCATATTGAGATTGCCCGCGATCATGCGGATCAGGTAGGCGATTTCTTCCAGCGATTCGATATAAAACGAATTGGGGTCGAGTACATCGTTCTGGAACCGGTTGATGACTTCCCGATCCTGCATGCGATTGCTGGTTTCGCTGTCGAAAAAGGTTTTGAGCGCGTTGAAGTATCCGTCAGGCGACATGGGCAGCTTGCGGCTGCCCGCGACGATTTTCGAGAGAAAGCCTTGCGAGAGGGCGGCAAGTGTCTGCCGGTCGTTTTCGAGAAGCGGTTTGAGCCATTCCGGCTTGCGGATTTTCAGAACGATCAGGAAGGTGGCGATGCCGGGTTCCGGCGGTTCGTCCGCGAAAATGTAAAAGGTGGTGGCGCGTTCGATTTCCTGAAGGGAAAGCGGAACCAGCGCTGCCCATGCGGTCATCAGTTCGGTGAAGCGTTGCCGTTTTTTTTCGGTCGTGTCCATGCCATGCCGCGTGAAAACGGCACCGATGAATGCGCGGATGTGTGCCAGCCGTGACGGGTCGTTTTGCGGAAATGCCGGCAGGGACAGGAAAAAATTGACGAATTTGTGCAGATAGGCACCGGCATCGGTATCGGGGCCGTACACGCTTTTGACGGCTTCGTAGAGCTGGATGCGGGTCACCGGCAAAACGAATACCAGATTGGGCATGTCGAAATAGTGCCGGATACGTTCCAGAAAGCGGATGGCGAACGATGGGCGGCACCGGTCGAGTTCGTCGAGGACGATGACGGCGGGTTTTCCGCTGGCGGCGACGATGCGCCCGAGCGATTGCCGGAAGTTGGCGAACAGGGCTTTTTCCGACGGGTAGGCCCTGAGCCGGTTTTCGATCCAGTTTTCGGTATCTTCGCTGGCGGTTCTGAACGAAGCCTTTCCGGCCGCCGGATCGTGCAGGGGAGTTCCCGATGCCTGCAATGCGACGGTTTTGAGTGCGGCAAGACGTCCGGTGAGGGGAACCAGCGCGTTCATCAGACGTGCCGCTTCGCCACGGATGGTGTCGCCGGTACCTTGTCCGTCATCCAGCAGGATCGCCAGTTCGGCGGCGATGATGAAAAACGGGTCGAGTTCGTCGTTCTGGCAAAAGGCGTCCAGATAGGCGACCGGGTGGCCTGTGCGTTGCAGACTGGCGGCCCAGTTGCGCGCGAACCATGTTTTTCCCTCACCCCATGAAGCGTCGATGGCGATGACGGCGCCTTCGCGCAGCCGGTCGATATAGGTGGTGAGCCTGTCGGCAAGATGGGTTCGCTCCAGCAGATCGCCCGCGAACGGGCGTGCGATGTCGTCAAGGGCGTTTTCCGGCATGCGGCCGGCCAACCGTGCACTGCGGTTCATGCAAAACCTCCGTGGATGGGGGAAAGAGAGGTGGGGTTTCTGTCAGGGGTTACTTTACCCCAAAATGACGGAAATGTGCCGTCGGTATATACAGGATGAATGGCGCGGGCATGCGGGCGGGTACCCTGCACGTCACGGAAAACGGCGGATTTGCCTGTACAATAGCGTATCTTGAACAACACCGACAGGAGTGACTATGCGTGAACCGGATCAGCTCGGCGATCAGTTCGTATCGAAAAAGAAACTGGAAGCCCTCGGTATCGAGGTGCCCGAAGATGCGCTGGGCTTTTATGTGAAGGACAAGACCTTGTATATCGAGGCGATGGATACGGGCGACAGTCCGGGGCCATTGATGATCATGATCGATTCCATCGAAGTGCCGCTCTCGGACGAACAGGTGCAGCGTCTCAAGGACGACGGCCTGTACAGCAGCGAAGGCTTCCGTCTGGGATGATGCACGTTGCACCGGGGAACGTTTTTTGCGCTCTTCCGTTTTTTGGGGCGCTTTCGGCCGATAGCGTAATAAAAACGGAATATCCGGAAGCCGGTGCGAATCCGGTGCGGCGCAGCGTCGGACGGGGTGTTTCGGCAAGGAACGGTTCCGGTGCGTGTCTGGCCAAAACCGGTACCGGTGCGATGGGCAAACGCTTCCGGACTGTACGGACACAGGCAAGGCCCGCCGGCCGGAAAACCTGATGAAACAGGGACTTGTCAGAGTATGGCGGCGATGGTTGACGGAACAGGACGGACAAAACAAAAGCCCCTTGGCAAGAGGGGCTTTTCGGAGAGAGTAGATGCATTTTTGATAAAGAGTGCGTTTCAGAATCTATGGCTATTCATCAACGTCTCAATGATTGTCATTGTACGCAACCTTACCCTTCAAATAAACAACAAAAAATAGGATTATTTGTTCGTTTTTATCGAAGTTTTTGAATTCCCCTCTGAAAAGGTTCCGAAAAGCCTGGCGAAAAGGAAAATGCCGGATGGTTCGGACGGCATGGATATGCCGTTTCCGCTGCCGGAATCAGGCGGGATTCCGTTTTTTTCCGGTGGTCTGCGGCAAGGTTCGCCGGATGAATATGGCCGATGGCAAGGACATGATGCTGTCCGATAGCGAAAAAGGCAGTGTTGCGAAAATGTGTCGTAACGTGGCGTCGCAAAACGGTATTTTGGAAAAGCCTTGCGGGATAGCGGCGGGTATCGCGGTTACGGGTGACGCGGCGGCCAAAAAAAAGCCCCGTGTTACCGGGGCTTGATGAAGAAGGAGTGTGTTGCTGTGCCGTGGAGCAAGCATCTTGCCGCATACACTGCTTTCCCCCTACAGGCCACGGCATACTTTCTCTACGACGTTTTCATATTACGTGACGTTTTGCTTCATATAAATCAACTAAAATGGGATGGTTTCTTCTGTTTTATCGAATGATTGGGCGCATGATATTGGCCTTGTCGGGGCAAAGGGGCTGTTCTGTCGCGGAAGAGGCATGATGGCAGGCGGGCATCGGTTATACTGCATGGTATTGTTAGTGCCGTTTTCCGGTGCATGACATCTGAAGGAGGGGTGTATGCTGTCTTCGCTGACGATCCGCAATTTCCGTTCCATTCTGGATATGACGGTCAGTTTCGCTTTCGCCGAAAAGCGGGCGCCTGCCGGTTTCCGGGATTCCGACAGGGTGTTTTTCATCGAGCCGGCACCGAAGGTGCGGCTGGTGCCGACGCTGGCGCTGTATGGTTCGAATGCATCGGGCAAATCCAATGTGTTGATGGCGCTGGGAGCGTTCCGCGATTGTGCCGTGTCAGGGGTGCAGGGCAAGTTCCGTCCCGACAAGTTGCATCCGGAATTGCGAACGACGTCGTTTGCCGCGACGATTGTCCGGCAGGGGCACCGTTTCGTGTATGCCATCGAGTATGACCGGGATGAGTTCGTGAAAGAATCGCTCTCTGCTGATGGCCAATTGCTGTTTTCCGTCGGGCAGGATGGACAGATGTTCGGGCCGCTGGCGACCGAATCCTATCCGGAGCAAAGGTTGCAGGAAATTTTCCGTGTCGAATGCAGCACGCCGCAGCACAAGCAGACGGCGTCTTTCCTGTCGGTCATCGGCAAGCGTTATCCCGGGCTCAATCCGCTGGTGACGGCGGTATTCGATTTTTTCAACGAGGGGATCATTGTCCTGAACGACAATACGATTCATATTTCGCGCGGGGTGGATTTGTTCGCGTCGGTGCTGGAAAAGGCCGACGATCCTGATCCGATGAAAAACGCGTTCGCACGGATCACCGCCTTGCTGGAAAATCTCGATATCCATATCTGCCGGATGGAATTGCATCGCAAGCGCATGCGGCTCGACCGCGATACGCATGAACGCAATTATCTGGATGTCGATCCGGAATTTTTGCGGCGGCTGACGAGTTTCGAGAAAGAGGGCGACAGTATCGTGCTCAATACGGACAGGATTTGTTCGTTTCATCAGGATGCGCAGGGCAATGAAGTCGAGTTCGATTTCAGCACCGAAGAGTCCAGCGGCACGCAGATCGTGGCGGGGCTTTTGGGTGTGTTTCTGGCGGCACTGGAGTCCGGCGGGGTCGTGGCCGTCGATGAGCTGGACAGATCACTGCATCCGTTGCTGCTCATCGAGCTGATCCGCCTGTTCAAGGACAAGCGTTACAACAGCCGGGGGGCGCAGCTGATCTGTTCGGTTCACAATACCGATATTCTGGATGCCAATCTGTTGCGCATTTCCGAGGTGGGCATCATCAGCAAGACCTTGCAGGAAGGTTCGACGATCGCGCGGATCTCGGATTTTTCCGGTGTCGACAAGGTCGAGAACTTCCGGCGGCAGTATCTGACGGGACGCTTTTCAGGGATTCCTTTTCCGTATATCTGAACGCTATGAGCCGAAAGAAACGAAAACCTCTGGTCGATACGGTCGTGGTCATTTGCGAGGGCGCGTCCGAAAACGGTTATTTGCAGGAGCTCAACCGTTTTTTCCGTGAACACAAGATTCCGCTGGCGTTTGCGACGAACGTCATCGGCAGCGGAGTGTACAAGGCGGCGGTGAACCGTTACCGCGATGTGCGGCGCGAAAACCGGCATGCGGAAATCGTGATCTGGGTCGACCGCGACATCTATATGAACAGCCAGAAAAAGCTCTATGAAAACAAGCCCGGGACCATTCCCGACTTTCTGTTCTCGCGGATGAATTTCGAGGATTTTCTCGTCATGCATATGGACAGGAAAACGCTCATGCGCTGGCAGGCGGTATGCGAGGAATACAACCATTTTTCCGAACCGCTGCCGTCCGCGATGTATCTGCCGCTGTACCGTGTGGCCTGTTTTCCGCATTACCGAAAAGGGCGCCTGCCGTTCAAGATCAACGACGAAACGCTGGGTCGCCTTTTCGCGAACCAGAAACGCGAACAGGTGCGCTTCGGCTGCGACTTCGGCAAGTTTCTGGAAGAACGCTTGCTGATGGCCGAGCAGCGCATCGAGGAGTAGGGATGTTGTGGCAGATATAGAGAGAACAGAAAGTTCGTATATGATTGACAAGGTTACGCAAAAGATTTCTGCCAAGTTGAAAAAGCTGTCGCCGGATATCTTTGAAGAAGCATATAGAGCCGCATTGTCAGACAAAGACCGGCCATCATGGTGCTTATTACCAGCACGCATATGTATGCAAATTATTGCAGCATATTCGCCTGCGTTTCATAGAAGAGAAGGATTTGGTGCACTGATGTTCGGTACACACATGTTGTCTCTGATTGGTGCATGGCGGTTGACAAAAGATGTTGTTCGTCTGGATGAAACAGTAAAAGAGGCTATTCTGGCGACACCGCTTACCGGTAATTTGCCAGTTGATTTGTTTTTCCGTATGCCTGCATGGTGCATGTACGTGGAACTCATGACGCCAGAGTATCTTGGTTTTTTCTTTGCACTTGAAAAGGCAGAAGAACCGGAATTGCGTATCTGGTGGGTGGAGCGAGAATCGTTGGAATTTGTTAGTACACCGGTTTGGCTTGGAAACTGGACGTTGCAAGAGGCGCTTGAAAAAGCTGAGAAATATGCATACCAATACACTGGGTTTTCAGGAAAGTACGAAAGTCGTTATCTGACAGAGGCTATCAACATCATAGTGTATTTATGTGCGGAAAATGCCGAATATACACAGGGTTCGGCGTTGCCATCACGTCCTCAGCCCAAAAGAACAAAACGTGGTATCCGTTTTTTCCCGGCAGATAAACCGAGAATCTGGCATGTAGGAAAACAATTGGGTGAGAGGTTGCGAGCAGAGTTCAAATGTGTTGGCGGCAATAAAGGCAGACGCCCACATATCAGGCGCGCACATTGGCATGGGTACTGGACGGGACCGAAAGCTGCGGAGCAACGAGATTTTATTGTGAAGTGGATTCCTCCGGTTTTTGTCAGCGGTAATGTAGATGATTCCGAGAAAAACAAGTAAAGGATGTTATATCTTGAATGAAAAAAGCCGGACATGTGTCCGGCTTTTTCGTTTCGGCGTCCGTCAGGGGGTACACGCTTGCGCTGTACGCGTGGCGGTCTGTCCGGGTGGCTAGAGTGCTTTCAGGGCGTTGAGCGCTTTTTCCAGCCGGATGAGTGCCTGTCTGAGGGTGGCGGCGGGGCAGGCGATGTTGATGCGGGCGAAGCCTTCGCCACCCGGTCCGAAGATTTCGCCGTCGTCGAGCCACAGTCCAGCCTTGTGCGTGACGAAGTCATCGAGCGCCTTGCCGCGCAGGCCGGTGCCGGAGAAGTCCAGCCAGGGCAGATAGGTGCCTTCCGGTTCGACAAGAGTCACGCCCGGCAGTCGGGTGGCGGTGAACTCGCGCAGGATGGCGAGGTTTGCCGTCAGATAGGCAAGGAGCGCATCGAACCAGTTTTCGCCGTTTTCATAGGCGGCCTGTGTGGCCACCAGTCCGGCGGTGTTCATCTGGCTGTATCCGGTGGCGTCGATTTCACGGCGAAAGGCGCGGCGTTTCGCTTCGTCGGCGATGAAGATGTTGGCGTTTTGCAGGCCGGCGAGGTTGAAGGTTTTGCCGGGTGATGTGCAGATGATCGCGTTGGCCAGATGTTCTTCGCCCAGGGTGCCGAACGGGGTGAAGGTGTGTCCGGCAAAGGTGAAGTCGGCGTGGATTTCATCGGCGATGACGGTGACGCCGTGTGTCAGACAGATGTCGGCCATGGCGGCGAGTTCGTCACGGCGCCAGACGCGCCCGACGGGGTTGTGCGGGTTGCACAGGATGAACAGCCGGACGTCGTTGTCGATGATTTTGCGCTCGAAATCCGCCAGATCGACGGTGTAGCGTCCGTCTTTGAGTACCAGCGGGTTGTGGACGAGGCGTCGCCGGTTGTCGGTGACGGAGCTGGCGAAGGGGTAATAGACGGGCGGCTGGATGAGGATGGCATCGCCTTCGCGCGTGGTGGCGCGGATGGCGGCGCACAGGGCGAATACGACGCCCGGTGTCATGACGAGCCAGTCTTTGTTGACTTGCCAGTGGTGGCGGCGGGCGAACCAGTCGCGGATGGCTTCGAAGTAGCCGTCGCGGGGTTCGGTGTAGCCGTAGATGGCGTGTTCCGCCATGGCGTGCAGGGCTTCCGTGACGGCGGGTGGACAACGGAAATCCATGTCGGCGACCCACATCGGCAGGACGTCTTGCGGTTTGCCGCGGGACAGGGCGGCGTCGAATTTGAGCGAGCCGGTACCTTTCCGGTCGATGATTTCATCAAAGCCATGGCCGGTGTGCGCGGTGTCGGGTGTTTTGCCGGTGATGGCTTGCGCCAGATCGGCGATGAGGTCGTGGACGTTTTCCAGTCCGACTGACAGGCGTAGCAGGCGGTTGGTGATGCCGCGTGCGATGCGGTCGGCTTCGGGAATGGCGGCGTGTGTCTGGGTGAGCGGGTAGGTGATGAGACTTTCGGTGCCGCCCAGACTTTCGGCGAAGCGGATGAGCCTGACGCGCGCGAGGATGGCGCGGGCGAGCGTTTCGCCGCCGGCGGCTTCGCTGACCTCGAAGGCGATCATGGCGCCCGGGCCGTCGGCCTGGCGGCGGTTGGTGGCATATCCGGGATGATCGGGCAGGCCGGGATAGTAAACCCGTCCGATTTCCGGGCGGGATGCCAGCCAGCCGGCGATTTCGCGGGCGCTGGCCTGTTGTTTTGCGATACGCACGGCGAGGGTTTTCAGACCGCGCATGACCAGCCAGCTGTCGAACGGGGCGAGCGCCGCGCCGGTGGTCAGCCGGATGAATCGCAGTTTGTCGGCGAGTTCAGGGGTACGGGTAACCAGTACGCCGGCGACGGTGTCGTTGTGGCCGGCGATGTATTTTGTCGCACTGTACAGGACGATGTCCGCGCCGAGCGCGATCGGGCGCTGGAGAACGGGGGACAGGAAAGTGTTGTCCACGATCAGCAGGAGCCGGTGTTGTTTCGCCAGTTCGGCGATGGCGGCGATGTCGCTCACATGCATGAGCGGGTTGGTCGGCGTTTCGATGAATATCGCGCGGGTTTCCGGGCGGATCAGGGCGCGGATGTTGTCGATGTCGGTGGTGGCCGTGCAGTCGAATGCGATACCGTTTTTGGCGGATATACGCGCGAACAGGCGGAACGTGCCGCCGTAAAGGTCGTCGGTGGCGATGATGTGCTCGCCCGGCGAAAACAGTTCCATGATGGCGGCAGCCGCGGCCATGCCGGAGGTGAAGGCCAGCGCGGCCGCGCCGTCGTCGAGTTTCGCCATGGCCGCTTCCAGCGCGTCACGGGTCGGGTTGGTGTCGCGGGTGTAGTCGTAGCCGGTGCTTTCGCCCGGCGCGGGGTGGGCGAATGTGGCGGTCTGGTAAATCGGGACGGCGATGGCACCGCTTGTGTCGGTGCCGGTCGTTCCGCCATGGATGCAGAGGGTGTCCTGTTCCATAGTGTCTCGTGTCATAAAGGTTTTTCGGCTGTTTCAGGCGTCCGGAAACAGGGCGGTGGAGAGGTAACGCTCGCCGTTGTCGGGCAGGAGTGCGACGATGGTTTTGCCGCGGTTTTCCGGCCGTTTGGCCAGTTCGGTCGCTGCCCAGAGCGCCGCGCCGGATGAGATGCCGACGAGTACGCCTTCGGTATGGGCGAGAGCACGAGCGGTCGTGAAAGCCGCTTCGTTGGGGACCGGAATGACTTCATCATAGATGCTGGTGTCCAGTGCGGCGGGGATGAAGCCTGCACCGATGCCCTGTATCTGGTGTGCGCCGCTCTTGCCGCCGGACAGTACCGGAGAGGAGGCCGGTTCGACAGCGACGACGCGCACGGCGGGATTCTGTTCCTTGAGGTAGGTGCCGGTGCCGGTCAGGGTGCCGCCGGTACCGACACCCGCGACGAAGATATCGACCTTGCCATCGGTGTCGCGCCAGATTTCGGGGCCTGTCGTGGCCTTGTGGGCAGCGGGGTTGGCGGGGTTGTCGAATTGCAGCGGCACGAAGCTGCCCGGAATGGTTTTCGCCAGTTCCAGCGCCTTGTCGATCGCGCCTTTCATGCCTTTGGCACCTTCGGTCAGGACCAGTTCGGCACCATAGCCGCGGATGAGTTTCTGGCGTTCGACGCTCATGGTTTCCGGCATGGTGATGATGATGCGGTAACCGCGGGCGGCGGCGACGGCGGCCAGTCCGATACCGGTGTTGCCGGAAGTCGGTTCGATGATGGTCGCGCCCGGCCCGAGTTTGCCTTCGGCTTCGGCCGCCTCGATCATGGATTTGGCGATACGGTCCTTGGCGCTGCCGGCCGGGTTGAGAAATTCCAGCTTGGCCAGAATGGTCGCGTCGGGGGCGTGGGCGGCGCAATAGCGGCCCAGTTCCAGTAACGGGGTGTTGCCGATCAGGTCGGTGGCGCTTTTGGCGATATGGGACATGTGTTCTCCTTGATGGTCTGTTTTATCGGTAAAGTCTGTCAAAACGGGTGGGGACGCGTGATGGCGCGTTTCCCGGCGGAACCGCACCGGCGCGGCATGGTCTGTCGGTCAGGCGTGCGGCGCAGGCCGGGCGGTTCTTGTCGTCGTGTGTGCAGTATAGAAAGGTTTTGTCCATTTGGCAGCTTTCAGCAGGGAAACGGTGTGTTTTCGTGTTGCCCGGCGAGTGTGGCCAGGGTGGTGCCGTCTAGGTAGTCCAGCATGACGCGCTGGAGTCCTTCCCAGAAACGGACGGTATGGCATTCACGGTATTGCGGGCAGGGGTTCGGGCGCGTTTCCAGACACGCCACACATGCCAGATTGCCCTCGATGGGGCGCAGGATGTCGCCGACGGTATATTCCTGCGGCGAACGGGTGAGCCGGTATCCCCCTTGCGGGCCGCGCATGCTGTCGATCAGTCCCGCTTTTCCCAGTGCGGTGGCGATCTGTTCCAGATACTTGAGCGAAATCCGCTGGCGTGCGGCGATATCCCTGAGCAGGGCATACTGACCGTTGCCATACCGGGCAAGGTCGATCATGAAGCGCAGGGCATATCGTCCACGGGTCGAGATTTTCATCGTGTTGGTTCCGGTTTCACCGGCATGGCGGAATCCGCTTGCCGTCGTTTTTTTCTATTATACCTATTTCCTATTTATATGGTAGGAAATAAATCGTGAGGTGTTGCAGGAGGGGCGGCGGCCGGTGCGGCCCTTGTGTCGTTTCGCCTGTGCCTGTGTGTTCGGCAGTGCGCGGGAGCAGGGAAAATGCCTTATGGATGGGCATCGGGTGCAATACGTTGATCGGGAAGGAAAAAGGCGCTTTGTTCACGAGGTTGTCCACAGAAAACGGGGATAAGACCATGCAGTACAACAGGCGGGAAACCGGGGCCGGGCGTACCGGGATTTTTGTGTGAAATTTGCCGGGAAAAAGGCTTGAAAACGGACGGGACTGTGGCTACAATGAAATTGTGGGGACTTGATGGTCAGCTTCGCGAAGCTGGAAAAACCGATCGAAAACCCCATACGCGGCTTCGCCAGAGCCGCGTTTTCTTTTGTGCGAAATGTGTCGCCTGACCGTTTCCCCTTTCTTTTTCCCTTCTTTTTTCGGTACCTGTTTTTCCCCTTGTATTTGTCTGACGGCTTGCCGCACGTGTATCGTCGTCTGTCTGTTTGCCTGTTTGTTTGCCTGTTTGTTTGCCTGTTTGTTTGCCTGTTTGTCCGGTTGTCCGGTTGTCCGGCCTGACCTGTTTTCATGTATGGGAAGGGTATCAGGAGGGTGTCGGGATGGATGTTCCTGGGGGGCTTGCATCGTTTTTGTAGTGTTTTTCGGCCAGAAATCCGCTTTTTCTGCTGGTGACGAAGATGTTGTTTTTTTTGCTGCAAGCGATTTTTTCCGCAAATCGTGCCGGTTTGTATATGGCCGGAGATCTGGCAGGAAAAGGTGCGACAAGGTTGTGTCCGTACCGGAAAATCGAAGGTAAATCATGATGATAGATTGGGAAATGAAAATACGGACAATTGATTTTCGGAAGGCTTATAAAAAAACATGAACGAATATGTATAGAAAACTTTATTGCTGCAAAATGGGAGTTGTTTTAAAAAGTAACCCGTGGCCTTCACTAATCTCTCCGGTGAATGAAACGCCAGATTGAGTTCAACATTAAACCTTACGGAGCGTAGTTATTTGATGTTTCAAAAATGATGATGGAGAGCAAAAATTTTAATTGATTAAGGTGAATATAATGTCTACTCAAAAATCCCATGTTGTCGGCGAATTTATCATGTCCATTTTCATTTGCTTTATGGCAATCGGTGTCATTCTGGGTGTGTCCTATAATGCCGAAGAAAAAGCATCGTTCAATCCGCTGCCGTATGCATTCGGCAACGTCTATGATGCCGATGTATTCCAGAGCCAGAATACCCGCCATGCCAGCGTTGATGTAAACGCCGACGCAAATCGCGGTTAATCAATTACTTACAGTGTTTCCCGCGCTGCTGACCCTGCGGGTATGAAACAAGGCGCAGGAGTTCGTGGTCCAGTGACCGAACGGCTCCTGCGCTTTTTCCTTTCCGGTTCCCTTTTTTCCTTTCTCTTCTTCTTTTCAGTTTTTCTTTTATTTTCCTTTCCGCGTTTTTTTACGGATTCATCACGCTTTTTTTTCCGGAGACTCCGGTTTTTTTTGATATTCCGTTCTTTTTTTGTTGACGGTATGGTATCTGCCCGTATCGCCATGACGGTATTTTGGCATGAACCGATCCGGACGTGCCGTCATGTAACCGAATGCCGTCAAGGTTTTTCTTTTCTTCGGTTTTATTTGTGTGTTGTTTCGGTTTTTGTTTGCGTTTTGTTTTTCGGTTTTTTCTGATTTTCTTTTCGGTTTTGCCGATTGTTTATGTACGGGCATGCGATTTTGTCGTGACGGCGTCAAAGTATGGCCATTCGGGAAGGGGATAGGGCGGGTTGCCGGTATGGGAAATGCCTGTCGGTCATGCGGCGATGCATGCGCTTGCAGCAGGGGAAAACTGGGTGCTCACGGGCCTGTTCGCCGAAGACCGGAACCGGCTTGTGTCCGGTGCAGGATGGTGGATCGGGCGGGTCTCTGCGATCGGGATGAATTGCGGTTGTGTCGCGGTCGTATTCGCCGTTTCTGCTGCCGGTAAGCGGGATGTGCGGGATGTGCGGGATGTGCGGATGGCATGCGGTATGCGGCAGGGCGGTGGTTGTCCTGTTTGGCGTAACCGGATGTGAGGGTCAGCGCAGGTATTCCGCTTCGTAGGGGTTGGATTGGCTGGTATCGCTCGTGGCGGTAGCGGGTTTCGCGGCAGGGGTGTCGGTATCGTCGGGTGCGCTTTGCGGCAGGGCGACAGGGGTTTGGGTGGCAAGTTCTTTTTCCTGCGCGGCATCGGCTTTTTCCTGCCAGCTGGCGGCGAGTTTCGCGTTGGGTCGCTGTCCTAGCTTGCCGTAGCGGTAGACGTCGGCCAGATATTCCATGGCGGCGGGATGGCCGTTGGCCGCGCTTTTGCGGAACCATTGCAGGGCGAGGGCGTCGGTTTTGGCACGGTTTGCCGTGGTGAGGACGTCGGGGCGCTGGACGTAGAGGGTCGCCAGATTGTACTGGGCGTGTGCGTTGCCCATATTGGCGGCTTTCAGGAAGTATTCACCGGCCCGGACAGGGTCCATTTCGACGCCCATGCCGTCCAGATAGGCCATGCCCATGTTGTTGATGGCGCGGGCGTGTCCCTTGTCGGCGGCTCTGGAAAACCATTGGGCGGCGCGTGCATAGTCTTGCGTTGTACCGCGGCCGAGGTAATACAGCTGGCCGAGGTTGTACATGGCGGAGACGTTGCCTTGCCGTGCGGCGGCTTCATACCATTTCATGGCTTGTCCGAAGTCTTGCGGGACGCCTGTGCCGGTGTCGTAGAGGTAGCCCAGATTGTTTTGGGCGGGGGCATAGCCCTGTTCGGCGGCTTTGGTGTACCAGCGTGCGGCGCGCTGTTCATCCTTGCCGACGCCCAGCCCGGTTTCATACAGCCATGCCAGCGCGGTCTGGGACAGGGCGTTGCCCTGTTCGGCGGCGCGGTAGAACCATCGGGCGGCTTCGAGGTGGTCGCGTTTGACGCCGATCCCTTCGTTGTAGGCGCGTCCGAGACGGGTTTGCGCACCGGGGTGTCCTGCCTCGGCGGCCTTGAGATACCAGGTGTTGGCCTGTTTGAGGCTGGCGCGCACGCCGATGCCTTTTTCATAGAGGTAGCCGAGTCTGAATTGGGCGGCCGGCAAGCCGCCGTTGGCGGCTTTGGTGTACCAGCGGATGGCTTCGCGCAGGTTTTTGTTTGTGCCGCGCCCTTTTTCCAGTGCATAGGCTGCATAGAGCTGGGCGACGGTGTTGCCTTGCCGTGCGGCTTTGGTGTACCAGTCGTGAGCCTTTTCGGGATCGGCTTCGACACCGAGGCCGAGGTTGTACATGTTGCCCAGTGCGGTCTGGACGAGCGGATCGGTTTGCGCTTCCGGCGTCATGAGGTAGGGCAGGGCATCCTCATATTTGCGCTGTCCGTAGAGCCGCAGGCCTTCGTCGCGCGGGCTGGCCGGGGGTTGCGAAGCCGGCGTTTTTTCCGCCGTTTCGGCCGCGGGCGTCGTGACGGCGCCGGTGTTTTTTCCGGCGGGTTCGGCGGCGTGTGCGGACAGGCCGACCGCCATCAAAACGAGGGCGGCAAGGCGTGTGAGCGGCGGGAAAATTCCGTTTTGCATCGGGTCCGTTCGGGTTGTCCAGTTGTACCAACGGGTAAACTTTCATTATGACAGGCATGCCGCCCGTTGGGAATGGTTTGTATCAGGACTTGTCTTGCCGCCTCGTTTCCAGCCAGCCGAGGACTTCGGCACGGGATGGAACTCTGCCCTGACACATGATTTTGCCGTCGATGGTCACGGCAGGAACGGAAAGGATGCCGCTGGTGGCGATTTCCATCAGGCCGGAGATTTTTTCGAGGGTGGCGTCGCTTCGGCTTTCGCGCACGACGTCTTCGACTACGCGTTCGGTTTCATGACAGCGGGCGCAGCCCGGGCCGTAGATGCGGATATGCATGATGGTCTCCTTTTGTTGAAGTTCAGAAAAAAAGATGTGAGAAAAAATTGAGCAGCCAGCCGGCCAGCGTGAAACAGGCGAGCAACCATCCGATGAACCACGCGAGCAGGGGAAGGCGCATGGCTTGCCGCAGCATGAGGATTTCCGGCAGGCTGATGGCGACGGTGCTCATGCACAGCGCCAGCGCGGTGCCGGGCGGCATGCCTTTGGAAAGCAGGCTGCCCAGTACAGGGATGATGCCGGTGACGTTGGCGTAGAGCGGGATGCCGGCGGCGACGGCTGCCGGCACGCTCCACCATTGGCCTGTGCCGAGGTGTTCGGTGAACCAGTCTTGCGGGACGTAACCGTGGAGTACGGCACCGATGGCCACGCCGATGATGACCCAGAGCCAGACTCGTCGGAAAATGGTTTTGGTTTCCTGGATGGCGAATGCATGGCGTATCGCGAGGGTGAGGCGTGCCTGTGGGGCGTCGTTGTCGGATGGCAGAATGCGGTTTTGGATGGCTTGCAGCAAGAAGGGTTGCAGCCAGCGTCCGGCCGAGAGTTTGTCCATGAGCAGCCCGCCTGCCAGTCCGGCGAAAAGGCCGGTCAGGATGTACAGGGCGGTGAATGGCCAGCCCATCATGTCCCAAAGCATGACGATGGCGATTTCGTTGATGATCGGCGAGGTGATCAGAAAGGTCATGGTCAGGCCGATGGGCAGGCCGCCCGTGACGAATCCGATGAAAAGCGGGACGCTGGAGCAGGAACAAAACGGGGTGATGGCGCCGAACAGGGCTGCCAGCGCATAACCGGCGATACGCGGTTTTCCGGTCAGCCAGCGGCGTATCCGTTCGGCATCCAGCCCGGCGCGCAGCCAGCTGACGGCATAGACCATGGCGGCAAGCAGCATGAAGATTTTGGCGGTGTCGTAGAGAAAGAAAGCGATGGCTTGTCCTGACGGGGATTCGGGGTCGAAACCGGCCAGCGTGAAGGTCAGCCGGTTTGCGGCCGCTTCCAGAAAGGAATAGACGGCCAGCCAGCATATGACCGCGAGCAACCCGGCTGCCGCATGGCGCAGTGTGTTGCTGTGGGATGTTTCTTGGGGGGTGTGTCCTGTCATCGGGTTTCCTTTTGTTTTCTATTTGGTTGAATAGCCAAATAAAGGGTAAAAATTTTTCATGAGAGCTGGTACAGTCTGTCGGCTGCGCGTTGCCGGATGGTTTGGGCGGTACATTGCAGGAATTGGCCCAGACAGGTCATGGCAAGGCGGTAGTAGATGTTGGTGCCACGTTTTTCGGATGTGACGATACCGGCCGACTTGAGAACGGACAGGTGTTTGGAGACAGTTGACATGTCGTCGCCGACGAGTTCGCGCAGTTCGCAGACGCATTTTTCTCCGTCGCGCAGGGCGTCCACCATCGTCAGGCGGCTGGGATGGCCCAGTGCCTTGAAGATTTTGGCCTGTTCGGTGATGTAGGGAAGGTATTCGGTCATGGACGGATGCAGTCGGTGTATCATTATTTGGCAATTTAGCCAAATAACAGGGGCGTGTCAAGCGGTTCGGACAGGACGATGTGCCGGAAAGCGGTGAAAGCGTGGATGAAAAGGGGGGCGGAAGTGGACGGGGAAAGCGCGCCGGTCAAACGGGATACGTGATGACACAGATGGGAGATGCCGGGCTTGCCGTTTCGGCCGGGGACGGGACTCGAACCGGCATGGCCATTGCCACTATCCCTTCAGGATAGCGTATCTGCCGGTTCCACCCCTTGGCGGCAGGAGGGAGTATAGACAAAGGGCGGTGCAGGCATGTTTTTTTCAGGGCTTTTTCCATTTCCGCAGTGCCTTACGGGCATGTGTTTTTTACGTCTGTCTTCAGGGACCAGTACGGCGGTTTGATGTCCTCGCCCGTGCAGGCGAGAAATTCCTGATAAGGGAACCTCTTTTCGCCTTCTAAGGCAGAGAGCATGCCGAAAAAGCAGCGTCCGTCCGGGCTCATGATGGCGTCCTGGATTCTCCGGTCCGGAGGAAGAACAAGCCCGAACGAGGCCAGATAGTCCCGGAGTTTCCTCGCGTTGCGATGCTGACGGGGAGTCGAGATGTCCTCGTTCCAGATGCACATTTCGCGATCCTGATTGTAAAGGACGATCTTGCCGTCGTCGCTGATGTCTCCCAGGTGCAGCGGTCCCGCATAGCCGGAATCGTCGGCAATGGGGATGGCCCCGCCCTTGTCGTCCAGCCTGGCCAGCAACCTGGGACCACTCGGCAGCGCCCTGTCACGGCTTATGTCCGGCCGGTATGGCTTCAGCCAGATATAACACAGGTTATAGCGCGCGTCGAAGTTCGGCACGCAGTGGCTGATTTCATCGACGTGCCAGTTACGGAGCATCGGGCTTTCGGGGGAGAGTCGCTTCTCCTTTTGCAAAGCGGCTATTTCCGCGTCGGTATAGAGGCGGTTGTCCATCGCATACTTGCTTCTCCCCCAGCGGAACAGGGGGCTGTCCGGATCGCCCGCCCGGAGGATGGTGCGTTCTTCATCGGGAGTGCCGTCCGCGACGGCGCCGCCGAAGGTCAGCTGTCGGTTTTTGCCGGTTTCGAGATTGAAAACGGAACTGTTGCGCGCATGAAAGCGTATGATTTTTTTCCCGTCGCGGCTCATGATTCTCTGGGGAAGCTCTCGCTCGTTCATGAATCGGGGAAGTTCTCTGTAGCGTGTTCCTTCCCGGATGAACCACAGCGGCCTGTTGAAGACATAGCCTCTTTCCATGGCCTTTTTGCCTTGCGGTGTTCCGATGAACCGATCCCATTCTTCCCCGGGAGCGTCAGGTAAGGGTGCGCCGGGGACGGGTTCCTTTCCCTGGCCGAAGGCAACGCGGCCGTCGGCCGACAGGCCGCGCCAGTTCACGTCAATCAGCCCGTGCCGGGACATGAAATGTTTTTTGCCCTTGTAATGCCAGATAAAGCCGGCCTGTGCCCACGTCTGACTGTAGCCGGCGGGATGGGTTTGGTCGTCGCGTGAGAGAAAGCCTGTCATGGTGCGGCCGTCGTCGCCCAGAAAGACGCCCATGCCGTAGTCCGGTCTTGGGACCGGGATGCGAACCATGCCGAAATCCCGGCTCCAGACAAAGGGCTGACTTTCGATGATGCCGGTGACGGCGCGACATCCCGGGGCGATGGCCCGGAGTCGGCCGGTCCGTTCGTCAAGAAGCGGCGTCATGTCCATGATGAAGCCCTTCGGAGGCGACAGGGCAGCGGGCGTGTCGTCGTCGGCAGTGCTGTCTCCGGCGGTCAGGGAAAGCATCGGGAGCGTTAACAGGGCCAGACCTGCCAGCCGGATCCATCGACTGCCGGAATGAAGGAAATGTTTCATGTTCTTCTCCTCCTTTGTCTGGTGTGGTGCGATCCGCCATCGGTGTGTATCCGCAAAGCATAGGCGGGATCAGCGGATGGGGTCAATCCGTGCAACCGGGAAAGTGCGCCGGTCATTCCTGCCAGCAGGCGTGGCGGGGGCGGTGCGGGAAATGGGACGAAAGTGGATGACGGGAGCGGATGCGACCGGTCAGCGGGATGCGGGTTTGCCTGCCGGTGCGGTGTCGAGTGTTTTGGCCGGTGTGGCGGTCGGCGGGGTGTCGGGCGGTGTCTGGTCGGGGGTGCGGCAGGTCGCCAGCCAGGTGCGGATATTGCCGAGATCGGTGGGGTGGCCGTCGCCGGAAAAGCAGGAGAGAAGCCGGGTGGCTTCTTCGGTGCCTTGCGAGGAAGCCATTTCGAGCCATTGCCGTGCCTTGTCCATGTTTTCGCGGCTGAGGTTTTCGTTGAGCAGCAGGCGTGCCATGCTGATCTGTGCATCGGCGTTGCCCTGTTGCGCGGCTTTTTCGAACCATTGCATGGCTTGCGTGAGGTCGGCGGATGTGCCGAGTCCGTCGCGGTAGAGTGCGCCGAGGCTGGTTTGTGCGTCTGCCAGTCCGCGCCGGGCGGCTTTTTCGATCCAGAAGCGGGCTTCCTTGTAGTCTTGCGGGACGCCTTCGCCCTTGAGGTAGAGCAATCCGACGTTGAACTGGGCGCGCGCGTCGCCGTTGTGGGCACGTGCGAGTTCGGTCGCCGGATCCGAGGGGCGGACGGCGGCCGTTTTGTCGGGAGATGTCGCCTGTTCGCGCTGGCAGCCGGCAAGAGAAGCCATGGCCGATATCACCAGCAGGCTGGTGGCAAGCAGGGCGGCCGGTTTTCCGGAAGAAAAGAACATGGCTCTCTCGTGGTCGGTAAAGAATGTTATTGTAAACCTGAAAACGTTTTCCGGTGTGTCCGGCTGCTGCCTTCCTGAGGTTTCATTTCGTCAGCAAAACGAGGCTGCCGCCGGCGATCATGAGGCCGCCCGCGATGGTGCGCCAGGTGAGCGGTTCCTTGAGGATGATGCAGGAGAGGATGATGGTGATGACGACGCTCAGTTTGTCGATCGGGGCGACGAAGGAGACGTTGCCGTTTTGCAGCGCCTTGAAGTAGAACAGCCAGGACAGGCCGGTGGCGACGCCGGAGAGCAGCAGGAATATCCAGGTGTTTCGGCCGATGCTGCGGATTTCTCCCAGATGGTTGCCTGCCAGTACGATGCCCCAGGTCAGAAAGAGGATGATGAGGGTGCGGATGGCGGTGGCGAGGTCGGCGTTGATGTCCTTGACGCCGAGTTTGGCGAAGATGGCGGTCAGGGCGGCGAAAAACGCCGAGAGCAGGGCGTAGGTTTTCCACATGGCGGTATCCGTTTCGGGTGGTATCGGATGCGTCGGCCGGTGCAGGATGGGCGGCGCGTTGTCGTGAGGGTCACCTGCCGTTATATACCGGCGGTTCCGGACGCGCAAGGGGAAAGGGATGCGCACGGAACACCCGTTCATGCATGACGGGGCAGGAATCGCTTTTCCCCGGGTTACTGGAGTCTTAGCCGGGTGTCGGACAGGTCGATGGTCGTACCGGTTTTCGATTCGATCCAGTGTTTGATAGTGCCGAGGTTCGAGGGGCGGTTTTTCGCCTTTTCCTCGATCATTTGCCGGTCGGCTTGTGCGATCAGGGCGCTGATCGGGGTTTTTTGCCGTGCGCAGGCCAGTCCGAACGAGATGAAAACCGGCATGGTATCCGGCGCGTTGTTGTGCATGTTCATCACGGTCCGGATGCGTTGCAGGACCTTGCTGGCGGCTTCTTCGGGACAGCGCAGCAGCAGGATGATGAATTCGTCGCCGCCGGTACGGGCGACGATATCGTTGGCGCGGGTGCCGTGCCGGATGAGGGTGGCGGCGGTTTGCAGCAGGATGTCGCCGGTGGCGTGTCCGAGATGGTCGTTGACGAGCTTGAGGCCGTCCATGTCGCCGTAGATGATGCTTAAGGGATAGTGTTCTTCATGCAGGCGGGCGAGCTGGTCGTCGAAGTAGAAGCGGCTGTACAGTCCGGTCAGGGTGTCGTGGTTGATGAGGTGGGTCAGGGATTCCTGACGGTTGCGCAGTTCTGTGATGTCGGTATGCAATCCGATGATGCGCAGGGCTTTGCCGTTGCGGTCGCGCGCGATGATCTTGCTGCGTCCCAGCATCCATTTGTAGTCGCCGTGGACGGTACGGAAGCGGTAGATGCATTCGTACATGTCGCCGTGCGCGGGACTTTCGATGAGTTCGCGCTGCCGGTTGATGGCGATATCGAGGTCGTCGGGATGGATGCGTTTTGTCCAGCTGTCGATATGCGGCGGGAAATCGGCGGGGATGTAGCCGCACATGGCGAGATAGCGTGGGCTGAAGTAGGCTTCTCCGGTCGCCGGTATCCAGTCGAGGATGCCGTCGCGTGCGGCCTCAAGCGCGAGGCGCATGCGTTCGTGTTGCATGGCGAAATCATGAACGAGCGCGTCGGCGGTGTTGCGGTCGATATGCATGCCGGTGATGCGGGTGGCTTTTCCCAGGGCGTCGCGGCTGACGACGAAGGTGCACAGCAGGACGGGCAGATAGTCTCCTGTCGCGGTTTTGAGCCGGAGCCGGATGATCTGGCGTTCTCCGGCCGCGGGGGAGGCGGCAAGGGCATCCTGTTTTGCGATGACGGGTTGCAGGTCGTCCGGATGGATCAGGGCGTGCCAGGTCGCGATGTCTCGCGCGTAGCCGTCGGCGGGATAGCCCAGCATGGTCAGGAACGTGTCGTTGAAATGAAATTCGCCGGTTGGCGGTTCCCATTGCCAGATGCCGTGGTTGGTTTTGAGCAGGGCGTCAAGCAGCGAGAAGATGTCGTCCGGTGTGGGGAAAGCGGCGGAATGTGGCATAGACGTAATCGGATCAGGCTGGCGTTATTTGTCGGATTTTCGCCGCTTTTGCGCCACTGCGGCAGGCAGCGTGAAAGCGGCGGGTCTGGTTTGTCAGAGGAACTCCCAGGTTCCGTCCGGATGATAAACCGGTGTGCCTTGCAGATACCACAGGTTCTGGCGTTGCGGCTGTGCCTTCATGATGATGTCGTAGGCGATGCCGGCTCGCCGGCCGGTCCGGCAGACGATGAGGACGGGGCCCTCAGGCAGTTTGTCGAGGTTTTGTTCGATGACTTCGACGGGAATGAGTTTCGCGCCCTTGATGTGGTTCGTGTCGTATTCTTTTTGTGTCCGCACATCGACGATGGCCAGTTTTTTGCCCTGCGAGGCGATGAGTGCCTTGGCTTTTTCCGGAAGCAGCGGTCCCGATTTCGGCAGGGGGTCTGCGGCGTGCGCCAGACCACACAGCGAGATGAACAGGGCGATCATGAGGGCGTACAGCCCGTGACGGTTTAACGTGCGTTGCATAATGCCTCCGGCTGGTCAGATAAACAAAATGACGTCACTGTTTATTGTAGCGGCAGATGGAGAAAAATGCCGTATTCCGGTGCGGTGTGATGGCGGAAGTGTTGTCTGAACGAGGCGTTTCGGACAATCCTTTCGGGTACAGGAAGTAGCCGATCATATGCCAGGTTTCCTGGATGAGGAAAGAGAGCTTGGCGCTCATGCTTTCGTAACGTGTCGAAGGGGTGGGGGACGACCAGGCGGTGATGCCGATGTCGCCCGCGATTTGCATGGCGCGCTTCATGTGGATGGGATCGCTGACGATGAGGGCGGTTTTCAGCCCGTTGGCGTCCATGAGGGCTTTCGCATTGATGAGGTTTTCACGCGTGGTCAGCGAGGATTCCTCGATGAGGATGTCGTTTTCAGGAATGGCGTGACGCAGGGCGTAGCGCCGTGCGACGTAGGCTTCCGAAAACGGTGCGTTTTTCGATTTGCCGCCGGTGAGGATCAGTTTGCCGACATAGCCGTTTTCATAGAGCCAGATGCCGTGGCGGATGCGTTCCTCGAAGACGGGGGACGGGCGCTTGTACCATGCCGCAGCGCCGAGGATGATGGCGGCGTCGGCGCTTTTTTTCTGGTCGACGGTCGAAAACAGGGCGATCGAGCAGGCGGTATAGGCCAGAAAGACGATCACGGCGGCGAGCAGGATCTTGATGCTTCTTTTCATCGCGCTATTGTACCGCGCCTGTGCGTTTCCCGTGCGCGCGGGCGCGTTGTGACGGTGTTACCGGACTTCTTCGGCGATCCTGACGTGTCCGAGGGACCCCTTGAGTTTTTTCAGGGCGGAGATGTCGCCTGTGATTTTGCCCAGCGGCACGCCGTCGGATGCCATTCTCGGTTCGTCGCCGATGCTGGCGGGGGTCGGGCCGAAAAAGATGCACAATGCGTTGCCGGCGGGCCAGAGGGCGACTTCGCCGACTTCGAACACGTCGCGCATGGCGTCGCCTGTCGTGTCGATCCGTCCGGAAAGTTCACCGTAGTATTCGTTTCCCCAGCTGTGCATGCGGATGGTTTGCGGCAGATGCCTGCGCAGGCTTTTCACGGCTTGCGTATCGTACAGTTCGACGGGAAAGGATGTGGTGCCGATGGTGATGATCATGGTGGTGTTTCCTTGCGGGTTGGCCTGTGCGACCGGTGGCAGGCCACAGGCAAGCCAGAGGCACAGGGAGATGAGGATGTTCCGGGTTCGTCTCATATGTCGGCCGTTTGCGTGTGGCGACGGCCGACATGATAGCGCATGCGGTGCGGGACGTGCATGCATTCATGCGATGCCGGCGGCATGCATGCGGGGTTATTTGCTGAGGCTTTCCATGATGAATGTGCGGTCTTCGCCGGTGTCGATGTCATAGACTTCGAATTTCACGTCCTTGCCCTGGCTGGAGATCCGGTAGATTTCGACTTCATGGTAGGCGTTGTTGCCGTGGTCGAATATTTCGATGATGCCGTTTTTCCGGATTTTGTTGCGCTTGGAGGTGATTTCGACTTTTGTGCCGGTGGAAGGTTCGATGCCGTCCCACCATGCCAGCGCAGTGGTCAGCGGGAGCGACAAAAGAATGAAGAGCAGTTTTTTCATGATGTCGATGATGTCGGAATGTCGGGGTTTGCGGATGTGTTCCGGGCAGTTTTTATGATAGCAACAAATCGTGCCGTTTCCCTGTGCATGTGTTGTTTTCGAAAGGGATGGGGTGTCCGGGATGTATTCGCCGGATCGGTGTGGATGATGACAGATAAATGGAGATGAAGGCGGTTTGTCCTGATTTGCCTGCAAATGACGGAAGATGTGTTGTGCCGGCGAAAAACGGAAACGGTGGCGGTATGGCACGGGGCCGGATGGCGGTGTGCCGGATAAACGGGAATGGTGAAATTGCTTTCCGGATGGGCAATGGGGGCAAGTTGTTGTCGGGCAAGGGAAAAACCGCGCTATTCACGGACTTGTCCACAGAAAACGGGGATAAGGCCGCTGCCGTTTCCCTATGTGTGGAACAGGCCGGATGGCGGGGAAGGTGTCGCGTTTCGAGGGATTTTTCGCGCTGGCATGATGGCGACGCATGCGGGGCGGCGACAGGTTCGAGGGCGTTTTGGGCGGTATGCGGGGATGGTGCTCGTGGCAGGGCGGACCGGGCGGTTCATGCGCTTGCCGATGCATCCGGTTCGTCTGTCGGATACGGGTTTTGTGCGGGCAACCGTGACGGGGGGTGCGAAGGCGCCGCGCCTTTGCGGGCGCGGCACAGGAAACGGGGTTATTTGCCGGGTTTGCCCGTTTTGCCGGTTTTGGCGGCGTCGGCCGGGGTTTCCTTGCGGAAGTTGCGGTTTCTGAGCTTGCGCAACAGGAAGTACTGGATGACCCAGATCAGGACGATGATGACGGCGGTGCTGAGAAAGAGAACCTTGCGCATGAAGGCACGGTCGGCGGCTTCTTTCGGGTCTTCGGCGACGGTGGCTTTTTCGTACATGGGGGCCGGGACTTTTTCGGCGCCGGCGGTTGCTGCATCGGCCGGTTTGGCGGCGTCGGCGGTTTTCGCTGCGGTCTTGCCTCCGGCTTTGGCAGTCTTGTCGGCCTTGTCGGTCATGTCGACGGCCGGTGTTTCGTCGGCATAGATTTCGTCGAGGGCTTTCAGGGCTTCTTCATGACCTTCTTTCGCGGCTTTTTCCAGATAGGGGACGGCTTCGCGGTATTTTTTGGCCTGGTACAGTTGCATGCCTTGCGAGAGGTCGTCGGCATGGGCTGCCGGGAAGGGGCTGATGGCGATGAAGGTGATCGAAAAAAGCAGGCAGAGGATGAACGACAGTGGCTGTTTTGGCATGGTGGCGGCTCGTACACAAACAAAAGGTGCCGCAACGGATGACCGGGCAGCACGGGGAAAAAAGCTATTTTATCAAACTTGTGCGTGTGCGGGCAGGCCTTTTCGGCTTTGTTCGTGAAGTCGCATGTGGAGCCTGCCGCGCGGGCCGGTTCATTCCGGATAGTTGGTGTCGATGGCGACGGGTTCGATGCTTTCCATGTCGGCCTGTATTTTCCGGATTTGCCGGGAAGCGACCTTGTAGGCGTCGGGGCCCAAAAACAGGTGCAGCGGCGGGGCGGCCATTTCGGAGACGGAAAGGATGATTTCCGCGCCGCGTACCGGGTCGCCGATCTGCTGGTGGTTCATTTTTTTCAGCAACATGTGGAAAGCTTCGCGTTTTTCGGCGTAGGCGGGGATGGCGGAATCCTCGAATCGCATGGAGTCGGCCAGAAAGTCGGTGCGGAAGTTGCCGGGTTTGACGCAGGTGACGCGGATGCCGAAGTCGGCCAGTTCGTCGCGCAGGGATTCGGACAGGCCGGAGACGGCGAATTTGGAGGCGCAATAGATACCGCTGCCCGGAAAGCCGGTGAAGCCAGCCATCGACGAGAGGTTGAAGATGTGGCCGGAGCCTTGTGCGCGCATGTAGGGCAGGGCATGGCGGATGACGTTCAAAGTGCCGAAGAAGTTGACGTCGAATTCCTTGCGGACGAGCGCATCGCTGATTTCTTCCACATAGCCGAACTGGCCGTATCCGGCGTTGTTGACGACGACGTCGAGCGTGCCGAATTTGGCGACGGTTTTGGCCAGCGCGTCACGGACGGAGTCTTCGTTGACGATGTCGGTTTCAAGGGGCAAAAACCGGTCGCTTTCGCGGCCTGCCGCCAGGACGAGGTTGGCGAGTTTGCGGGTGGTCGCGGCGACACGGTAGCCTTTTTCGAGGAGCAGACGGGTCAGTTCCAGTCCGAAACCGCGTGAGGCACCGGTGATGAACCAGACTTTTTTGTCAGTCGGGCGGGCGTTTTCCATGGGTGTTTCCTTGCAGGGTGGAGGTTGAGGGATTTTTCCTGAAAGTGTAACGGATTCGGCTATTGTCCGGGGGCTTTTGCTGCGTGTCTTGCCTGTTTTTTCGCACGGGCGGACATGCCGGAAGACAGACAGGATGCACAGGTGCGAGGCATGGGCGTCGCACGGCATCGCGGGCGGGGATGCGGCGCTGCAGGGGGGTCAGACGGCGATGGGGGCGGCGATGGCCGGGTGCGGATCGTAGCCGGTGATGGTGAAGTCTTCGAAGGTGTAGTCGAAGATGGACGGTTTGCGCCTGAGCGTCAGGCGCGGCAGCGGCCGCGGTTCGCGCGAGAGCTGGAGTTTCGCCTGTTCGAAGTGGTTTTTGTACAGGTGCAAGTCTCCGATGGCATGGATGATGTCGCCGGGTTCGAGGTCGCATTGCTGGGCGATCATGTGGGTCAGGAACGCGGTCGAGGCGGTGTTGTAGGGGATGCCCAGAAAGATGTCGCCGGAGCGCTGGGTCATCATGCAGGAAAGCCGTCCGGCGGCGACCTGGAACTGGTACATGACATGGCAGGGTGCCAGCGCCATCTTGCCGTCACGGACGTTGTCCTGCGGGGATTTTTTTTCGCTTGGCAAGAGCGCGACGTTCCATGCGCTGATGATGTGGCGGCGGCTGTCCGGGTTGGTGCGGATGGAGTCGATGACGGCGGAGACCTGATCGTAGATTTTGCCGTCGGAACCTTCCCATGCCCGCCATTGTGCGCCGTAGATCGGGCCGAGGTCGCCGTTTTCGGTCGCCCATTCGTCCCAGATCGTGACCTTGTTGTCATGCAGGTAGCCGATGTTCGTGCCGCCCTGCAAAAACCAGAGCAGTTCGCAAACGATGGAGCGGATGTGCAGGCGCTTGGTGGTCAACAGCGGCAGGCCGTTTTTCAGGTCGTGGCGCATCATGCGGCCGAATACGGCGCGGGTGCCGGTGCCGGTGCGGTCGCCCTTGTCGATGCCGGTTTCGAGTATTTCTTTGAGCAGGTTCAGGTATTGGCGTTCCATCGTGCGGTCTGTCGGGGTAAACGGGAAAACATGCATTGTAGCGTATCCGGATGCGAGGATGTATCCGGCATCATGACGGTGTCGCGGGCTGTGTCGCCGGTACTGCGGGCGATTCGGGCGCAGCGGCTGGCGCAGGAGCGGCAGGTGTCGCTGGTTTCGCGGGGGCGGCGGTCAGTTCGTCCAGTTTCGCCAGCGCTTTTCCGGCTTCGCGGTGGCCTGCGGTGCGGGCGGCTTCGAACCAGAAGCGTGCACGGTCGTTGTCGCGTGCCACGCCGTTGCCGTTGGCGTAGATTGTGCCGAGCAGAAAGCAGGATTCGGCGTGTCTGGCGTTGGCGGCGCGGGTGAAATAGAGGATGGCCTGTCTGACGTTTTGTTCGATGCCGACACCGACATACAGGATGCTGCCATAAAAATAGCTGGCGTCGGTATAGCCGCTGTCGGCGCTTTGCTTAAGCCAGTCGGCGGCTTCGGCGGCCTGTTCTGCGGTCGGTTTGCCGGCAAGCAGCGAAAGTGCGAGATGGTATTGCGCGGGGGTGTAGCCCTGTTGTGCGGCTTGCCGGAACCAGTGGCGGGCTTTTTCTGCGTCGGGTGATGTGCCGCGTCCCTTGGCGATCATGAGGGCGTACTGGTCTTGCGCATAGGGGTCGTTTGCCCTGGCGGCTTTTTCGAACCAGAACAGGGCGCGGGTGTCGTCTTTGGGTTTGCCGATGCCCGTCAGGTGCAGGTAGCCCAGCGACGCCATCGAGCGGATATCCCCGCCGGAGGCGGCTTTTTCAAACCATGCGGCGGCTGCCACCGGGTCGGCGGGCATGCCGTCTCCCTTGAGCATGAGGTATCCGAGGGTGTATTGCGCCGGATGGAAGTTGTTGGCGGCAAGTTTTTCAAAGCTTGCGATGGCGCGCGCCTTGTCGGCGGAGCCGCCATGTCCCGCGAATTGCAAGAGGGCGAGCTGGTAGGCGGCATGCGGGTGTCCGGCTGCCGCGGCTTTTTCAAACCATTTCCATGCGGCGGTATGGTCCGGCGCAGACAGTCCCGTGCCGTTTTTCGCCATCATGCCGAGTTCGAACCATGCGGCGGCATCGTTTTGCGCGGCGGCTTTTTCCAGCCATTGCCGGGCTTGCGCCGGATCGGCGGGAATGGTTTTGCCTCGCAGATACAGGATACCGATGGCGGTCATGGCGGGGGCGTAGCCGTCGGAGGCGGCTTGCCCGAACCATTGCATGGCTTTTTGTTCGTCGGCGGCGACGCCTTCACCGGCGGCGGTCATGCTGCCGAGTTGCCATGCGGCGACGGGATGACCGGCTGCGGCGGCTTGCGAAAACAGGGCGATGGCTTTGGCGGGATCGCGTTCGACACAGATGCCCTTGCGGTAAAGCATGCCGCGATCGGTTTGTTCATTGGGGTTGGCCGTTTCGGGATTGGCTTCGAAAATGGCGACGATACCGGCACAGCGTGCCGCCAGCGCTTCTTCCGTTTCCGGCATGTCGTTTGCGACGGCCCGGCCTTCTTCCTGCACGGTTTGCCGTTCGGGGCGTGTGCCGGACGCTTCTTCACCGGTTTTTGCCGGAGCGGCAGGTGCGGATGGTGCGGCGGCAGCGGGTACGGTTGGCGTTGCGGTAGCAGGTGCCGCAGGTGTCACGGTGGCAGGTGTGGCCGTTGCGGCTGGTTCGGGTGCTGGCTGGTTTTCCGGTCCGTCGTATTTGAGGATGTCTTCGCGGGTATCGACGGCTTTGCCTGAGGTGATGGCGTCGATGAGGGTGCCGAACGGGTTTCCGGGCGAGGTATCGGGTTTGTTGTCGTATTTGAGGATATCCTCGCGGGTATCGACGGCCTTGCCGGATGTGATGACGTCGATGAGGGTGCCGAATACGGACGGGGTGTTTTCACTGGCAGGCGTTGTGGTGCCATGTGTGCTGTCGTCGGCGTGACTGGTCAGGTGGGCGGCTGAAAGGGAGAGTACGGCCAGAAGCAGGATAAATCGGCGCAACATAAATCCGGAAAGGGTGGAAATGACGTTTTCATGTTAGTTCGAAAGTTTTTCTTTCGCAACGGGAAGTGTTCAGGATAAGGCAATACACGGATTTTTTGTGACGTGGAGGGCGTGGACGGAGGCAGGCTGTCCGGAATGTCGGTGGGGTGTTTTCTGATGTTTGTCAATGTATGACCGGATACAGGGAAAACGGCTTTTGCGATGGCGAACTTTTCGTGATTCGCCTTTATCAAACGGAACGTTATCGATATTTCAGTTCAGTTTGACAAATCGCTGCCGGCGGATGGTTTTCGCTGTGCAGGTCTGTTCTACGAGGAAGATGGGGCGACTTCGGGAAAAGTCGCTTGTTCTCCCGGCTGGATACGTTGTGTGCGGAATATGGCGGCAGATGGTCATTTCCATATGTTTGAAACCGGCCTGGGAGGTGTATGCAAAAAGGCGACTTACCGTATTGGCGGAAATATTTTCTGTTTGCTGCCGTTTTTCTGTGCAATCTGGCCAACGCCCAGAGTGACGGCAGTGATATCAGCGGTGACGCTCCGTTCAAAAGCAATAATCTGGTCATCGTGGACAGCCGGTTGAACGATTATGTTTCAACGGTGAGTAACCGGCAGGAAAAAGGCGCTGTTGAGGTGACGGCCAACGGGGTATTGCAGGTTTCGGGATCGGTATTCCGCAATAACCGGAACGGAACGTCTTCGACGAACGGCGAGCTGGTCAAGCCGGGCGCCGGTGTGATTTATCTCAATAGCGGGACACAGGCAAGTATTGCCGGTTCGGAATTTTCAGGAAACAGGGATTACTATTTCAACAAGGTTATCGGGGACAAGTCTGCCGGTGCGGTGTTTAATGCCGGTAATCTCAAGGTCGATGATTCGCGTTTCGTGGGCAATACAGACAATTTTGCCGGGGGTGCGATTACCAATTATTCCGATGGGAACATGACGGTTTCCGGTTCGACATTTGACGGGAATGGCCGGGTTGCCGGGCTGGATACGCGATTCGGTGGTGCCGTCATGAATTACGGCACGATGACGGATTCCGGATCGACTTATGCGGGGAACAGCGCCAACACACAGGGCGGGGCGATTGTTTTGACGGTGGCCAATGGCAAGATGCCTTCGCTGACTGTCAATGGTGATGTTTTCCGGCAGAATACATCGTCGCATGGCGGTGCGATTGCGGTAACCGGCGGTACGTTTTCGGATACGGGGTCGACTTATGATGGTAATGTGGCCAGCTATTCAGGTGGGGCGTTCCGTATTTACAAGGGGGCGACCGGCTCTGTCGCCAATGATGTTTTTTCAGGCAATTCGGCGACCAATACCGGGGGCGGGGCGGTTTTCAATGCAGGAATCCTGACGGATTCGGGATCGGTTTATACCGGTAATCAGGGGTATTCCGGTGGCGCTGTTTTCAACAGTGGTTCGCTCTCGGCGTCTGCCGGCCGGTTTTCCGGCAATTCGGCCAGTGTGTATGGCGGCGCCATTTACAATAGCGGTTCATTGACGATATCGGATGCGAATTTTTCCGGTAATTCGGCAAAGGTATCAGGCGGAGCCATCCACAACAGCGCGGCGGGGCAGGTGGTATTGTCAGGTTCGAGTTTTTTCGCAGGCAATACGGCTGGCGGGCTGGCCAATGATATCAGCAACGATGGCATATTTCATTTCGGTTCGGATAGCATGAAGCATGTGGTGACCGTACTGAACGAGGGGGTTTCCGGTTCCGGCGAGATGTATCTGAATCAGGGAATCCTTGTTTTGGGCCAGGATCGTCAGATTCAACAGAACAGCTTCCATGCAGGGGCGGGTACGGTCACATATATTACCCTCAGTGAAAAACATCTTGTGCAGACCGCGGGTATCAAGCATTTCAGCGAGCTTGACGACGGGGTACGAAACGGAAAGGACAAGGCACTGGATGCCATCGGCAATAGCGGGTTCATGATCCATACCAGTGGCGGTATGGTACTGGACAAGGATGCCGTGTTGCATGTCACGATCAAGGACAGCGAGCCTGGCAAGACGTATCTGGTTGCCTATAACGAGCAGCCGCAAGTCATGTTGCGCGCAGCCAGGGCGGTGACGATGACCTCGCAGGGGTTTTCCCATGAGGAAACGGCATGGAAGAATGTGAATCTGCTAAGCGGCAATCCGATGCTCGAGTTCGCCCGTGTCGAGGAAGATAACGATAACGGTTATGTGATGGTGTCTTCGCGGGCATCCAATGCTGTCGGCATTGTCGAGGATCTGGGCAGCCTGAGCCATATTTATTATGGCTGGCTGTCGGATATTTCGGATCTCCGTCACCGGTTGGGTGAAGTCCGTTACGGTGCGCAGGACGGTGTCTGGGGAAAAGTGATTTATTCCCGTTATCACGCAAAGGGGCTGGCTGACAGTCGTGTCAGGACGGACGATTACAGCATGCATGTCGGTGTGGATCGGCTGGTCGGCAAAGGCGAGGATCATTCCTGGCTTGCCGGCCTGTCGTTTCGTGGCGGCCAGTCGGATATGAAAGCCGCGCTATGACGGCAGCGCGGATATGGATCACTATACGCTGAAGGCTTATGGCACCTACATGAATGCGAAGGGCAGCTATGCGGATATCGTCGGTGCCGTCGGTCATTTCCAGACGGATTTCAGCGGTTTTCATAATGAGCGTGCGGGATACATGCATGGTGATTTTTCGAACTGGGGATATGGCGTTTCCGCGGAAACGGGGCATATGTTGAGGTGGGGCGGGGAGGCGGATGACCGCCGGAGGCACGATTACTGGTTTTTTGAGCCGCAGTTCCAGTTGTCCTTTTTTCATGTCGATGGCCGGGATTACGATACCAGCAATGCCATTCATGTCCGGCAAAAGGATGTCGATTTTCTGACGGGGCGCATCGGCGGTGTACTGGGCAAAAAATTCGGTTATGGCGGAACAAACGGTCCGGATGAACGCTATATGCAGATCGCTGGACGGGCCGGATGGATTCATGAATTCGATGGCGAGCAGTCGCTTGATATGAACGGCCGCCGGTTTACGGGAAATGTCGCGGACAATGTTTTTTATTATGGGCTGGATATCGACTGGCAGTGCGGTCAGGCGCAGAAGTTGTATGTACAGCTTGACCGTGCCGAGGGAAGTGGCTATCGCAAGGATATTCAGGTTCGTGCAGGTTATCGTGTTGCGTTCTGACGGGCAGGGACTATGCAGGGAAAAATCGTATTTTTCCCGTTTATATTGGTCGTGCCGGAAAGGGCATGTGCATCGCTGTCGTGACGGTTGGCGGATGCCGGTGTCCGGATGGATGTGCCGGACGCGCTGTCGGACGAGGTGACGGAAAAACGGGGCAGGACATGCGGCAAGCCGGCAAGGGTTGCCGAAAGACAGGTTGCGGGCAGGTATGTTCTGTCGGGAACACTTGTTGATAGAATGATGCTTCTGCTGTTTTGTCCAGTTTTGTTCAGGGGAGTTTCCGTTGCCAAGCGCTCTTTTGTCGGTCATTGTTCCGGTTTACCGGGTAGAGCAGTATTTGCACAAGTGTCTGGATTCGCTGGTGAACCAGACGTATCGCGATCTGGAGATCATTCTGGTCGATGACGGTTCGCCGGATACGTGCGGGGCGATTTGCGATGCGTATGCGGCGCGTGACGGGCGTATCCGGGTGATTCATCAGGAAAACCGCGGATTGAGCGGGGCGCGCAATACCGGGCTTGACCATGCACGCGGGGAGTTCGTCGCATTCGTCGATTCGGATGATTATCTCGAACAGGACATGTATGCGCAGCTGATGGCGGCGGCTGTCGGGGAGTCGGCCGATATCGTGATCGGCGATTTTTACATGATTCTGGAGACGGGGATTTCGCGCCGTTACAGCCGGATGACGGTCGATATGCCGTTGCGTCAGGTGCAGGAAATGGTGCTGGCGGACCGGATTCCGAGTTATGTCTGGAACAAGATTTACCGCCGCAGCCTGTTCGACGGGATCCGGTATGAGCGGATACGCGGGTTCGAGGATTTGCAGATTACGCCGCGTCTTTTCCAGCGGGCGAGAAAGGTGGTGTATGTGCCTCATGCCGGGTATTACTACAACTGCATGAATATGGGGGCGTTGACGGCGGTGTTCAATCACCGGCCGGAACTCAATGTCGAAACCAAGTTCGGTTTGTTTGCGGCATGGAAAGAGCATGAAACCGTCGCGCGGGAAATGGGTTCGGATGTGGCGGACTATGCCGAAAGCCGTGCGCTCAAGAGTGCGGTCAGCGCGCTGGTGGGCGATGTGGCGCATGATGTGCTCACGCCGTCGCAGCGTCAGGAGCTGGCGCAGTATCTGGAGCGGAAACGGACGGTGAAAATCGGACGGAAATACCGCTGGCTTCGCTGGAGTGCGGCGCACAGTCCGCTGATGTGCCGTCTGTACGATTACGGCAGCTTCGTCTGGCGTCGCCACAAGGCGAGAAAAAACAAGTTGCAGGAGTAGGTGGCCAGCAGGCGATGCCGTTATGCGGGATGCGGTTTGCCGGCGGCAGGCGGTGACGCCTGAGGATGTCGCGCGTATGTTATTCCGCACCGGGTTTGCCAGCGCGGTTTCTCCGGTTGTGGCATGGGTGCGTTTTGCCTGTTCCGGGTGTGTTTCCGGGTATGCCGACCGTTCATTTCATGATTTTTTCGAAGCGGAAAAACGTGTCGAGCGGTGAAGCCGATTCGCCGGGCGGTCTTTCCGGGGCGGTGTGGTGACGGTTGAAACATTCCACGATATGAAAACCGCATTTGTTCACGTAAAAATGCATGTTGCGCTCCTCGAAACAGGGGGTGACGGTTTCCCAGATGACGGTATCGGGGTAGCGGGCTTCGATGGTTTTCCATGCGGCAAGTCCCGCGCCCTTGCCATGGTATCGTGGCGAGATGAAGAACAAATCCAGCGAGTTGCGTTGCGTTTTTTCGTCGATCACGACGACGGCGCCGCCTGCACGTTCGCCGTTCAGGAGGATGTGGAATGCCTGTGCGCCGTCGGTCTGGAATGAGGCTCGGATGTCGTTTTCGGAAGGCACCAGATCGGGGTTTCCGAATTTTTCGCGCGGGGTGACGGAAAAGGCTTCCTGCAAGGCTTTCACGAACAGCGAAAAGTCCGGCGGGGCAAGCGGTTCCAGTGCGACGATGTGTTTTTCTGGCATCAGGTGGGGGTTTTTTGCGGTGTGTCCTGAGGGGCAAGGTTTGTTGCGTGCTTGCGGATGGCTTGTCCGGACGGCAAAGACCGCGTGGGTGGGCTTTGCCGTTCCGGTGGTGTGAAGCGGTGCGTGCCGGTCGTTTCCGGCACGCGGGATGTGTCCGCTCAGCCGAGGTTGCCCAGATGCAGGGTTTTGACGTCCAGATATTCTTCCAGTCCCAGTACCGAGCCTTCGCGTCCGATGCCGGATTCCTTGACGCCGCCGAACGGGGCGACAGCGGATGATACGCCGGTATCGTTGATGCCGATCATGCCGGCTTCGAGGGCTTCGGAAACACGGAATACGCGGGAGAGGTCTTTCGTGTAGAAGTATGCCGCCAGTCCGAAGGGGGTGTTGTTGGCGCGGTTGATGGCTTCCTGTTCGGTCTCGAAGCGGAAGCAGGCGGCGACGGGACCGAAGGTTTCTTCGCTGGCGATCAGCATGTCGTCGGTGCAGTGCGAAAGCAGGGTCGGTTCATAAAACGTGCCGCCCAGTGCGCTGCGGTGGCCGCCGGTGACGAGTTCGGCTTCTTTGGCAAGGGCGTCCTGTACGTGGCGTTCGACTTTTTCGACGGCGCTTTCGCGGATGAGCGGGCCGACGGTGACACCGGGTGCGAAGCCGTCGCCGACGGTCAGTTCGCCGATGGCTTTGGCCAGTTTGCCGACATATTCATCATAGATGCGGTCTTGCACGTAAATGCGGTTGATGGCGACGCAGACTTGTCCGGCATTGCGGAACTTGTTGGCGACGGTGCCGGCGACGGCGGCATCGATGTCGGCATCGTCGAACACGATGAGCGGGGCATTGCCGCCGAGTTCCATCGAGATGCGCTTCATCGTACCTGCCGCGTTTTGCATCAGCAGTTTGCCGACGGCGGTCGAGCCGGTGAAGGTGATCTTGCGCACGTCGGGCGAGGCCATGATGGCGTCTGAAATCGCCAGGGTATCGCCGCAGACGCCGTTCAGGACGCCGGGCGGGACGCCTGCGGCATCGGCCAGCGCGAGCAGGGCGTTGGCGCACAGCGGGGTTTCATCCGCCGGCTTGATGATGGCGGTGCAACCGGCGGCCAGTGCGGGGCCGAGTTTGCGGGCGAGCATGGCCATCGGGAAATTCCAGGGCGTGATCGCGGCGACGACGCCCACCGGTTCACGCGTGGCGAAGATGCGGGAATTCGGCTTGAAGGGCGGGATGATTTCGCCGTTGGCGCGGCGTGCTTCTTCGGCGAACCAGCGGATGAAGCTGGCGGCGTAATCGACTTCGCCCAGTGCTTCCGCCAGCGGCTTGCCCTGTTCGGCGGTCATGAGTTCGCCGAGAAACGGCCGGTTCGCGACCATCAGTTCATACCAGCGGTAAAGGATGTCGGCACGTTCTGTCGCGGTGGTTTTGCGCCAGGTGGCGAACGCGGTTTTCGCGGAAATGATCGCGGCTTCGGTTTCTTCACGTCCACTGAAGGCGATGTCGGCGAGTTTTTCGCCGGTGGACGGGTTGGTGTCCGCAAAGGTCTTGCCGGTCGTGATCCATTTACCATGGATGAAAGCGCCGGTTTTGAAAAAGTCGTTCCGGCTGAGGGTGTCGTGCAATGCGCTCATTTCGATGTCCTTCTCCGCAATGTTTTTCGTGCGGACAAGGATACCGCAGTCGGCGGGGTTTGACCATGATGGCGGACGAAGGGAAGTTTTGCCCCGATGCATGGCGGCGGCGACAGTCTGGCGCATCGGGACGATATGGGGAGAACAGGGGCGTGAGCGGATGGACGGCGAGGGAATCCTGACGGGGATTTGCGCAAAAAAACGATATTTCGGTTTTATTTTCATGAATTTAGGGTTATATTCGCGTTTTGGTTTTCTTTTTGGAAGGAATTTCGTTTTGAGGATTCTGAAAGCACAGCCTGAAGACCTGGGCGTGATTCTGGCATTGCAGTATCGCGCGTTCCGCAGCGAGGCGAAATTGCTGGGCAACGAGGGGATCGCCCCCCTGACGCAGAACCTTGCCGATCTGGAACAGGAATATGCGCACGGCACGATCCTGAAGGCGGTGGATGAAGCGGGCGTCATTATCGGTTCGGTCAGGGCGCATGAAGACGGCGATACGCTGTATATCGGCAAGCTGATGGTGTTGCCTGAAAAACAGGGCCGCGGTATCGGCACGCAGCTTCTGGTCGCCATCGAGAAATCATGCCCGAAACCGCGCTACGAACTGTTCACCAGCAATATCAGCATCCGTAACATGAACCTCTACGAAGGACTGGGATACCGTCGCTTCCGCGAGGAACAGGTCACACCGGAATTGCGCTTCGTCTATATGGAAAAACTGGCGAAAACCGGCGCGTGAAAACGGACGCATCGCACGACAGGCGAATATGAAAACGGCAACCGATACAGGTTGCCGTTTTTTTATGCCTCGCCGGTATGCACCGCCGGTACAGGAAACCTGCGGTCGTGCCGCAGGGCGGTTGGGGATGGCGGTTCGCGGATGGTTTGCCGATGGCACGGAGGGTTCGGTTGCGTGCGGATAGCGCTGGTGTCCGGCAGCGGGCGGGGCGGTATGGCGATGCTGTCCGTCCGGTCGGAAGAAGGCGGAAGGGTGCGGTCTGCCGGAACGGTCGTCGCCGCGCTCAGACCAGTTTTTTCAGGCAGGCGGTGACGACGCCCCAGATACGGACTTCCTGCCCTTCGACGGGACGGATGGGGGAAAAGCGCGGGTTTTCGGCGAGGAGGCAGAACGGACGTTTTTGCAGGCGGCGGATGATGATTTTCCCGTCGACGACGGCCAGCACGACATGCCCGTTTTGCGGCGGGATCGACCGGTCGGTGACGACGGTGTCGCCTTCCATGATCCCGATGCCGTCCATCGCGTTGCCACGTACACGGAAGAGAAAACACGAATGCTTGCGGATGTTGAAGATGTCGTTCAGGTCGATTTCGGTGCCTGAAAGGTCGGTGTGCGGAAGGGGAAAGGTCATGTTGCCTCCAATACTTCGATGACTGTATGTATATACAGTATTTTAGGCGCAAGTGCGGGCGGGGGCAAGGGATGTCGGGGGGCGATACGGTGCGATGATGTGGTGGAAGATGGCGGGTTTGCCATGTTTTTCCGAGTGATGGAGAGAGGACGGGAAGGCAAGGGCGCGTGATGTCGTGCCGTGCGTGGATGGTGGCGGGTGCGACGGAAGGTTCGGTCGGGGTGCGGCGGTGGACAGGAAAATGGTTTCCGGCGAACCGTGCCGGGCGGGTGCGGGTCGGTTCGGCGGAAGTTGCCTTACTTGCTGCCCGGTGTCTGAAGGCGGGCTTTGGCTTGCGGGTTGCCGTTTTTGGCGGCTTCGGTGTACCAGTGGTTGGCGGCTTTGGGGTCGGCGGGGGTGCCTGTGCCGGTTTCGAGGCACTGGGCCAGCCGGAACTGGGCGTCGGGCAGTCCGGCTTGTGCGGCTTGCCGGATGAGGGCGAAGCCTTTGGGCAGGTCGCGGGGAGTGCCGGTACCGCTCAGGTAGCAGTTGCCGAGCGCGAGCAGGGCGGCGGGGGCGTTGCTTTTGGCGGCTTCGGTGTACCACTGGAAGGCTTTGGCGGGGTCTTTGGGCAGTCCGATGCCGTTTTCGTAGAGTGCGCCGACGGTGCGCTGGGCGTTGGGGTGTCCGGCCCGGGCGGCGCGCAGGAAGCATTCGGCGGCGAGGGCGTGGTTTTTGTCTACCAGTGTGCCGGTGTAATACAGGGTGCCGAGCAGGTACAGGGCGTTGCGGTCGTTGCGGGCGGCGGCTTCTCCCAGCCAGACGACGGCGCGGGTGGCCTGTTCGGGGTTGTCCTTGCGTTCGCTGTATCGCAGGATGTCGCGTGCTGCGACGATGACGCGGGCTTCCTGCCAGCCGCCTTCGGCGGACTGGATGAGCCAGTGGTCGGCGCGTTCGGGGTCTTTGGGAACGCCCAGCCCGTTGGCGAGCTGGCGGAAACGGTAGTATTGCGCACGGGCGTTGCCGGCGACGGAGGCTTTTTCGAGCCAGATGGCGGCTTCTTTTTCATTTTTTTCCAGACCGATACCGTAGAGCAGCGCCAGCCCGATGGCGGTTTGCGAGACGGCATGACCGTTTTCGGCGGCTTTTGCGTACCAGCGCACGGCTTCGCGGTCGCTCTGGAGCGTGCCGCGTCCCTTGGCGTAGCAGTCGGCAAGCCAGTATTGCGCTTCCGGCAGGTTTTGCCGCGCGGCCTGCAAGAGCCAGTCGAATGCCTTGTCGGGCTGGATGGCGGTGCCTTTGCCGCTGAGGTACATCAGACCGAGAAAGTATTGCGCGGCGCGGTCGCCTTCGGTTGCGGCCTGCTCGTATTTGAGCCGGGTGAGGTGCCAGTTCGGGCTGTTTGCCGGGCCATGGATGAAGCGCGAGGCATGGAAGTTGCGCAAGAGGGGATCGGCGGCGGCTTGCGACGCGTTTTCCAGCGCGCGGTCGAGTTCGGTTTGCCACTGGAATGCGCCCGGTACGGTTTTGCCCGCGATGGTGGTCCGGTAGGGGTCGAGCCAGTCCGTCATGGCATGCGATACCGGCATCGCCGCCAGCAGGGGGGCGGCAAGGCACAAGGTGCTCAGGGTATGTGCGGTATGACGGGATGGCATGGTTTGCGGTTCGGTCTTTTGGGCAAACGTTGATTCTAACCGTTCACGGGTATGCCGTGAAGGGTGCGCATGCGGAAGGAACTTGCCCGTTCGCCGTGGCGTACGGGTAGCAGAACGGTGCCGGACAGGAATCGTGTTGCGCCCGGTTTGGTGCGGGATGGCGGGCGAACTGTCCGGCATGCGGGGAAGTGACAGCGTGGCCTGGCGTGCCGTCGTTGGGCCGGCCGGAAAGGGGCGATACGGGGAAACATCGCGGGCTGCGCGGTTCCGGTATGTTGCCGGATCGTTTCCGATACCGGTGCGATGTTCGCTGAAAGATCGTGCCGTTGTCGGCGGGATCGTCCGTTTCCGGTACCGGAACAGGGATGTTTGTTATGGAATGCGGCGAGGCGAAGATGCAGGGCGAAGGGGGTGAGATCGTGGACACACAGGCAGATACGGTATGAAGGCGGATGACGGTGCCCTGTGTAATTGTGGGATGTCCGTTGTGCGGATTGGCAGGCATGGCCCGAACAGGGTGTGATGGATCGACGCGCGAAAAAACCGCAGGCGGACAGGGAACGGGCGGGTATGCGTGAAAATGCCTGTCGGCGAGGCAGGGGGTGCAAGCGATTGTCCGGCAAGGGAAAAGCCGCGCTGTTCACGGATTTGTCCACAGGAAACGGGGACAAGTCGGGGTTTATACCTTGTTTTCCGTATTTGCGGCATTCAGTTGCCGGTACACGATGGAACCTATCGTTTGCATGGTTTGCCGCAACATATCGGGATCGTTCAGCAACACGCTGAAAAAAGCGTTGTTTTCCTCGAAACGTGCGGCAACCATATCGGGAAATTTATTGTCGAAAAGCGTCATGAACGTCTTCGGATCGCTGTTTTGCGCATATCCTTGCCATTTGCTGTCGGACAGATAATCGTTTTTCAGCTGGAGCAGGACTTTATCCATTTCCGTGAAATTCGTGCCGTGTTTTTCATTGATCCGGTCGATGATAACGGTCAGCGGGTCTTTTTTCTTTTCCCGTCTGCCTGCATCTCCCTTGACAGGGCGGAAACCCTGCGCGTTGCCGGTGAGTACGATGCGTTGTTCCGCCTGTTTTTCAAGCCGGTAATATTCCAGCAAAACCTTGTCATCCACATCGACGGTCGCCCGTCCGTCTTTCGGCAGCAAGCGTGCCAGAAAACGGGCATATTGGCTGAAAGCATGGATGTCACGGTCGAACAGACGGCAAATTTGCGTCACGAAGGCATAAATGCGATTGAAACGGGCAAGCGTCGATTTGAACAAGTCCTTTTCATCGTCTTGCAACGTATCGAAACGATCCAGCGCAGGGCGAAGCGTCGCCATGAGTTTGCCCATGTCGCCAGCCTGCTGGATGGAAGTGGACCAGAACAGGGCGGCAAACCGGTCGATATCCGTTTTTTGCCAGAGCCGGTAATGCTCCAGGGTATTTTTCAGGTCATAGATGACATTCGGATCGGTTTCTTCTTCCAGTACCGTTTCCTCGTAATACGGCTCGAACGCTTTCCGGATATCTTCCGCCGTATTGACGAAGTCCAGAATGAAGGTATCGACCTTGCCGGGTGCGGTGCGGTTGAGGCGTGACAGTGTCTGGACCGCCTTGACATCGGACAGTTTCTTGTCCACGAACATGGTATGCAACAAGGGCTGGTCGAAGCCGGTCTGGTATTTTTCCGCCACGATCAGGATTTTGTACTCGTCTTTCGCGAAGGTTTCCCGAAGCTGCGATTCGCGGATCGTCTCGCCTGCTGCCGTCCGGTTCATTTTTTCTTCCGTGTACGTCACGCCGTCGTCATCGACTTCACCGGAAAAAGCGACCAGAACGCCGGTGCCGGAAAAACCCTTTTCCTGAAGCTGCCGCCTGAATTCCAGAACATAACGTACCGCATGCAGGCGCGAAGGCGTCACGACCATCGCTTTGGCGCGCCCCCCGATCTTGTGTTGCGTCGTGTGCAGGAAATGTTCCAGCATGATCGAGGTTTTCGCCGAAATATTGTGCGGATGCAGCGTTTCGAATCGCCGGATCGCACGGACACCGGCCGACGTATCCAGCTCCGGATCATCCGGAATGGCCTTCACGATCCTGTAATACATGCTGTAAGTCATGTAATGCGCCAGCACATCCAGAATGAACCCTTCCTCGATCGCCTGCCGCATGGAATAGATATGGAAAGGCCGGTAACGCCCGTTTTCCGCCTTGCTGCCGAACATTTGCAGGGTTCTGGCTTTCGGTGTGGCGGTAAAGGCGAAAAAGGACAGATTGTCATGCCTGCCGTGCGCCGCCATTTCGTCGAGCATTTTGTCCTCGTCATCCTTTTCTGCCGCTTCGGTGCGTCCTTCCAGCTCGGCGTATTCTTCCAGTGCCTTCGTCCGGTCGGAAAGCGCCTGTTTCAATTTCCTCGCCGCATCGCCCGTCTGGGATGAATGCGCTTCATCCACGATGACGGCATACCGGCGTTTGCCGCTGTTGACTTCGCGGTAAATGACGGGGAATTTCTGCAAGGTCGTGATGATGATGGGCGTGGCGGACTCGATCGCCTCTTTGAGCTGTCGGGAATCTTCGTCGATTTTCTGGACAACCCCTTCGACATGGTCGAACTGGTAAACCGTATCCTGCAACTGGCTGTCCAGAATACGGCGGTCCGTCACGACGATGACCGAATGGAAAATCTTTTCGTTCCGGTCATCGTGCAGTCCGGAAAGGCGGTGCGCCAGCCATGCGATGGAATTGGACTTGCCCGAACCTGCCGAATGCTGGATCAGGTAATGATGACCCGCCCCGTTTTCCCGGACATGCGCCAGCAACCGCGTAACGACATCAAGCTGATGGTAGCGCGGGAAAATCACGACATCGTCCCTGATGCCATTTTTGTCCTTTTCGATATGGATGTACTTCTGGAGAATTTCCAGCAGCCTGTCCCGGAAAAGCACCTGTTCCCAGAGATAGGCGGTCTGGTAACCGTCCGGGTTCGGCGGATTGCCCTTGCCGCCGACATGGCCCGCACCGTTGGAACCCTGATTGAACGGCAGGAAAAAAGTCCGTTCCCCTTGCAGGCGGGTCGTCATGTACACGTTTTCCAGATCGACGGCGAAATGCACCAGAACCCGTTTTTTGAAAGCGAAAATCGTGTCCCTGTCCTGCCGGTCGAAACGGTATTGTTCGATGGCGTTTGCCGTGTTCTGGCCGGTGAACTCGCATTTCAGTTCCATCGACACGACGGGAATGCCGTTGACGAACAAAACGATATCGATGCTCTTTTCATTACCCGTCGCATAATGGAGCTGGCGGGTACAGTGCAGGATATTGCTTTCGTAAGCCTTGCGGGTGGCCTCGTTCATCGAGGTTTCCGGTTTCCAGAATACCGCGCGGAACCGGACGCCGCGGTCTGTGAATCCTTTTCTGAGAACGGCGAGCAGCCCTTCGGTATCCGTTTCGCGGCAAAACCGCTCGATCAGCCGTTTTTCGCTGTCGGCGCCGTAAATCCGGACGTAGCGTTCCCATTCACGGGGCTGGCTGTTCTTGATGAAGGACAGCAATGTGGCGGTATCCAGCGCAAGTTTCCGGTCAAAAGCCGCAGGATCGCCCTTGAGATAGCCGCCATGCGTGCAAAGAAAGGTTTCGATATCCTGTTCGAACCGTTTTTCCCTTACATCGAAATCCGCCATGATGTCTCCCGTTTTGGGTTATCTGCCTTGCCTTGTTTTCACCGGAGAACAACCGGTATTTGCGTTCCGTTTTTCAGCCGGCCGACTATCCGATTTTGCCATATTCCGGATGAAATTGCCGCATCAGGGAAAACGGGTGATTGTCCACGGAATGAAACGTTTCGTCCAAAGGTGCGATGCAAGCCCGTTTCCTGTACGGCGTCATGATGCAGGCACCTCTTTTTTGCCGGTGACGTATTCGTAAATGATGGATTTTTTGTATTCGGTCAGTTTGGCGATCAGGGATTGTTTTTTTGTGATAATGGAGTCAAAGGCCATGCATATTTCATCTAGATATTTTGAAATTTGTTGTTGTTCTTCCAAGGGTGGTATACAAATGAAAATATTTTTTAATAGATCAATGTCAATGCTTTCAACTGTTGCGCCAGAATTTCTCAATAAAATCAGTAATTGTGAATTGCGACCAAGGAATAAATATTGTATAAATTGTGTGTGAATAATATTTTTGTTAAATGTTAGAGATTTTAAATCCTGATTGATGGTTACTGGTATTTTGTTAATAACGGCTGGAAGTGTATGTTTTAGAATTCCTGAACGAGTGCAAATAATTAAACTGTTGGCCTCTATTAATGATAGTGAGCAGCTTTCGAATCCTTCATGCGTAATATAATCTGAAGAAGTATAAATTTTATTTGTTTTTAAATCCTTTGCAGATATCCATGGAATATTTCCATTATTCCAATAATCAGAAAAATCTTTTGATGGAGTTGCACCGCCATATATGTTAGCCAAATATTTTAATTTTGCGATATTCCAATGACTAGGAATCTTGCCGATCCAGGGTATGCCGCTGTCTTTCATCGGCGCGTCGGGGTCCAGCCCACGGGTCACGGCTTCGCTGATGACGGATTGCCGGTATGCTTTCAGTTTTTCGATGACTTGTTGTTCTTTTTTGATAAGGGTATCAATACGATCGCAGCATATATTGATATAATTTGTTATTATCTTTCGTTTATTCTCAGATGGGTAGGCAATATGAATATTTCCTATAATATTGGTGTTAAGATTTAGCTGCGTTCCCCAGTTTCCCAATCCCTGATAGCATGTTCCACTAAAAAATATCCAATAAAGATATTCTGTAAACGTTTTTTCAAGATTTGGAAAATAAACAAATCCATCATGAATGCAGCAATTTATTTTGCTGATACATGGTTTTCCAACAGTTGCGCATATACTGATAAATAAGTTGTTCGGTTCTATTTTAACAGATTTTGAAGCGCCTAATTCAGATAACTTTTCGCCAGCATTATAAAGATAATGATTTGATGTTGTAACATCGCTAATTCTTACCCAAGAGAATTTTCCTTTTGGGTCGAAATAAACGGGATTATCAATCGGTCTTGGGCTGGCGCCTCTCAAAACTCTGGAAAGAAATTTAATTCGCGATAATTTCCAATCTTCCGGAATTTCACCGATCCACTTTATTCCGCTGTCTTTCATTTTTCTCATTGGGCGGCTCCTGTTGCTTGCGTGGTCGGGATCGGCAGGTTTTCGCGGATGAAACGTTCCAGCGGGGGAACAGGGGTATTGCCGCAGTAGCGGTAGCTGACTTGCCGGTGGCCGAACAATCCCTTGTGGCGTTCCTTCAGGGTATTTTCGTCGGAAATGTCGATGATATGAACGTCGGCATGCGGATTCAGTGCCATCTGGAACAGGAAACGTACTGCTGTATCGGTTGGCGGGAATGAAAAACCGATGATGAAAACGTCGTCCGCTTCTTCCAGAAGTTGTGCGGCCGCTTGCCACAAGTGGCGTATGGCGGTGTGGTTGTAAAAGGCGTTTTTGTCCATGACCGGCGGGATGATATAAGGCACCAGCCCGACGGTCATATGGTCGGTTTCATTGGGGTTATCGTTTCGGTAGTAAAGGGTATCCGATGATGATGCGCCTGCATGGTACCAGTTGACGGAGCCATGAAGTTTGATGATGGATGGAAGCCGCTGACTAAATAGGGTACCCCCCAATGTGCCTGCGACTGGAATGGTACGTGAACCGATCCAGCTTAACGGATACGAGTAGAGTCGCTCCCATGGCAGATATGGTTGTCCGTTGTTTTTCACGTATTTTTCCATGGCCTTTTCGATCAGGACATCGTAATTCAGGGTGATGATGTCGCAGTGCGGATTTTCCAGAAAGCCGGCGATCAGACGATCGAACAGGTCGTTGCGTTCACCGTTTTTGTCCAGTTGCTGGAAATGTTGTCCGATCATGCGGCTGATCCGTTCATACAGGGCGCGGTCGGTATAGTTGTTTTCCTGTTTCCATGGGAAGTCGGTTGACAGGTAGGTCAGCAGGTGTTCGACGTTGTTTTTGATGTTTTCAGGAATTTCCGTTTTGTAATGTGCACTGATAGTGTCGGTTCCCAGCTCGAGTTGCTTGTGTATGTCGTTGCAGAGCTCGTTCATGAGGGGGTAGGCCGGGTTGATGGCTTTGGAAAATCCGGCTCCCAGAAGGAAAACCTGTTTTCGCTTATTCATGGAACAGCTCCCGGATGGCGGTGTCCAGTTCTTTTTCGATGGCGATGATTTCGGACAGGATGGTATCCGACGGGCGCGGGGGTTCGTATCGGTAGAAATGCCGGGTGAAGGGGATTTCGTAACCGGTTTTCGTTCTGGCATGGTCGATCCATGCATCAGGGACGAAGGGCAGGACTTCGCGTTCGAAGTAGGTTTGCACGTCTTCTTTCAGCGGGATGGTTTCGGTGTCGCGCAGTGCCGGATCGGGCTGTATTTTGCCTTTTTTCATGACGGGGTTGCCCTGTTCGTCTTTCAGGGGGCGTTCGACGGTGATTTTGGTGTAGCCGAAGTCGCTGTTGTCGAAGATTTTGCTGATGTCGTTTTCTGCCATGTCGCCGTACAGGCGGGTGATGGTGTCGATGGCGCTTTGCGGGATGTCGTTGCGTTTGTTGCCCAGCGCCTTGCGGCGTTTTTCGAACAGGCCGCTGGCGTCGATGAGCTGGATTTTGCCGGCGCGTTTCGTGCCGGCTTTTTTGTTGGACAGTACCCAGATGTAGGTGGCGATGCCGGTGTTGTAGAAGATGTCGTTCGGCAAGGCGATGATGGCTTCGAGCAGGTCGTTTTCCATGATGTGTTTGCGGATTTCGGAGGGACCGCTGCCGGCGTCGCCGGTAAAGAGGGGGGAGCCGTTATGGATGATGGCGATGCGGCTGCCGCCGTTTTCCGGCGTTTTCATTTTGGAGAGCGCGGTCAGCAGAAACAGCATCTGGCTGTCGCCGATGGCGGGCAGCCCGGCGCCGAAGCGCCCGGCGTCGCCGGTGCGGGCTTCCTGTTCGACGGCGTTTTTTTCGTTTTTCCATTCCCGTCCGAACGGGGGATTGGAAAGAATGTAATCGAAGGTTTGTCCCCGGAACTGGTCATCCGAGAGGGTGTTGCCGTCGCGGATGTTGCTGGCGTCGTTGCCCTTGATGAGCATGTCGGCCTTGCAGATGGCGTAGGTCTGGTCGTTGAGTTCCTGCCCGAAGGCCAGCATGGCGCAGGTCGGGTTGAGCCGGTGCAGGTATTCTTCCGCGACGGAGAGCATGCCGCCGGTACCGCATGCCGGGTCGTAAATGCTTCTCAGGATGCTGTTGCCGCCGAGCGCTTCATGGTCGTCGTGAAAGAGGATGTTGACCATCAGTTCGATGACTTCGCGCGGGGTGTAGTGTTGCCCGGCGTCGGCGTTGTGCGATTCGGAAAAGCGCCGGATGATTTCCTCGAAGATGTAGCCCATTTCGAGATTGGAAATGCGGTCGGGGTGCAGGTCGGCTCTCGGGGTGGTGAATTCGCGCAGGACGGCATAGAGGATGCCTTTTTCCGCCATCGTGGCGATGTGGCCTTCGAAGCGGAATTTTTCGATGATGTCCCGTACATTGGCGGAAAAGCCGTAGAGGTAGGCGCGGAAGTTGGCTTCGATGTTGTCGGGGTCGTCGAGCAGTTTGCCGAAGTCGAAGCGGCTGACGTTGTAGAAGGCATGTCCGGATGCCCGGCGGAGCAGGGCGTCCGGCATGGCGAGGGTTTTGTATTGTGCGTATCTTTGGAGTACGGCGGCTTTGGTGTCGGCCAGTATGCAGTCGAAGCGGCGGATGACGGTCAGCGGGAGGATGACTTCGCCGTATTCATGCGGTTTGTACACGCCGGTGAGTTTGTCGGCGATGGCCCATATGAGGTCCGCTTTTTGTTTGACGTTGGTTTCGAGGCTCATAAACAGTCGGTCGGTTGGTTTGCTGCCGGTACCGGTTTGCGGTATGTCGGGGGATGGCGGGTTTCTTTGTGATGCCTGCCGGATGTCAAATCGTGTATTGTAAGGATGCCATTTCGCTGCGACAAGGTGTGCCGTGTCCGGGGGCGGTCGCTCAGGCGGTGCGTTTCGCGGTGATGACGAGGGTGGCGGGGGATGCGGGGACGGGGGTTTGGGTGTCGTCGGTGTGCGCCGGTACGGGGGCGTGTTCGGAGAGGCCGGTCAGGGTGAATCCGGCGGTGATGACGCTGTTGACGAGGGTGGCGGTCGTCCGGTGGCGGCAGGGGGCGGGTTTGCCTTTGGCGGGCGCGCGTTCGCTTTCGTCGAAGTAGCGGGCGAACAGGGTGGCGGCGGATGTGTCGTTGTTGTCCGTTGCGGTATCGGGTGTGCCTGTGGCGGTGTGAAGGGGGTGTCTGGCGCACAGCACGAGGGTGCCGCCGGGTATGAGGCTGCGATGGATGTGTGCCAGTACGGTTTGCGGATCGGGGTGTTCGTCCAGTGCGTAGGCGCAGAGGGCGATGTCGCAGGTTTGCGGTTTTAGTCCGGGGTTTTCGAGGGGGGCGCAGCGGTATTCCGTCCAGAAGGATGCGTTGTGGCGCAGGGCTTGCCGGATGTGGGGTTCGGAGGCGTCGATGCCGGTGCAGGCGATGGCTCCGTGTTCGATGGCGTAGCGGCAGTGCCAGCCGTCCCGGCAGCCCATGTCCAGCACGCGTTTGCCGCAAAAGTCGGGCATGGCCGGTTCGGGCAGGTGCAGGCGGATGGTTTCGGGGGTGGTGATGTTGTCAGCTTGTCCGGCTGCCGTTTTCGCGTTTTTCGTCCGTGTGCGTTTGCCGCCGGTACGAGCCGGTTTTACTGGTGTGGACATCTTGTTTGTGGATGGCGTCTGGTTGTTTCGGTAACGGTACGGGAGTGTGGCGTCCCGTGCCGGTTTTGTCATTGATATGGATGGTGTTTCCGCGGGATTGTGCAGGGGATGGCGCGATTTCGCAACGCCCGGAGGCGATGCCGGCGCCTGCCGGTTTATGGAATTTGCCTGAGCAGTTGTTCGGCGTCGGTGTCGCCCTGATCCGCGGCTTTTCTCAGCCATTGTCTGGCTTTGGCGGTGTCTTTGGTGACGCCGTCATGACCGTTGAGGTAGAGGGCGCCGAGGATTTTCTGGGCGTTGGCGTCGCCCGCTTTCGCGGCGCGGGTGTACCAGTAGATGGCTTTGGCGGTATCCGGCGTGGTGCCTTGTCCTTTCATGTAGGCGGTCGCCAGATAATTTTGTGCGTTGGTTTCTCCGGCCCGTGCGGCTTTTTCGAACCAGCGGGCGGCTTCACTGTCGTTTTGCTTGACGCCGTTGCCGCGGAAGTAGAGAACGCCCATCATCGCCTGTGCGTCCGTGTTGCCGGCATTGGCGGCTTTTTCAAGGCATGGCAATGCCTGATCGAACTGGCGGTTTTTGTAGTGCGTCATGCCCTGCCGGAAGTCGGTTTCACCGGCGGAATAGGCGGTCTTGCTGATGATGACCAGCACCAGGGTCAGAAAGGCGACGATCCAGGGCAGGATCCTGCGTTTGCGGGTGATGTTTTTGGACATTCCGGTATGACTCGTGTAAACGGTTTTCAAAACGGACGCCATGATAACAGGGCTTGCCTTGTGCTCAAAGCGATTTTTGCTTTTTCGCTGGAAAAAAGGGTGTTTTGCCGTCAGAACACGTGAAATCGGTGGTTTTGGCGGATTTTGACGATTTCTGTTAAAATCGGCTTGCGTGCATGGGCAGTTTTCGACGCAGGGTAAAAAAATGATGTTGTGCGGGTGCCGTACCGCGAGACAGGGGGGCGTCGGAACAGGGGGCGGCAGCCGTTTGCCGACGGTTCCGGAAGCGGGGTGCCGATTGTGCAAATGCAAAATGGCGGTTATGTTTACGGCTTGGGTGTCCGGCGGGTCGGGTGTCGCGCTGCCGGACGGTATCGGACAGGAGTATCCGGCAGGACGGAAATGCCGGAAAGTGCAGGCATGACGGTCAGGAACAAACGGTTTTTCTGGGAGCTTTTCATTACGACGTTTCAGCTGAGCGCGTTTACGGTCGGGGGCGGTTTCGTGATCGTGCCGCTGATGCGCCGCAAGTTCATCCGCGAAAAACAGTGGATCGACGAGGATGAGATGTTAGACCTGACGGCGATCGCGCAGTCGACGCCCGGCTCGATCGCGGTCAATGCGTCCATTTTGCTGGGGTACCGGCTGGCGGGGTTGCGCGGGGTGCTGGTGACGCTGTTCGGGACGGTCTTGCCGCCTTTGCTGATTCTCTCGCTGGTGTCGGTGTTTTATGCCGCGTTTCGCCATAACGTGTATGTCGCGCTGGCGATGCGGGGGATGCAGGCCGGGGTGGCGGCGATCATTCTCGATGTGGTCTGGACGATGGGCAAAAACGTGGTGTCGCGCAAGCGGATTTTGCCGGTTTTCATCATGGTCGGGGCGTTTGCCGCTGTCTGGCTGCTCGATGTGAATGTGTTTGCCGTGATCGTGGTGTGCGGTCTGATCGGGGTGATCGATACGTTTTACGGCGAACGCCTGCGCCGGATACGGTTCGAGGAGAAAAAGGCGCGCCGCGAGGGCGGACAGGCTCAGGGAGAACCGGCGGACGACGGGCAGGCTGACGGAAAGCGGGGTGACGGGGCATGATTTATCTGGAACTGTTCTGGTGTTTTTTCCAGATCGGCCTGTTTTCCATCGGGGGCGGCTATGCCGCGATGCCGCTGATCCGGTATCAGGTGGTCGAGGTGCACGATTGGCTGACGATGGCGGAGTTCGCCGACATCATCACGATTTCGCAGATGACGCCCGGACCGATTTCGATCAATTCGGCGACGTTCGTCGGCATCAATATCGCCGGTATTCCGGGTGCGCTGGTCGCGACGTTCGGTTGTGTGCTGCCGTCGTGCCTGATCGTGCTGGCGCTGGCGTTCGCCTATTACCGTTTCCGCGGGTTCCGGATGGTCAGGAATGTGTTGTTGCAGTTGCGGGCGGCGGTGGTGTCGATGATCGCGTTCGCCGGTCTGGCGATCGTGTTTCTGGCGTTTTGGCACAAGGAAACGGCGCCGTCTTTCGCCGATTTCCCCCATACGGACTGGGTGGCGGTGTTCATCTTCTGCGCGGCGCTCGTCGTTTTGCGCTGCTGGCGCAAGGTCGATCCTATCCATGTGATGCTGGGAACGGGGGTGCTGGGGATCGTGTTGTATCTGTTGCCGTTCTGGGCGAAGTAGATTAAAAATTGTATAAAGTGTATTGACTGTTTCATTCGTGCAACATTGTGTGGCAGTCTGTCCGTGTCCGGAAAATTCCGGTAAACACTATTGGCGGATGTTGATGTGCGCATAACATAATGTTTTTAAAAAATCTTTTATATTCATGTACTTTATGTGATCCGGTTTTGGGAAATTTTCCGGTGAAATCCGGATGAGGCAGGGTGCTTTTTTTGTTGCATTTGTTTCATTTTTTTGGTATAAACAAACATGTCCGCTAAATAGTGTTTGGCAGAACTGTATTGAACAGTCCTGAACTGTTTACGGTTGATTCCGTTACATGACATTTTGTCAGTGCGGTCGCGCTGTGCCTGTTTAAGGAAAGTTTTTATGCCTATCCAATCTGTATTCTGCAAGGTAGGCGTTTTCCGCCTGTCGGTTCTGTCGGCTGCGCTGGTGGTTGCGTTGCCTTCTTTTGCGGCATCAGGTAACCAGGTCATTTCGTCTTATTCGACGACGGACGATATGGAAATTACGAGTGGTGCCTATAGTTTGACTTTCGGAAGCGGGGAAAAAGCCGATTTTGCCGTGTTCGCTCAGCAAAATGCCAGGATTGACATGCTGGGCAACAATAATTTCATGACGGTCAATGCAAAGCCCGGCAATGTCGGGGTCGGTGTGGAAGCGCAGCCGGGATCGCGTGTGACGATCGGTAATGCCAATTCCAGTACGACGATCAACGTTACCAGTGATACATGGATTATGGGGGTCAGGGCGGGGGGACCGGGCAATACCGGCGGTCAGGGTGCCTATGTGGAAATCAACGGAAAGAATCTGACGGTCAATGCCGAATCGACAGGAACGGATCCGGGGGATACGGTATATGGCTTGTATGCGCAGAATGCTTCGACGAATGCTGCGGAAAATGAGCGGGCGACGCTGGTCGTCAATGCCGAGAATACGGTCATCAATGTCGCCAGCGGCGCCGAGGGAGCGGCTTCCGGTCTGGTTGCCATGTCGCAGGGTATCCTGAAGGTCAACGGCAATCTGGAAGTCAATGCCGATGACGCGATCGTGGCCCGCGGCGGTGCGATTGTCCGTGTCAACGAGGCAGGGGACAAGACCGTCAAACTCAATGGCAATATCGATTTCAATTTCGACAAGGCGACTTCGGGGACGGTCGCCGATGCCGATGTGCTGGTCAATCTCAACGGCGCCGGTTCCTACTGGAACGGCAATGCCGTGACGTCCTATGGTACCGGTCAGCCTGGCGATCCGGGGTATCTGGAAGTCAGCGGTCTGAAGTTGGGGCTGTCCAACGGGGCGCAGTGGAATCCGTCGCTGGTTTCCGAACACGGGGATACGACATCGGGATTGCAGACTGTGGCGATCAACGATTTGGCGATGAACGGCGGGGTCATCAATCTCAATCACGGCAGTGCGCAGACGGTCAGGGTGGAAAATCTTTCCGGTACGGGCGGTACGGTCAATGTACGCGCCAGCACGGCAGACGGCACGCAGTTCGATATGGGCAAGCTGGCGGTCGATCAGGTCAGCGGTGATGCCCGCATGGCGGTGAATTTCACCGGTATCACGGCCGATGATGTGAAGGATATGACGGGGCTGAAAGATGCGGTGCAGGTTACGGGAACCGGAAGTACCGGCAGCCTGACGCAGTTGCAGAGCGTTCAGGAAGGTATCGTCAACGGGGCGATGACGCAGGTCGTGGACGGTACGGGCAATGTCGTTTCGCAAAGCGAGGCGAAGAATACGGGTACGGATGCGCTGCAAATGATCAGCGCGATGAATTTCCTGACGTTCCGTGCGCAGATGAACGATGTGTCGAAGCGGATGGGCGATTTGCGCACGATGCCGCAGGCAGATGGCATGTGGGCGAGAGCGATTGCAGGTCAGAGCGAATACAAGAACATCCACAATACGTACCAGACCTTGCAGATCGGCGCGGACAAGCGTATCGGCGATTTTTATGTGGGTGCCACGGCCAGTTATACGGACGGTGACGGTTCGCTGGAAAACGGTTCGACTGACGACAAGAATTACAGTTTCGGTCTGTACGGCGGCTGGATGGGTGAAAGCGGCCAGTATGTGGACGTGATCGTGAAGCGGCACAAGCTCCAGAGCGAATACGATATTTATTACCAGAATGGTGCATCCGGTTCGGGCAGTATGGATACCTGGGGTACCAGCGTGAGTGTGGAATACGGCTGGCGTCTCGGACTGGGGGATAGCGGTTATTATGTCGAGCCGCAGGCGGAATTGATGCTGGGGCATTTGAGCGGGACGAGCTATACCAACCATACGAATCTGGGCAATGCTCGCGTCAAACAGGATGGTATCGATACGGTGGTGGGCCGTCTGGGTGTCGCGGCGGGCTGGGTATCGCCGGACAAGACCGGCAGTGCGTATGTCCGCGCCAGTGTGTTGCATGACTGGGAAGGCGAGGCCAAAACGCGGGTCAGCATGAACGGTCGCAGCATGAGCGAGACGGAAGATATGGGCGGTACCTGGGGTGAATTCGCACTGGGCGGTACGTTCAATATCAACAAGAGTCTGGCGGCTTATGGTGAAATCGAAACGACTGCCGGTAATCCGGTCAGAACCACGTATCAGGTATCAGGCGGTATCCGGTACAGTTTCTAGGACGATACCATCTCCGGCAGTAAACGGGCGGTGGCAGGCAACCCTGTTCCCATTTGACGGGAACAGGGTTTTTTCATGGGAAAACGGGAGTCGGTGAAGGACGACGGGAATGCCTGTCGGACGGGCAGGGGGTGCAAGCTGTTGTCAGGCAAGGGAAAAGCCGTTTTGTTCACGGGGTTGTCCACAGGAAACGGGGATAAGGTCGTCTCTGTCGCGGGATGCGCGTGTGTCGGGGCTGGTGGGGGGCGGCAGGTGCTGCCGGATGGTTTTTTCATGCCGTTGCATGGTGGCGGCGGTTTCGTGCGGGATGCTGTCTGTGTGGTTTTCAGGTTGTGTCAGGCGGTGCGGTGTGCGGGGATGATGGCGCAGACGGGGCGCTTTTTCCGGACAGGGGGGCCGGAAGGTGGGGGTTATTCTGCGATCGGGGTCGTTTTGGTGGTGTCGGTGCCGGTTTGTGTGGTGCCGAGCAGGTCGTTGAGGGTGTTTTGTGCGTCGGCATCGCCTGCGATGGCGGCTTTCTGGAGCCAGTAACCGGCTTTGGCGATGTTTTTTTCGACGCCGATGCCCCGGTAGTAGAGGGTGCCGAGGAAGGTTTGGGCGTCTGTGTTGCCGCCTGTCGCCGCTTTTTCAAGCCATTCGGCGGCTTTTTGCGGGTCGCGTGTGGTGGCTTGTCCGGAGAAGTACATCATGCCGAGGGCGGCTTGTGCGTTGGCGTCGCCCCGTTCGGCGGCTTGCGAGAACCGGCGGAAGGCTTCTTCGGTGTTGGCCGGCAGTTCTTTGCCGTCCAGATACAGGATGCCGAGGAAGGTCGCGGCGTCGTTTTCGCCCTGGTCGGCGGCGCGTACCAGCCAGCGTTCGGCCTGTGTCATGTTCCGGAAGGTGCCGACGCCTTTGGCGTACATGATGCCGACGAGTGTCTGGGCGGGGGCGAAGTCTTGTTCGGCGGCCTTTTCAAACCATGTTTTGGCGGTCGTGAAGTCCTGTTCGACGCCCTGGCCACGGCTGTAGAGCATGCCGAGGAAGGTTTGGGCGTCCGCGCGTCCCTGGCGGGCGGCTTTTTCAAACCATTTTTTGGCTTTGCGGTAGTTTTGCGAAACGCCCAGTCCTTCCATGTACATCAGACCGAGGGCGGCTTGCGCTTTGGCGTTGCCTTTGATGGCGGCGCGCTTGAGCAGGGGGGCGGCTTCGTGGTACTGCTGGTTCTGGTACAGGCGTATGCCTTCGTTTTTTTCTTCGGCGGCGATGGCCGGTGTGGCGGCGGGCAGCAGGCAGCAGGCAAGGACAAGCCGCGAGGCCCATCGGGTGAACCGGTTGTTCGTGAAAATCGGGCGAAACATGGCGAAATCTTGTGTATGACGGTATTTCGTGTGTGGCGATGATAGCAAAGCGGACGCGTGGTTGCGTAGCGGTTGGGGCTAAAGTGTTGTTTTGCAGCCATATTTCATGATGGAAAAACGGTTTGCGATGAGGGGGAACGGATGGATGTGCCGGGCGGCGCGTGCCGGGGGATACGAAAGCGGACCCGGCGCCCGCCTGACGGCCGGTGCCGGTATCGTGGGATGGACGGTGTTCAGAAGGTGCTGCCGATTTCCGCCCAGATGATGTGGTCGGTGAAGTGGCTGCCGAATTCGCCGTTGTAACGCAGTGCGCCGGAGAAGTTGCCACGGGTGATGCGCAGTCCGGCATCGACGATGCCGGATGTTCGGTCTTCGGTCAGGTTGGCGGTGTAGCGCTTGTCCATGAAGGTGAAGCCGGAATCCACATGGCCATCGGCGAGGTTTTGCCGGACACCGACGGCAAAAGTCGGCAGGAAGGTGTTGCCCGCGTGGGTGAAATGACCTCTCCAGCGGAGGTCGGCGGTGCCGTAAACCGCAGAAAAATCGCGTTTTTCGAAGTGCAGGTTCATGTCCTGGTTGGCGGTTTGTCGCCAGTTCGCGTCCATGGCGGGGTTGCGCATCCATGCCCATGCCAGTCCGATTTCCGGCGAAAGGGTCTGGCGTTCGGTCAGGGGGATGTCCCAGATGCTTTTGAGGCTGGCGAATACGCCGTATTCGGTTCGTTTGTCGTTTGCGTTGTCGCCTTCCATGGCGAAGCGGTAGTCGCTTCTCGAGACGGTTGCGCTTGTCTGTCCCTGGAGATGCCAGCCCGGCATGATGCTGTACCGGCCGTGCAGTCCGGCCATCCATGCGTGGCCATCCGATTTCAGGCCATGTCCGCCGACGGAGGTGTCGGTGTGTTCCAGTCCGGCGTGCCAGCCCAGGGTGAAGTTGTCGGCGAGCCGGCCGGTCGCGCCGAATATCAGGCCTTCACTTTCGGAGTGGCTGGAGGCCGAACCGGTCACGCGCGAGTGCTGGTAGTAGGGTTGTATGAAGAATGTCCAGTCGGATGCGGCCACGAGGGCGTCAAGCGCGTTGCCGAGCGTGCGGTTGAGCAGCCACATGCGGGCGGCAGCGCGGTGTACGGCGGCGCTGTTGGCGCCTTGTCCGTGGTTGTCTTCGGGTTCGATGGAGAGCGAGACTTGCTGGTTTCCGGCACCGGAAGCGCTGCTGCCGTAGAGTTGTGCCTTGAGCATGGGCATGGCGCCGGCAATGGCGGCGTCAGGGACGTCGCTGCCGATGCCGCCTGTTACGGTGCCGTCGTTGTCGATCATGTCGGCGACGTTGTAGCGCTGGTTGAAGGCGAAACCGCTGGCGGCACTGCCGGGACGCAGGATGAGCCGGGTGTTGGCAAAATTCAGCGTGGAACCCGGACCGACGGCGATGGGCCGGCTGTCTGTATCGGTCCACTGGTTGGGCGAGAGGGTGACGGACCATGCCGTCAGGGTGGCGCTGCCGGTGGCGGAGCCGTCGGTATTGCCGATGGACAGTTCATGGCTGCCGGTTCCGGTCGTGGTGATCGTGCCGGTGCTGGAGATGGTGATGTTTTGGCCCGTGACCAGAATGCCGTGCGCATTGTCGCCGGTGGTGATGATGTTGCCGCTGTTCGTGACGCTGCCGCCGTCGCCGCTGATGGAAATCCCGTAGGCGTAGTCGCCCGATGTCGAGAGGGTGCCGGTGTTGGTGATGCGGCTGTTGTTGCCGGAAAGGGCGATGGTGGATGTTTCTGTTCCCGTTGTGGAAATCAGGCCGCTGTTGGTGACGGTGATGTTGTCGTCGTAGCCCAGTACGGGGTAGCTGTAATCCTGTGTGGTGGTGATGGTGCCGGTGTTGGAAAGTGTCGAACCGGTTTCGAGCATGACACCGGTGCCGTCGGCGCCGGTGACGTTGAGTGTTCCGTTCTGGTAGACGGTGGTTTGCGGGCCGGCTTCGATCGCGGTGCCGTACATGCCGGAGACGGAGATGGTGCCGGTGTTGGTGAAGGTGGTGCCGGTACCGAAAATTTCCGCGCCTTTGCCGGAAGTGCCGCTGATGTTGATTTGTCCGGCGTTGGCGACGGTGCTGCCGGCGCCGTTGACGACGATGCCGGCGTTGTGCCGCTGTTGGCGGCATAAAGGCCTGAGCTGCTGATGTTGTTCAGGGTGATGGCACCGTCGTTGGTGAGGGTGCCGGATGTGCCGCTGATGGCCATGCCGTATCCGTAGGGCTGGTTCATGGTGATGGTGCCGGTCTTGCCGTTGGTCAGGTCGCTGCCGGATGTGGCGGTCATGCCGTAGGCGCGGTAACTGTTGCTGGTGATGGCGCCGTTGTTTTGCAGTGTCGAGTTGTCGCCGGCTGCCATGCCGTTGCCGGAAACGGTGATGGTGCCGTTGTTTTGCAGATCGAGGTTCGCCGATCCGTCGCCGAAGGTACTGGTCAGGTTGCCGTTGTTGATCGTGGTGGTATTTCCCGGTCCCGGAAACAGACCGGCGATGAGGAATATGCCGGTGAGCAGGACGGTTTTTTTCAGGGGAAACGGCAGGGACGGTGCGGAAAGCGAACGGTGTTTGTCCGGCAGGCCGGGTAAGGGGGCGTTATGGCTGGGCATGGCGGTTATCCTTGGGAAATCAGGACGGGCGGGTACCGGATTATTATGATACCGGTTTTGGACGGGTTTTTCCGCAGAAAGCCGGATGCCATGCATCCGGCTTTTCGTTTTTGCAACAGAATCCGGATGTTGCAGGCTTATTTCATGGTCTTGAGCAGTTTTTTGGCCTGGACGTTGCCGCCTTGCGCTGCCTGCTGGAGGTATTGCCGCGCCATCATGCTGTTTTGTTCGGTGCCGATGGCGTAGTAGTACATGCGTCCGAGGTAGCCGGCTGCGTCCGCATTGCCGCCTTTGGCGGCTTTTTCGAAGAGTTCGCGTGCCTTGCCGTAGTCTTGCGGAACGCCACCCAGTCCGTAGTAGTGCATGATGCCCATGGCCATCTGGGCTTCGGGTTCGTTCTGCGACAGGCCGGTATCCAGCGCTTCGCGGTATTCGGCGTAGTCTTTGCCGGTGGCCAGTTCGGGGTTGCTCATGGCGGCGAGGTTGCTTCTCGCCCAGGCATCGCCCTGTTTGGCGGCGAGTTTGTACCATTTCGCGGCGGTGGCGAGGTCGGTCTGGGTGCCGAAGCCGTGCTGGTACATGATACCCAGATAGGTTTGTGCCTGGTCGTTGCCGGTTTGCGCGACTTTGGTGAAGCAGGGGAGCGCCTGTTCGTACTGGCTCTGGTTGTAGTAGCCGATGCACTGGTTGAGCATGGTGTAGTGGTCGCCGGTCGCCGCTGCGGCGTTGCCTGAAATGAGAGCTGCCAGACCGGCGATGCCGGTCGCTGCGAGTGTGGTGCGGATGCTTTTTTGTGACATGGTTTTTCCTCTGGTTTGGGGTGGATGGACAGGTTTTTCGCCTGTTTTTCTTGCAGGATAGGGCAGGGATTCGGTGCTTGTTCTGATAAATGTTGAGTGTCGTGCAGAAAAATGGCGGCAGGGCTTGTGCCGGGCGGCGGGTTGTGGCACGGGCGGACGGGCGCTGGCACGGGAATGATTGACGGGGTTTGCGGACGGTATTAGGATGACGGTATTGGTATAGGGGGTTGGGGTATAGGGTATATTGGTTCGGAAGGAGTGGATATGAAGCAGTGTATGGATGTGGATGTGGATGCGGTGACGTTGCGGCTTAAACGGATCGAGGGACAGATCCGGGGAATTATCCGGATGATCGAGGAGGACAAGCCTTGCGAGGATATTCTGATTCAGATCGGTTCGGCAAAAGCGGCGTTGCACAAGACGGGCCAGATCGTGTTGCAGGGGCATATGCATCATTGTGTGCTGGACGGGATCGAGAGCGGTCGCAAGGATGAGACGATGGACAGGCTGTTTTCGGCGATCGAGCAGTTTTCGCGGATGGTCTAGGCGGAGGCGATGATGGAAGCGTTGTTCCGGTTGTGTACGCGTCCGGCGATGACGGTGGCCGGCGGGGTGTTGCTGGCGGCAAGTCTGGCGGCGATGCTGGCTGGATGGTCCTGGCCTCTCGATCCGGCATGGGGGACGGTGGCGGTTTGCGGGTTTCCGCTGGTGTATCTGGCAGTGGCGCGGCTGGTGCGTGACCGGCAGATTTCGTCTGCCTTGCTGATTTCGGTGGCGATGGCGGCTTCCATTGCGATCGGGGAGTTGTTCGCGGCCGGCGAGGTGGCGTTCATCATGGCGATCGGGGAATGGCTTGAGGACAGGACGGTGGAACGGGCGCAAAAGGGTTTGCGCCGCCTGTTCGATCTGGTGCCGGCTACGGCGCGGCGCGTGACGGACGGGGGGGAGTCGGTCGTCGCCGCCGATACGCTGAAGGTGGGGGATACGGTGCGCCTGTTGCCGGGTGAGGCGGTGCCTGCCGACGGGGTGATCGTCTCGGGCATGACGTCGCTGGATCAGTCGGTGATGACGGGCGAGTCGTTGCCGGTGGACAAGTCGGTGGGTGACGAGGTGTTTTGCGGGACGGTGAACCGGTTCGGGACGGTTGATATCCGGGTGACGAAGACGGGGGATGACGCTTCGTTGCGCAAGCTGATCCGGCTGGTCGAGGAAGCGCAGGAACGGCAGGCGCCGATGCAGCGGATCGTGGATCGCTGGGCGCAATGGCTGGTGCCTGCGGCGATGGTTATCGCGGTGGTGGCGTATCTGGTGACGTCCGATATCGTTCGCGCCGTGACGGTGCTGGTGGTGTTTTGTCCGTGCGCGCTGGTGCTGGCGACGCCGACTTCGATTATGGCGGCGGTCGGCCAGGCGGCGAAGAACGGGGTGATCGTCAAGTCGGGCGAGGCGCTGGAGCGGATGGGGCAGGTCGATCTGGTGGCGTTCGACAAGACGGGGACGCTGACGTCGGGGTTGTTGGCGGTGTCGGATGTTTTTCCGTGTTTGCCGGACTGGACGGAAAGGGATGTGCTGGCGCTGGCGGCTTCGGCGGAGGCGCGTTCGGAGCATCCGCTCGGTCAGGCGATCGTGGCGTGTGCGCGGCTGCGGGGTGTCACGATGGAGACGGTGTCGGATTTTGTAATGGAGCCGGGCCGGGGAATCCGGGGGCGTGTCGGGGATCGTGCGGTTTTGTGCGGTACGGCGGCGTTTGCGGAACAGTGCGGCATGATGGTTCCGGATGTGGCAGTCGCGGCGCTGGAAAGGTTCCGGCGGCAGGGAAAGGCGGCGGTGCTGGTGATGGCGGACGGTCGGGCCACCGGTGTGGTCGCGTTGTCGGATACGGTGCGTCCGCAGGCGCGTCAGGTTGTGGAAGCCTTGCGGCGGGATGGTATCGAAACGGTGTTGCTGACGGGGGATCATGCGCAGACGGCGGAATATGTCGCGCGGCAGGTCGGGGTGGATACGGTGTATGCGGAATTGCTGCCGGAGCGGAAAGCGGCACAGGTGGAACGTTTCCGGCAGGACGGTCGGGTGGTGTGCATAGTCGGCGATGGGGTGAACGATGCGCTGGCGCTGGAAACGGCGGATGTCGGGGTGGCGATGGGAACGATGGGAAGCGATCTGGCGGTCGAGGCGGCGGATATCGCCCTGATGGGGGATGATCCCGGACGGATCGCGTATCTGAAACGCCTGTCGCGGGCGACGGTGTCATCCATCCGGTTCAATATCACCTTGTCCATGGCGATCAATGCGGTGGCGATCGTTTTGTCGGTCATGGGGGTGCTGGGGCCGATTTCCGGGGCGCTGGTTCACAATGTCGGGTCGGTGCTGGTGGTGTTGAATGCCGCGCTGCTTTATGACCGCCGTTTCGATGACGGGGAACAGGCGGCGGGTGAGGCGTTGCCTGCGGCGGGCGGGCGTTGAGGTCTGCCGGATGGCGGATAGCCTTGTGTTTCCCGTTCTGACGGCGGTTTGCCGGGAATGATGCGCTTCATCACGAGGATGGTGCAAAAAGCGTGCAATATGGTGGAAGTTGGCGGGAGATGAAGGCGAAATGTTGCTTACGATTCGTTCGTTCCGCTTCTTCCGGGGAATGGGGTTTATCCCCGTTTCCTGTGGACAAGTCTGTCGGCAAGCGTCATTTTTCCTTTGCAATCAGGGAAATACCGCATGTGCTGCACAAACGGGCAAAAAAGCATAGGGCATGATCGCGCCGGTACGAGGCACTTTTTCCGCCTTTCCGATCCGCCGGCGATCCGTGTCCCGTTTTCGGGTGTCAGCCATTCACGGAAAGGTACGGTCATCTGAACACTGCCGGAACAGCCTGTGATGAATGGTTCGGTCACGGTTTGCATACTTCCGTATCCCCGGTTTTTCCCGCCGTTTCGTCTGTCCGCGTGTTTTTCCTGTCCGTATTCTCTTGCATCCATGCAAAAAATGTCCGTTCGTTGCCGGAACGGGCGGTTTGGTGAAATGACGGTATCCGGCGGGGGGCAGACTGCGGTCAGGACTGGTGATTGACTGCGGGATTGCCGACGGCTTGTGTTCCGGATGGCGGTGCCTCTTTCCGCTTTTTTCCCGGATGGCTGCCGTTTCCGGTTGATGGTCGGCAGGTTTGTGCATGAAAGCATCCTGAGCCGGGGGATCGGTATCGGTGGCGGTTTGTTCCCGGCAGAAAAAGCGTGTCCGGTAGGGGGGATGGGTGGCTGTCGTGCGACAGGGGAGTGCAGCGGGTTTGATTTTCGGATGAATCGAATTTGATTTCCGGACAGGATTTTTTGCTATTTTTGACTTGATTTCCGGACAGTAATTTCAATCGAAATTCCGAACAATCAATTCCCCGAATTTTCGCTGTTTTGCACCACCTCCAACGGTATAGGAAACATCAACTCGCTGCATATCGAGCCCCTCGAAAGCCTTGCGCATCTCCGGTATGTCATTGACCGAAACAATCATCTGACCATGAATGCTTTTGGCAAGCGTGGCCAACCTGTCGTACTGTTCCAGTCCGAAATCGACGCCATAGCCTTCCGTGCTCCAATACGGCGGATCACAATAAAACAGCGTATGTGGCCGATCATACCGTTTGATGCATTCCTCCCAATGCTGCTGCTCGATCGTCGCTCTGACCAGTCTGATATGTGCCTGTGATAAATCTTCTTCCAGTCTCAACAGGTTCAATCTGAGCGGACTGGTCGTTGCCGTCCCGAATGTCCGGTTTTCGATCTTGGCACCGAATGACAGCTTCTGAAGGTAAAAGAATCGGGCGGCACGTTGGATATCCGTCAGGGTTTCCGGTGGCGTTATCCTGAGCCAATCGAAAATTTGCCGGGATGTCAAAGACCATTTGAATTGCCTTGTAAACTCCTCCAAATGGTATTTGATAACCCTGTAAAGATTGATCAAATCCCCGTTGATATCGTTCAGCACCTCGACCTTTGCCGGCACTTTAAGAAAGAACAAGGCCGCTGCACCGCAGAACGGTTCCACATAACAGGTATGTTCCGGGAAAAGTGGAATGATGTGCTTGGCCAGCCTACGTTTTCCGCCGATCCACGGAATGATGGGTTTGGTCTGATTGCTCATTGTCATTACCTTTCATTGTCGACGCTCGCGGCGTGCTGACAAGAGGCTCAATGGCCTTCAGAATATTGATTGCCCCACAACGTGGGCATTTGATAGAAAGAACCTTATAAACTCCTTCTGCCAGTTTGCGACCACATCGGTCGCATCGGATAGTTTCCATTTTTCATTTTGCGTGATAGCCTTGGTGTCGCTGTGCGCAGCGGCGGTGCCTCGGCCAAACGCTGGGTCCATCAGCGGGCGGTGGCCATCAGAAGTGTTCCCGCACTTTTGATGGTCGCACCGTCTTTTTACTGCCGCAGTTCTGGCGGGCATTGCAGCCGGTTCTTCTCGGATTCATAGGCCGTCTGGCAGTGGTCTTTCTGCCGTCTGAACAGGCTGTCGATCAGTTTGCGCAACCTTGCCCATTTCCGGCTTTTCCCCTGCATCCGGTGTGCTCGGCACGATATGGTTTCATCCGCCCAGCCGCCGAAGATCGTGTTGACGAGCTGGTCGATGGCAATCGGAATCTGTTCACTCCGTTTTGGCATTGTTATTTTCTCCAGTGGTTTCTGACGTAGCAGACATCAAGGCATCGGCCAGTGCGGTCAGTTGTTCCGCGGATATCTCGATATCAGCCAGTTCATCAGCTGTTTCCGCTGTATTGATCCGGTTTTCCATCGTCCACTTGGCCTGATACAGGTATTGGCTGTTGATGACGATTTCCTTGCGCATGGTTTCGAGTTGCTCCCGTGTGACTTCATGGAAGGTGTTGTCATAGGCCCTGAACAGGGTGGTCTCTTCCGGCTGCATGACGAGCACCAGTCCTTCGATGTTGCGGTTGGCGATTTCATCGGCATCGATCTCGAACCCGACCGATGAGGTGCAGTGCGCTTCCCGCGATGCGGTATCGAAAGCCGCTTCCAGTTCAGCCAGTTTTTCCGTTCTGGCTTCTTCCAGCGGTCTTTGCGGCGCATGGCCTTTTTCGTACCACGCCCCGTCATACCCCTGTTCGATTTCGCTGTCTTCGTATGGGGCAATGTCTGTTTCTTTCAATCCCGGCATGAAGGGCAAGGTGTTTTCCAGCCTTTGCCTGTCTTCATCGATCAGGATGAATTTGTGGTTTTCAACAATCCCGTATTTCATGGCTGGCTCCCTTCTGCGTAAGTGAATCTGAAAGCAGTAGTCGTACCTGAGGCAGTATACGTTGGTGTTACAATTGATCCTTTTTTGACCGGTAGTGTCACACGTAATATTTGATCGCCACTCGATGCCGCTTCGGCCACTCCGATATAATTGGCCTGCATGACGATGTATTCGGCCGGGTTTGCAGCGTATTTTTCGAGATAGACATATCCGTCAGCTGGCGCGGTGATATGTTGACCACTCGTAGGCAATGTAAGGTCTACATATATGCCAGACGGCATCGCCAGGTTGGCTACCTTCGTTTTTCCCGTCGCGCTGAGATTGGACAGGTTTGTATCGGCTTTTCCGGCCACTTCGTTGGCCAGCTCTGTGATGTCGATCAGGCCGGGATTGACGGATGCATCGAAGGCTTTGATGCAGGGTAACAGGGTCAATGCGGGCGGCTGGACGGTGTTGGATTTGCCGTAGACGGGATTTGAATCTTTGGCCGAAAATGACAGCATACTTATTCCCGATTTGCCACCAGACTGTGCGCCTGTATCTTCAGACGAAAAAGAGAAAGCGCCTGATGTGGTTGCTCCTGCCGTTGAAAAAACTCGGTTCACGCTACCAACGATATTTGGTAATCCCGCCTCTTTCACGGTTCCCGGTGTCGCACTGCCTTCGGCGAAACGCCCGACCAGGTTCGGCAGATTGAATGTGGTCGAGCCGTCACCAGCACCAAAGGTTGTGCCGATGGCGGCATACAGTTTGGGATAGGTTGTCCGTCCGACTGTCGCTCCATCGCATTTCAGGTAGCCGGGTGGGGGTGTAGCCATTGCAAAATATTCGACTGTTCCGATCGGGATACCGGACGGATATTTCCATTCTCCACATCCGGTCAGAACCTTGTTTTCATCTCCGGCTTCAGGGGGTGGTACCATGCCCGAGGTACCGGATGATTCTGATGTTGCTCCGGTCATAACAGGTGTTATTTTTTTAATTGCCTGAAATAACTGCGTCTGATCGTTTTCGTTCAGCGTGATTCCCGCCTTTTCAATGACGGCGCAGAGTTCTTCCTGTACGTTGTTAAACCATTCCGAAGTTAGCTCAGTCGGCGGTCGTCCGGCTTGCGCGTCCTCAGACACAAACCGATTGTTGACGTGACCGGCCCCTTTAATTCTGTCCATCGATGTAACCTCCTACTCCGGTAATATCTTCAAACCACAAAAAAATATGGCTCTGCTTGAAATCATTGAGTGCCTTGCGCAGTATTTCCGGATCGACGATGGATCGGTAATATTGCACAACCAGTATGTAACGGCTGCGATGTCCCCACAGCCGGTCGCCTGCATGACTGCCGACACGTGCCGGTCCAATCAGATTGATCAGACGTACCAGCGGGACTGGCCATGTTTCGTCAGGTGCGTTTACGCTCCATAAGCGGTCACCGACTTGACTGCCGATGGCGGTCATTTTTCGTGGCATGCTCTCGGTAATACCTGCTAGAGCCTCTTCCGCCACCTTGCGGTAATCGCTGATGTGCCACGACAGGTAAGTGGGACGGTGCTGTTCGATTGCCCAGTCCAGCACGATCCTGATATCGGCTTCCAGCCGTGCATACTCTTCGCTACATGCCTTGAGTAGGGCATAACCGGTACCGTCTTTTGGCCAATCCCATGCTGCGCCGGGTGGTAGCAGTGCCAGCGCCGCCCCGGCAAAATCGTCTGCCGTATGTTTTTTGATTGTCATAGCCACTCCACGGACAAAGTCAGCACACAACCGTAACCGGCTGTGACGGTATCGGTCGGGGCATGGCGGATGTATTGTCTGGTGACGGAAGAAATCGCGTCATCGATTTCGGACACCAGAACGGATGCCGATTCAGTGGTTTTGCTATTGATCAGAATCGACAAAGCCGACGTAATGGCATCACGGTTTGATTGGGTATTAGCCGCGTCCAGCAATTCGATCTGCACCGTCACAGGCAGTATGTTGGGGGAGACAACAGACAGATCATCGCCACCGACCGGTGCCTTGGAACGGATGTAGCTGTCGACGATTTCAAGGATGGACAGTGTCGGCATCCGGTCTGTCAGATCATTGCAAATCGGCATGACGATCACGGTACCGATACCCAGTTTGTGCTTGTAAACCAGTGCGGTCGTCACCGATGGATGAGCGCTTTGAGCCCAGTACCGGTAGTCGTCATCCCGACCGCCACGTGCACCGACATTGACAGCCGTTTGCCACTCATCCGTCACACGCAAGCGCCATGTATCAAGGTCTTCTTCGTCTGCACCACCGGTCAGCCCATCGACACCAACCGTCAGGGTGTCGTCGATCCCGGCAACCGGATCGATCAGCGTCAGGGTCTGTCCGGCGAGCATATTGGTATCCGCTCCGGCATTCTCGCAGCGTACACGTGCCGACACGGTACCATCCTCGCCAACGGTTACACCGAGAACCACACGATAATCGTAGCCATTCTGGCCACGTGCCAGCGTATCGATCAGCAGATCGGTTCCCGGATTACCGTTCACCGTCACATAACCTTCCGCTGCGGTGGCCATGAGTCGTGGTGCATCATAAAGCGATGCCCACTGGTACAGCATTTCCAGCTCGCAAGTCAGTGGGGAAACTTGTCGCTGAATCCAGTCAAGATGCCCATGCTCGCCATGTGCCACAGCCGCCAGCGCCTTGGTCAATGGCTCGCGCAGAATGGCCGGTATTCTGCTGAGGTCGACACCGATGCGTTCCTGCAAACTGCTTAATGACGGACGTTCGTATGTTGTCGTCATAACGTAACCTTCAAGGTGAATTTACGGGACCGGTAAGTACCGGTAATCGTCAGATACAAACTGTCCGGATTGACCGAGTCTTCCATGCTGACAGTGATGTCTGACAAACCAACTGCGCGTTTTTCCAGTGTCTGTCTGACCATGTCCAGCGCTTCGGCACGCGCCGTATCGGTCAATGCCTGCCGGCGGACATGCCACAGGCCGGAGCCGGCAGCAGGATCGGCCCACCAGCCTCGCCGGTCGTACCGGTCATCGATCCGTGTATCGGGTGCTTCCTGATCGGTGATCAGCGCGGCATATACGATGGTCTCGACATCGTCCATATTGTCGGTTGCGGTCGTATCGGCAAATGCCATGTCAAAACGTCCGTTATCGATCTGTACCAGTCTCAGCATGCCACCTCCCTAATTGACGCCGGACGTCGTGCCGTCCGGACAGGTATGCGTATGGCTATCACTGACGTTTTTCCCATTACAGGTCATGCTGCCAGTGACATTGATGCCGCCGGACATCTTGGCGATACCGCCGCCTTGTCCGTAATAACCGGCTGTGACCTCCGCGTGACCGGCAACCACCAGATTGCCGGCGACATGGACATCGCCAGTGGCGTCGACCAGTGGTGTATCGGCAATGACCTTGGCAGATGCTTTTACCTCGATGATTCCACCACGCTGGATATGGACATGATTGCCGACATCGTCATGCAGGGCGATTTCGCCTTGTTCCAGACTCATCCGATATTGTTTATGGCCATGCACGATCACCATGCCCTGAGATCGATCCCCATTGGGAAACAGGCAATACACTTCGCCGCCGGATGGCGGAAAATACGACAGACCATACGGTTCGACATGCATCATCGGTGGCGGTGTGTCATCGACAAACAGCGACGCCTGCACCGTATCGCGCGAGACACGTGATGAGCGTCCGACAGAAAACAGCAGCTGCAACCTGCGCCAGACTTGCCCCATCATGATTGCGCCTTTCTGGCCTTTCGACCGGTCGTGGATGATTTGGGTTTGCTGGTCTTGCCGGCAAATGCTTCTCTGCGCATGACCTGCATGATCGTGCGTTTTCCGCTTCGGTCATCCATGGAAAATGTCAGATCGCCGATCAGGAACACGTCATCGATGTCTTCCGGGGTGATGACCAGCCTGATCTGGGTGTTCAGCGCCCACAATTTTCCGGTTTCAGGATTGATCCATCCCGGCGAGGCAAATTCGATCCGGTTTGCCCTGGCCAATCGCCGGACATGTTCCAGCGTTGCCCGTCGTTCACAGGAACCGATCCCGTAACCGGTCCGGTCGGCGATGATATGCAAGGGCCGGTAAAACGTGATGCCATCGTCCTTGCTACGTCCGTGAATAGCTCCGGCACCGCTGTAATCGTATGCCTTGACCAGATAATCGCTGTAACGGAGCCGGTATTCGTCAACTACATCATAATGCTCGATATGCTGGCCGTACTCGATCGTGGCAACCGGTTTGTCGTTCGTCGGTTCGGTCAGAACCAGCCCGCCATCCGGCAAAGGATAGAGCAATAAATTTCCGGTTCTGACCGCATTGATAATCGCGTTGGCTGGTGTTTCGGCCTGCAAGGCGAAGTTCTTGACGATTTCTGTTTTTGCGTTGATCTGCAAAGGGACTTTGAATGTGCTGCAAAGCCGCTTTACGATTTCGGCCAGCCTCAATCCGGACAGGGTCTGGCTGTACTGGCAGTCGACCAGTTCACGACCGAGGGAGCGGGCTTCGATGTGGATATCATGTGTACGTGGCCCTGCCGAACGGCGCAGGCTATCCGGGCGGACGGTGGTGAGCAGCTGATCATCCGCCAGCACGTCGATGACGGTGTTGGCCGTGACCGGCATCGTGTACTCGTTTCTGACGCCAGCAGCCGACAGCCGGACGGATGCGCAGAGATCATCGACCGACATATGCACATCTACTTGCTGCCAGAGGCCGTAACGCTGTCCGTCATAGCGTAACTGGATACCTGTATCAGCTGCCATATATCCTCCCTGATACAAACAACGGATGACTGATCTGGTTTCGAGCGATGAAATCATCCACATCCATATCCAGCCGATATGCCAGTACCCGCGCCGGCAATGGGTTGACAATCATGCGGGTGACAGCCGGATCAAGCTCTTGTTCGGTCAATACCGTAACAACAGTTGTGCGCATATCCATTGCTGCCTGAAAAAGGTCGTCATTCATATCAGGCAATAACCGGTCGATGGTTTCCGTTACGGTAGCCAGAATGGCATCCCTGTCTTCGGCCGTTTCGTACTCGTCGATGGCCAGATCGGTGATCGTTTCTGTGATGATCCGGTCAGTCAGGATATCTTCCGCCACGATGTTGGTCTGGACGTTTTTTTCATAGGCTGCCGGACCAGAGACGGTTGCGATCGGAACCGTAGTTTGTTTGGCCAGACGTTCGATCACTCGCGGCTTGTCACGTGATTCGATGACGGCAACCGTTCTGTCCGTCAAGGTGTTGTAGATTGACCGGATGGTGCTGGCGTAGCGTCCGGGAATCGACAGGATGACGTCGATATCGGCCAATGCACCGGTAATCATGCCCTGTACGCTCTGGATCATCGTCAGCGGTACGGTCGCCACTGAAATGATCTGCCGCAATGTCTCCAGTTTGCCCTGGACAACCGACTTGAAAGCAGCCAAACCTTCTGCCGACATTTCTAGCAGATTGAAATCCGATTCAACCAGATCGCCGAATTTTCCCGTCGCGCTGGTGGCGGCATCGACGGCATCGGTTGCGGCTGCTGCCGCAGCTTCATCCTCGCGCGTCGGCCAGAACGTGATCTGGATCGCACAATAACCGCCTTTGTCGATACTTTCGGTAACCGTCCAGCTTTCGGAAGTCACCCACAAACGGCCCAGCCACGGATGCACCAGCCATGCCGGATCGGGCTGGTTCAATGCAGCTAGCAACTCGTCACGCTTTTTATCGTAATCGTCTCCGATGCAATAGGCCGTCAGGTTGTAATCCCATGCATTCTGTCCCATATCCTCGACGTCAGAGACATCGCTTCCGGGATATTCGTGTCGTGCCTTCCGGCGGCCGCCTTTGGCCTCGTGCGAGTCCACAAAAAACGTGACACCCCGGAATGATGCATCCTGCATCCGGCCACGCCATCCTTTCTGATTCTGGCTCGCAATCATGGCGCACCTGTAATGAGATTGCCGGTTCTGGCTGTCACGGCAGCGTCACCGCTGGTTTTGACGGTCTGGGCCTCGACTTTGGCACCGTCCGGCGTCCGTACCGTCGTCTCGACTTCGACCCTGACTTTCTGCGGTTCCACTCCGGCAAAGGCTTCGCGGACAGCCTCGTAAACCAGTCCGATCGCGCCGCCTGCTACTGCGCCGGCAGCGGTACCTAAAACGGGGACCACGCTGCCGATGGTCGCTCCGATTGCAGCACCATTAAGAGCTTTCGTACCATAGCTGGTGATACGTGAATCTTCACCGAAAACGGATTGCAGCGCCTCATTTCCGATACCCGCTACGGTAGCGGATGCTGCGGCTGTAGCCAGACCACGACCAGCTTTAGCCATCCAGCCACGACCGCCAGCCGCACCGGGAGATGCCACTCCGGGACGGCTGCCCGATACGGCGACGGCAGGAATCCGGCTGGACAGTCTCATCAGCGCGACGGTGGCCAGTGTCGCGCCGATTCCCAACGATCCGACGGCCTTGGTCGCAATGGTTATGCCACCGGCCAGCATCGGGTGTTTTTTCGCGAGATCGGAAAAACTTTCTGCCGCGCGACCGATCAGGGGCGTCAGTTCGTCCATGACAGCCTTTTCCGCGACCAATGCATCCTCACGTGCCTGTGATACCTTGTAATCCGGCGTATTGGCATGAACGGTGAACGAGTTTTCCAACTCACGTCCTGTATTGAATTGCCCACGAACGGATGCCTGAATTTTCCGGACTTCATCGAGATTGTTCAGGATTGCGACAAAACCTGCCAGGGATTGCTGGTTGTGAAACATTCGACCGACGGCCGTACCTTGAATCATGGCGGTCTGCGCTTCGATATTCTTGCGTCGTGCGGATTCATCATTTTTGTCGATTGCCGCATATTCTGATCGCAATTTGGCAAGTCGTTTATCTTTACTCAGATACTTGTCAAGCAAATTCAGTGTTGCTTCGTCTTTGCCGATTCCACGACGCTGGTAATCCAGATAAACGGCATCCATTTTTTTTGTGGCGTTTTTTTTCGCCCCTCTTGTCCCATCACCACCGAAAAGCAGCTCCCCGGCATATCGCTTGAAGTGTTCGGTATTCAGTTCAACCAGTAAATCCTTGATGTTGGTTCCGGCCTGTGAAGCGTCACCGGCCGTTTTGACGGCTACCTGATTGTAAGCGATGAGCTTGGCCAGATCGTCTTCACCTTTCATACCAATCAATGAACCCATCGCCATTTGCTGACCGAGCCACTTGCCCATGTCCTTGAGTTCGAATCCGCCCAACTGGCCACCGCGAATGGCTCCTGACAGAATGCCTTGCATCCGTGCCGGATCGATCTTGAAATTGTCGACAGCACGCACAGCCACCAGCGCCAGATCGTTGGCATCCGCGCCGGATGCCGTGGCTGCCTTAACGACATCTCCCAGCATCATTTTGGACGTCTCGGTATCGACGACACCGGCCGCGATCATGGTATTCAAGGCTTCGGCAACCGATTCACGTGTTCCACCCCCTTCACGTCTGGCTTTATTGACCGTTTCCTCAAGGTCCTTCATGCCGGCGATTCGACCGGCAACGTCACGGTCGTTATACGTCGTATTGGCCAGATCGGCCAACATGCGGTCGTAAGACATCGCTCGCTGTGCCGGGTCTTTCAAAGCCATTCCGGCCGCCATGATGCCGGCACCGCCAATTGCTGCGTATTGCCCCCATTTGGCTCCACGAGCCAGTTTGGCCTGACGGGTCTGTTCAGCTGTGAGCTTGCCCATTTCATTTGTCAGTCGGGTAATCCGTATGCGGGATGCTTCGGCTGCGCGGGACAGTTCCTGCATGGATAACTGGCCAGACCGTGCAAGACGATTATAGGCGGCCTCGGTGGCCATGATTTCGCGCTGGATACGCTGTTCCGAGCGCGTAGCCAGCATGGTTCTGGCAGTAGCCAGTTTCTGTGCTTCGGTCCGCTGTTTGCCGGCGGATTGCGTTGCGGCAGACGTCGCACGTCGCTGCATCTGCTCAACCTGCCGGGCAGCACGGTTGATGCCGGATTGCGTGCCGTCATCTTTCAGTTGCAGTCTGATTTTTACGTCTGTGTCTGCCATGATTACTTGCGTACTTTAAGGATCGATTCCGCCAGATTTCCCCAGAAAACCAGTTCTTCCAGTGGCAAGGACTTGATAATCGGCAATGGTTGATGAAAGACTTGCATCATCATGGCCGTCGCGGTGATGATGCGTTTTTGCCGCTCCAGCCGTTTCAGGATTTTGGGTCGGTGATTTCCTCCGATTCGGTGGTCGCCTTGTCTTCGGCATCCAGCAGCGCATCGGCCATCCTGACCGCAGCCATGTAATCACGACCATGCAATTTCCTGATCAGAGCCTCATCCATGCCGGTCATGGAGGCGATCAGCGCGATGCGCTGGCTGGTGCCGCCGGTCTTTTCGAAGGCCATGTAATCGGCCGCAATGGCGTAATCGCGGAAAACCAGCTGCGATACCGTCGAGTTACCGAATGTCAGGGGATTTTTGAGTTTCAGTACAGGCATGTGAATATCCTTTAAATCGTGTTTGAGATCATTTTCGTGAGGTCACGAAAATGGTTTATGTGATCTTTTCCGATTCTTCGGCACGGATCGTCAGTACCGTGTCGCCGTTGCCGATATCGACCGGTTTTTCGACATGCGCCTGCGACAGCAGGTACACCGATCCATCGGACATGCGTACGGTGACATCCTCGTCGACAATCTGGTTCAAGGCATCCGGATCGGTACCCGGTACCAGATTGATGTTGAGTTCCAGCATGGCGGGCTGGAATTTTTCCAGATAGCCACCTTGTCCGGGCAATCGTCCTGCCTTGTAATCCCTGACCGTACCGGACAACTGCAATTTTCCGGGGTCTTCGGCCAGCGGGATCAGACCGACCGAAGCACACGACACTGTGCGGATATTGGTTAATGCGGCCATGATGCATTACTCCTTTGTATATGATTTGTCTGTTTTCAGTCCGGCGATTTCCGCAGGAATTGGCTGCGACCTGCCAGAATATTGAACGGCGAATTGATGATGGGTTTGTCCAGAAAATCGAAACGTCCAGGATCATCGCTGTTCTGTTCGACGGTCAAATTCGCCTTGTAGGTGTCGTAATCCTGTACCCAGCCGTAATCCCGCATGAGGGTGTTCTTGTACAGGGACAACAGATAGGACCGGACGCTGTCGACCGTCGTGATCCGCAGGCCCGGCCGATAACCTTCATCGGACTTGGCTGCGGCCGTTCCACGGAAACGTTGGATGGCACCGATTCGCTGTTCGTACCGGATACGCTCCATCGTCTCGGCTACATTGATGTCCAGCCAGGCATCATCGGCACTACCGTCGGAACGGCGCTGGTACATGGAAATCAAACGTTTGATATAACAAGTGCCATCCGTACCGACTTCCATGATCGACATGCCTTTGTAAAGCAGGCTGTTGGCATTGGTCCAGTCGAAATAATCCTTACCGATCATGCCGACAAGCGTGGACCCTTCGAGCGATTCGACGGGGCTGTTTTGCAGTTTCGGACCGGCAGCGCTGGCCAGTTGAGCTGCGGCGATCCATGTCGGGGTCGGATTGGTTCCGACGGCCAGCATGGCGATGTGTTCGTAATTTTTACTTTCGCCAAATTCGGCTGCCGCCAGATAGTCACCCCGGAAAGCGCAAAATGCCCGAAATCCCGCCTGTACAGGTGGTTTGTAACGTCGCTGGCTTTCAGTATGGATGGCAGCCAGCGTGGCTGCATCTGCAAATCCCAGTGCGACGTACCGGTACCAGCGCGATCCCATGACCGTTTCCAGATCGGCAAGTTGTGGGTTACCGGTTCCGCCGGACATGGCGGTAATATCCAGCACCAATCCGGCCGGGATATCTTCGTCATACAGGGACAAACGGATGTCGATGTCGTTGCCGCAGGTCCCTTTGTGCCGCGCCGTCAGGGTAACGGTGCCGGCATCCGCTTCGGCTGTTACCGGGATATCCGCTCCCGCATCCGTAATTGCCTGTGCAATCGCCGTAGCGATCGTTGCCGCTTCGTCCGATGCGCCGATGCCGACCGAGACACATTGTCCGGCGATGTACAGGGCCAGCGTTCCGGCCGCTGTCGCTGCAGAGGTGACCTCGATGGTCCCGGTTGCCTGCACACCGGCCGTATTGTCGGCACAGGGCAGCATGTACAGGTCGCTTGATTGGTCATTGTCACGGTAAGCGGAGACCATTTGCGCCAGCATCGATCCGGCACCGGCTTTTGTGACCGCATCCTCGACACCGGCTACGCGAACGATTTCACCGGCCGCAGCCGTACCGTCTGCCAGTTTTTGACCGATCAGCAATACAGCTGGAATGTCATTGCCCAGACCGGCCTGCGAACCGTCGACTTCAATGTAGACTCCCGGGTAACGCAAGGCAGCCGGGATATCGTTATAAGAGATGGTCATTGTCAATAATCCTTTCGATTCGGGTTCCCGCCGCATCCGGGTCGGGTTTGTAATTGGTCACCAATGCACGAACGGTATAGGTATCCATCCAGTACAGGTAGCCTTTTCCATAGGCGAGCAGTTTGCCGCCCGAATAATTGACCTTGTTGGCGTGTTCATCCGGCCAGTCGAAACCGAGCAACCTGTTTTTGACGGCAGTCCGGTAACGCAGCATCATTTCGTCAGCTGCATTGGGCTCCCTGTGCTGCCGGTGACACTCCACACCGATCACGACGCTGAAAGTCACGGTGACCAGTTCGGCATAGCTGCCTGCATGGTCGGATTTTTCCGATTCACGCATGATCCAGCAGGCCGGCATCGGCATGGCTTCGGTTTTGATTTGCTCGCCTTCGGCGACTCCATCGATCCGGCGGAACCAGATTTCGTCGAAGCCATCCGGTTTTGCGGCCAGTACATCAATGATCGGAGCAAGACTGATCATCTTTCCTCCGGTATCCGTATCTCGGTTTTCTGCTGTCCAGAACAACCAGTCCTTCGCGGTCGTCCGTGCCATCTTCCGCTACCGGCGTCAGGTCGATCTGACCCTTGGCGTGTTTGTCCAGCAGATCGATCACACCGTCATAGGCTGCCTGTACGGCATCAGTCATCTGTTCGCCCTGTTGCAGGTAATACAGTGCGACAGTGGAGGCCAGACGGGCCAGTAATGTCGATTGTGCCGTTTCCGGGATGTCGTAAGTCATCAACAGCGCATCGGCGTCCGACAGACACTTGTCGATAGTGTCCAGGGCAATCGTGATGGCGTCCTGATCTTCCGATGGATAACCGGACAGGTCGCCGCCATCGATGGCAATTCGCAGCATGTCGACCGGCACCATGTCCATATCCGCCGGTGCCGCCAGCTGGGCGATCCGGCGGATATTGGCGCGGGCGACAAGGTCAGTTCGGCTGGCGAACGGCATGGCTATTTGCCTTTCCGTGTGGACGTTTTACCGCTTTTTGCGGATACGTCCTGTTTGTCAGTGCTTTCTGCCGGACTGTCTTCCGTATTTCCGGTTTCGGCAGGATCGTCGGTATCATCATCCGTACAGGGCTGTTTGTTGCCATCACTTACCGTGTTGTTCTGATTCGCACTTTCCGGCGACGGCGTCCCCGGCGGGTTCGTCGATTGATCTTGATGGCTGCCGATATCGCCAGTCTGTTTATCCTGACCGGATGGTTCTCCAGACGCGAGTTCAGGCGGGCATTTGTCGGATACTTCCAGCATCTGCTCGGCAAAAATACGCATGGCGGTCGCCTTGTCGACATCCAGTTCACGCCAGTTTTTGCCAAAGCGGTAACCGCAGCGATAAAACGACTGATGCGGCATTTTCGGGTGGATTCGTGCATAGATTTTCATGTTTCAAACCTTGTTTACAGGGTGTTTGGTCCGGCTTGAGCCGGGAATTGATCGTTAACCACCGAGATCGTCTTCCGATGCCGGTGCGACCATCCACGGAGAGACGAACAGCTCGACCTTGTTGTAGTTGATGTTTGTGGCTCCTGCCGCATTCTGTTGAGCCTTCAAAAGCGCTTCGGCGGCAGCCTGATTGTCAGGACCGCAAACCAGCAGGTCCGGGATGATTCCCAATGGACGTCCACCATCCGCCTTGCATTTCATCATCGCAGCATAGGCAGCCTGAAAGTTTTCCGCAGTCAGCTCCGCACGGCTGCCGAACGCGCATTGCCAGAAACCATAGGCGGCTTCACCGCGCCAGCGTCCACCGAACGAATATTTGTCGTAATTGAATACGGTGTCGTTCGTCACGTCGGTAATGGCGTCGAACTGTACGGCCATGCGTTCCTGCAAATAGATCGGCGAAGCAGCGCGTTTTGTGCAGAGCAGTACCCACGGTTCGCCGGTTCCGGTCTGCACATTGCTGACGGTTGTTGGTGATCCGGTTCCGTCCACGTTCGGATAGACGGGATGGTCCGTGTCAAAGAAATACTGGCCGTCGTAGCATGTCGTGGCAAAGCCGTTGGCCAGTGCCTGAAATACCAGATCGTTTTTGAGATCGATGGCGGCGATACCTGCCGATTCCGCCAGCGTACCGTATTGGCCGATGTTGTCGTCTTCGATGTCTTCACGCAGTACGTCTACCGTTGTCTCGAATTTCCGGTTGACGACCTGCATGGCATGTTCCTTGATCGCCTTGTGCTGGCGTGCACCGACCCATTCCACGAATGACGGAAACTGGGCCAGCCATGCATAGGTATTGGACTTGTTTGATGACGCGACGACCTTGGCAACCTTTTTATAGTCTTCGCGTGCCAGTTTGAGACCGGCATCGAACCGCGCGATCAGCGTGGTTTTGATCATGTTGAGTTGTTCTGCTGTAATGGCCTGCGCCATAGTGCCTCCTCATAATGGTTTGTTCCGGGTTCCGCCTGTTGGGTACGGCACGGCGGACTCCGTCGGCCACTCACGAGTATTCAGTCGTCGTCATTGCCAGCCGGTTTGCGTTTGGCCAGTTCGCGCTTGGTTACGGCATACTGTTCGGGATCACATCCCATACGGGAACATATGGCCAGTTCAGCCTCGGTAAGGCTATGCGTCTGGGTGTTATTCGCTGATTTGTCTTTTGTCTGTCTCGACAAATCCGCAAAGGCTTTTCTGTTTTCCAGAAACTTTTTAAGCATGGACAAGCTCATTTCCTGTGCGATATCACGGTCTGCCGGAAGTAATCTGTTTTCCGACAGCGCTGCTTCGATCAGATGATTCTTTTCCTGCTCTTCGGCTTGTGCCTTGATGGCAGCTTCTGCGGCATCACGATCCGCCAATGTCTTTTTGAGCGCATCCCGTTCGGCCGTCAGAGCGGCGATCTGTCCAGACAACTGGGCTTTCTCCGCTGACAGTGCGGCGACCTGTTCGGTCAGTTTGTCGAGGGTTTCGGTATGGTCTTGTGGCATGACATACTCCTGTTGATAACGGCTCAGAGCCGCCTGTAGTGGGGGCAAATTGTCAAGAGCTGGAGTATTGGTCAGTGCCACGCTGACGATTTCACGCACGATGCCAGCATCGTCATAGAGAAATACAGCGGATACGTAACGGTACTCGTTTTTCCGGATGTGATCGGTCGCCTTGTCGGTCCATTTGACACCGGTTGCGATCAATCCTTTAACGTCGTCCCAGCGTGCAGACCGGAACCATCCGGCAGCCGGTGCCGGACGACCGTTGTCTCTGGTGTAAAGGGACTGGTGATCGTAGTCGATGACGATATCCGTATGACGTGCAGCGATACGGTCGATCAGACGATAGGCGATATCGGCATCCAGTTGCCACTTCATGTTGTTGCCCGGACGGCCGTCGATGGCGGAAAAAGGTCCCGGCGGCAGCAGGATCACTTCCGTCGGGACAACGCCTGATTGAGACAAATCAACGGCAAGGGTAGCAATCTGTATCTGTGGCATGGCAGCTCCTCGTTTGTGTGCTGCCATCTTCGCGCGGGATCGTTTTTGGAAATACCCGTGAAATATTTCCTATAGAGACTTTTCGGCAAATGGTTGTTTTTGGATTTGCGGCGTTCTGGGGCGTTTTGATATGCCAGATGACCAATCAGACGGAAAAGTGGTTTGAAGGGGGTTTTGAAGCCATCTGAGCGTTTTTAAATGGGGTTTCGAAGGATACGTACACCCAACGTATCAAAAAAGGTCTTTTTGTGGATCATTATCCTGTGTCTGGCGGCAGATATTGCCGATATGCCGCATGGTCAGATTGTTTCTGCGTGCCAGAGTGGACAGTGACAGTCTTTTCCTGTCGGCACGAATTTGTTCATTGCGAATGATGGCCATAATCTTGTCCGCTTTCGGTATGGTAACCAATCGTTTCGATGATACATGGGGTTCCAGCGCTATTTGCATACGGACAATTTCCTCTTTTGTCAGGTCAAGCGCATAAGTCGGCATTTTAGGCAAATAGATATAAATTCCTCCGTATGTTTTCAGCCAGCGTGTTGCACGATTGATGCCCAGCGCCCGGACAATGGCACGCAATACCGGCGGCAACATCCTGAGGATGTTGTCCGGTACATCGGGCCATTGCATCGGGGGCTGTTTGGGTTGCGCAGTCATATCAATCACGATCCAGCCAGTTTTTAAGACATTCGATGATGTGTGAACGCTGTTTGTTGGTCAGGTCGTCAAGATTGCCGACAGGGATGTCCAGCATACGACTGCAATAGGCCAACATGGCCGGGCGGCTGGCATTGTCCAGTTTGCCGGCCTGTCCCAGCTGACCCCACAGGCTGGCGATCATGCGGATTTGTGGCGTCACCCGGATTTGGGTTCTGCCAAAGCCTTTGCGGCGCGGCCATCCACGACGCTCGTAATCGTCCAGTACTGCACGCAGTTGTGCCTGTGTCATGGTCGATGCGGATATATGGCCGTCCTTGCTGGTGGCTCCATGACGGGCCAACAGGTCACGGTGGATGTCGTCACACCAGCCGGGGAGATGTTTGATCGCCCAGCCTTTGGCAATCCCAACCAGCTGGCGGTAATGTCGGGTCATGTCAGCCATTACGCGCCTCCACATTTCCTTACAGGAACATGTGCTGTACAGCAGGCTTTGCCGTCTGCATCGTATGTCCATTCGACAGGGTATTCAGGTTCGTCGATTTGATGCAGCATGGCTCGCGGATAAATTTCACAATCAAGAAAGCGTGTACAGGTACCGCACCAGTCGCCTATAAATGATTCTCCGATGATTCCGTTGGATGGACGAAATTTCATGTTTTCGCTTACCGTCATGCCACCACCTGTTCAAACGGCTCAATCACAAAATCCTCGACACCCGAAACGATGGATATGCCGGGTATCGTTCTGACGGCATCCGGATCAGCCAGCATCGCTTCCTTGTTCGGTTCTTCTTTTGTCCTGACAAAACGTTCCAGTCCCTTGCTCTTGAGCAATTCAAGCACCGCACCGGTGCCACGTATCGAGACTCTGGGCGGACGGATACGCCACGAGACTTGACCGGTGATCAGGTTGACTGTCTTGGTTTTACCGGCTTGAGTGAGTTCTGCCCGGTGTGCCTCGCACCACGTCTGGATACCGGCCTGCAAGGGAAACAGATCATTTCGGATACGGTCGATTTCCGGTTGATACTTTTCGGTGATGATGGCGATTTCGTCATTCATCCGGGCAGTCAGAACATCGATATCCCGGCTCAGTTTTCCGATGTCGCCGATCGCGGCGGCCACATCGTCGCGTGATTGGGCCGTCCAGACCTGTGCTGTGGTTTTGATACGTTTTTTTGTTGCCATATTTCACCTCCTTTTCAATTTGTCTTTGATCTCGCTAATCTGGTCCCTGATGTGCTGGGGCATTTCGGATTTCTTTTCCGGTTCGTTTCTTGTTTGGCTGCCATAGCCGGCATGACCGGCACGCTGTTTTTCCCGGAGGGTTTCGGCGGCAGCCTCTGCCTTTTTGCTGTAACCGACGATGATCTCGATCAGATAGCCGTGGCTGGACAATGGCAGGCGCAGCGTACCGGCATCACGACGGGCTAAAACTTCATTGAAAGCGTTGATCCAGTAATCCAGCGGTGCGGCATAGACAGTGCCATCCCGTTTGACTTGCGCTTCCCGGATCATGGCGACCAGTTCATCCAGCAGGGACGCGATCCGCTCGTAACGCATGGTCGTTTTTTCCGGAGCGAAAAGGCCGACATAACCGAGCAATGGACGCAAGAGTTTGCTGGCGGATGCATGGGCATTGACCAGTGCCAGCATGGCTTCACGGACACCTTCGTGTGCGAAGATCGTTTCCCATGTCAGCTGGTTGCGGCAAACCGGGCATGTGATGGTTGGCATGGTCATTCGCCGATCCCCCACCAGACAGTCACGCTTCGGTAGACCGTATAACCCTTGTTCTCATCGAACCATGTCAGCTCGGACTGACAGACAAGCGGCATGATGGATACCGACAGGTCGCGTTTGATTTCAATGGCCGGGCGAGATGACCAGCGAATGGGGAACAATTCCTGTTGTCCCAGCGTATATCCACGTTGCTTCAGTTCTCTGGCGACATCGTTCAGTCGGCTGATCCGGTCGATACAGTCAGGTGTCAGTACGGCGGGTTGGTGTTGTTTGACGGGTAGTGCGATAACGTTATTCATGTTGATACCTCATGCGGAAAGGCAAAGTGCTTGTTGGGCGACGGCATCGACCAGTTTGTCTGACAATTCATTGTTCCCGCGAAATTCCTTGATACCGGCAATCAATCCTTCGACCAGCATCCGTGCTGAACCGTTTGAGTACCGATAAAGGGATTTGATGACGTCATCTGACACATCTTCATCGAATGACGCCTGTATCAGAGCGGCTGCATCATCTTCTGTGATACCGGCGAAGACGGGGGGCCAGAACATCGTTCTTGACCTGATCTGGTCGAACTGGCCATGTTGTGGTTTCAGGCGCGCATTCAGTTGTTCAGTGCCCGCGAGGACGATACCGATATTGGCGATATCGCGGATACGGCGCAGGATGTGCAGTACCTTTGGCGCGGCCATTTCCGCTTCGTCGACGATGATCAAACTGTCCGTATTTTTCAGTGCGTTGACGATGACGTTGAAACTGTCATCCATCGTGCGCTTTTCAAGGTTTGTCACCTGAAAAGCCAGTTTGCTCAGAAAGTTGAGTGCGTTGGCTGATGGTGTTGTTTCGACCAGAAAGGTATTGTCGTTTTTGGCCGCGTAATGTTTGAGTGCATAGGTTTTTCCTGTTCCGACATAGGCAGAGATCACGGAAAAATTGTGATAGCGTCGTGCCATGTCGCATGCACGCTGTACCAGTTTGAACAAACTGGTTTCAACCGTGGTAATAGCGCTGATTTTGTTGCCATCCATGTTGCGCATGGCTGAGTCGATGCGATCCAGCATCTTTGCCGGAGATGACAGGTAAGTCCCCTGTAAAATCTGGTTCAGTGTGGATGGCGAGAGTCGTGCCAATCGTGCCAGTCTTACTTGCGATACATCGTTTTGTTGCAGCCAGTTTTCAATGGCATCGATCCGTTGGATGTCATCGGCAGTAAAGTGGGATGGATATTTTTTGTCAGACATATTGCTCCCCTTCAATCAAGGTTCAAATCAAGTTTCAAAGGCGGTTCTGTTTCTTTTGCTGTGTCGTTTGTCAAATCGATCAGCAGTGGTTCTTCTTTCGGATGCGGTGCGACTAACGTGGCGACAGATTCCGCAATGACATCGGCATCGATGACCAGCGCGCCACGTGCACGCTGTTCGTCCATCTTCTGCTCCAGTCGTTTGATGGAGTCATGGGTGCGTTGCATGCGTTTTTCTTCCAGCCGGTTCGGCGCAATGGCATCGATTTTCCGGACGAGATGGGCATCGCATATCCAGCGGCCTTGCAAGTTGCGGATGACGGCCACGCTGTCGTCCATAAGGTCGTATTCCAGAATGACCTTATGCTCGTTGAAAGCATGCAGATCGGGATGCCAGTAAGTCCGTTTGCCTTGCCGTATCGAAGCACGGCGTACCGTCAGGGTGACAGCCTGCCGTTTCAGCTCCGTCAAGGTTGCAGCCGGAGGAATCGGCACCAGTTGCGACCAGACTTGTGCACGGGTGACGGTCTTGTCTTCCGGGTGCGGACGATTGTGGAAACGCGCGATCCATTCATTGAATGCCTGAGTAAATTCAGCCAGCGATGGCGGATGCATACGTCCTGCCTTGCATTCCGCAGTCGTTTTTTTGAGCACTTCCTGTGCTGCATCTGTGCCACAGTAAAATTCAGGACGCCACAGTTTCAGGAAATCATCCTTGATGATCCGGAATGTCCGTTCCACCCAGCCTTTGCCGTGCGGGTTTCCCGGTATAGCATGGATGATTTGCTGAACACCGGCACGGGCATAGAAGCCGGTCAGTTCGTCGTCCATCAGCTTGTTTTTGTACCCGGAGCCGTTATCGATATAGATGAATGGTGGAACATGATTCCAGTGGGCAAAGCATTCGGCCCACATGTTCTGGACGGCGATGGTGCCTTCATGTTCATCCGCACGCCATCCGACGATGCACCGGCTGCGCAGATCGATAGCAACGGTCAGTTCCGGCCGCCAGATGTCACCGGTAATCGGATGGGCCAGATAGATGTCGGCACAATAGCCATCGGCCACATATACATCCCCCGGCAATGCTTTTTCCGTGCTTCGCCGGATATAGGCTTTTTGCGTCAGGCGATACAGGTTTTTTCCGATACGTGCCGGGCTGTGCCGTCCGTACATGGCCGGGACTCCGGACAGGTAATGGCGCACCTGATCATAGGTCACCGCAAAACCGTCCACTTCGACCAGTCGCCGCCAGACAGCCGACATGTCGACTTTGGTTCCGGTCGCGTTGTAATACTCCAGCGCAGGTCCCCACCATGCCGGATTGGCGACAACACGTCCCTTGTGCTCCGGCAACAGGTCGGCAACGTCATGTGCTGCGTTGTAGGATTTAACCCATGCGCAAATGGTTGATCTTGACGGTGTTTCACGTCCTTTTTTTGTCGCACCCTTGACGGACTCCATCACATATTCCGGCAATTTCCCCGTTTCATAGCGACAAATCAGCAAATCAACCGCCAATCTTTGCGATAACCCACCAGACATATATTCATTCACAAGGTGAACGATTTTTTCCCGATAGGACGCGACTTCACGTGCTCTGGCAGTTGCTTCCTGCCATGGATCGCGCTGGCGCAAGGCCAGCACTTTACCGGTAGGCATGACTGCCGGACGCTGCTTCCTGTTCCCGACACGCTGGATCATCGCACTGGATTTCATGATTTACCTCACTGTGCGATTTTCCGGGGGCGTCCACGTCCACGAGGTTTTACATCGTCCAGTGTCAGTTCTCTGGCGGCTTTTTTTGCGTTATGCCGATTTTCGATCAGCGCATAATCCCGTTGCCATTTCAGCGCTTCGGCTTCGGACATGAAATTTTCGGCACCAATGCCATTCGGCCAGTGTTCTTTTGGAATCACAGACTCGATTTTTCTGTTGACGTCTGCCATGACGGCATTCAATGTCTGGACAGCTACGAGAATCCGAGTGATGCGAAAATCCTGTTCCGGCAAAGCGTTATCGTTCTCGACAACATCTTCAAACAATTTATACAGGCTATTCAAACCCAGTTCGACTTCAGCTTTAAGTGCCTGACATTCCACACGGACACGTTCTGTTTGTGGGTGCCATTTCGTCAGGCGCTGTTCCGATGTCAATTTGGCAATTTCGGCATCACGTTTTTCCAGCAAGGCATCCTGCTCGTTTATCCGTTTCTGGATATTCTCGATTTTTTCGTTTAGCATGCCAGTTTCAAACTGATATTCCTTGCTCAGACTATGCAGGGCAGATTTGACGGTTTCCAAATCGGCTCCATCTTCCAAGCCTTTCCGGATGATTTCCTGCTGATTGGGAGGAAGCGCTTTGATGGCCCGAAAGTCCGACTGACGCAGACCAATTTTTTCCGCTTGCTCGAAGGCCGCCTCTCCGATCAGTTTTCGGTTTGTCGACAATTCACGCATTCGACTGTAGGATTTTCCGAGCTTGACTTTGCAAAATTCCTCAAGACTTTGAAAATGACGACCATCGTCACTTTTCGGGTTACGTAAATGTTTCCAACCCTTTGTTTTCTTTACGTTTTCATAGGTAACAATAAGGGAGGAATTGACGACCGTCGTCATAAAATCAAACGCTTCGACACGTCCGATGTTAATTCCGGCGTCAAAAATCTCGTCTTTTTCCTGATCGGCGGAAAGCGCAAGATTCTGCGTGGCAGCGGGCAGTTTCGATGCTTCTTTTTCGGATGGAACGTCATCCATGTCGATGATGCAGAGGTCAATGCAATCGTTCATAGTGACCTCCGAGAACTTTTCTTACAAATTCAGGATCGCGAGTATTCTCAAAAAGTTTGTTTATGTAAGCGTCTCTCTTGTCCAGAATAATCTGCTTGATACGTGCCGTCACTTTTAAAAACTTCACCAGAACAAAAGGATTGCTTTCGTTTCTCACTTCAGCACAGACAGAAGATAAGCAATAAAAGACATCAACCAGATCAGTTCTGCTAAAGTCTTCTAGTTTTTTTGCAGATAACCTTCGTGCCAAGCGGTTCATTTTCTCTAACAAATCCCTTTGCACGGGATTCTGTTTTGGCTTTTTCATCATCTTCTCTCCTCCTGATTTTTGAGACCGAGAGCAACAGCGATTTCGTGGCCTCGTCCGTATGTTCCTTTGATTGTCCCGTTCATGACGCGATATACTTGCACGACCGGGAAGCCTCGTTCGATTGCAAACTGCTTGATGGTTTTCCCTTCGTTTCTAAGTCGTTGCTTTACTTGTTGTGGTGTTTGCTTCATACAACCCCTCTTATGCACAAAATTGTTAACAGTAAAATGCAATAATTTGTTTGCATTATGGGGTATCAAGTATCTTATGTCAACATTATTGGGGTTGATAATATGAAAAAATGTTTGCATGCGCACGAACGTTTGCGTTTGGAGCGTGAGTCGCTTGGGATGACGCAGGATGTTTTTGCCGAAAAGGTGGGGGTTACTAGGAACACTCAAGGGAGCTATGAGTCAGGAAAACGTACACCTAGCGCTGACTATCTGGAACGCGCTTATGCTTTAGGCGTAGATATTACTTATGTCATTACAGGGGTGCCTGCCAAGAAAGACATGGCTGATAGCCATGCTATAGATGAATCTGCCAATATTGCAGTCAATCTATCAAAAGACGAAATAAGTCCTTTGGTAAAAGATGAAAAGGACCAACGTGTTGATTACGATGAGTTATTGAGACGACTGACCTTGGCACCCGGCGACATGACTTGTATGGGAAAACGGATTCGTTTTGTGAGAAATCAGCTACGTTACAGTGCAGGGACAATAGCTCGTATGTGTAACGTATCAGAAGATATATGGCATGAATATGAGGATGGAACGCGTCTTATCGACAGCAAAGTTCTTCATGCATTGACTCATTTAGGAGGCGACATCCTTTATATACTGACAGGCATAGTCGATATCTACACATCGAAAAATGTGATTGAGAGTAGCTTGCTGATGTCTTTCAGAGGGATTCCGGATAATAAAAAACAGTCGGTTCTGGACTATGTAAGCAAACAAATTCCTCTGGAAAGCGAAGCAATCAACGATGATTAGTCATGCGGTTGTAATGTCACAGTCCCAATGACATTTGAGACGAGGTGTCCGACGTGTCGGACACATAGACATATATCTCCGGGAATCATTTCCTAGGTTCTTTCTTTTTCCCCGCGCGCGTACTCTGCCAGAAAAGATGATTCTGGAGGGGACGCCGTGGGCGACACATTCGATTTTTCCAAAGCGTTGATACTGCTTCGGCAGGGATGCCGATTGACCCGTGTCAGCGGACATACGCCGTGGTTTGAAATCTGGCTTGACCAGTCCGATCCTGATTTGCCGATCCTGCTTGAAAAGACATGTGAAGGTCATTACTACCCGTGGATCGTAACGGCCAGTGATGTCCTGGCCAGCGACTGGATGGTGGTGTCTGATGGCGAATAAGACACGCATCACGGTTGCAGCACTGGCGGTCTCGGCTGCTGCTCTGGTTGGCATCGCAACCCATGAAGGATATCGTGGCGAAGCCTACAAGGATGCAGTCGGTGTGCCGACCATCGGTTTTGGTGAAACAGCCGGTGTGAAACCGGGAGACAGAACCACGCCGGAACGGGCACTTGTCCAGTTACTGTCAAGCACAGAAAAACATGCAGATGCCATTCGGCAATGCATCAAAGTTCCACTGTACCAGCACGAATTCGACTCTTACGTCAGTCTGGCCTACAACATCGGGACAGGTGCGTTCTGCAAATCCACACTGGTGAAAAAACTCAATGCAAAGGATTACACCGGAGCCTGCGAGGAAATCAGACGATGGAACCGTGCCGGAGGAAAAGTCCTGCCGGGTCTGACAAAACGGCGCGAGACGGAATACCGGATGTGCATGGGGGCGGTATGAAACCGGATTGGTTGCTTTTTTTACCGATGGCATTCGTTGTTTTCCTTTTCGGAGTTTTTATCGGAATGCATGCAAAAGAACCGGAAACACACCGAATGGAAAACAATCGGATCGTCAACATCACATCCGGGACGCTTCTGATCGACAGGGACAGAAACATCATCATTATTCGGGGAAAAAATGGACAAGATTAAAACCTTGCCAGGACTGGGCTTCATTTTTCCTGCACTGGGGGCCGCTTTTCTATCTGGCTGGTTATGTAACGGCTACCGAATGAAAGCGGAAATCGCCACGATCAGAACCGAAGCCGCCGAAGCGAAAGAACGGTTCGAACGTGATGCCAGACAGGCGGAGCAGGGACATGCGCAACGTATTGCCGAAATCGACAAGACCTACACGGAGAAACTGAACCATGAGAGAAACCGGAATCGTGCTGTTGTTGCTGATCTGCGTCGTGGCGCTGTGCAGCTGCGCGAACGTTTCACCTGTCCCGACATGCCCGCGACTGGCGGGACCGCCGGCATGGGTGATGGAACGGCAGGACGCGGACTTCGGAGTGAAGATGCGGAATTTCTTGTTTCAGAAGCCGGACGGGCCGACCGGATCGTGACGCAATTGCAAGCCTGTCAGGACATCATCCGGGCAGACCGATCATTCACAGCAAAGGATACCGATGGAACACGACAACAGTAATGCACAGCTCATGCACGAAATCGGCAAGATCGCCGGCAAACTGGATACGCTGGGCGATGCCGTCAACGACAATCTGGCGAATTTGCGTCAGGACATCCGGCACGTCCGGGATGACATGAATCGCATCCATGCCGAGCATTCGGCCGGTCTGCAACAGCTGAGGGAAGAAATCGTCCGGATGATCGCCCAATCAGAGAAGCGGATGGAAAGCCGTCTGGACGATACCAATCGCCGGGTCGACCGGCTGGAAGCGGAAGATAAAAAACTGATCGCCAAACTGGCCGGGCTGACAGCGGCAGGAGGCGGTGTCGGGTCCGCGCTGACGCTGGTGGCGACCGAAATCCTGAAACGGATATTCTGATGGCGCACAGTCCCGAAACGCGGGCGAATGTCCGCAAACTCTACATCGAGGGCATGCCGCTGACTGGCGCGGCAGCAGCCTGTGGCGTCAACTATGACACGGCCCGCAGCTGGAAAGCATCGGCCGAAGCCAAAGGCGATAACTGGGATACTGCCCGTGCGGCCTATCGTATCGGCGACATGGGGATCGAGGAATTATCCCGTCAGCTGGTCGACGACTTCTCCAGGCAAGTCATCACGACCACCCGCGAGATCGAAAACGGCGAACTGGCCGCGGCGGACAAGGCCTTGTTGCTGGCCCAGCTGGCGGATGCCTATGCCAAGTTCTCCAAGGCATTCGGGCGGATCAATCCGGAATATTCCGGACTGTCGGTCGCACTCGATACCCTGAAGATCGTGGTCGATCATTTGCGGGTAGCCGATCCGGATGCGTTGAAGGCTCTGCATTCGCATCTGGATGAGATCGGTGCCATCGTAGGGAAACGCTATGGACGACATTAAGGAAATTCGAAGCTGGAAGGAATTTCAGGCCGAGCTGGCCAAGCTCGGTGAGGCAATCCGCATCCAGATCGAAACCGAATGCGAAGCCTTTCGTATCGATCCGGAAGAAAGCAGAAAGCGCCGTGAACGGGCATGGCACGATTACCGTTTTTTTTGCCAGACCTATTTTCCACACTATGTGCCGACTCCGTATTTCTCGCAGTTTCAGCAGTTCATTTTCGACAGATTGCCGGAAGTGATTGATGGCGATGCTGATGGACGCGAAGTCCATATGGCACCGCGCGGCGAAGCCAAATCGACCTATGAAACCCAGTTGGGATCGCTCTGGTGCATCGTGACCGGCCGGAAGCACATGATCGGGCTGATCATGAATACCGAGGAACAGGCGGCGGAAATGCTGGAATCCATCAAGGCGGAACTGGATACCAATCCCCGTCTGGCGATGGATTTTCCACAAGCATGCGGACAGGGTCGCGTCTGGCAGGCGACGACAGCGATCACCGCCAACAACATCAAAGTCCGGATCGGCGGTACCGGCAAGAAAATACGTGGGATGAAACACGGTCCGTATCGTCCCGATCTGGTCTTTCTGGACGATCTGGAAAACGACGAACAGGTGCGCCAGAAGTCACAGCGTGACAAGACGGAAAAATATGTTTTGTCGGCTGTACTGGGGCTGGCCGGTCCGGCCGGCGGAATGGATGTATTCTGGGTCGGCACATCCCTGCATTATGACGCAGCGATCAACCGGGTGTCGCGCCGTCCCGGCTGGCGTCGCAAAGTGTTCCGGTCGATCATGCAGTGGCCGGACCGGATGGATTTGTGGGACAGATGGGAAAGCATCTATACATCCGGCGGCAACGACGATCTGGCACGTGAGCAGGCAGAGAAAGACGCACTGGATTTTTACCGAAAGCACCGCAAGGCGATGGAGGCCGGTGCCGTCGTGTCATGGCCCGAGGTCAGACCGCTATACCGTCTCATGTGCATGCGGGCCATCGATCATGATGCGTTCAATCAGGAACAGCAGAACGAGGCCGGCAACAACGATCTGGCACCATTTAAGGATATCCGCTTCTGGACGGATCGCCAGTCGGACTGGCTGTATTTCGGGGCAATCGATCCGTCGCTCGGACGACAGGACAAATCCCGCGATCCATCCGCCATCCTGATTGGTGGCTTGCGGCACAAGGATATGACATTGCATGTGGTCGAGGCGGATATCGGCCGACGGGTACCGGACATGATCATCACACGCGCCATTGACTTGCAACGGCAATACCGCTGCGTGGCGTGGGGCATCGAGTCGGTGCAATTCCAGGAATTTTTATATACCGAGTTGCTCAAGCGCTCGTCGGCTGCCGGTATCCCGTTTCCGGGTGTGGCTCTCAGACAGCATGCGGACAAGGATTTGCGCATCATCAGTCTGCAACCGTACATCGCCAGTGGCCAGATTCTTCTGCACCGGTCGCAGTACGCACTCATCGAACAGTTACGCTTCTACCCTGAAGCGGATCATGATGACGGGCCGGACGCGCTGGAGATGCTCTGGCGGATAGCCCGGCAATATGGTGGAGACTGGGGATATACACCGGTCGTGCCGTCGGAGCGGTACCGTGGCAAGCAGGATGACTGGGAGGATTGATGACGCGACTTTTCGATTTTCGGCACGATGACGTGCATTACATCGTTCAGGTCCGGCGATATCGAAACGGGTTCAATGGTAATGACATGTCATCGGTTTATGTCATGCAAATGGAAGACGACGGGAACGGACGGCCGGTTTTCCATGCACAGGTGTGTGGCCATCCGGATATGGCCGAACTGGCGAAAGAATCGTTCAACCGTTATATCGAATACGCCACCATGTCTCCGGAGGAAAAAGCGGAACGTCGGCGCAAATCGGATGCACTCAAGGCGAAAATCAGACAGAGGATGCAACATGGGTAATATTCTAACGGCTCTTTCACGATTCAAAGACCTTTTGAATATCAGAAAAAAGGATATCGATAGCGATTTGCAAGCCGTGGCGAAATCGACGCGATCCCGGTCTGCCAATTACCTGTCGGTGCAGACACTGGACCCGGTCAGACTGGGCAGTGCTTTTTCCATTGCCGACAACGGTGATATTGCCGATCAGGCCACGCTGTTCGAACTGGTTGAGGAACATGATCCGCATATTTTTTCCGAATTGTCCAAACGTCGCAGGGCGGTCACCGGCCTTGGCTGGCAACTTCGTGCACCACGGGATGCTTCACAGTCCGAACTGGACAGAACGGCCGAATTGCAGGATATGCTGGCTGATATTCCGGGCATCGAGGATGCGTTGTATGACGTGACCGATGCCATCGGCAAGGGATTCTGCGCGCTGGAAATCGACTGGGGCAAAGGTGATGTCTGGTTGCCGCGACGACTGATTTTTGTGCCTCAGCATGATTTTCGGGTCGATATCCGAAACGGTGACTTCCTGTATCTCAACAACGGTATTCCGGAACCATTGAAACCCGCTGTCTGGTGCATCCACGAGCACAAGGCGAAATCCGGTTATATCGAACAGGCTGCCTTGTTCCGCGTGCTGGCATGGACGTATGCCTACAAGGCTTATAACGTGATGGACATGCAGCGTTTTCTGGAAACCTACGGCATGCCGCTACGTCTCGGGAAATACCCGGACGGGATCACTGAAAAACAGCGAAACGAACTGTTGCGCGCCGTGCGCAATATCGGGTATGACGGTGCCGGGATCATCTCGACGCAAATGTCGATCGATTTCATCGAAGCAAAAAATACCGGTCGGGTCGATGATTTTTTATCGGCGATCGAATACTGGGAACGCAAGCAGTCGCTGGCGATTCTGGGCGGTACCCTGACATCACAGGCGGATGGCCGGACATCGACCAATGCGCTGGGTCTTGTCCATGACAAGGTGCGGCGCGAGATCATGCTGCACGATGCACGCCAGATCGAGCCGTCAATCACACGCGAACTGCTGGCAAAAATCGTGGCGGTCAATGGCATGTTTCCGATGGATCGCATGCCGGTTTTCCGGTTCGATACGGCCGAACCGGTCGATCAGGAAAAAGCCGTCAAAATCCTGACCGATGGCGTCAGATTGGGGATGGAGATCGACATCGAGTATGCGCACGAGTTATTGCAAATTCCGCGTGCCGGCAAGGATGCCAAATTGTTGACCGCCAGCCAGATCGGTATGGCCACCGATACCGCCAGTCTGTCACGTGCAGCCTTGTCTGTCACCCAAACGGATCATTCCGTTGACGCCATGGCCGACAAACTGGCAAACGAGGCAACGGTGCACGAACAGGCGATCATCCAGCAGATTTACGCCTGCATCGCAGATTCTGGAGATTATGACGAGGCTATCGCAAAAATAGAACAGCTGAACATCGATCTGTCGGCATTCGCCACTCTGATCGGACAGGGGATGGCTGCCGCCGATCTGGCCGGACGGGCTGATATTGGGAGAGAAAAATGAAGTTGGCTTATGATGCACACAATCCTTGTTTCTTGCCGCATCAATCGGCTTTCGGGATCGCAAGACAAGTGTCTGTTACCTGTTTGCAAATCATTTACGTTGACCTGACCACGGCAGCATTTGCGGGAATGGCCATAGATGTTCTACAAAATAGGCTAAAACGTTTGGCCCCAGTGTTGCCTCATCCGTCTCACTCAAAAAATCCGGCGGAAAAAGAAGGTTATTGAACATGGTAAGGAAGATGACATATTGCGTCAGCACTTCTTGGAGTGCCTTTTGCTGTCCACGACGCATTTTCAATACTTCACTTACCGATAAGGCTTGGCCTGTAGCAAAACGGGTAAATATTTCATTTGCATGTCCAAATTCCAGCTTTTCCTTTTCAACAGCCTTATTTTTGGCAAAGGTTTTTTGTAAAAAATCATATAAGGACTCACAAACTTGGGGTGAAGTGATGGGCTTTTTGTTCTCCACGACGAAAGCTCCTATGAAGTCAATATCCATGCAGGCGTTGAGGTATTTTAGCGAAGCAAGAAAACCTCTTCAAACAACAAAATCTTGCCCAACAGCCAAATATTGAGGAAGAAACAGATGACAACAGTAAATACATCATTGGACATTCTTCCGTTCGAGGAAGCCATCGAGTTTTTCGCCAATAAAATCCAACTGCCATCTTCCGGCTGGACCGACATCTGGCAGGAACAGCACAGTCACGCTTTTGTCGTAGCCGGTGCGACGGCGGATTCACTGGTTTCCGATTTTTACAATGCCTTGAAACGTCATCAGGCAGAGGGCAAGAGCTATGCGGATTTCCGGAAAGATTTCGATGAAATCGTCAGAAAACATGGCTGGGCGCATAACGGTTCCCCCGGCTGGCGCTCGAAGGTCATTTATCAGACCAATATGCGGCAGGCGTATAACGCGGGACGTTACAAACAGATGGTCAAGGTGAAAGAACTGCGACCTTACTGGCGTTACCGCCACAACAGTGTCGAACATCCCCGGCTGGAACATTTGGCGTGGGATGGTTTGATCATTGCGGCAGATGATCCGTGGTGGCAGACACATATGCCGCAAAACGGATGGGGATGCAAATGCGAGGTTGAATCACTGTCACGTTATGAGGCGCGTGAGGCATGGGAAGCGTCCGGCAAAAATGGCCCGGATACAGCGCCGGAAATCGAGTGGGAAGATCGGGTTGTCGGATCGCGTGGCAGTAATCCACGTGTCGTGAGGGTTCCCAAAGGTATTGATCCGGGGTTTGCCTATAATCCGGGACGGGCATGGCTGGAACCGCATACCGTTCCGCCACTGACTGGTTATGACGCCGTATTGGCCGAACGCAAGACAGCATGGCCGACGGGATTTGTTCAGCCTACTCAATCCACGCCGACCGTTGTACCATCAAGTTATCGGTTATCGCCAGACATTCCACCGGTTGAAGCTGTTAAACGTTTTCTGAATATATTTGGTGCTTCACTGGACAAGGGCACGGTCTTTTATGACAAGATAGGTACTCCCATTGCAATCAGCAAAGCATTGTTTATTACTGGCGAGGACAAAGACAGTGATAATTTCAAGTGGCTCTCCGCAGAAAATAAATCCAAACGTCTTCCGTATATCAATTTTTTAGCCGCTACATTGATCGAACCGGATGAGATATGGTGGCATTGGGAGAAAGACCGGAGCAAAGATGGTAACTGGCGCTTGCGCAGGCGTTATCTTCGTTCATTCGAGATAGAAGGCACTAATGAATATGCTGTTACCGTCTTTGAATGGGGGAAAAATGGATGGCATGGATCAACCGCATTTATGCCTGATGCCCGGCAGCAAACAAAACGGTTGAAATATTTCAATAACCAGAGAATTGGACGATTGCTCTATAAAAAATGAAAACGAGACCATTTGCCGATCTCGTTTTCAGTGGAAGGGAATACGCACTCCGGGCAAATCAGACGATACGCCCAACCACCGTAAGGTCAGTATATGCAAATCATCATTGACATTCAAGCCAACGATTTCAATCACACCCTGTCGCTGATCCGCAACCGATTCTTGAAAGCATCGGGGAAACCTTGCTGAACCGGAACAAGGACCGGCATCGCAAGCAGGTCGATCCGGAAGGAACGCCTTGGCATCCGTTGTCGGCCAAAACACTGGCACGGAAAAAAACACAAAGAATGCTGTACGAACATGGCGATATGCTGGGCAGTCTGCATCCTCAATCGGCCGGTAACGTTCTGACCTTGGCATTTGGAAACGAAAAGGCGAAGTGGCACCATAAAGGGACAAAAAGCAAGACGACCAATCGTACCAGATTGCCTGCCAGACCGTTGCTGGGTTTCCCGGATGATGATGCCGATGCAGTAAAACATCTGGTACAGGATCACATCGAATACCTGCTTTCAAAGAGGAAATAAAAAGTCTTTGTGAATTGTTTGAAGGGTATTTTTCGGTAATTTGATAACGGATTTTTTACCGATTCGAAGAGAAATTTTCCGTATTTTTCCAGCTATTTTTTCCCGAATTTTTACCAAAATCGTCCGGAAATCAAAATTTTTTACAAAAACCGTCAAACCTAGTATCCATGCGGGTTTCAGGCCGTTTTTGACCTTTTTTATTCATCCAGTTTCTAACACCTCCCTACTAGGGGGAAGGCGGCGGTTTTCCGGCGGTCCGAATGAAAAACGCCTGCGATGCAGGCGTTTTTCATTCGGACTGGATGATGGTTCAGTCATCGAATTCGCCGGGTTTGGCGTGATGGATGCGATAGAGGAGTTCCTGTGCATCGACGTCGCCGCGGATGGCGGATTTTTCAAGCCAGTAAACGGCTTTTTCCTTGTTTTTCTTGACGCCCTGGCCACGGTAGTACATGTTGCCCAGGAAGGTGGCGGCGTCAGGGTTGCCGGCTTCGGCGCCCTTGGTGAGCAGGGCTTCGGCTTTTGCGTAGTCCTGTTTGACGTATTTGCCCTGGATGTACATGATGCCGAGAACGGTTTGTGCCAGCGGTTCGTTCTGGTCGGCGGCCTTGGTCAGCAAGGCGATGGCTTTGGCCGGGTTTCTTTCTTCGCTGTTGTCCAGATAGATCAGGCCGAGGAAGGATTGGGCATCGCGTTCGCCGTTGGCGGATGCTTTTTCAAGCCATTTTTTCGCTTCGGGGAAGCTCTGTTCGACGCCCATGCCCTTGTAATACATGACGCCGACGAGGGTTTGTGCCGGCGGGTGATTCTGTTCGGCGGCTTTCAGGAACCATTGGGCGGCTTTTTCGTAGTCGGGTTCGACGCCCAGTCCTTCGCTGTATGCAATGCCCAGATAGGTCTGTGCGCGTGGATTGCCGGCTGCGGCGGCTTTTTCGAACCACGGGATGGTTTTGGCATAGTCTTTTTTGACGCCCAGTCCTTCGCGGTACATGTTGCCCAGATAGAGTTGGGCGGTGGTGTCGCCGCCTTCTGCCGCTTTTTGCAGGTAGGGCAGCGCGTCTTCGTAGCGCTTGACCTTGTATAGCGCGACGCCTTGGGCGGAATCTTCGGCTACGCCGGCGAATACCAGTCCGGCCGGTGCGATCAGAAGGACGAATATCAGCAGGGAAACATAGCGTTTCCATCCGCTTTGCCGTTTGTTTGCTTGCATGGATGGCCTCTGTATAAAGTGTGATGGGGGGTGCATCTTTAACTTGAAATGATAACAGTATGACAAGCGCTGGAAAAGCGTTTGCTGTGCAAAATGTGGCTTGCCACTTGCCGGCAGGTCTTGTACGGGATGTGGCCGGTACGTATGGGACATGCCGCCAGGGCATGCGGGTTGATGGCGTGCGGGGTGTTTTTGTCGCGGTGTCGCGGCAGGCCTTGGTGCCGGGACAGGCTGACGTGCAGTGTGTGAGCGGTGGTGGACAGGACGGCTGACCGTTCAGGATGTGGCCCGTTTTTCACGGATTTTCCGCAGGGCGACGTCGATGAACGCGGTGACGATGGCGATGGTCAGGGTGATGCTGGTGTATTGGCCGAGGGTCTTGAGGATGGTCGCCAGTCCGGGCTGGTCGCGTACCTTGCCTTTGTTGCCTTGTACGGCTCCCTGTCTTGCCCTGATTTGTGCGGTGTTGCCGTATCCGGCACCCTGTTCGCCGGTTTGCGCTGTGTTTTGTCCTGTGCCTTGTCCGCTGCCGTCGCGGGCGCGGATGCGTTGCTGTTGCCGGACGGGGCGTTCGGCGGCAGTTGCTTGCGGGGCGGCGGCGATGACGGTGGCGGGGGGTTGCGGCGGGGTGGCCGGTTTGGCGGGACGGGTGACGAAGGGCAGGGCGAGCCAGCCGAGGAAAGGACTGGTGGCGAAGCTGACGGCGCCGCCGGCCAGTGCAATGACGATGAAGGTGTTTTTCAGCAGGGTGCGTATGCCGCGCGGGATGTTCAGTACCGGTTTGACCAGTTGCAGTTCATGCAGGATGGAGCGCGCTTTTTCCGGTACGGCGAACCATTGGGCCAGCATGCTGGTGATGAAGTCGTAGTGCAGGCCGAGGTGGACGCCGACGAGGGCAAGCGCGACGGCCGCGCCGGTCTTGTGCATGATTTTCCAGACGGCAAGGTTGCTGTGAATGCCGAATACGACGCGGGAAAGGGCGATGCCGCTGATGGCGACGAGCAAAAAGGCGATGAATGCACCGAAGGAGATGGCGTAGCTCAGCAACGTGCGTGCGGGCAGTTTGCCGGATGAAATGCGCGCGGTGATGGCGCTGATCCATGTCCGGTTGATGATGAGGTGGACGGCGATGAAGGCGAACAGGACCAGTCCGGAGATTTCATGCCATGCCATGCTGATGGCGCGCTTGTTGTAGAGCAGGACGAGCGTGATGAGTATGACGAGGTCGAAAAACAGTCGGACGGCGGTTCGGGGATTCATGTTTTTTTCCGGAAACGGGTACGGTGCCTTGTCAGGGGCTTGTTCGTATATTTTAGTCTTGCGGTGTATCCCGCGAAAGGCGTTTTATCAAAATGTCACCGCAGTCCGGGTGACGGTACCGATGACGGATGGCGAGACCAGTGCGGGTATATCCGGTAACGATCGGTGATGGCGACAGGTCGGTGGAAAGTGTGCAGGCGGGTGTGCGGAATGTGTGGCAGCGCCGGTTGTGGAATGCGATGAACGGCGCGGGGCAGTCCGGTTCAGGATGGTCAATCAGTCAGAGAAGGCAGGGGGAAAGGCAAGGGCGGTTCGACGGAACGGGAACCGGTTTTGCGCTGTTCGTCGATTGTTTGGTTGTAGCGGTTCTGCCAGTATTCGGCTTTTTCGGGGTCACGGTCGTAGCCGTACCGTCCGTAGGTATAAATTTTCACCATTTGTTGCATGGCGACCGGATAGCCGTTGTTGGCGGCCTGTTCGAACCAGTAGGCGGCACGGCGCTTGTCTTTGGAGAGGCCGCCGCCGAGAAGGTATTTGAAGGCGAGCAGGGCTTGCGCCTGCGCATCCCCGCCCATGGCGCCCATGATGTAGTACTGGACGGCGCGATTGTGGTCTATCGGGACACCGTCCCCCTTGTCATACAGGATGCCGATGGATGAACAGGCGCTGGTATTGCCGTGTTCGACTGCGCGGCGAAACCATTTCATGGCTTCACGGTAATCCTTTGTGACGCCGGTGCCGCTGGCATAGTAATAGCCCATTGTTTCTTCGGCATCAGCAAGTCCCTGTTCTGCGGCTTTCAAGAACCATTTTGCGGCTTCAGAGGCGTCCTGAGGGACGCCGCGCCCCTGTTCATACCGAATGCCGATATTGAACTGTGCGGCGGCAAAGCCGGTTTCCGCCGAGCGGCGGTACCAGTAGGCTGCTTTTTCCGGATCGGCGGGAACGCCTTGTCCCTTGCTGTGCATGTAGCCGATACGGTTCATGACAGCAGGATGGGTGATGATATCGGGTTGCATGTAGCAAGCCATGGCTTCGCGGTATTTGGCGGCCGCGTAGAGACGGTTGCATGTTTCCCCGTTGGTAGCGCAGACGGAAAGGGGCAGGATGCAGAGTGCAAGCCAGTACAGGGTTTTGGAAAAAGCCATGGGTATCAGGTCGTCGGACGGAACCGGTCTATTATGGACAGTCCGGTTCCGGCGGGTCAAGACAATCGTCAGTAAAAAGATGGGTTAGGTACATTGTCGCCTTTCCGTTTATGGACGATATGACTGGTCGCTTTCTGAGCACCCATATCCTGAAGCCAGTCGATAACCGAATTGTTAAGAGTACCTTCCAGCCACGAACTGAATTCCTTTCCGTTCCGGATCGAAGGCGGGAAAGGTATCGGGATTTTGGCGGCGGCGAGAAGCCCGAGCGGGATAACATAAAGCGTCGCGGCCCGATGATCGCCATGCCCCTGTTTGCCGATGACATCCGCATGGATACGGGAAGCAAGCCGTGCGGAAGAAACCCCGACAGTCGCGGCAAGACCGTTGATATGCCCGAACACCAGCTCGATGGGAACATTCACCAGACAATCGCCCAACTGCTGATAAAAATAAACCGTCAGATTCTCCTTGGTCTTCACAGGATCCCCCTTGACCCAGATCTCCGAAGGAGAAAGAACACGCATATCCTTGAGTTCCCTATCCAGACGTGCGATATCCGCCTCCATCTTGCGCAAGGCAACCGGGTCCCCACCGGTCAAATCATAAAGCCAGCTGCCGGACACATGAGCGAAAGAATAAAACGAACGTTGTGCGGTCTTTGCAGCGTTTTCCACTCCCCCGGAAAACGCCCTGGACTGCCTATCGACCTTGTCCCGGTCATAAGAAAACCCCTCTCTCTCGAAAGTGTCTAGCATGGAATCCGCGACAGCCTCATGCTGCAAAGAAGAAAAACCCGCCTGTTCCAGCAACCCCATACTCTCATCGGCATGTCCGACAGGAGAACGCCCGTAACCATTCACGGCAGAATCCTGCCCGAGATTTTTGTTAGC
>CAKQWF010000002.1 GCA_934277985.1 uncultured Oxalobacter sp.
TCAACCGGATTCGCACCATTCACCTTTCTTCTCCTGCCATCCATCTCCTCAATCCTTCTACCCATCTCTCCGCTTTCGAGGCTATAGCTATCGTTTTCGGATCCTTTTTGTACAAGGAGAGTGATGTTTTTAATTGGTTTTATCGGGGAAGCTTTTATTTGAATGGAAAATCATGTGTCGATGATACTGAGATCAATCGATTTATGATGGCAGTTAGTTTTTTACTTGATATGCCAGTGTACACAGATCAGTAAGAAGCATTTGTGAAGTAATTGTGAAAGTCTCCGTTCATGGTTCGCATACAGAACAGGACCCAATGTGTGGATGATGACAGATTGGCTTTCTGCAAGACAATGAATCGGTGTGATTTGCAAGTCTGGATTGACGGTTGTTTGTGTCGCAAAACGGAAATGGAAATGCCGGATTGTTCTTGAAAGGGATGAGTCGTGCGAGAAGAATAAAAAAGGACCAGTATGAACTGGTCCTTTCTAAAACTGGCGCGGCTGGCAGGAATCGAACCCACGACCCCTTGGTTCGTAGCCAAGTACTCTATCCAGCTGAGCTACAGCCGCGAAAGATTTAATTATACCCTATTTTTTGATTTTGAGAATAGTTTTTTTTCATTGTCGACGCAAAAAAAGAAAATTTTTTGTATGTTGATTGAAAGAACGGCAGGTAAAATGACGAGGATTGGAAAACGTTTTCGTCGATCTGGATTATGCGAACATTATTATATGGATGGAATTGTCGGCGCGTTATTTTCGTAGCCTTGTTAGGTTGGTTTGTTGTTACCGTGCCTTCATTGGCCGGCCCTGCAGATCAGGATGGCTTGCAGACGGATGGCCAGCTTGTGCCTTCTGTACAGATGCCGCAGGATGTTGTGCCGCAGGTCGGTGATATTGTGGATACAAAGGAACAGGTTGAAGAAAAGTTGCCTCAGACGCGACTTACGAACGATCTGATGTATCAGATTTTAAGTGCGGATATTGCAGAACAGCGTGGTCTCGATATTTATGCTTACGAAACGATGCTGGATGTTGCCAAGGAAACGAAGGATCCGCGTTTGGCAAGACGTGCAGCCGAAATCGCGGTCAGCCAACGAAAGGCGGAAGAAGCATTGCGTGCTGTTCGTTTGTGGCATCGTTTGGCACCCGAATCACAAGAGGCAGAAAAGTACCTGTTCGGTTTCCTGGTTCTGGATAACCGACTGGATGAAGTCAAGGAAATCTTTGCATCCAAGTTGGCGGAAACGACTTCCTACGAAAAACGCGTCAGTTTGTTTTTCCAGCTTCAGCAGGTTTTGGCAGGTACGAAAGACAAGTCAGATGCTTTTGTTGTAATGGAAGATGTACTGACACCCTATCTGAATATGCCTGAAGCACATGTTTCGCTGGCGATTTCCGCATTGCTGAAAAAAGATTCCGTTCGCGCACAGGATGAGGCAAAAAAAGCGCTGGTATTGAAGCCTGATTCGGAAATGGCGGTCCTGACATACGCTCAGGCTGTGTCCAATACCACTGAGGCGTCTTCAATATTGTATGGGTTTCTTGAGAAGTATCCGGAGTCAAGGGAGGTCAGGACATCGCTTGCACGTTTGCTGGTCGGGCAGAAGATGTATGATCGGGCAAGACATGAGTTCGAGATATTGCTGAAAACGGATCCCAGCGATTTGACGGCCTTGTATTCGTTGGGGCTGTTAGCAATACAGCAAAACGATTATTCAGCTGCAGAGGGATATTTTCAGTCATATCTGGAGAATGCCTGCAAATCACAAAAGGCAACTGAACACAAACAGCCAGAAGGGACACAAGTGATGTTCTTGTTATCGCAGATGGCTGAGGAACAACATCAGTATGACAAGGCACTTCAGTGGCTTTCGCAAATCACACTTGACGAGGATGATGAAGTTACGCTCGGTGTTGAAATACGCAGGGCATTGATTTATGCGAAAAAGGGTGATATCAAGCGCGCACGTTCGATTATTGCCGAACTTGAAAAGGAAAATTCCTATGAGCACGAAAGATTGTTGCTCACGGAAGCCCAGATTTTAAGAGAAGTCGGCAAGTTGCAGGAAGCCTTGACGGTGTTGAAGGCAGGCCTGGATCAATTTCCTGACAATACCAGTATTCTTTATGATTACGCGTTGACTGCGGAAAATCTTGGGCAATATGAGTTGATGGAGGATCTGTTACGGCGGATCATTGCGATCGATTCTCATCATCAGCAGGCTTATAATGCGCTGGGGTATTCACTTGCTGATCGCAATATCCGTCTGGATGAAGCTTATGCCCTGATCGAAAAAGCGCATAAACTTGCTCCCGACGATCCGTATATCACTGACAGTATGGGATGGGTCCTGTTTCGACAGGGCAAGCTGGACAAGGCGGAACAGTATCTGAGACAGGCTTATGCAATCCGGACGGATAGCGAGATTGCGGTACATCTTGCAGAAGTGTTGTGGGCCAAGGGAGAGCGTCAGGAGGCCAGGGCGTTACTCTGGCAGGTCAGGAAGAAGAATCCGGAAAACAAGTTGTTGCGTGAAACCTTGTCTCGTTTGGGAATCAGATTTTAGTCGGATGACTGTATTGCATCGGGGAAATAAATGGAGATAGCGCATGTCGTTGCCATGGCGGAAAATCGTGTGATCGGGAAGAACGGTCGCATGCCATGGCATATACCTGGTGAACAGAAAATTTTCCGTAATCTGACGGTCGGCAAGGCATTGATTCTCGGACGTAAAACGCATGAGTCGATCGGACGGGTTTTGCCGGACAGGACGACGATTATTGTGACGCGCCAGCCTGATTATCACGTAGATGGTGCTTATGTCGTGCACAGTGTACAAGAAGGGCTCGATCTGGCAGGCAGGCTGGGATTCGATCAAGTCGTCATAGGCGGTGGAGGCGAATTGTTTGCACAGACATTGCAGGCGACAGACAGAATTTATCTGTCTGTCGTACATGCCGTTTTTGAGGGAGAAACATATTATCCGGAGTTGCCTGACAATATGTTTGCCGAAATATCGCGCAAGGAAATCGATGCATCGATTCCTTATGCTTTCGTGGAGCTCGAAAACGTCAGCAAACGGTAGACCAGGGTTCCTTATACGTCTGTTTCATCCTGATGCATTCGTTCAGTTGACCTGAAGACTGCTTTTGACGTTTTTGACGCCGTCCACTTTCTTGACGACTTCGATGGCACGTTGTATCTGACTGGCCGACGGTACGAAACCACTGAGCAATACTTCTCCATGATATGTTTCGACATGAATGCCGGAAGAGCTCAGGTCATGAGTATCGAAAAGCGCCGCTTTTACTTTGGTAGTGATGACAGTGTCATCGATATATTCCGATGCACTCTGGTGTTGCCGTGAAGTGGCGCAACCTGTCAGGCCTGCCAAAAAGATTGCCATGCAGAGAACGGTAATCGGTCTGGAAAGTTTCATAAAATCCTCATTGTGTTTGATTGGTTGGTTGTCGGGGATGGTTTCGTCCGGTTATGGGGTATGGGTGTTGTGCATAATGTATCATCTGTCCAACCGGAACAGTGTTTTGCTTAAACGGACGGTTTTGCCGACTGTATGACCGTAGTTGAAGCAGATGCCCCGCCGATTGGAGACTTACGATCTGTCAATATGCATATTATCCTTTATTCCGGCAGAAGCATACTGTCAAAGAAGATACCGTTTCCGGAAACGGTTCGTTTGAGAATGCGCAAAAGCAGCGCATCATGACGAAACGGTATTGTCCCGTGTGAAATGATGTGCGTGAAACCGATCATTCATCGCAAGAAAGTGTCTTGTACCGACAGATTATGCTTTCACTGCAGGTTTCCGGAGAGATATCCCGGGCCGAAAATGGCTTTTTTCTTGATGTGCAAAAACGGAAAGGCATGAAAAGTCTTGTTAAAATAGGAATTGCCGGAAACCTGATGTTTTACGGTCCATGTCCAACACGCTACATCAACTCTGGAGTGTCTGAATGAATTATGAAGAATCATCCCGCGGTATTTCCATCACGATTTCAGCAGCGATTGCAAGGGAAGCAAAGGAAAGTTTTGCACATGCCGACTGGGCCAAGAACATTCCGACCTATCTGCTTTTGAGAGGGGATGACGAGATCACGATTTCATACAATGATCTTGACGATATCGCCAAGGACTGGGTACTGGAAAAGTTGACGCAAGGTGGTCATCGTGCCATGGCGGGAACGGTGGCCAGTCTGAGAGCCGCGTCGAAGGATCCTGCCAATATTGTGATTTTCGATTTGATGGTGTTGGCGCAGGCGTTGGGTGAATATATCAAGCAGGATGCCATCGACGGCTGGTTGTATACCATTGGTGAAGACGGAGAACATTTGCCCTGGCTGGTGACCGATGTGGCTTATCAGGAAGCATCCAATGCTCCGCCTTGTGTTGCTGTCTATCTGACTGCCAACAGTATTCCGACAAGAAAGGACGATATGATCCGGCCAGCAACCCGGGTATCGTATTTTTTTGCGGAAGATGTGCAGTTCAAGAAAATTGCCGATGTACTGGCAATGAAGGGATATATGAAAGAATCGCCTGAATTGAAGGCAGCTTATCAGCAATCCCTGAAAGTGTTTTCTGAAATTTTGCCGAAGATGAACAGCCAGTTCTGGGCAACCGGCAGCGGCATGGAAGTCGATATGGATGAAAGAACGCATCATCCGGAGAGAGTGGTGTTCGATGCACCATGCCGTGTCATTAATGATGAAGGACTGTTGCACCGGAAATTCTTTACAAGAACCAATTCACCTTTCTGGGAAAGTTTCGGACTTGATTTCAATGAGATTCCCGTTCATCCGCAAATATTGTGTTTCAATCTGGAAACGCATACCAATATGTGGATTCACGTGGATAACCTGAAAGCGTACCAGTATGATGCCTCGCTCCGGGAAAAACTGATCTTGCCGGAAGAACATCGCGATCTGATCGATATCCTGACGCAGGATATGGATATCCTGATGGATGATATTGTGGCTGGCAAATCCGGAGGAACCACGATTTTGTGCAAGGGAGCTCCGGGTTTGGGCAAAACCCTGACGGCCGAAGTGTATTCTGAAGTTGTCGGAAGACCCTTGTACCGTGTGCATTCGGGACAGCTGGGCGTTATGTCTGAGAATGTCGAAAAGAATCTCGAACGAGTGCTGAAACGTGCACAGCGATGGGGAGCGGTCATGCTGATCGATGAGGCGGATGTCTATATCCGTCGCCGTGGCAACGATATCGATCATAATGCTGTAGTCGCGTCGTTTCTGAGAACGCTGGAATATTTTCACGGTTTGCTGTTTTTGACGACCAATCGTGTCGATGATGTGGATGATGCGATTGCATCGCGCTGTATTGCCACGATTCGCTATTCCGTTCCGAAAAAGGAAGACGCAAAACGTATCTGGAATGTATTGTCCACACAGTTCCAGTTTCCGTTGTCGGAAACGCTGGTAGACAGTCTGGTTGCACATTTCAGTGGTATTTCCGGTAGAGATATCAAGGAGTTGCTGAAGCTGACGGCCAAGTGGTGCCGTCAGAAGAATGTTGCACCGACGCTGGACGTGTTCAAGACATGCGCACAGTTCAGGGGAATGTAGCGGACTTGTTGAGTGTTTATTGCGGAGTATCAAGCAGGTATGCTGGGTGTTTTCTTATTCTGAGCTTGTTGTGTCACGGCAGGCACACATAACGTGAATTAATTTTTATGGAGCTCATGATGAAAAAAATATCCCATTCCGCACTGTTTGCCGTATTGTCGGTAATGGCTGGCGTCGCTTTTTCTGCCACCTATTATCCGCCGTCCGAAATTGTGGAAACCACCGATTCGGCAGCAGCGCAGGCCGTTATGCAACAGGCGCAGGAAATCCGGATGCAGGAATCCGGATCGGTGTCTCCCGCCAAACAGAAAGTGAAAAAGAGCAAACAAGGCAAGAAAAAAGCTGCAGCCAGACAGATGCAGCAGGATATGGATGATATGTCCGGCGAGTGATTGTGTTGCATGAGGGTGGCAAGGCATGAATCGGAAGGCGGGTGTCGAGGATGCTTGCCATAGCAGGACAGAATGAACCGGCTGCTTTTTCAAAATATCGGATGTGGCTTCAGGCAAACGCCTGAAGCCATTTTTTTACTGTTCCCGCATGAACAGGTATGCACACAATAACGGGACCGGACGACCAGTTGCGCCTTTGGCGGATCCGCTTTTCCATGCCGTGCCGGCAATGTCCAGATGTGCCCAGGTGTATTTGCGTGTAAACCGTTCCAGAAAACAGGCTGCAGTGATGGAGCCCGCCGGCTTTCCACCGATATTGGCCATGTCGGCGAAATTCGATTTCAGCTGTTCCTGATAGGCGTCTTCGATCGGAAGACGCCAGACAGGATCGTTGAATTGTCGGGCAGCGGCAATTAAATCGTCGGCCAGTTTGTCGTGTGCTTCATCATGCCGCGTGAACAGGCCACTGTTGATGTGTCCCAGTGCGACGATACATGCGCCGGTCAGCGTGGCGATATCGATCACGACAGCAGGATTGAATTTTTCCGCATAGGTCAATGCATCGCACAGGATGAGGCGACCTTCGGCATCGGTATTGAGAATCTCAATCGTTTGACCGGACATGGATGTCACGATATCGCCCGGTTTGTTGGCATGTCCGGACGGAAGATTTTCACATGCGGGAATGATACCGATGATGTTTTGCCGTAATCCGAGTTCACCGATTGCCTTGAATGTCCCGAGAACGGCTGCAGCGCCACACATATCGAATTTCATTTCGTCCATGCCTGCGCCGGGTTTGAGCGAAATGCCGCCGGAATCGAACGTGATACCCTTGCCGACCAGAACGACAGGCAAATCCTTGGAATTGCCGTGCATATGCTTGAGAACAATGAACTTGGGTGGTTCGTCGCTTCCCTTGGCGACTGAGAGGAAACTGCCCATTTTCAGTGATTCAATCTGTTTTTTGTCGAGAATTTCAAGCTCGAACTTGTAGGTCTGCGACAGATCACGGGCTTGCTTGGCAAGATACGATGGTGTGCAGATATTGGCAGGCAGGTTACCCAGATTGCGGGCCAGTGTCATGCCAGCCATGACGGCTTCGGCACGGCGCAGCGCTTCTGTTGCCGTGGCTTCCTGTTCCGAAGGGATGTAAAATGACGCCTTCCGGAGTGTTGCGGGTGGTTCTTGCGTACTTTTCAGTGCATCGCTGCGGTAAAACTGGGTGTGCAGTTCAGCAAGGATGTTGTAAATCGACCAGGACACGTCGCGACTGGATACCAGGTCAAGCGGCAATGCCAAGAGCATGTCGCCGACATTGAGCGGTTTGACGGTTTTGATCGCTGTATCGATAGCTTGTCTGAAATCTTTTTCAGCGGTCGGCTTTTTGCCGAGTCCCAGCAAAAGCAATCGTTTTGCTGCGATTTTTTCAGGAAAACCGACAAGCAGTGCAGAACCCGCCTTGCCGCTGATATCGCCGCTTTCCAGTGCGCGTGTAATGACACCGTTCGTGTCAAGTGCAATGGCAGCGTCGGTCAGCTTGTGGTCATCGTATATGCCGATAACGATACAGTCGGTATCGATCATGTCCAGAGAGTTTTTTTTGTCAGCTGTTTTTATGCTAAAGTCCATTTTTTGAAATCCTCCATGCTCCATTATAACTTCTCATGATTTTCCAACGTGCGCTTAAACGTGAGCTGTTCAGTACGGCAGGCGGCGTATTTTTGACATTGTTCACAATTACCATCACGATGATGCTGATTCGCATACTGGGACAGGCTGCGAAGGGAAGAGTTGCATCGGAAGATGTGATTGCGTTGATCGGTTTCACCGCTTTGAACTACATGCCGATCATCCTGATTCTGACAGGATTTGTTGCGGTATTGCTGGTCGTGACGAGAAGTTATCAGGATTCCGAAATGGTCGTCTGGTTCGCATCCGGACAGAGCTTGACGAAATGGTTACGGCCAGTACTGGAATTCGCTTTGCCCATCGTGGTGCTGGTCGCGTTGCTGGGGTTCGTCGCAACACCATGGGCCTATCGGCAAAGCGCCGAATTCCGGGAAAGGTTTGAAAAACGTGAGGATATCGCCAGAATTTCTCCGGGAAAATTCCAGGAATCTGCAGCGGCACAAAGAGTTTTTTTCGTCGAAAAAATGTCTGACGATCTGAGTACGGTCGGAAACGTTTTCATCAACTCGATCAAAAACGGCGAAGTGATTACGGTGGTTTCGCAACACGGAACGATCGAAACGAATGATCAGGGTGAAAAATTCGTTGTGCTGGAAGATGGGGTGCGCTATGACGAAACGTTGGATCATTCAGATTTCCGCATCATGGAATTCGAGAAATATACCGCGTATATCGCCCCGAAAGGCGATGTTACCGTATCGGACGGATCGACGCGTTCCATGACGACGCTGGAGCTGTTGGAGGATACGAACAGCAAAAAACAGGGTGAGCTGGTATGGCGTATCGGTTTGCCGTTCATGTCGGTATTGCTTATGTTGCTGGCGATCCCGTTGGGATTCGTCAATCCGAGAGCCGGACGCTCTTTCAATTTGATCGTTGCGGTATTGCTGTACATGACGTACAGCAATCTATCGAGTTTCATGCAGGCTTATGTAGGGCAAAACAAACTGGCTTTTGGTCTGGGATGGTGGCCGTTGCATCTGGTGGTGGCACTGATCGTCGTCATGCTGTTCGCACTGCGTCTGGGAGTCAATAGCCGGTATCATCCTTATGCATTGCTGGCTGCCATCAAACACCGACGTTTGCAGGCGAAAGGGAAGCGGTCATGAAAATCCTGCAACGTTATTTTCTGTCCCAGATCGTCAAGTCTGTCGTATTCATTCTGGTCGCTTTTCTCGGGTTGTTCGCTTTTTTCGACCTGATCGGCGAATTGTCGTCTGTCGGTCGTGGTGGATACCAGTTGCATCATGTATTTATCTATATCCTGCTCGGGTTCCCGGGATATATTTATGAACTGATACCGTTTGCCGTTTTGATCGGTACGATTTATGCCATGGCGCGGTTTGCGTCCAACTCAGAGTTCACGATCATGAGAGTGTCGTCCCTTTCGACAAGGGATGCCTGTGTGATGCTGGCCAAAGTAGGTGTACTGTTTCTGGCTTTCACCTTTCTGGTCGGTGAAGTCCTGACACCGGTGTCCTCGCGAATGGCATCCGAATTCAGGAACGGCCTGATCGGCAAGAATATTTCAGACAAATTCCGTACCGGTATGTGGAGCCGCGATACGATTCGTGAAAACGGCCATGATGGAGATGTCGTCGGATCACGGTTCATCAACATAAAATCCATGCAAACAAATGGAACGATCGAGCAGATCAAGTTGTATGAATTCAATATGGATATGGAGCTGGTCAGAATCATTGCCGCGGACAAGGGTGTCTACCTGGGCAATCGGGAATGGCGGTTCGATGGCGTGACGGAATCGTGGGTCAAGTCTTCGCAGCGGAAGAAAGATGCACGTTTCCCGGACTCGGCCCCTCGTCTGGATATTCAAAAGTACGATACCATCAAGGTCATATCCGATGTAACACCGGATATTTTGTCGGTCATATCGGTCGATGCCAACAAAATGTCTGCCTATGAACTGGCTGTTTACAATCAGCATCTTGTTGAAAACAAACAGGATGCAACCAGTTATCAGATAGCATTCTGGAAAAAAATCATATATCCTTTCTCAGTCTTCGTCATGATGGCACTGGCATTGCCATTTGCGTATCTCCATTTCCGCTCGGGTGGGGTCAGCCTGAAAATCTTTACCGGTATCATGATCGGGGTGGCTTTTATTCTGATCAACAACCTGTTCTCTCATGTCGGGTTGCTCAATACATGGCCGCCATTTTTGACAGCTGTCATCCCAAGTCTGTTGTTCCTGATACTGGCTGTTTTCGCACTCTGGTGGGTGGAACGACATTGATTTTTTTGAGCCCGTTTACATGGATGGCATGGTCGCTGGTGTGACGCCGTCCCCGTAAGTCGGAATTTGGAGGTGTCAATCTGTGACCCGATTTAACCATAACGAGACTCAAAATGAATTTGCATCAGTTACGTTTTGTTCGTGAAGCGGTTCGTCAGAATTTCAATCTGACCGAAGCAGCCAAGGCGTTGTTCACATCCCAGCCGGGAGTTTCCAAGGCGATTATCGAACTTGAAGATGAGCTCGGAGTTGATATTTTCAGACGTCATGGGAAGCGTATTCGCGGATTGACAGAACCGGGCCGCATGATTTTGAATTCCATTGAACTGATCATGCAGGAAGTGGATGATCTGAAACGGATCGGCAAAGAATATGCCGCGCAGGATTCCGGAAGCCTGACAGTGGCGGCTACCCATACGCAAGCCCGTTATTTCCTGCCGAAAATCATTCCCGATTTCATGCAGAAGTATCCAAAAGTCAAATTGTCCCTGTTGCAGCGAAAAACGGATGATATCGCCGAAATGGTATTACTGGATCAGGCCAATCTCGCAGTCGTGACCGATTATGTTGCAGATCAGGACGGATTGATTACCTTGCCATGCAACCAGTGGGAATTTCATCTGGTCGTCAAACCCGATCATCCCTTGAATGATGTGAAGATGCTGACGCTTGAAGAAATCGCGAAGTATCCCATCATCACCTATGACAAGATTTTCTATGGCAGAAGCCGTATCGAACATATTTTTCAGCAACGCAATGTCAAGCCGGATATTTTGCTGGAAGTCATTGATGCTGATGTCATCAAAACCTATGTGGAACTGGGGTTGGGTGTCGGGATCATCGTCGGAATGGCATTCAATCCGGAACAGGACGTCAACTTGCGTTCCATTCCCGTCGGTCATCTTTTCGGAACCGGCCGTTCCAGCATCCTGATCCGGAAAAACGCTTATTTGCGCGGATACATCTATGCATTTATCGAGATGATTTCACCCAATCTGACGCGAAAACTTGTCGAAAAGGCCTTGCTCGACGAAACGGAAAATTACGAACTCTAAGCGAAAAACGGGGATTAACGTGCCAGTGTGTCCCAGATTTTCAGCAAGCGTTTGACTGAAACAGGATAGGGTGTGCGCAATTCCTGAGCAAAAAGCGAAACCCGCAATTCCTCAAGCTGCCAGCGATATTCTGCGATTTTTGGATCGTTTGTCGAGGGTTGCTGTCGGTGCTCTTTCAGAAACCTGAAATAGGGCGCAGCTGCCTGATGCCAGCTGGAGAGCTGGTTTTTGTCGCGTTGCGGATCATTGCGGCATTTGTCGATGCGGATGCTGCATGCTTTCAGATAACGCGGAAAATGTTTGAGCCGTTCCAGCGGATTGTCCGTGATGAATGACTTGTTGATCAGTCGCGCCAATTGTTCGTTCATATCAGACAAGGCCAAGTCATGCGCACGGATTGACGACAACTTTTTCTGGATGGTCTGGTATTCCGTCAGAATTTGTTGTACGACACGTGCGATTTCATTGCAGATCAGGCCGACGCGCGCCTTGCCGTCGTTTTTTCTTTTTTCAAATTCGGATGCACGGTCCGGCAAAGGCTGGTAAAGAAAAGCGGCGTCCAGCGACGCTTGCAAAATCTGGTCGCGTAATTCTTCCTGAGTGCCCAGCTTGATAAATTGCATGCCCATCTGGGTCAGTCCGTTGATATTTTTGCCAAGGAAACGTAGCTGGTCTTTTAGCTGCAAGGCGAACAGCCTGCGTAAACCGGCACGATGCAGGCGGATTGCAACGGCGGGTTCGTCGAATACCTCGATTTCGCAATGCGTGGCTTTATCCACCAGCGCCGGATACCCGATCAGGGATTGTTTCCCTCGTGTGATTTCAAGCAGTTCCGGCAGTGGTTCGAAATTCCATGTCGTGATTTTCTCGGCAGAAGACAATGTTTCAGCAGGTGCGGTTGCAGGGGAAACCGGTTGGTTTTTTCTTTGTGCAGCCGTTTTTTCTTTTGTAGCGGATGCGCGCAATTCCGCCAGTTGCTGGAATGCTGTACGTGCCTGCTTGCCAAGACCGGATTGCAGTGTTGCCAGATTGCGTGACATTTCCAGCATACGGCCATGTTCGTCCACGACCCTGAAATTCATGAACAGATGCGGTGGCAGCGTTTCCAGTCGGAAATCTTCTCTTTTTGCGACCGCATTGGTCTGTTCGCGGATATCGGCCATGATGGCATCGATCAGTGTGCCGGAGCCGAAAGCGCCTTTTTCGCGGATACGTGCGACAAACGAGGCGGCATAATCGGGTAGCGGAACGCAGTGTTTACGCAGTTTTTGCGGCAGAGACTTGATGAGCAGTTGTGTCTTTTCTTTCAGCATTCCCCACACCAGCCATTCACAACGTTCCGCACTGATCTGGTTCAGTGCATAAATCGGAATGGTTAGGGTGATGCCGTCCCTTACATTGCCGGGTTCGAAATGGTAAGTCAGCGGCATATCGATACCGGCCAGATGTAATGTTTTCGGGAACAGGTCTGTCGTGATGCCGGCCGCTTCATGGCGCATCAGATCGTCACGATTCAAAAAAAGCAGGCGAGGATGGTCTCTTGTGGCATCGCGGTACCATTTTTCAAAAGAAAAGCCGTTGATGATGTTTTCCGGCAGATGGCGGTCGTAAAAAGCGGCGATCAGGCTTTCGTCGATCAGCACGTCAGTACGTCTGGACTTGTGTTCCAAATTCTCGATTTCACGCATCAATCGCTGGTTATGAGCGAAAAACGGTGCACGTGTTTCAAAATCTCCGTTGACCAGCGCTTCGCGAATGAAAATATCGCGTGCTTCCCCGGGATGAATCTGGCCGTAGTGGATACGGCGCTGGTTATAGACCACCAATCCGTAAAGTGTTGCGCGCTCGAAAGCGGAAACCTGTGCTGGGCGTTTTTCCCAGTGTGGGTCGCTCCAGGATTTTTTCAGAAGATGGCTTCCGACACGTTCAAGCCATTCCGGCTGGATCTGTGCGATGCAGCGTGCATACAGGCGGCTGGTATCGACCAGCTCTGCGGCCATGATCCAGCGCCCGTTTTTGCGTGCCAGTGGCGATCCTGGCCAGATATAAAAACGGATACCGCGTGCACCGAGAAAAACGGCGGCGTCTTCCGTTTTGCAGCCGATGTTTCCCAAAAGACCGGTCAGCAATGCCAGATGCAATTGTTCATAGGTAGCATCCGATTCATTGAGTCGCCAGCCACGCTCGCGCACGATGGTCAACAGTTGCGAGTGAATATCGCGCCATTCACGCAATCTCAAAAAGGAAAGAAACTGGTTATGACAGCTTTCGCGCAGCAGGCGGTTGGATTGTTTGTTTTTAAGCGCATCATCAAACCATTGCCAGATTTTGAGATAGGTGATGAATTCGGAACGGCTGTCGGCGAATTTGCGATGCGCGTTATCGGCGGCATCCTGTGCGTCGATCGGACGTTCACGCGGATCCTGAATGGACAATGCCGATGCGATGATCAGGATTTCTTTCAGGCATTGATGATCGCGAGCGGCCAGAATCATCCTTCCGATGCGAGGATCCAGTGGCAACATGGACAACTCGTGTCCGACCGGTGTCATCTGGTTGCGCTCGTCGAGTGCACCCAGCTCCTGAAGCAATTGGTAACCGTCTGCGATGGCGCGTTTGAGCGGCGGTTCCATGAACGGGAAAGTGTCGACATCACCCAGTTTCAGGGATTTCATGCGCAAAATGACTGAAGCCAGGGAAGAACGGAGGATTTCCGGTGCAGTGTAAGGTGGCCTGAGGGCGAAATCCTGTTCATCGTACAGCCGGATGCATATGCCTGATGCGATACGACCGCAACGGCCTGCACGCTGGTTGGCAGCCGCTTGTGAGATCGGTTCGATATGCAGCTGTTCGACTTTGTTGCGGTAACTGTATCGCTTGACACGGGCCAGCCCGGTGTCGATCACGAAATGGATGCCAGGAACAGTCAGGGACGTTTCCGCGACATTGGTCGCCAGAATGATCCGGCGTCCATTGGTCGGCCTGAAAATCTTTTCTTGTTCCTGAGCGGAAAGTCTGGCATAAAGCGGCAGAATCTGTACATGCGGGGGATGGTGTTTTCTAAGCGCTTCCGCCGCTTCCCGTATTTCCCGTTCGCCCGGCAAAAAAACGAGAGTGTCTCCCGAACCGGTACGGAACAGCTCATCGACGGCGTCGACGATGGCATCCATCAGGTCGCGGGTCTGGCGTGCGTCGGATTTGTCTTTCGTTTCATCCGGACGGCTATCCAGAATCGGGCGGTAGCGGATTTCGACAGGATACAACCTGCCGGAAACCTCGATCACCGGAACGGTTTCATGCTCGTTGGAAAAGTGACGAGCAAAGCGTTCGGCATCGATCGTCGCCGAAGTGATGATCAGTTTGAGATCGGGGCGTTTTGGCAACAGCTGTTTGAGGTAGCCCAGCAGAAAATCGATGTTCAGACTGCGTTCATGAGCTTCGTCGATAATGATCGTATCGTACTGTTTCAGCAGTCGGTCGTTCTGGGTTTCGGCCAGCAAGATACCGTCTGTCATCAGCTTGACGGATGCACCGGGACCGATTTTGTCAGTGAAACGTATTTTGTAACCGACGATTTCACCGGGAGGCGAATTCAGTTCGCGCGCGATACGGTTGGCCGTGGTGCTGGCCGCGATACGCCGGGGCTGGGTATGACCGATCAGACCTGTCTGCCCGCGGCCGAGTTCAAGACAGATTTTCGGCAGCTGGGTAGTTTTCCCGGAACCGGTTTCTCCGCAAACCACAACGACCTGATGATCGCGGATAGCTTGCGCGATTTCCTCACGCCGTCCAGAAACAGGCAGATCTTCTGGATAGACAATCGGCGGAACTGGGGTGCGTGTGGTTCTGTCGGGCACAGGCCTCGATGGACGGGAAGAACGTGGTTTTTTGGATAAAGATTCGGGAGCACTCATGTCGGTGCGCATTATAATCGTAAAGATGAGCGATTGTCTTTAAAAGGCAATTCGTTCCGGTTGCCGTCTGTCATATGGGCAGGCCCGTATCATGATGTACCGATAATCTGTTTGCTGGATGATCCGTTTATGGAAGAACAATTCGTTAAGTGGTTGCGTTCGGTTGCCCCCTATATTCATGCTTTTCGTGGGCAAACGTTCGTCGTTGCGTTTCCGGGTGAGTTGGTGAAAGCCGGAATGTTGCCGGTTCTGGCGCATGATATTTCGTTGTTGCATGCACTGGGAATCAAGGTCGTCATCGTGCACGGTTCTCGTCCGCAAGTGGAAGAACAGCTGGATTTGCGTCATGTCAAGAGCCGGTATTATAACGGGACGCGCATCACCGATCCGGAAGCGCTTGAGTGTGCGAAAGAAGCGGCCGGAGAACTGAGACTGGATATCGAGGCGGCTTTCAGCCAGGGTTTGCCCAATACACCGATGGCACATGCGGAAATACGTCTGATTTCAGGTAACTTCGTAACGGCAACGCCGCTCGGTATTCTGGAAGGTATCGATCTGCAGTGGACCGGCAAGGTCAGAAAAATCGCTTATGACAGCATTCATCCGATTCTGGCATCAGGCGATCTGGTGCTGCTTTCGCCTTTGGGTTATTCGCCGACTGGTGAAGCGTTCAATGTTCGCATGGAAGATGTTGCCGTTTCCGCCGCGCTGGCATTGCACGCGCACAAACTGATTTTTCTGACGGAAACGCCACTGGTTCATGATGCCGACGGCAATGAGGTTCGGGAAATCACATCGCAGCGCGTGGAGGGGTTGTTGAAGACAGGACATCTCTCGCAGGAAGCGGCCTCGTATCTTCGGTATGCCGCCAAGGCCTGTATCGGCGGTACGCCAAGAACACATATCGTTCCGTATGAAACGGATGGCTCGATCCTTTTGGAACTGTTTACCCACGATGGTATCGGTACCATGGTCACTTATGAGAATGTGGAATTCCTCCGGGAAGCGACAATCAAGGATGTCGGTGCGATTCTCAAACTGATCGAACCGTTCGAGGCCAACGGCACGCTGGTCAAGCGCGGTCGTGAATTGCTGGAACGGGAAATCGAATATTTTTCGGTTATCGAGCATGACGGCGTGATTTTCGGATGTGCGGCACTGTATCCTTTCCCCGCCGAAAAGATGGCGGAAATGGCGTGTCTGATCGTCGATCCGGAAATTCAGGGTGAAGGCGATGGCGAACGGATTCTGAATCATATGGAAGACAGGGCGCGTTCGCTGGGCTTCGACAAGCTGTTCATTCTCACGACCCAGACCGCACACTGGTTCTTGCGTCGTGGCTTTGTCTATGCCAGTGTCGAGGAGCTGCCGAAAGACCGACAGCGGATGTATAACTGGCAGCGCAAATCGCAAGTACTTATCAAGAAACTTTGACGGGCCGATCGGGCTCCAATACAAAACATATCATTTATGGAGGAGTGTATGACGCGAATCGTGCATTGCATCAAATTGGACAAGGATGCGGAGGGACTGGATTTTCCACCCTATCCCGGAGAACTGGGAAAAAGGATCTACGAAAACGTGTCGAAAGAAGCATGGCAGGCATGGGTTCGTCTTCAGACGATGCTGGTTAACGAATATCGTCTGAACATGGCCGATCCCAAAGCGCGTGCCTATCTGAAAGAACAGATGGAAAAGCACTTTTTCGGCGATGGCGCCGACCAGGTTGCGGGATATACGCCTGAAAAGCAGTAAAACGTGGCCGAATTGCCGGTAAAGTACGTTATGATTGAATGGCAACAAGCGTTTTCTTGTAATGAGATCAGGAGGGATTTATGCTTGATTCTTTGAGGGAAGCCGGAAAAAGTATCGGACGCGAGCTCAATCGTGCCTGGGAAAGTCTTTCTGATGGCTGGCGTGAGTTGCTGAGCCGATGCAGTAATGCACTGGTTCATTTCGAACGCTCGGGAAACGGCAATGACGACCAGTTTCCACGCTGGAGCCTGATGAACGCCGAGGTCGAGGAAACACCGGCGGAGTTGGTCGTCAGGCTGGAAATGCCGGGAGTCGGCAAGGAAAGTTTCTCAATCAGGATCGTCGGCAACACGCTTTTCATTCGTGGCGAGAAACGGTGGTTGCGTGAAAGCGAAGGAAGCACTTACCATCTCGTCGAACGCGCCTATGGCACGTTCGAACGGACGATCGTATTGCCGAAAAATGTCGATAGCGAAAAATCGCAGGCAAGCTATGTCGATGGCATTTTGTCGGTTCGCTTGCCAAAGGCAGTCAGTGAAACTGTCAGAAACATTCCGGTGGAATGAATGGCAGGCCGACTGGTATGACAAGAAAGGAGTCACAGATGACAATGACGATAAGTTCACCTGCATTTGCACATAACGAAATGATGCCGGCGCGTTATACCTGCGAAGGAGACAATATTTCGCCGCCACTGGCATGGACGGCACCGCCTTCCGGTACGAAAAGTCTGGTCATGATTTCAGATGATCCGGATGCACCGGATCCGGCTGCGCCGAAAATGACCTGGGTGCACTGGGTGTTGTACAATTTGCCGCCGGTAGCCATGACCTTGCCGGAAGGTGTAGCAGACAGTGATTTGCCCAAGGGGACAGGTATCGGGATCAATGACCGTCAGTATGCAGGATATAGCGGTCCTTGTCCGCCGATCGGAACGCATCGCTATTTCTTCAAGCTGTATGCACTTGATACGGTATTACCCGATCTCGGCAATACGACCAAGGCCGAAGTGGTCAAACGGATGGAAGGACACATACTGGCACAATCGGAAGTGATCGGGCTGTATGTCCGCAAGGAAAATGCCTGAGCGGAAAATATTCCCGCAAGGCAATGAAAAAGGCGTTTCCGTGATAACGGAAACGCCTTTTTCACTATGAACTAACGACTCATTTTTTTTCGGATGATGCGCTTTTTCCGTTTTCGATCAGACCGCAGCGGATAGCGTCATCGACGGTTTCCAGAAATATGAATTGCAACTGGTTGCGCGCATCTTCTGGAATATCGTCGAGATCACGTTTGTTTTTGGCCGGAAGCATGACGGTACGGATACCGGCACGCAATGCAGCCAATACTTTTTCGCGGATGCCACCGACTGGCAATACCAGACCGCGCAAGCTGATTTCTCCTGTCATGGCATGATCGCTGGCAATCGGTTTGCCCATCATGACGGAAGCCAGCGCCAGAAACATGGCGACGCCGGCACTGGGGCCGTCTTTCGGAATGGCACCCGCTGGAACGTGGACATGGATTTCACTGTTTTCAAACTGTTCCGCGGGAATGCCGAGGCTTTCGGCATGTGCCTTGACAAGCGTCAGGGCAGCTTGCGCGCTCTCTTTCATGACATCGCCGAGCTGGCCGGTCAGTGTCAGTCTGTTGCGTCCGGGAACGCGGCTGGCTTCGATGAAGAGGATATCGCCGCCAACCGGTGTCCATGCCAGTCCGGTCGCGATACCCGGCATGCTGACCCGCATGGCGGTTTCACTGTCATAAACAGGCGCGCCGAGAATATCAGCGATATCGCCGGAATCGATAGAGACTTTTTCCGTATCACCTTCCGCGATTTTCATGGCCGCATGGCGAAATACGCTGCCGATTTGTCGTTCCAGCTCGCGTACGCCGGCTTCACGCGTGTAATGGCCGATAATATCGCGGATGGCTTGTTCAGTGATCTGGCAGTTTTCCTGTGTCAGACCGTTTTCGGAAAGTTCACGCCGGATCAGGTAACGCAAGGCGATCTGGGTTTTTTCCTGTTCCGTATAACCCGGGATCTGGATCATTTCCAGTCTGTCGCGTAAAGGTCCCGGGATGGTATCTGGCATATTGGCGGTACAGATGAACATGACCTTCGACAGATCGAAAGGCACGCCCAGGTAGTTGTCACGGAATGTATTGTTTTGTGCCGGATCCAGCACTTCAAGCAAGGCCGCAGAAGGATCGCCCTGGACACCGCTGCCCAGCTTGTCTACTTCATCCAGAAGGACAACGCAGTTGTTGGTTCCCGCACGGCGGACCGCCTGCATGATATTGCCGGGAAGCGCACCGATATAGGTACGCCGGTGGCCACGGATTTCCGCTTCGTCATGTACGCCCCCCATGCTGACCCGCACGAAACGGCGTCCTGTCGCTCGGGCAATACTTTGTCCGAGCGAAGTCTTGCCGACGCCCGGAGGGCCGATGAAACACAAAATCGGGCTTTTGCCTTCCGGATTGAGCTTGTGGACGGCCAGAAATTCCAGGATACGTTTCTTGATTTTTTCAAGACCGTAGTGATCCTCGTCGAGAATACGGCGCGCTTCGCGGATATCGGTCCTGTCTTCGGAAGATACAGACCATGGCAATTCCGACAGATATTCCAGATAGTTTTGCAGCATGGAATATTCGCTGGCCGAATCAGGCATGTTTTTCAGACGGTTCAGTTCCTTGAGCGCATGGGTATGTACCTCTTCCGGCATACCGGCTTTTTCGATTTTTTCTGCCAGCGCTTCGGTTTCGGATGAAGAATCATCTATTTCACCAAGCTGTGTCTGGATGGTTCTGAGTTGTTCGCGCAACAGTGCTTCACGCTGGCGATCATCAAGCCGGTTACGTGTTTTTTCGTCAATATCACGGCTGACGCGAAGTACCTCGAGCCGGTAGGACAGTCGGGATAGCAGTTTGTCGATCCGTTCTTTCAGATCAACAGTTTCCAGAATGTCCTGTTTTTCCGCAGTCGTCAGATCCATCAGTCCAGTCATCAGATCGGCCAGCAGTGCAGCCGAGGTGACATTGCTGATGGAATCCGACAATTCCTGCGGAATTTGCGGCAGCATTTGCAAAATATCGAGAGCGCGTTGTTTGAGTTGAACCATTCGCCCTTCGATTTCCACATTGTCTTCCGGTTCTTCCGGCAGTTTCTCGATACGCGCGACAAGAAACGGGTACCCCGGCAGCAATTCAAGCAACCGGAAGCGGCTTTCGCCCTGACAGACGATATGGTGTGCCTCAGAAGAGGCCGCCACATAACGCAGGATACCTGCGGTTGTGCCGACGGGGTACAAATCTGCCTGTGCTGGATCGGCGGTTTCCGGGTTGCGCTGCAAGACGATACCGATCTGGCGATCCGCCTTCATGGCGGCCTGTGCCGCCAGCAGCGATTTTTCGCGTGCGATGGTGACCGGGATGACCATACCCGGAAACAGCACCATGTTCCTGACAGGAATGATGATAATGGCATCATCAGGGACGGGAGGTATTGTGCTTGTCGTACCGGAATGATCTTCAGGTAACGGAGATAGAGTGTCGATTTCTGGCATAGTCATGATATAGGGATTATCCGAGTTTGTTCAATGTCAGGCGCAGGCAGCCGTTTTTGACGACGTTTTCCAGCAATTGGAAATGTCCATCCGGCAGGTCGATCCTTTTTTCGAAACGGCCGTAAGGGATCTCAAGCCGCCGGATGATGGTGTTTGCAGGCAGGCATGCCTGTCGTGCTCCTATGACATGGATACGGTTGTTTTCGATGGAAACCGTAATGTCCGATGCATCCACGCCCGGAAGGGCAATGAGAATTTGCAGGTAACGGCCGGTTTCAAGTATGTCGGCTGGCGGTTCCCAGACCGGTCCTTGCGCAGCCGGTTTTCCCAGCTGGAAAAAGCGTCGGTGGAGCTGGTCGGCCTGTTCCAGCATTTTCAGTGCCTGAAGCCACATGGCGCCGGCCGGATCGCGAAACTTCGTCATCGTGTTTTCCGTTCAGAGAAATGATATGAAAAAGAAAGGGACGTTTTGCAGGTGCGAAATCACGATTGTCCGGATAGTTTCCGGTCATGGAAAAAGATATGCCATCCGGCAAAGGTTTTAATCATGAATAAAAAACGCCATAATGCATTGTATGGCATCATATTTTGCAAGTCGTCCTGTTTTCAGGATATATGGTTCCATTTTATGATTTATCAAGGGCCGTGTGTTGTGCCAGACCGGATAAACCGTGCAGGCCTGATCGAATGGCTGCTTGCTGGTTTCAACGCAGGAAGTTTGATACTAGAATACGCATCTTGATTGTTTGGCGTTCCGGAGTCGCGATTGAAAAATTATCCTCATCCCGTTATTGCACGTGAAGGCTGGTTTTACATTTTTCTTTCCTTTGCCGTTACGGTAGCCGTTACCTGGCTGTGGGGTGTCTGGTCGTTGCCGTTGTGGCTGATCAGCCTGTTTGTCCTTCAGTTTTTCCGTGATCCGGCACGGACGGTCCCCGATATCCGCAATGCCGTCGTGTCTCCCGCAGACGGACGCATTGTCGTGATCGAGAAAACACAGGATATCTATGGACAGCGCGAAGCCTTGAAAATCAGCGTTTTCATGAATGTGTTCAATGTCCATTCCAACCGTTTTCCGGTCGACGGAAAAGTGCAAAGCGTCCATTATTTCCCGGGCAAGTTCGTCAATGCCGATCTGGACAAGGCATCATTGGAAAACGAACGCAATGCCGTCATTATCAGGGCGGAAAACGGTCAGATGGTGACCTGTGTCCAGGTGGCAGGCCTTATTGCACGACGGATTCTTTGTTATGTGAAGGGTGGTGAACAGTTGCAAAAAGGGCAGCGTTTCGGTTTCATCCGTTTCGGTTCACGGGTGGATGTCTATTTGCCGCTGTCGGCCAGACCTTTGGTGACAGTGGGTGACAAGGTGTATGCGACGGAAACCGTATTGGCGGAATTGCCGCAATCGGCAGACTGAACCGATGCACGATGTTTTGAAAAAGCGATACACTGTTTCCATTCTTGTCGGAGAAGGTGCATGACACAGCAGGAACAACCCGTAAACGATATCAATTCAACCCGCGCGAAATTGCGTCGTCGCGGGATTTATCTGTTGCCGAACGCCATTACGATTTCTTCGTTGTTCTGCGGTTTTTACGCCATTGTCATGTCGCTGAATCTGGAGTTCAAGCAGGCGACGGTCGCCATTTTCATATCCATGGTGCTTGACAGCATGGATGGCAGGGTCGCGCGACTGACCAGAACGCAAAGCGAATTCGGTGCGCAGCTCGACAGTCTGGCAGACATGGTGGCATTCGGTGCAGCACCTGCACTCGTGGTCTATGAATGGTCGCTGAAGGGAATGGGGCGTATCGGCTGGGTATCGGCTTTCGTTTTTTGCGCCTGTGCGGCATTGAGGCTGGCGCGTTTCAATACCAATATCGCCATTGTGGACAAGCGTTATTTCCAGGGCTTGCCCAGCCCGGCTGCGGCTGCACTGGTAGCAGGTTTTATCTGGCTGATGGATGATGTCGGTTTTTCAGGCAGCGATTTTTACTGGACATCATGGATTCTGACGCTGTATGCCGGCCTCACAATGGTCTCGAATGTTCCGTTTTACAGCTTCAAGGTGATGGATATCCGTAAATCGGTACCGTTCATCGCCGTCATTCTGGTGGTGCTGATATTTGTCACGATATCGTTCGATCCGCCCAAAGTGCTGTTCGGCTTGTTCGTGATTTATGGCGTTTCGGGTTATGTCGTGTATATGTGGCGGAAAATAAAAGGAAAACCTGTCAGCATCGTCCAGACGAAAGAAGATCATCATGAGCAGGAAAACAGGGAATGATGTACACTTTGCTTTTTGATGGCAGTGCTGCATATTCCCGGCATGGAACCTGCCCGAAAAATATTGCATGAATTGAAAAAGGGGCTTATAGTTTTTCCCATGAATGTCAAAATGTTCAATTCCTTGTCCCGTTTCTGTGGCGATATGCCGTTCGGCCTGTCGCTACTGTTCGTTCTAGCGCGCCAGGCGTGCTGATATCTTTTGTCCACATATCCGTTGTTTTTTGGTCTTTGCCCACGAGGCAGAGACAACCGGAGGCGTTTCCGGTCTAACTGAATGAAATCTAATCGAATTATCCAAAGGAGCACATCATGGTCGGCACACCGGCAGACTCGGCAGAAAAAATCATCATATTTGACACCACATTGCGCGATGGCGAACAGGTTCCTGGCAGCCAGCTGAACACGCTTGAAAAAATCGAAGTTGCCAGAGCGCTGGAAGATCTGGGTGTCGACGTTATCGAAGCCGGTTTTCCGATTTCCAGCCCGGGTGATTTCAAGTCGGTTGTGGAAATTTCGAAAGTGGTTGAAAAACCGGTGATTTCCGCTTTGACCCGTGCGATCGAGAAAGATATCGATGTGGCTGCCGAAGCGCTGAAATATGCCAAGAGGGGACGTATCCATACCGGTATCGGCACATCGCCCTACCATATTTATTCCAAGTTGAACTCGACGCCGGAACAGATTCTGGAACGTGCCGTCAAGATGGTGAAATATGCAAAAAAATATGTCGATGACGTCGAATTTTTCGCCGAAGATGCGGGACGAAGCGACAATGAATATCTGGCACGGGTTGTGGAAGCCGTCATTGCAGCCGGCGCCACAGTCATCAACATTCCGGATACGACCGGTTACTGCACGCCTTACGAATACGGTGCCAAGATCAAGTATCTGAAAGACCATGTCGCCAATGTCGATCGTGCGACCCTGTCTGCACACTGCCACAACGACCTGGGTATGGCGACGGCCAATGCGCTGGCCGGTATCATGAACGGTATCCGTCAGGTTGAATGTACGATCAACGGTATCGGTGAACGCGCCGGCAATACCTCGCTGGAAGAAATCGTCATGATTCTGAAATGCCGCAAGGATATTCCGGCCTATACCGACATCGACACGACCAAGATCATCCGGACATCGCGTCTGGTTTCCAATCTCATGCGCATGCCGGTCCAGCCGAACAAGGCGATTGTCGGTCGTAACGCATTCGCGCACTCCTCGGGTATTCATCAGGATGGCGTGCTGAAAAACCGTGAAAACTACGAAATCATCGATCCGGCCGATATCGGCGTGAGCGATTCTTCGATTGTGCTGACCGCACGCAGTGGCCGTGCCGCACTGGATCATCATCTGCGTCGTCTGGGATATGCGCTCTCGCATGCCGAACTGGATGTGGCATACAGCAAATTCCTGGTGCTGGCCGATGCGCAGAAGTCCGTTTCCGATGAAGACCTTCGCCATCTGGCAGGCACCGGAACCGTCGAAGATGCACGGCGTATCAAACTGGACTACCTGCAAGTCGTTTGCGGCAAGGATGCCATCCCGATGGCGACGGTTCGCCTGATCATCGACGGTGAACCCTGTATCGCCACTGCAGCAGGCAACGGTCCGATCGATGCCTCGATCAATGCAGTCCGTCAGTTGATTACCCAGAAAGTCACACTGGAAGAATTCCTGATTCAGGCATTTACCCGTGGTACGGACGATGTTGGCAAGGTCCATATCCAGGTGGAAAACAAGGGCAAGGTTTATTACGGCTTTTCGGCCAATACCGATATCATTACGGCATCGGTCAACGCCTATATCGATGCGGTATCCAAGATCATCTAAAATCCGGATACTCAGGATATCCGATAAAAAAAGGATGCGTTTTACGCATCTTTTTTTTTACCGGTTTCTTCAGAATCCGATACCGATTCCGGCGCCGCCTCCGACGCCCCGCGTTCCGCCACCGATTCCGATACCGAAACCGCCGATGCCGCCGAAAAAGCCATTGTCACGCAGATACATTGGATCCTGGCCGTTTTCAATACCACGCACGATACCGCTGGAATCGAAATAAATGTGCATCATGGAATTCCAGATGCCTTCTTCCCTGTAGCGATATGACCAGACTTCCTGTTTCTTCAGCGGAAGATAATCGGTTTCCGTCGGGTGGCCGACCGTACGCAACACATCGTTTTTGTTGAACTGGTTGACCTGGATGGTTCCGAATTTTTCACGTGTCCGGACGTTTTCATAGGAAATCAGTTTGCCATCCGGTCCGACTCGTGCCATGTAGGCGTATTGTGACCATTCACCGACAGGCCACTCCAGCAGCCGTGTATTGCCATCCGGATATTCGATGGCGGGGGGGCCGTTGTAGGCGATGACCTGTTCGACCGGCATACCGGGTGTGAATTGCGGCCCCATGAGAGAGGCACAGCCTCCCAGCGTCAGCAGTCCGGCCAGCGCCAGCGCGGAAAATGAACGTTTCATGACAGCTTCCTTTTTATTGTCCTGTCAGGGCAGTCAGTTAGCACGAAGATACATGGGATCCATGCCGTTTTCCATTCTCCTGACGATGCCTTGTGAATCGAAGTAAATGTACATCATGGAATTCCAGATGCCTTCTTCCTTGTAGCGGTAGGCCCATACTTCACGGTCGATCAACGGCAGATAATCGGTTTCCGTCGGGTGGCCGACCGTTTGCAGTACATCGAGTTTAGTGAAACGGTCAATCGGAATGGAACCGAATTTTTCGCGCGTCAGTACCTGTTCGTAGGATACCAGCTTGCCATCCGGTCCTATTTTTGCCATATAGGCGTATTGTGACCATGCGCCCACAGACCATTCCAGAAGTCTTGAGTCACCGATCTGATAGACGGCATCCGGTTGACCTTTCAGCGCGATCACTTCCTGCTCGGATATGCCGGGTTGCGGTGTGGTGAAAATGGATGCACAGCCAGAAAGCAGCATGGACAGGGAGAATACCAGCAATATCAGTCGTTTCATGATCATCATCCTGAAAAAAGAAGCGGTTACAGTACTTATTGTACAGAAAACACTTTTCCGTTATACTGCCCTTCCTGTCGATTCGACAGGAATTTTTTGTAACGTATTCACGGCAAGAGGGGTCAAGACTCCATTTGTCGCATGTGAGAGGTTAATATTATGGCATTGCTCAAAGAAGACAAAGCGGCTATCGTGTCCGCAAACGCACGCAGCCAGAACGATACCGGTTCGCCGGAAGTTCAGGTTGCATTGTTGACCGCCCGTATCAATGATCTGAACGGTCACTTCAAGGTTCACACCAAGGATCATCATTCCCGTCGTGGATTGATCAAGATGGTGAACCGCCGCAAGAACCTGCTGGCGTACCTGCGCAAGAAGGATATCAACCGTTATCGTGATCTGATTGCGAAACTCGGCCTGAGAAAATAATCGTTGTTGCGAGCCGGAAGTTTTTTGTGAAATGCCTGCGCCAGTGTCTGTCGCGGGCATTTCGTTATGAGCGTCACCTGCGGTAAAGTATGAAAAAGCGGAAGATTGTCGTTATCGAAAGTTGTTTGTCGTTATGAGGCGAACGGCAGCGCCTGAAAACCTGCCGGAAAAAATGAAAGGAATTACATGTTCAATAAAGTAAGCAAGACATTCCAGTACGGTCAGCATACCGTGACGCTGGAAACAGGTGAGATTGCGCGCCAGGCCAGCGGCGCTGTGATGGTATCGATGGACGATACCGTAGTGCTGGCAACCGTTGTCGCCAAGGATGATATCAAGCCGGGTCAGGATTTTTTCCCCCTGACGGTGGATTATATTGAAAAGAGCTATGCCGCCGGCCGTATTCCCGGCAGCTTTTTCAAACGTGAAGGTCGTCCTTCCGAAAAAGAAACCCTGACCTCGCGTCTGATCGATCGTCCTATCCGTCCATTGTTCCCGGACGGCTATTTCAATGAAGTCCAGGTCATCATCCATGTATTGTCGGTCAATCCGGAAATCGATCCCGATATTCCGTCCATGATCGGTGCGTCAGCAGCCTTGTGTGTTTCCGGAATTCCTTTCAATGGGCCGCTGGGTGCCGCTCGTGTCGGTTATATCGATGGTCAGTATGTCCTGAATCCGAATGCATCCCAGCTGCCGCTGTCGCAGCTGGATCTGGTCGTCGCCGGTACCGAACAGGCGGTTTTGATGGTCGAATCCGAAGCGAAAGAATTGCCGGAAGACGTCATGCTTGGCGCTGTCGTATATGGTCATGAACAGATGAAAGTCGTCATCCAGGCCATTGACGAACTGGTACGCGATGGAGGAAAGCCGGAAGTCGAATGGGAACCGCCGGCCAAAAACGAAGCACTGATCGCTGAAGTCACGCGGATTGCCGAAGAAGAATTGCGCAAGGCATATCAGATTCGCCAGAAACAGGCACGTTCGACCGAATTGCGCCATATTTATGAAAGGGTCAACCAGACGCTGGCCGCCGAAGCTGAAGCAAAAGGCGAAGCGGCACCGGATACTGTCGAAGTTGGCAATATCCTGTTCGAACTGGAAGCACGGATTGTCCGTTCCCAGATTCTGGACGGCGAACCCCGTATCGACGGACGTGATACCCGTACGGTACGTCCGATCACCATCCGTACCGGTGTGCTGCCGAGAACGCACGGATCTGCGCTCTTCACGCGTGGTGAAACGCAGGCATTGGTCGTCGCTACACTGGGTACTTCACGCGACAACCAGAAAATCGATGGACTGATGGGCGAATACAGCGATGCATTCATGATGCATTACAATATGCCGCCGTTCGCAACCGGTGAAACGGGCCGTGTCGGTACCCCGAAGCGTCGTGAAATCGGTCATGGTCGTCTGGCAAAACGCGCACTGGTCGCCTGTCTGCCTTCTCAGGAAGAATTCAGCTATTCCATCCGTCTGGTATCGGAAATCATGGAATCCAACGGTTCCTCGTCGATGGCATCCGTTTGCGGCGGTTCGCTGGCATTGATGGATGCTGGCGTTCCGGTCAAGACGCATGTCGCCGGTATCGCCATGGGGCTGATCAAGGAAGGCAACAAGTTCGCGGTTCTGACCGATATTCTGGGCGATGAAGACCACCTCGGCGATATGGACTTCAAGGTCGCCGGTACGGAAAAAGGCGTGACAGCCTTGCAGATGGATATCAAGATCCAGGGCATTACCAAGGAAATCATGCAGGTCGCGCTGGCACAGGCACGCGAAGGCCGCATGCACATTCTGGGCAAGATGCAGGAAGCGATGCCGCACTTCAAGACAGAATTGTCCGACTTTGCACCGCGTCTGATTACGATGCGTATCAATCCGGAAAAAATCCGTGATGTGATCGGCAAGGGCGGTGCCGTCATCCGTGCGTTGACCGAAGAAACCGGCGCGCAGATCGATATCAGCGATGATGGTGTCGTCACGATTGCATCCGTCGATGCGGCAGCCGGTCAGGAAGCCAAACGCCGTATTGAAGAACTGACGGCTTCTGTTGAAGTCGGCAAAATCTATGACGGTACTGTCTTGAAATTGCTGGATTTCGGCGCTATTGTTCAGATATTGCCCGGTCGTGATGGCTTGTTGCATATCAGCCAGATTGCAAACGAACGTGTCAATGCCGTATCGGATTATCTGGAGGAAGGACAGTCGGTTCGTGTCAAGGTTCTTGAAACGGATGACCGTGGCCGGATCAAATTGTCCATGAAAGCCGTCGCTGCAGAAGAAAACAACGCTTCGGCAGAATAAGGATTGCTCCGTTTCTGGCGCATGTGCCGGACGCAGTCCTGAAAAATCCTCCCGGTATTCTCCGGGAGGATTTTTGTTTGACCGGAAACGGTTTGATGAATGAAATCGAAAGAAACACGGTAAAAGGGTATATTGCCATGGCGACGTCCTGTCTCCGGAATATCATGTCGGGCGTTTGGGTATCGGGTTTCTTTCAGGATATCCCGAAAGGGGAAAAGAACAGATGAAAGCGATTGAAATTATCGACCAGGGGTCGAAGGGTTATCTTCAACTGACAGAAAGACCGGTTCCGGTAGCGGGGCCCGGTGAAGTATTGATCCGCGTGCATGCTGCCGGCATCAACCGTCCTGACGTGTTGCAGCGTATCGGCCGTTATGTAGTACCGAAAGGCGCACCGGATATTCCGGGTCTTGAAATCGCCGGTGAAATCGTCGGCGGCGATCTGTCAGGCAGTGACTTCAAGGTCGGCGATATGGTTTGTGCGCTTGTACAGGGGGGCGGGTATGCCGAATACTGTACAGCCTGCACCAGACTGTGTTTGCCGATTCCGAAAGGACTGACACCGATCGAGGCGGCATCGTTACCGGAAACCTATTTTACGGTCTGGAGCAATGTCTATGATTTCGGTAGATTGAAGGAAGGTGAAAGTCTGCTGGTTCAGGCAGGCGCTTCCGGTATCGGCGTTACGGCTATCCAGATGGCGCAGGCGATGGGGCATCGCGTATTCACCACGGCACGGACGGAAGACAAATGCCGTGCCTGTGAAAAGCTTGGTGCCGAACGGTGCGTCAACTCGACCACGGAAAATTTTGCCGAATATATCAGGCAGGCGACAAATGGCAGGGGTGTCGATGTCATTCTGGATATTATCGGCGCGGCCGTTCTCGACAAGGAAATCGACTGTCTGGCCGATGAAGGACGTCTCGTTCTGATCGCGTATTTGGGCGGCCGTCTCGGTACTGTGGACCTGGCACAGATCGTACACCGGCAGTTGATGGTCACCGGTTCGACACTTCGCCCGCGTTCAAATGACTTCAAAGCGGAAATCGCGGCCAATCTGAGAAAACATGTCTGGCCACTGATCGAAGCAGGGAAGATCAAACCGGTCATTTACCGGGTATTCCCGCTGGCGGAAGCCATGCAGGCCCAGAAACTGATGCAGTCCAATACCCATTTCGGGAAAATCGTGCTGCAGGTGATCTGAAACTGCTGATTTGTTTCAGGCAGGATGGCGTTTGCGGAAAACCAGATCCCAGACGCCATGTCCGAGCCTTAAGCCGCGTTTTTCAAATTTGGTCACCGGCCTGTAATCGGGACACTGTGCGTATCCGGATGCCGTATTTTGCAGGCCGCGTTCTCCACCCAGTACTTCCAGCATTTGTTCCGCGTAATTCTGCCAGTCTGTCGCACAATGCAGGTAGCCGTTGTCTGCAAGACGGCTGACGAGCAGGCGGACGAAATCCGGCTGTATCAGACGTCGTTTGTGATGGCGAGCCTTGTGCCATGGATCCGGGAAGAAAATATGTACGCCATTGAGTGAATTTTCGGCAATCATGTTTTCCAGTACTTCGACGGCATCATGCTGGATGATCCGTATGTTGGACAATCGTTTTTCCCCGATCTGTTTGAGCAGGCTACCGACACCGGGTGTATGGACTTCCACGCCGATAAAATCCAGCTCCGGCCGGCTTTCGGCGATTGTCGCGGTGGTCTCGCCCATCCCGAAACCGATTTCCAGAATGACCGGCGCCGTTCTTCCGAATGTTTTTGCGTAATCGAGCGTTTCCCTGGCAAATGGCAGACAATATGCAGGCCCAAGTTCACGAATGGCGCGTTCCTGTCCTGTGGAAAGGCGTCCGGCACGCGTGACGAAACTTCGGATGCGACGTGTTTCCGGATCGAAAAACATGGGTTTCCCGGAAGAATGCATAACAGGCTGGTCTGGCATAATCGGCTGTGTCATCAGGTAAAACGGAATGAGAGCGTCATTTTACGCAGGTTTGAAAAGCTTGGGAACCGACATTTCAGGCTGTCTGGCGTTTGGCAGACGCATCGGAAACATGTCGCTACTTCCGGAATGCCATATATGGATCGGAAACCGTGCGGGATACTGCACGGTACATATATGGATTGGCGGAATCAGCGTTTTTTCGTATAAAAAAACAACAGCCAGCATGCCAGAAAGAACAGCAACAGTACGATGGAGAGACACCATACCACCATGCCTTGCCCCAGCATGACCAGCGGAACGGCAAGTGATGTCCAGAAACCACCGCCCATGATCGGTTCATGAAGCAGTTGTTTATAACCGAAGGCTTCCGCAGCGACGGTTTTGTTGTCGGGATCGACTGTACGTAACAACATCAGCCCGGTGGCGGTTACACCGGTTGCCTGTCCCAGTTCGGCGATCGAACGCTCGAACCATGCCTGATCGAAAATGCGTGGACCGATGATCAGGACAGCGCAAATATTCCAGAGCATGCCAAAAGCGATCAGAATACACAATGGAGCCCAATAGGAAAGGACGAATTCCACACGGATGGATGCGATGGCGGCGACGACCAGAAAATCCAGCGCGGCACCAGTGACACGTTGCATCTGGCCATGATCGGCCAGTTTGTCCAGTCCTGTTTTTCTCAATGCGATCTGGAGCAAAACGCCGCCGATCATGCATAAGGGGAACAGCGGCAGACTTTGCATGATTTTCATCTCATGAAACGATGCCGGCGTGATATGTTCGGTCAGGATCAGCGCTTCCTTGATGCCGTATCCGATCAGTATGGCGATACCGACGAGCGCGATATGCAGTGCCAGAGAATCGACAGAAGCGGAATAGACGGTCTGCCATCCGGCCGGCGGACGTTTGTCGCAGGGATAGATGCCGATACGTTCCATCCGTGTTTTGTCGGCGAATGTCCGGATATCGCTGATGTCACCGCGTCGTACGGCAATATTGATGAGAATCATGCCGGTGACAATGCCCAGTACCAGACCGCAAGTCGCCACCGTGTAACCCAGGTCGGCGCCTGCAGGCCAGCCAAGTTCTGCGAAAGTTTCCGACAGGCCGCCGACTGTTCCATGACCACCTTCAAAGCCGATTTCCAGCAGATTGCCGAAAACATCCGGTACGTTGAAAAACGGTGCCAGCAGAAAAAAGACCAGTCCCAGGCCGACGACATATTGCCCCCAGGCAATGATTTGTCCGAAACAGAACTGGGGTGCGGTCAGATGCCATATTTTTTTCAGGGATGTCGGAGATATACCGAGAAACAGGCCGGCAAAAACGATGTTTATCAGAAATCCCGGCAGCTTGCCGAAAGCGATGAACCAGTCAGGTGAAATGACGTGTCCCAGCGTATTGATCGCTGCCAGTCCGATGAAACCGCCGATGACGGAAGACGGGATGAAAAGGCGCTGGAAGATCGGAAAAAAGGACCGGATGGCCATTCCCGTTGCCAGAAGAACGCAGATGGCGCAAAAAGACATGATGGCTGTCATGAGAGGCTTTCGTATCGGATTCGTCCGGAAACAGGGTCGCCGGCGGAAAAACACGGTGACAGGTGATGCCGGCCTGGATAATACAACAGCGGCAGTCAGACGAGACCGTAAGGAAATAATGCATCATCGGAATCATTTTCTCATGATACGGATCAGTTATCATGCGATTTTCGGTATATGAGGGCATGCGCTGTCGCGTACAGGAGACGTGCTCGTATTGCCTGTATGAGACAGGCAACAAAAAACCCGCCTTGCGCGGGTTTCGTTTTTGCGGATCTGGTGCCCACGGAGGGATTTGAACCCCCACACCTCGCGGCACATGGACCTGAACCATGCGCGTCTACCAATTCCGCCACGTGGGCATTTGCTGTATCTGCTATTATACAAGTTTTCGACCGTTTTGACCAGTCATTCCGACTGTGAACTCAACTGCCGAAACAGGTTTGCTATTATAACGTGATACAAAGATATGTCAACAGTCTTGCGTAATCCGGCAAAAGAAAGGATGATGAGATTGTTGTATTGCCGCGATGAACCCTTTTGATCAAGAAAACTTTTGAAAAAATATCCTTACCCCATTCCCAGTCGGGAAGAAATTATCGAATCCCTGCGTCAGACAAGCAGGGGACGGAGTGCCAAAACCATTGCACGGGAACTTCATGTCAAAAAAGCAGGCATGGAAGGCCTGTTGAAACGTCTGGAAGCCATGGAACGTGATGGCCAGCTGATGTGCGATGCCAAGGGCAATTACAAGATCAATACCGCAACCCATTTCATCACCGGTTATGTCCATTCGCATCCGGATGGATACGGTTTTGTGATCCGAGATGACGGCGGGGAAGATATTTTCCTGTCCGAGAATGAGATGCAGAAGGTCATGCACAATGACAGGGTGCAGGTTCGTGTCGTGAATACGGATCGCAAGGGACGTCAGGAAGGCGTCATTGTTTCTGTGACGAATCGTGCACATACCCATATTGTCGGACGGTTGGTCAATGAAAACGGTGTCTGGCTGATCGTTCCGGAAGACCGTCGCATCGTTCATGACATTCTGGTGGATGGTTCTCCCGGCAAGGCCAAAGCCGGCCAGATCGTCAACGCGCAGCTGGTTTCGCAACCGTCACGCTATACCCAGCCGGTGGCGCGGATTGTCGAAGTCCTTGGTGATATCGATGATCCGGGAGTGGAAATCGAAATCGCCGTGCGCAAGTTCGGCCTGCCGCACATATTTTCCCATGAAGCCTTGTCGGAAGCGGAACGTCTGCCGGATCAGGTATTGCCGGAAGACTTCGAGGGACGTGTCGATTTGCGGGATATTCCACTGGTGACGATTGACGGAGAGGATGCGCGCGATTTCGATGATGCGGTGTATTGCGAGCCTGTGAAACTGGCGGGTGCTGATGCCTACCGGCTGATCGTCGCGATTGCTGATGTCAGTCATTATGTGAAACCGAATGCTCCGCTGGACAAGGATGCGCTTTTGCGTGCGACGTCGGTGTATTTCCCGCGCCGTGTCATTCCGATGTTGCCGGAGAAATTGTCCAATGGCTTATGTTCGCTCAATCCGGATGTGGATCGGCTTGTTCTGGTTTGTGATGCACTGGTCTCATCCGAAGGGGAAGTGAGCGCTTACCAGTTTTATCCGGCGGTGATGCATTCGGCTGCACGCATGACCTATACGGAAGTCGCTGCGATTCTTGCCAACCAGAGAGGACCTGAAGCCGCGATTTATGCCGGTCTGGTGCCGCATCTGATGGATCTTTACGGATTGTACAAAGTACTGGCGGCTGCACGCGAAAAACGGGGGGCGATCGATTTCGAGACGGTCGAAACCTATATCGTCAGCAATGAAGCCGGAAAAATCGAGAAGATTTTGCCGCGTGTGCGTAACGATGCGCACAAGCTGATCGAAGAGTGCATGCTGGCGGCCAATGTCTGTGCGGCCGATTTCATGAAACGTTCCCATCATCCTGGGACTTATCGTGTACATGCACAGCCCAATGAACAGAAACTCGAACAGGTCAGAACGTTTCTTGCGCAGATCGGGTTGTCGCTGGGAGGCGGCGATTCACCGGCTCCGTCCGATTATGCAGCACTGATCAAACAGATCGAGTCGAGGCCCGATGCACCGTTGTTGCAGACCATGTTGTTGCGTTCGATGCAACAGGCCATGTACAGCCCGGACAATATCGGCCATTTCGGTCTGGCATATGAAGCATATACGCATTTCACGAGCCCGATCAGACGGTATCCTGATTTGCTGACGCATCGTGTCATCAAGGCAGTTCTGGCAGGAAAACGTTATGTCCCGCAGGGTATCGACCGACGCATGCTCAATACCCAGGTTCCGGGTTCGATACGCAAGCAGATGTTGCAGGAAAAGACAGGCAAGGCAAAAAAAGCCAGTGCGGAGGAAGCCATCTGGGAGGCGCTGGGTTTGCATTGTTCAGCCAATGAACGACGTGCCGATGATGCCTCTCGGGATGTCGAGGCATGGCTCAAATGTTATTTCATCCGGGACAAACTGGGTGAACATTTTACCGGCACGATTTCCGGTGTGGCCGGTTTCGGTATTTTTGTCCAGCTTGATGATTTGTTTATTGAAGGGATGGTACATGTTGCTGATCTGGGAAGCGACTATTACCATTTCGATGAAATACGTCATGAATTGCGTGGCGAACGTACCGGTGTCCGTTATCAGCTGACGGATCGTGTGATCGTACAAGTCAGCCGTGTCGACATGGATGCACGCCAGATCGATTTGCTGATCGTCGATGGACCGTTCAGGGCTACGGATGCTGCCGGCGAAAAAGGACCGGCCAGCCAGCCCGGACAGCATGTCATATTCGACAGGTACAAAAAACGGAATATCGCTGCGTTGACCGACAAGGATGCCAGAATAGAGCCTGTGCATGCGGGACGACGCCAGCGGTCGCGGTGAACGGAATTTTGCAATATCGGAAACAAAATGAAAAACAAGGTTATATTCGGTTTTCATGCCGTGACATCACGTTTGCGTCATGAAGCGGCATCGGTGGAAGAATTGCTGGTCGATTCGGAACGCAATGACCGACGCATGCAGGATTTGCAAAAGATGGCGAAAGAAGCCGGTATCCGTATCATTGCAGCGGACAGTGCAAGGCTGGACAAAATGGTGGGGACGCGGCGTCATCAGGGAGTGGTTGCGATCGCCTCGCCGTTGTCGCTGGCGAAAAATCTCGATGAATTGCTGGATGCGATCGAGGGGCCGCCACTGCTGCTGGTACTGGATGGTATTACCGATCCGCATAATCTTGGCGCCTGCCTGCGGGTGGCAGACAGTGTAGGTGCGCATGCAGTCATTGCGCCGAAAGACCGTTCGGTCGGGATCAACGCCACAGTGGAAAAAGTGGCAAGCGGTGCTGCGCAGACTGTGCCCTATATTACCGTTACCAATCTGGCACGGACGCTTCGCCAACTCAGGGAACGGGATATCTGGGTCGTCGGAACTTCCGACGATGCAGGGAAAAGCCTTTATGAGGTGGATTATGCAGCCGGAACCGCTTTCGTGATGGGATCGGAGGGGGAAGGCATGCGGCGTCTGACCCGGGAAACCTGTGATGAGCTGGTCGCGATTCCGATGTTCGGTTCCGTCGAGAGCCTGAATATTTCCGTAGCGTCCGGTATCTGTCTGTATGAAGCACGCCGTCAGCGGCTCCTGAAAACACCATCATAAAGCCGGCAGGCTGTGTACATTTTCCCGGAAACGGTTATCATCTTGTTCCCGGATTGTTAATTATTGTCTTGAACATGTTTCGTCATTTACGCGAAGATATCAAAAGTATCATTGAACGCGATCCTGCCGCGCGCAATACCTGGGAAGTGTTGACTTGTTATCCGGGATTCCAGGCCATTCTCGTTCATCGCGTTTCGCACTGGTGCTGGAATCACGGGCTGAAATGGTTCGCCCGTTTTTTCTCGCATCTGGCGCGTATCGTGACGGGCATCGAAATTCATCCCGGAGCAGTCATCGGCAGGCGTGTTTTCATTGACCATGGATGTGGTGTCGTCATCGGTGAAACGGCTGAAGTCGGAGACGATTGCACGATCTATCAGGGGGTGACGCTGGGTGGTACTTCGCTCAGTAAAGGTAAAAAACGGCATCCGACGCTTGAACGGGGTGTCATTATCGGTGCTGGCGCCAAGGTACTGGGCAGCTTTACGGTCGGCGAGATGGCCAAGGTCGGTTCCAATGCGGTAGTCGTCAGACCGGTGCCAGCCGGTGCGACGGCTGTCGGCAATCCGGCACGGATTATCCAGAAAGATGAAAAACGCGATAAAACCGATGCCGCCAGCGTCCTTTTTTCCGCTTACGGCATTACGCCAAACGAGGATGATCCGCTGATCAAGGCCTTGCGCGGGCTGATCAATAATGCGGCGGCTCAGGAACATCAGCTCAAAAATATCATCGCCGCACTGGAAGCTGCGAAAATTCCGCTTGAAACATTGCCTGAAGAAGACAAGGTCAGTTCGGAACAACTTAACAAGCTGGTGGAATAAGACATCATCTGAATGACTGTTTTGCCGGAATTTGGCAAACAATCCACGCTGTTGCAAGTTTTACATCTTTTTCCTTCCGAACGGTTTATTTCGTCGACAGATTTATTTAACATGAACGCAAGGCCCGTCATGTGATGGTCGCCATGAAGACTGTTTGTCATTGTCGATGGCACGACAGCCGGAATTTCCCTGTCGGAAAGGAGAAGGCGATGCAGAATCCCCTGAAAAAAGTGAATCTGGCCCATTATTGGCGAAAAGCGTTTGTCAAATGGGGGGTTGCGATTATTGCGTTGCTGATCGTCGTTTATGGCGTGGTCGGTTTTTTCGTCGTGCCTGGCATATTGCGTGACAAGGCTCAAGCATTTGTATACGAAAAGTTCGAACGAACGCTGGCGATGTCGGATGTGTCGTTCAATCCATTTACCCTGACGGCAGAAATCGACGGCATGCGACTGTCGGAACACGGGCGTGACGATCCTTTCCTGACGTTCGATCATTTGACACTCAATGTATCGGCGCAGTCGATTTTCCGGATGGCGCCTGTCATCGAGGAAATCAGGCTGGTCAATCCTGTGGTACGTCTCGTCCGGACGGACAGCCATCATTACAATATCGATGACTTCGTGGCTTTCGCCATGGAGCCGAAAGAAGACGATTCGCCGGCACGTTTTTCCATCAACAATATCCAGATCGAAAATGCGACGATCGAATTCGACGATCAGTCGAAAAAGAAACGGCATGTGCTAAACGAACTGAATGTAACCGTTCCTTTTGTCTCATCCATTCCGTCGCAGGTCGATATTTTCGTCGATTTGGCGGTCAGCGGAAAATTCAATAACGAAAATATCGCGCTGACCGGCAAGGCACGTCCCTTTTTCAGGGAAAAGGACGGGATGTTTACGGTCAATCTGGACCGGATCGATTTACCCGTTTATGTGGACTATTTGCCGTTTACCCCGAAATTCGCGCTGAAAGACGGAAAAGTTTCCATTCATATGAATGTCGGTTTCGGGCAAGCGGAAAGTGGCAAGCCCGGCCTGACGATGGCGGGCAATGTGCTGCTCGAGTCGCTGGTGCTGGACGGGGCAGACGGCCATCCGGTCGCCAGAATTCCTTCTCTCGGCGTTGATCTGGCTCAAATCGATATTTTGTCGGGCAATATCGGTATTGACCGTATCGAACTCAAATCGCCTGAACTGTATCTGGACAGAAATCGTGCCGGCGTATGGAATGTTTTGCAGCTGGCCGATTTCCCGCAGGATAAAAAGACGGACAAAGCGGTGAGTGCCGGTGAAGACAATGCAGACAAGACCGGTATTCCCTGGCATGTCACCCTGAAACAATTTGTTGTTAGGGATGGTATGTTCCGTATCAATGACCAGATACATGTCGTACCGGCGAATTTCTCGGTCGACCATTTCGGCCTGAATGTCGAAGGTGTCGTACTGGATGTTCCGGGACGTCATGTGATGGTGGAAAAAGTCGCATCAGAAGGGACGGATATCCGTTTCTTGCACGGAAAACTGAAATGGCAGCAGCAAGCACGTACACCAGCAAAGGCGCTTCGCCAGGCAGCCAGTGAAGCGGGTGAAAAAACGGGTTTCGGTTTTCAGGTCAATCGTGCGGAAATCAGGGACTGGTCCATTCATTTCGAGAACCGTGATGCCGGCATGAAGGTCGTCACCGATGTCGATGGACTCACGGTCATCGTTGACAATCTGTCCAGCGAGCAGGACAGGACGGTACAAGTGGCACTGGATGCAAAAGTCAACCAGCGTGGGACATTATCGCTTGCCGGAAACCTGAATCTGTCGCCGCTGAAAGGAGATATCGACCTGGACTTCCGGAATGTAGATGTCCGTTTCGTACAGCCTTATATTGAGGATTTCGTCAATTTGTCGGTCAGACAGGCGGATTTGACCCTTCAGGGCAAATTGCAGCTTACGCAGACGAAAAACCAGAACTTGCAGGCACGTTTTACCGGCAATGCCGGTATCGGTAGGCTGGTGACGGTCGATCAGTTGAGCAAACAGCCCTTTGTCAGCTGGAATGATTTGTCCCTTAAAGGTATCCGGTTTGATCTCAAGCCATTGTCGGTCGTTGTCGATCAGGTCAGACTGAACAACCTGGCTGCGCGCGTGATCCTCGGTTCCAACGGTCGTCTGAACCTTCAGGACATTATGAGAAGCGAGACGGGAGGCAGAAAAAGTCTGACTGATGCAGAGGAAAAAGGCATAGCGACGACAGCGCAGGCAGCATCAGCCGACACAAATGCGGAGACTGCACGGAAAAAACGGCCGGATTATTCTGTCAGAATCGGAAAATGGTTGATAAACAACGGAAAAATCCGTTTCTCGGATAATTTCATCCGCCCGAGATATACGGCAAACCTGGTCAATTTGCAGGGGTCGGTTTCAGGGCTCTCGACGGCCGTGAACAGACAGGCTGCCGTCAATATTCGTGGACGTGTCAACGGCGCGCCGCTGGTGATCGCAGGATCGTTCAATCCGTTCGGCAGTCTGGCGCTCGACATCAAGGCAAAAGTCAAGGGAATGGAACTGGCACAGTTCAGTGCCTATTCCGGAAAATATATCGGGTACGGTATCGAAAAAGGCAAGTTGTCTTTCGATGTTGCTTACAAGGTGGAAAACGATCAGCTTTCCGCAGAAAATTCTTTGATTCTCGATCAGCTGACGCTGGGCGAGAAGGTGGAAAGCGAGTCTGCTGTCAATTTGCCGGTCAGTCTGGCGTTGTCGTTGTTGAAAGACAGAAATGGTGTGATCGATATCAATTTGCCGATCGGTGGTTCGCTCAATGATCCGGAATTTTCAGTCGGTGGAATCGTTTTGCGTGTTATCGTCAATCTGATCCAGAAAACGGTGACTGCGCCGTTTTCACTGCTTGCTTCGTTGATCGGCGATTCCGAAGAACTTTCGTGGTTGCCGTTTGATCCGGGAAGCTATGCTATTTCTGCCGATGGTGAAAAGAAACTCGGTTTACTCGCCAGAGCACAGGAAGAACGTCCCGGACTGAGTCTGGAAATCGCGGGAAGATACGATCCCGCTATCGACAGCGAAGGACTGGGCAAAATGACGATCCTGCGCAAGATCAAGACCGAAAAGGCGCGCAAAATGGGACAGACGGTCGCCGTGAAAGATATCGTTCTCAGCGAAAAGGAATATGCCGATGGTGTGAAACGGCTGTATGGTGATGAGGATTTCGACAAGCCGAGGAACTGGATCGGGTTCAGCAAGTCGCTGCCCCTGCCGGAAATGGAAAAACTGTTGTCGCGGCATTATGCGGGCAAAAAAGACGACATGATCCGTTTGGCGGACAGACGGGCACAGGCTGTGAAAAACTGGCTGGTGGAACAGGGCAAGGTTCCTGAAGAAAGACTTTTCGTGATGGCAAGCAAGGCACGGGAGAGTGCCGGGGATGAATCGGGCAATCGGGTGGATTTCTCCCTGAAGTGACAGTGGCATTCTGGCGGAAACACAATAACGGGTGGCGGAACCGATGACTGAACAAAAAACAAATGCAGACAAGACCGGAAAGCGTGTCTGGCCAAAGCGCATACTGATCGGCTTTTTGTCGGTTCTGGTATTGCTGGTGGTGGTCGTGGGTGCCGGTATCGTGTTTCTTCCGGATATCGTCCAGTCCAAAGCACGCGATTTCATGGCCGAGAAGTTCGATCGAAAACTGGTGATCGGCGACATGAGCATGAATGTGTTCAGCCTGAAGATGGAAATGAAAGATGTCAGTTTGTCCGAACCTGGCAGCGACAGGACATTTGCGTCATTCGATTATTTGCTCGTCGAACTTTCGCCCGAAACGTTGACTTCATTCAAACCGGTGGTCAGACAGATCCGCCTGACGAAACCGGAGGTTCATATCGTTCGCGATCGTGATCGTGTTTTCAATATTGCCGATATGGTGGGCTATTTCTCGCAGAAGGATGAAAAAGATACCGGAAAAACGCTGTTTTCCATCAACAATATCCAGGTCGAGAACGGGACGATTCGCGCCGATGACGAAGTGCGGAACAAGCATTTGCTGGTCAATGACATGAATATCAGTTTGCCGTTCATCGCCAATATGCCGTCAGATGTCGATATATTCGTCAATTTTGCAGTCAGTGCACGTATCAACAAAGACAAAATCGAGCTGATCGGCAAGTCGAAACCGTCTCGTGATCGCAAAGGTGGCAGGATCGGTCTCAAACTGGAACGGTTCGATTTGCCGACTTATCTCGGGTATTTACCGTTCGATCCGGGATTCAAACTCAAAAGCGGCAAGTTTTCAGCCGATCTGGATATTGTGTTCGCCAAAAGGGAAGGAGATAAGCGTCCGGTTTATGTCGAAGGAAATGTGACGCTGGATTCCGTGTGGCTGACCGAACCGGATGGCGCAGATATACTTCGTTTTTCGGAACTGAAAGTCGATATTGCCAAAAGCGATATTGTGTCCAGACAGATCGCGATAGATCGTATCGGCCTGAAAAATCCCGGTGTTGTCCTGGATCGCAATGCAGCAGGCCAGTGGAATGTTTTGCGCTTGCTTAGCGGTTTGCCGGGGAAAAAAGCATCACAAACCGGCGAGGCAGACAAGGCTGGTCAGGTTTCGGCAAAACGTCCACTTTCCGTAGATGTCGGCGAACTGGTCATTAATGGCGGGAAAGTCAAGCTGACCGACCGTATATCGGGTATTCAGCTCGACAGCGGCAATATGTCGACGAAGCTTGGCGTGCATCTGGATGTGATACCAGATGAAATGCCGAGGCTTGTCGTCGGTGGCCATGTGACGTTGAAGGGAACGGGCCTTTCCGGACTGAAAAACCGTACATCCATATTCCGGTTGTCGGAATTGAAAATGGATGTCGGGAGAAGCGATATATTGTCGGGCAAGATCGGAATAGAAAATATTGGCCTGAAAAACCCGCAGGTTTTTCTGGCGCGTGATCGTGCCGGCCAGTGGAATATCGGTTCGCTGCTGAATGCAGGGAAAGGATCTTCGCAAGGATCGGATGCATCGGGCAGTCATTCGACAACCAATGGTATGCCGCTGATGGTAACGCTGGGATCGTTGACGGTCAGCGGCGGACAGTTGCAGTTTACGGATCGAGCCTATGCGAAACCGGTCAGTATAACAGCCGGCGGTTTTGGGCTGAATGTCGAGAAACTGTCGCTGGATATGAACAGCCGTTACCTGTCTGCGGACAAAGTCGTTTCTTCAGGCACACAAGTGCAGATGATCCACGATTTGCCTGAACTGATCGCCAGCTTGCAGGATAGTGACAAGGCAAAAGCGACTGAAAAAGTGGTGGATGCGGCATCAAGGCATACCGGTTTCCGTTTTATGGTGAAACAGGCGGGTATCAAGGGATGGTCGTTGCATTTCGAGAATCGGCATGAACGACAGCCAGTCGTGACGGATATCAGACAACTGGATGTGATGCTGGAAAATTTGACAGAGGCCATGGATAAACCGGTTCCGTTACGCTTGCAGGCCAAAGTCAATGATCGGGGATCGGTTGCAGTAAAAGGGAAAGTGACGGTATCGCCCCTGAAAGCCAAACTGGATGTAGTAGATGTCAGGGATGTGGATATCCGTTTTGTGCAGCCATATATCAACGATTATGTGAACCTGAAGTTGCGGCAGGCGGATTTGTCGGTTAAAGGAAAACTGCAAGCCCATCAGAACAAGGCAGGCGTTCTCCAGGGACAGTTCAAGGGCGGGGTGTCATTAGACAGACTGGCTGCGGTTGACCAGTTGACTGGACAACCGTTCGTCAGCTGGAAAGAGCTGGCTTTCGAAGGGGTTACGGTGGATCTGTCTCCGCTTGCCATTATCGTGGACAAGGCAAAGATGAGCGATATGTCCGCAAGGATTATCCTGTCCTCTGCAGGACGGCTGAATCTGCAGGATATTCTTCGCAGCAAGGCAGGTGGGCAAAAGAGTCTGACCGATACCGAGGGAATACAAAAAAACCGTGGACATGCCACAACGGCGAAGTCCACCGGTAAAAAACGGAAACAGCATCGTTCGATTGCATCGGATAAACCGCCGTTTTCTGTCGTCATCAAACGCTGGCTCCTTCGTAACGGAAGTGTTCGTTTTACCGACAATTTCATCAAGCCGCGTTATACCGCCAATCTTCTCAATTTGCGAGGCGGTATGCGGAATATTTCGAGCAATCCGTCCACACAATCTCGAATGTGGCTCAAGGGACAGGTCAATGGCGCGCCGCTGGTGGTTTCCGGTTATATCAATCCGTTGAGCGATTCGCTTTCGCTTAATATCAAGGCACAGGTAACGGGCATGGAACTCGCCCAGTTCAGTGCTTATACCGGAAAATATCTGGGTTACGGAATCGAAAAAGGAAAATTGTCATACAAGGCATCTTACCGGATCAGCAATGGCAAACTGGCGGCAGAGAACTCGCTGGTTCTCGATCAATTGACGCTGGGAGAAAAGGTCAAGAGCGACGAAGCAACCGATTTGTCCATCGAGCTGGCACTGGCATTGCTGAAAGACAGTAATGGAGTAATTGATATCAATGTCCCGATTTCCGGTTCTCTGAGTGATCCGAAGTTTTCGCTGGGCAGTATTATCGGTACAGTGATCATGAATGCCCTGAAAAAGGTCGTGACGGCACCGTTCTCTTTCCTTGCGTCGCTCAACGAAAAGGAAAAGGAACTTTCCAGCATGACATTTGCGCCAGGTAGTGCGGAATTGACGGAAAAAGGTGTGCAGCGTCTGGAAAGGATGGCACAGGGACTGGCGAAACGACCGCATATCAAGCTCGAACTCACGGGACGTTATGATGATGTCGCAGACCGTGCCGGATTGGGTGAAATGGTACTGAACTGGAAGTTGCGTGCACTCAAACGGAAAAAACAGTCGATTCCTTCTTTTGAAGAAGTGACGGTGTCGCCTGCCGAATATCCGGCGCTGTTACATGAGGTTTACCGGAACGAATCTTTCGCCAAGCCGGAAAATGCGTCCGATGCCGAGATGGAGAAACTGTTGGTACAGCATTACGCCAAACGGGATGACAATCTGGTCTTGCTGGCGAACCGGCGTGCGGAAGCTGTCAAGAACTGGCTCGTTCTGAAAGGCAAGTTGCCGGATGAGCGGATTTATTTGCTGGCAAGCAAAAAAGGCGAGGCGGAAAAAGACCGGCCGGCCCACAGGGTTGACTTCAATTTACGCTGGAAAAATTGAGCGTTTCAGCTGCGAGAGTCGGTAACCGGTCGTCGGGAAAAAGTTTTGCTCAGAAAAGGGGAACCGGCCAGACCGAATCGCCATGGCGTTTCTTTTGCGCGTGAAATGCCGATACGTGGACCTGAGACGATGGTAAGGTGTCGTGGTGCCGGTTCAAGATGGCAAAAGGCTGAATCCAGCGACAGGCCGTTTTCGTTTTTTGTGATGCCGAGTGCCTGACACAACCGTCCGGGGCCTGCGCATAACAGGCGTATATCGGTCATATTGCGTCGCTTTTGCATGAGCGGAATACCTTCAATGGGTTCGATGGCCCGAATCAGTACCGCAGCGCCATGCCCGGACTGGCGACAAACGAAATTGACACACCAGTGAATGCCGTAGGAACGGTAAACGTAAAGGTGTCCCGGCGGGCCGAACATGACGGCGTTGCGCGTCGTCGGACCGCAAAAACTGTGCGATGCCGGATCGTTTTCGTCATAGGCTTCGGTTTCGACGATAATACCGCCCGTACCCCGATAGGAGAAAAAAGTGCCGATCAACCGTTGCGCCAGCGTTTCAGGCGGCACGGAAAAGTCGATTCCGCCAAAAACGTGTGTCATGCCAGATCCCGACGGAAATTGGAAAAGTCGGTTTAGCAGGAATGCCGGATGAGCGCGCCATCCGGTGTCAGTTCGATCCAGTCGCCACGTTTCGGTTCTGCATCCAGATTCCAATCTGACAATACCATCCGGGTACAGTCGATGTTATTCGGGCGGTGAACATGATCACCGGGATGATGGGTGTGTCCGTGAATCAGGACGGTCGCGCCGGTTTGTGTGAACAGCGCATCGATGGCGGCAGCATTGACGTCCATCATTTGCATGGATTTTTCACGGTTGCCCTTCTGGCTATCTTCGCGCATACCGGCGATAAGCGCCTTGCGCTGTGCCAGCGGCATGCCGAGGAACTGTTTTTGCCAGAGCGGATTGCGTACCATTGTCCTGAATTGCATGTAGGCCTGGTCGTCGGTGCATTGGGCGTCGCCATGCACCAGCGCGATTTTTTTCCCGGCAAGATCGACGACGGCCGGTTCCGGCAAGGCTTGCGCACCTGTGGCCTCGAGAAATCGGTTGCCGGTCAGGAAATCACGGTTGCCGCAAATCCAGAAAACAGCCGTACCGCTGTCGGCCAATGAACGAAGCGCGCCGACAATGGTTTTCAGATATTCCGAATCCATATCATCATCACCGGCCCAGTATTCGAACAAATCGCCGAGAATATAGAGCCTTTCGGTCTGTTGTCCCTGCGTTTTCAGAAAATCCAGAAAAGCACGTGTCGTTTCCGGCAAGGCCGGTTGCAAGTGCAGATCGGAAATGAAAATGGCTTTTTGCCGGGTATTCGTTTGAGCTGGCTGGTTCATGGATGGATCCGGAATGGTTGAATAGGTCAGAGTTCTTCGGCTTTCTCGATGATGACGTCTTCCAGCGGTACATCGGCATGCATGCCGGCCCGACCGGTTGCCACTCTTCTGATATGATCCACGACGTCTTTTCCGTCCGTTACCTTGCCGAATACGCAATATCCCCAACCATCTTGTCCGGGATAGTCCAGAAAGTCATTGTTGTTGACGTTGATGAAAAATTGCGCGGTCGCGGAATGCGGATCGGGTGTTCTGGCCATTGCGATGGAATATGTTTCGTTGGACAGTCCATTGTTGGCTTCGTTTTCGATCGGCGGGTTGGTTTTTTTCTGTTTCATGCCGGGTTCGAAGCCACCGCCCTGAATCATGAAGCCGTCGATGACCCGATGGAAAATGGTGTTGTTGTAAAAACCGGAGCGGACATAAGACAGGAAGTTGTCGACGGTTTTCGGTGCGTTGGCCGCGTCCAGTTCAATCTTGATCGTGCCGAAATTGGTATGCAATGCGACGGTCATATTTTTCCTTTGATAGGTTAGAAAGAATCGGTATGCCAGTTGGCCCGTTCGGGCAACGGCGCCACCCCGATAGCGGCAAGTGGCGAAAAAAAGCACGGTGCACTTTTCCATACGGGAAAACATTCTAGCAAACTCTGGATGGACGGGGGATATTGCTGTGGATTCAAATGCCGGTGTTTTGACGCAGTTTATTGTTTTTCTTGTGCCGGACAGACATGTCAAAATGGCGGTTACACAGTAAAATAACTGTTTATTTGTTTTCATTTCAAAGTCGAAGATGGACGAACTCCAGATATACAACAGCCTGACGCGCAGCAAGCAGGTATTCATTCCCATCGAACCGGGCAAGGTACGTATGTATGTATGCGGTATGACGATTTATGATTATTGTCATATCGGGCATGCCCGCATGATGATGTCATTCGATATCGTGTACCGCTGGCTGAAGGCGCTGGGTTATGAGGTGACCTATGTTCGCAACATTACCGATATCGATGACAAGATCATCCGGCGAGCCGGTGAAAACGGCGAAACCATATCGAGTCTGACGGCACGGTTTACACAGTACATGCACGAAGATACGCAGGCCCTGGGCATATTGCCGCCGGATCATGAACCGCGTGCCACCGAGTATGTTCAGGAAATGCTGGAGCTGATCGGCAAGCTGGAACAAAACGGGCTGGCGTACCAGTCCGATGACGGGGATGTGAACTATTCCGTCCGCGATTTCGAGGGATACGGAAAACTTTCCGGCAAGTCGCTGGACGATTTGCGCGCCGGCGAACGGGTCGATATCAATACGGGCAAACGCGATCCGCTGGACTTCGTGTTGTGGAAGTCGGCCAAACCCGAAGAACCCGAAGAAGCCAAATGGCCTTCCAAATGGGGTGTCGGTCGTCCGGGCTGGCATATCGAGTGTTCGGCCATGTCCAGCAAATTGCTGGGAGACCATTTCGATATCCATGGCGGAGGTGCCGATTTGCAGTTCCCGCATCACGAAAACGAAATTGCCCAGTCGGAAGGTGCAAGCCATCATCCCTTCGTCAATTACTGGATGCATAATGGTTTTGTGCGTGTGGATAACGAAAAGATGTCGAAGTCGCTCGGCAATTTCTTTACGATCCGTGACGTATTGCAGACCTATGATGCCGAAGTCCTGCGTTTCTTCATCGTCCGTTCACATTACCGCAGCCCATTGAATTATTCGGACGCACATCTCAATGACGCACGTTCGGCGCTGACGCGCCTTTATACGGCATTGAAAGATGTGGACGTGCAGGAAGGGCCGGTCAATTGGGAAGAAGCGCATGCCGTACGTTTTGCCAAAGCCATGAACGATGATTTCAATACGCCGGAAGCCGTGGCGGTATTGTTCGATCTGGCCAATGAAGTGAACAGGACACATTCGCCGGAAATGGCACGTCAGCTCAAGGCGCTCGGGGGCGTGCTCGGACTGCTGGAACGCGATCCGCGCCAGTTTCTCAAAGGAGACGGCAGTATCGATGCTGGCGAGGAACAGTGGATCGAACAGCAGATTCAGGCACGGCTTGAAGCACGGAAAGCAAAAGATTTCGCGACTGCCGACAGGATTCGTGGCGAATTGCTCGAAAAAGGTATCGTGCTGGAAGATCGTCCAGGCGGCAAGACGGAGTGGCGGCGTCAGTGAATGACTGCCATGCAGCGGGTATCGCTCGACAATGCGTCCGTATGGGATTTGGCCTGCAAGGAGCTTGCGCGGCGTGATCCGGTGATGGCGGAAAGGATCCGTCAGGCAGGCAGTGAACGCTTGACCGGCAAGGGTGATCCTTTCAGGACGCTGGTACGTTCGATTGTAGGGCAGCAGATTTCCGTCAAAGCTGCGGATGCGATATGGCGGCGCCTGATGGTGGTTTGTCCTGATTGTCGGCCGGCAGGCATTGCGGCGGCCGGTGAAGCTTCACTGGCTTCTTGCGGGCTGTCTAAACGGAAGATCGATTATCTTCAGGATTTGGCGTTTCATTTTCTCGCGCGTAAAATCCGCATCGATTGCTGGAAAGATATGAGCGATGAGGAAGTGATCGCCGATCTGGTGCAGGTGCGCGGAATCGGACGCTGGACGGCGGAAATGTTTCTGATTTTCAACTTGCTGCGTCCCGATGTGCTGCCGCTGGATGACGTCGGTTTGCAAAAGGCAGTCAGTGCGCTTTACTTTTCCGGGCAATCGGTTTCACGCAGTGAAATACGGAAAATCGCCACAAACTGGGTTCCATGGCGTACTGTCGCGACCTGGTATTTGTGGCGCAGTTTGACACCACTTCCGGTAGAATACTGAAAAATTCAATTTTGCGACTGCAAAAGCCCTGCGGTCGGTAAAAAGGAGATAGTGTGGCTAAAACAACTTTTCTCAGTTTCGAACAGCCTATTGCGGAACTGGATGCCAAGATCGAGGACTTGCGTAATGTCCAGGATGATTCGGCTGTCGATATTTCTGACGAAATCGCCAAACTGGCGCAAAAAAGCCGGCAATTGACCAAGGATATTTATTCAAAACTGACGCCATGGCAGGTTTCACAGATCGCGCGTCACCCGAACAGGCCCTATACACTGGATTATATCAAGGGCATTTTTACCGATTTTCATGAATTGCACGGTGATCGTGCTTTTGCGGATGATCCGGCCATCGTGGGGGGGCTGGCACGTTTCAACGGTATGCCTTGTGTCGTGATGGGACACCAGAAAGGGCGCGATATCAAGGAAAGAAGTTTCCGCAATTTTGGCATGCCGCGTCCGGAAGGCTATCGCAAGGCGCTTCGTCTGATGCGGCTGGCGGAAAAGTTCAATTTGCCGATTTTCTCCTTTGTGGATACTCCGGGCGCATTTCCGGGGATCGATGCGGAAGAACGCGGACAGTCGGAAGCGATCGGGCGCAATCTGTTTGCCATGGCCGATCTGAAAGTGCCGATTATCGCCACCATCATCGGGGAAGGCGGTTCCGGTGGTGCACTGGCGATAGCTGTGGCCGATACCGTGCAAATGTTGCAGTATTCGGTATATTCCGTCATTTCGCCGGAAGGTTGTGCATCCATTTTGTGGAAGACGGCGGAACGTGCCAATGAAGCGGCAGAAGCATTGGGACTGACGGCGCAACGTCTGAAGGAAATCGGCATGATCGACCGGATCATCGAAGAACCGCTGGGTGGCGCGCATCGGGACATGAACGGCATGATCGCCATTCTGAAACAGGCACTGGCCGAATCGTATGAACAGCTCAGGAATGTGCCGCTGGCCGATTTGCTGGAAGCGCGTCGTGAAAAATGGCTGAATTACGGCAAATTCAAGGATACGGCCCAAACGAAATAATCGAGGCCATTTTGCACAAGCTGGAAAACGAATTCGAACGCGCATTGGAATCTGTTCTGATGCGCGTTTTTTCAATGGAAAAGATCGGTATATCTTCCGGTGAAAAACTGCGTGAGAATATGCCGCCGGTAGCCGTCGCGTACAGCGGCGGGCTGGATTCGACAGTTTTATTGACACTGTCGTCACGTATTGCCGAAAAAAAAGGCTTTCCGTTGCTGGCTTTTCATGTCCATCATGGACTGAATCGTGAGGCAGATGCATGGCTTGCGCATTGCCGCAAAATCTGTGCGGAACAGAATATCGGTTTTGACAGCTGTCGCGTTGTCGTTGACCGGAAAAGCGGACAGGGGATTGAAGCGGAAGCCAGACGGCAACGTTATATCGCGTTGAACACATTATGCAGGCAACATGGAGTTCAGTTGCTGTTGACGGCGCATCATCAGGATGATCAGGTCGAAACGGTGTTGCTGCAGTTGATGCGCGGTACCGGTATCGCCGGTATGGCAGGCATGGCACCGGTTGCGAAAATGCCTGAATCCTCGTCCGAAAACAGATATCTGGGGCGCCCGCTGCTGTCGATTTCCCGGGAAAGGCTTGCGCAGTGGGCGCATGCAGAAGGCTTGACGCATGTCGAGGATGATTCCAATGACGATGTGCACTATACACGCAATGCGATCAGGCATGAACTGGTTCCGGTTCTTTCCCGAATTTTTCCGGGATTCGGCAAACGTCTGGAACAGACGGCACAGCATATGCGTTATGCGTTGGATATCCTGAACCATACCGGTATGCTGGATTTGCAGGCATGTACGACAGAAACCGGAACGCTGGATCTGGCAAAAGCGTCAGTGTTCGATGTCGGCAGGATGGATAATTTGCTGCGTTGCTGGTTAGCGGCAAACGGATTGAACATTCCGTCGGTGGCATGGTTTGAGCAGATGAAACGACAGCTGCTGTGTGCGCGTCCGGATGCCGCGATCGAATTGCCGCTGGACAGGAAAATCATCAGGCGATACAGAACGGAAGCCATTGTCGGCATGTCCGCAGAAGAAGATGACGACGGCAATAAAACAGTTGATATACGCTGGAACGGAGAAGAGGTTTTCGTTCTGGCTGCCTGGCGTGGAAAGTTGTTCTTCGATTCTGGAGAGAGCGGGATCGATCCGGTATGGCTGAAAAAGCAGACTTTGCAAGTGCGGCCTTATTCAGGTAACGCGATGCTGAAATTGCCGAAACGTCCGACGCGGAAACTGAAACTGTTGTGCCAGGAAGCAGGGATCGCACCATGGCAACGAAAAGAAATGCCACTGGTTTATATCGGGGATACGCTGGTGTTCGCAGCCATGCTGGGCCAATCGGTCAAATATGCCGAAAAGGGGAAAAAAGGTATCCGGTTACGTTGGGAATGTCAGGAACAGGTGTCTTTTAAACGCCAATCCTAAGCGATGCACTTGTGCATTTCCAACCCAAACTGTAAAGTTAAAAACAGGACTTTTATTTACTTTTCAACACAAGAATAATTGTATGGCTTTAGTTGTTCACAAATATGGCGGCACGTCGATGGGTTCTGTTGAACGCATCAAAAACGTCGCACGACGCGTCGCCAAATGGCATAACGCAGGGTATCAGGTTGTCGTCGTTCCGTCGGCTATGGCGGGCGAAACCAATCGCCTGATCGCGCTGGCACGTGAAATCATGCCTGAGCCGGATCAGCGGGAACTCGATATGGTGACATCCACGGGCGAACAGGTTTCGATCGGACTGTTGTCGATGGCATTGATGCAGCTTGGAAAGGAAGCGGTTTCCTTTACGGGCTGGCAAGTACCGGTCAAAACGGATGCATCGCATACCAAGGCGCGCATCCAGTCCATCGATGATAAAAGAATCCGTGAATGTCTTGATCAGGGCAAGATCGTCATCATCGCCGGTTTCCAGGGAATCGACGAGGCAGGCGACATCACGACGTTGGGTCGTGGCGGTTCCGATACTTCGGCTGTGGCGATGGCGGCCGCGCTCAAGGGTTCCGAATGCCTGATCTATACGGATGTTGACGGTGTCTATACCACTGATCCGCGTGTGGTATCGGATGCAAAACGACTGAAAAAAATCACTTTTGAAGAAATGCTGGAAATGGCGTCACTGGGCTCCAAGGTATTGCAGACTCGTTCGGTGGAACTGGCAGGCAGCTACCATGTGCCAACACGGGTACTGTCGTCACTGACCGATCCGGAAATGCCGCTGGACGAAGAAGCACGCTCCGGCACACTGATTACTTTTGAAGAAGAAAATACCGATATGGAACAAACTGTTATTTCCGGAATTGCATTCAGCAGGGACGAAGCGAAGATTACGGTGCTGGGTGTGCCGGATCGTCCGGGTATCGCTTTCCAGATTCTGGGTGCGATCGCCGATGCAAACATTGAAGTGGATATGATTATCCAGAACCAGTCGGTAGGCGGAAAGACCGATTTTACGTTTACCGTACCGCGTCCGGATTATAACCGTGCGATGGATGTGCTGACCAACAAGGTCAAGGCGGAGGTCGGGGCGACCGATATCATCGGGGATGCCAAAGTTTCCAAGGTATCCGCCATCGGTATCGGGATGCGCAGTCATGTCGGTGTGGCATCCAAAATGTTCGCTACACTGTTCGAGGAAGGTATCAATATCCTGATGATTTCGACGTCCGAAATCAAGATTTCGGTCATCATCGATGAAAAGTATATGGAATTGGCCGTCAGGGCATTGCACAAGGCTTTCGGGCTGGAAAAAGTGTAATGCAGAATGCATGTTCCGGCGAGTAGGCCGGCGGGCAGCGGTACTGGCGAGATGATTCGGCATACAACGAATTCGGAGACGAACATGTCATACAAATCGATACTGGTTCATCTGGACAAGAAAACGATTGCGGAACGTCGGATACGTATCGCTGCCAATCTGGCCAATGCTGAAGAAGCTTGCTTGCTCGGCGTTGCCATGATCGGTATTTCGACACAGACATTCCAGCAGGCACAGATAGACAAAAAAGACCCTGTGCTGGCATCGCACCTGAAGTTTCTCCATGAGCGTGCCGCCCGTTTCGTGCGCGAATTCGAGACGATTGCCAAAAGGATGGGAGTCGAGTCCTATGAAGGCAGGGTTGTGGATGAAGAAGCCAATCAGGGGGTCAGTCTGCTTGCGCGTGTGGCCGATCTTGTCGTGATCGGGCGTACCGATCTGAATGCGAGGTCGCCGATCGTCTCTCCGGATTTTCCGGAATATGTCATGATGAATGCCGGGCGGCCGGTATTGATCATTCCGCCGGAATATGACAAGGATGTTGTCGGCAAAAGGGTTATGATTTGCTGGAATGCCAGTCGCGAGTCGATACGTGCTGTAGTCGATGCCATTCCGATTCTCCGCCGCGCCGATCTGGTACAGATCGTCATGTACAATGTCGACAATGAACCGGATGTCAATGCCGAACTGGCAGGAAGCGATATCGCGCTTTATCTGGCGCGTCACGGTATCAACGTGGAAGTGCTTCCGCCTCAAAAGAGCAAACGTATCGGCGATGCATTACTGGCTTTCGCAAGGCAACATTCGACGGATCTGCTTGTCATGGGCGGATACGGCCATACACGATTCCGTGAATTTTTGCTCGGTGGTGTAACGCGAACGGTTCTTGCTGAGTCCGATATTCCGATTCTCATGTCGCACTGACCGGCAGACAGATGGCAGATACACACAACCGGAACAGGGATATTTTACGTGATGTTGCGTATTTCATGGTTCTGTCTTGCAATATCACAAGGTAAAATTATAATGGTGCAGTTTGGCTTGTCTTGCCTCGATCAGGAAGGGCAATGTGCGTGTTTTCAAGACGGAATGCGTGCGTTTTTCCGAAAATTAGGGCTATTTATGCACAAGTTCGACGCAGTTGAGTATTTTTGGCTCCATTTTCTCCAGAAGAAACGAAAGCAAGGCGCCCAACTTTAACAGTAGTCCAAGGATAGCGATGAAATGTGTTGATGATTTCCGGCTGGTTTTTAACGGGAAGGAGTATGTCCCGATCATTATTGGTGGAATGGGGGTCGATATTTCCACTCCACAACTGGCGCTGGAGGCTGCCCGGCTGGGCGGCATAGGACATATTTCCGATGCCATGGCAGTGGATACTGCCGACCGTTATTTCGGTACGCATTTCACTCGTGATAAAACACGCCAGTACAAGGATTTCATCAAGATTCAGGACAAGACGGATATCCACTTCGATCTGGGTGCTGTCGAGGAAGCGACGAAGCTGCATGTCCGGAACGTCATGGAGAAAAAACGCGGTGACGGTCTGATCTTTACCAATTGCATGGAAAAGCTGACGATGAACGCATCGCGCGATACCTTGCGTGTCCGCTTGCGTGCCGCACTGGATGCCGGAATCGATGGGATTACGCTGGCAGCCGGATTGCATCCCAATTCATTCAGACTGATCGAAGATCACCCTCGTTTTCGCGATGCCAAACTGGGTATCATCGTTTCCTCGCTGAGAGCGTTGCAAATCTTTTTGCGACGCAATGCCAAGCTGAATCGTTTGCCGGATTATGTCGTCGTCGAAGGGCCACTTGCCGGCGGGCATCTCGGTTTCGGTATGGACTGGGCGAAATATGACCTGAAAACGATTGTGGCGGAAATTCTCGAATTCCTGAAAAGGGAAAATCTTTCCATTCCGCTGATTGCAGCTGGGGGGATTTTCACCGGTTCCGATGCGGTTTCGTTCCTCGAAAACGGTGTCGCGGGTGTTCAGGTCGCGACACGCTTTACCGTATCGAAAGAAAGCGGATTGCCTGACGATGTCAAACAGGAATATCTGAAAGCCAATGCGGATGATATCGAAGTGAACCAGATATCTCCGACAGGCTATCCCATGCGGATGCTGAAACAGTCGCCCGCAATCGCCAAAGGGTTGCGTCCGAATTGTGAATCCTATGGCTATATTCTCGAAAACGGGAAATGCGAATATCTGAAATCGTATTATCGTGAGCTGGAAAGTCATCCTGATGGCAAGAATATCTGCATCAAGGACAAGACCTGTCTGTGTACCCACATGCGTAATTACAATGTCTGGACATGCGGGCATTATACTTACCGTCTGAAGGATACGACCCGGAAGTTGCCCGACGGAACATACAGAATTGTCAGTGCGGAACATATTTTCCGTGATTACCAGTTCAGCAAGAATCAGGAAATCATGCTTCCGGAAGAGTGAGGCATTTTCAAACGAGGTTGTTTGCCATAACAGAACAGGCCGCAAGATTGTTTCTTGCGGCCTGTTCTGTTATGTGGGGAAAACGATGAATGGGATTTCAGTCCAGGAGCGTTTTCAGGGCTTCTTCATACAGTTTCGCTTCCATACGTTCTGCCTTTGCCAGGGTATCGAACCAGTTTGCGATGTCTTCCAGATTCTCGTCACGAGCCGTTTCCGCCATTTTCGGGTAAACATCATGGTAAAGGAGGGTAGCGTTTGTAATGGCCGATTGGAGGTTCAGGCGGGTGATATTGTTGCGCAATCCTGTTTGCGGATTTTTTCCCAGCAATTGCATGTTGCCCATGGCGTGCCCACGACGGATGGATGCGCTGGCACGCAGTTTGGTGATGATGTCGTTGTGTCCTTCAACATCGGCACGATAGGCCGCATAATCGAAAGTCAAGGCTGACTGGGTTTCATTGAGAATAGCCTCGATAATGTTTTTTTCAGTTTTTGTTCCCTTGATATCCATATCATTGACTCCCTGATTGATTTTATGGCAGGTATTCCGGCTGATTCACAATAGCAAAATCCCGTGCCTTTTCATAACGATGATTCTATTATCTGCTATCTTCGGAATGGAGAAAACCTTTATTACAAAATAATAATCCGGTGAACCTTGCAGGATTGATTATGCGTTTTTCAAACGGAAAACGGTTATCGCTTTGCTTGCGATAACCGTTTTTGAAAGGAAAACCGAAGGATCTGTTTTCGGGACTAGCCGCCACGACGCATCAGATCGAAAAAATCGGCGTTGTTTTTGGTAGCTTTCATTTTGTCGAGGATAAATTCCATTGCCTCGATTTCATCCATGCCGTAAAGCAGTTTGCGAAGGATCCAGATTTTCTGCAACTGATCCGGTTTGATCAGCAATTCTTCACGACGTGTTCCCGATTTGTTCAGGTTGATAGCGGGATAAACACGTTTTTCGGCCAAACGGCGTTCGAGATGGACTTCCATGTTGCCGGTACCCTTGAATTCCTCATAAATGACGTCATCCATACGGCTGCCGGTTTCGACCAGTGCTGTGGCGATAATCGTCAGTGAACCACCTTCTTCCACATTGCGAGCCGCACCGAAAAAACGTTTCGGGCGCTGGAGGGCGTTGGCATCCACACCGCCGGTCAAAACCTTGCCGGAAGCGGGAATCACGGTATTGTAGGCACGTGCCAGACGGGTGATGGAATCCAGCAGGATAACGACGTCCTTTTTCATTTCCACAAGCCGTTTGGCTTTTTCAAGCACCATTTCGGCTACCTGGACATGTCGTGTCGCCGGTTCGTCGAATGTGGAGGCGATCACTTCTCCACGAACCGAGCGCTGCATTTCCGTCACTTCTTCAGGACGTTCATCGATCAGCAAGACAAAGAGGGTGACATCCGGGTGGTTTGCGGTAATGGCATGGGCCATATGTTGCAGCATGACGGTCTTGCCGGATTTCGGGGATGCAACCAGCAAACCGCGTTGTCCCTTGCCGATCGGTGCGATCATGTCGATGATACGGCCGGTGATGTTTTCCTGTGCACTGATGTCACGCTCCAGTTTGAGCGGTTCATCCGGGTGCAAAGGGGTCAGGTTTTCGAACAACATCCGGTGCTTGGAGGCTTCCGGCGGTGCACCATTGACCTTGTCAACCTTGACCAGTGCGAAATAACGCTCACCATCCTTGGGGGTTCTGACTTCGCCCTCGATCGAGTCACCCGTGTGGAGATTGAATCGGCGTATCTGTGACGGGGAAATATAAATGTCATCCGTCGATGCCATATAGCTGGCATCCGGCGAACGCAGGAAACCGAAGCCGTCCGGCAGAATTTCAAGCGCACCGTCACCATAGACCTGTTCTCCGGCCTTGGCACGTTTTTTCAGAATGGCAAACATGAGTTCCTGTTTGCGCATGCGGGCGGCGTTGTCGATATCGAGATTGAGTGCCATGTCCAGCAGGGCAGACACGTGCATGGACTTTAATTCGGATAAATGCATAATCTAAAACTTAAGGGTTCACAACCAGAGAAAAACGAGATGTGCGTTGCAGCTGATAGGCGATGACGGTGTATGGCATGGCGGCAGGATATGCCGCCATGTGGCTGGCGGTCAGATGTTGCTGTCGATAAAAGCGATTAACTGGCTTTTGCTCAGTGCGCCCACTTTCTGGGCGGCAACCGTGCCGTTTTTGAACAGGATCAGTGTCGGAATGCCGCGAATACCGAATCGGGCCGGAGTCGCCTGGTTGGAATCGACATCCATTTTGGCGAAAGTGACTTTACCTGCGTATTCTTTTGAAACTTCGTCGAAGATCGGCGCAACCATTTTGCATGGCCCGCACCATGTCGCCCAGAAATCGACCAGAACCGGTTTGTCGGACTTGAGTACATCTGCATCAAAAGATGTGTCGCTGATAGTCTTGATAGTGTCTGTCATAATATCTTCGGTAAGTGAAGGGGATATCTGTCAAAAAGCCGTCGTATCGGATAAATGCATCTGCAAAACCTTGCCTGTGCCAGTTCAAGTGAACGGATGAAGGATGAGTGCGGCAAATGAATACCGGTAGTGCAAAAAATCGCTGTATTTGAATAAAGCGGTATAGCGCATTATTTTAACGGATACCGGATGCAAAAGATAATGCCGATATCAATAAACAGCGGATTGATTATAACCAAAAACAGGGAAGATGATATATCAATGCGTTTTTTTTCTGCAGCGTTCAGGCCGCCTTCTGGATATATCGCCAAAAGGCGGTCCGGGTTTTCATTGAGCGAAATCCTGCTGTACTTCCTGTGACGCCACAGTTTCTTCCGGTGTGCTTTCCGGTTTGACCAGTCCACCACCCAGGGCACGATACAGTTCAACGGCATTGACCAGTCGCATCAGCCGAGCATCGACCAGTGACTGTTCGGCGGCAAACTGCTGACGTTGTGCATCGAATACTTCCAGCGAGCTGGCGATACCGTTGTCGTAACGAGCCTGCGACAGTCTCAGACGATCCGTTTCAGAAGCGAGGACGGCAGCTTGCGCTTTGACCTGCTCATTGAGCCAGTCGCGTGCCATCAGGGCATCAGCCACTTCGCGGAATGCGACCTGAATAGTTTTTTCATATTCGGCGACGGCGATGTTCTTGCGTGCTTCGGCAAGATCAAGGTTGGCGATATTGCGGCCTGCGTCGAAGATCGGCAGTGTCAGTGCGGGCGTGAAGGTCCAGGCACCGGTACCGGCGTCGAAAAGACCTGACAGGCTCGGGCTGGCGGTACCTGCGAATGCCGTCAGTGTAATGCGCGGGAAAAAGGCAGCACGGGCAGCACCGATATTGGCATTAGCCGCTTTCAGAAGTTGCTCGTATTGCCGGATGTCCGGACGGTTTTCCAACAGGTCGGAAGGCAGTCCTGCAGGAATGTCCTGGAGGATGTCGTCTTCAGATAGGTCATGTGCCGGCGGCAAATTTTCGATACGTTTTCCACCGATCAGCACGACCAGCGCATTTTCAGTCTGTGCACGTTCCCTTTGCAGGGCAGATAGCGAAACCATGGCGGATTGCATCAGTGTTTCGTACTGACGTAATTCCAGCGCGGATGATGCCCCGACTTCATAGCGTTTCTGCATCAGTTCATACGATTGCTTGTACGATTCGTACGATTTTCTGGCCAGCTCGATCTGCTTGGACTGAGCGCGTTCGGTCAGGTAGGTTTTTGCGACTTCGGAAATCAGACTGATATAGGCGGAACGCTGCGCTTCTTCGGTTGCCAAATATTCGGCCAGTGCGGCATCGGTCAGGCTTTTGACGCGGCCGAAGAAATCCAATTCGAACGCAGAGATACCCAGTCCGACGCGATAATTGCCTTGGGTGATCATGGCATCGGCATCTGAAAGACCACCGAGCGTTCTGGAGCGTGCGGCTTCGCCTTCGACTTGGAAAGTCGGCAGTCTGTCGGCCCATTGTACGTTATATAACGCACGGGCTTCTTCAATACGCAGTGCGGCAATGCGCAGATCGCGGTTGTTTTCGATTGCGGCCGCGATCAGGGCACGCAGCCGGGGTTCATGAAAAAATTCGTTCCAGCCGATTTTTGATGCCGGTGTCTGTGCGGAAGCATCGGATTTTACGGGGAACTGTTCCTCGACTGGCGCATCCGGACGGACATAAGTGGGTGCCATACTGCAACTGGAGAGAATACCGGCGGCAAGCAGGGCCAGCGTACACTTTTTAATCATCTGTTTTGTCCTTCTTGTTTGCGCGAGTCAGGAAATCCAGTGCGACTTTCCAGGGTTTTTTCCGGTCTTGCGTATTGTTCCGTGCGTACATGGCCTGCTGGCGTTTGTTGTCGCTGAAAATGGAACGTACCACGATAAAGAAGATCGGTACCATGTAAACAGCCAGTACGGTTGCCGTGATCATGCCGAACAGCACACCGGTACCGATGGCCTGCTGGGATGCAGCACCGGCGCCGGATGCAATGGCCAGCGGAATGACGCCCAGAATGAAAGCCATGGATGTCATGATGATCGGACGGAAACGCAGACGTACGGCCTCCAGTGTCGAGCGGATCAGCCCTTTGCCCTGAGCCTGGAGATCTTTCGCGAATTCGACGATCAGAATGGCGTTTTTCGCGGACAGACCGATGGTTGCGATCAGACCGACCTTGAAGTACACGTCATTTGGCATGCCGCGCAAGAACATGCCAGCCAGAGCGCCGATGACGCCAAGCGGTACCACGAGCAGGACGGCGACCGGAATCGTGGTGCTTTCATAGAGTGCAGCCAGACAGAGGAACACAGCCAGAAGCGAAAGTGCATAAAGCATCGGTGCCTGTGAACCGGAAGTCTGTTCTTCCAGTGACTGACCTGTCCATTCGTAACCGAAACCGGACGGGAGCTGTTGCATGAGCGATACCATTTCATTCATCGCATCACCCGTGCTGTACCCATCTGCCGGCATACCGGTGATACGCATTGCAGGATAGCCGTTGTAACGGATCAACTGGATCGGTGCCTTGTCCCATTCCGTCGATGAAAAGGCGGAAAACGGTACCATGGTGCCGGATGCGTTGCGGACATAGATATTTTTGATGTCATCAGGTGTCATACGTTCGTTTGCTTCAAGCTGGACAATGACACGCTGCTGACGTCCGGTACTGTCGAAGTCGTTGACATAATTGGAACCGAGTGCCGTCGAAAGGGTGGTATTGATGTCTTCGAACGAAACTCCCAGCGCATTGGCCTTTTCACGATCGATCTTCAATGAAAGTTGCGGTGCATTTTCCATACCGTCGAAACGAACGTTTTTCAGTACCTTGCTTTCATGTGCGAGCTGAAGCAGCTGGTCTCGTGCGGCTGTCAGCGCCTTGTTGCCATGGTCTGCACGATCCTGCAAACGGAAGACAAAACCGGTTTGGTTACCCAGTTCGCGGATCGGTGGAGGATTCATCGGGTAGACAATGGCATCACGGATTTGCGAGAAACGTGCAGCAGCGCGTTTGACAATTTCACTTGCCGAGTTGTCGGAATCGCGTTCACTCCAGTCCTTGAGGGTGACGAACGCCAGACCACCGTTTTGTGCACTACCCGAGAAACTGTGGCCGACAACCGTCACGATACCGTCGATGCCGGATTCCTTCGAGAACTGGTCTTCAACCACCTTCAGAACTTCCAGTGTTCGTGCCTGTGTCGCGCCGGCAGGTAACTGGACGTTGGTGTAGAGATAACCTTGGTCATCGTCCGGCAGGAAGGCAGTCGGCAGTTTCCAGAACATGAAAGCGGTACACAAAACGATCGCGCCGTAAATCACGATGTAGCGAGTGATTTTGCCGAACATTTTCGAGACCTGACGTTCATAAGTCATGGTCATGCTGTGGAAACGACGGTTGAACCAGCCGAAAAATCCTTTTTTCTCGTTATGCGCATTCGGATCGACGGGCTTGAGGATCGTTGCACACAATGCCGGTGTCAGCGACAACGCGAGAAAAGCGGAGAATATCATCGACGCGACAAGCGAGATGGAGAATTGCCGGTAAATACGACCCACCGAGCCGCTGAAAAATGCCATCGGGATGAAAACGGCGGTCAGCACTGTCGAAATCCCGACGATAGCGCCGGTAATCTGTCCCATTGCCTTGTATGTCGCTTCACGTGGGGACAATCCTTCCTCGGTCATGATACGTTCCACGTTTTCCACGACGACGATCGCGTCGTCAATCAGAATACCGATCGCCAGAACCATACCGAACATGGTTAGCATGTTGATCGAGAATCCCAGTGCTTTCATGACGATGAAGGTACCCATCAATGCGATAGGAACCACAATGGTCGGAATGATCGTGTACCGGAAGTTTTGCAAAAACAGGTACATGATGACGAAGACCAGGAAAACACCTTCGAGAAGTGTCTTGACCACTTCATGAATGGATGCACTGACGAATTTCGAAGTATCGTTCTGGATACTGTAAGTCACGCCTTCAGGGAAATACTGGGACAGTTCCTTCATTTTTTCCCGGACAGCGGTCATGGTCGCAATCGTGTTGGCGGTTGCGGTCGGCTGGATACCGAAACCGGAAGACGGTTTTCCGTTCAGGCGGGTATATTTTTCATAGGTTCTGCCGCCCAGCTCGATACGTGCGACGTCTTTCAGACGGACAACCGAACCGTCTGTATTGGCACGCAAAATGATGTTTTCGAATTCTTCAACAGTTTGCAACTGACCATGAACATCAACGTTCGCACTGAAGGTTTCCGTCCCGACGTTGGGCGGGAAAGCGGTGGCACCAGAGGAGACGACCGCGTTCTGGTTTTTGATGGCATTGGCGACGTCACCTGCCGTCAGATTCAGACCGGTAAGCTTGATGGGATCGATCCAGACACGCATGGCCTTTTCGGTACCGAACACGGTTGCATCGCCGACACCAGGAAGACGCTTGATTTCGTAAAGGACGTTACGGTAAATGTAGTCACCGAGATCGATAGGCGTCATGCGTCCGTCTGTCGAATACAGATTGATGATCGCCATGAAGTTGCTGCGTGATTTATTGATGGTGACCCCTTGCTGCATGACGGCGTCCGGCAGTCGGGATTCAACACGTTTGAGTCGGTTCAGCACATCGACGGCTGCCAGTTCGACGTCGGTTTCCGGAGTAAAGGACAGGGTGATTTTACCGGTACCGGTCGCACTTTCCGATTCAAAATACTGAAGACCGGTTGCACCGTTCATTTCCAGTTCGATGATCTGGATGACACTGTCTTCCACGGTTTTGGCTGTAGCGCCCGGATAGGTTACAGAGACGGTGACCTGCGGCGGAGCTACATCCGGATATTGCGAAATCGGCAGATTCAGGATGGACAATATGCCACCCAGCGTAATGAAAATTGCGATAACCCACGCAAAAATAGGGCGGTCGATAAAAAATCTTGCCATAGGAAATTCCCTCTTTTTGCCTATTCAGCCTTGGGCGTATCGGCAGATGTCGCAGGTTGCCCGTTTTGCTGGGGTACAGCCGGTGTCTGTTGTGTTGCAGGTTCCGACTGTTGTGTGGCGGGTTGCGCAGCCTGTTGTTCTGCATTGTTGCCGGATGTCGCCGTATCGCTGCCGTTCTGGATGGCGGCTTGCGGTTGTTGTACCGGTTCCGCTTTGGGCTTGAGCGGATCTTCCCATGGAACGGCGCGTACCGGTGCGCCGGCCTTGATTTTTTGCAGGCCTTCGACGACGACACGATCACCCGGTTTCAAACCTTCCAGCACTTCCCATGAAGCGCCGACGGCCGCTCCGGTCTTGACCTTGCGGACTTCCACCTTGTCTTCATTGTTGAGCACCATGACGGAGGAACCGTCATTGGCGCGGATGACTGCCTGTTGGGGAACTGTGATGGCGTTTTCGTTGATCGCCTGTTCCATCCGTGCACGGACATACATGCCGGGAAGTACCATGTTCTGAGGATTGGGGAACAGGGCACGAATAGTCAGTTCACCGGTAGTCGGATCGACGGTGATATCTGAAAAGAGCAATTTGCCGGTATGGTCGAAGATCGTACCGTCTTCCATAACCATGGTGACTTTCAGCCCGGACTTGTCGGTATCCTTGAGTGTACCGGCATTCATCATCTGGCGCAGTTTGAGCAGTTCTGCGCTGGACTGCGTCAGGTTCAGATAAATTGGATCGATCTGCTGGATGGTAGCCAGCAGCGTTGCTTCGTTCTGGCCGACCAGAGCGCCTTCCGTCACCATCTGGCGACCGATTCTGCCTGAAATCGGGGCGGTCACACGGGCATATTCCAGATTCAGGTTGGCTCTGACCAGTTCGGCCTTTGCTGCATCCACATCGGCAGCAGCCTGTTTCTGTGCGGCGACGGCGTCATCATATTCCTGTTTGCTGACGGCATTGATCTTGACCAGCGGTGTGTAACGTTTCAGTTTCAGATCGGCCTGGACCAGGTTGGCTTTTGCACGTGCCAGCGTAGCCTTGGCGCTTTGTACGGCGGCCTGATAGTCGCGTGGGTCGATCTGGAACAGAAGTTGTCCCTGTTTGACATAGGAACCTTCTTCAAATGCGCGTTTGAGAATGATGCCGGGTACCCGTGCACGAACTTCGGCTGTACGGAAAGACTCGATTCTTCCGGGCAATTCATTTTCGATCGCCATTTTTTCAGGGGTGATCGTAACAAAAGCCGCTTCAGGCAACGGAGCAGGTGGTGCTTCTTTTTCACCGCAGGCAACCAGCAATGTGGCGGCGATGAAAACGGTACTTGCATTTCTGAAAATGGAAAAAGGTTTCATGGGTCTTCAAAAGAAAATGAATCCATTTCCCGTCGGAACAGGGATCTGGAAATGCTTGTGTGTAAACAAATAAAATGCATCGCCTCACATGACGGAGACGAAAAAATAACATACAATCATGAATGTATTTAAACGATTCTGCGCATTATCGGTCAGAAATGCTTTTCTCGCAACAAGCTTTATAATTTGTTACATATTGTAAATCAGGAGTCTTATGGAACGCGCCGGCAGGAAAAAGACGCTGGAAACCCGTGATCGTATTCTGGATGCGGCAGAAGATGTATTCAATGAGTCCGGATATTCCAATACGACCCTAAACGAGATTGCGGAAGCTGCGGGTGTGACCCGTGGCGCGATCTACTGGCATTTCAAGAATAAGGAAGACCTGTTTCAGGCCATGTGCTTGCGGATACGGGTTCCGATGGATGCGCTGATCAAGGGGATCGTCGAAAAGGGTGTGAACGATCCTGTCGCCCAGCTGAGCAGGACACATGAAACCATCATGCTGGAAGTCATCAACAACCCGCATTACCGGAAGGTGTTGAATATCCTGTTCCATAAGTGTGAATTCACGCGTGAGACGGACCAGATCGTCATCCAGCAAAAGGAATGGCATACCTATTCGAGAAACATTATCCGGACGATTCTGGTCAATGCACAGAAAAAGGCGCAATTGCCAGCTGATCTCGATATCGAGCTGGCGTGCAATTTGCTGGGGTTCATGTTCCGTGGATTGCTGGCAGACTGGCTGTTCATGCCGGACAGTTTCGACCTGATCGAAAATGCCCGGAAAGTGAACGATGCCGTGTTCGAACTGATGCGAACCAGCGTACACCTGAAAAAATGAAATTCCGGTTCAGAATGCTCTTCTGAAAAAACGGAGGCATGAGATCAGACCGGTGAAACAGGCGGTTGCACCGATCGCGATCAGAGTATCGACCAGTCCGACTGCCCCAAAATGGAACAACGCCTGTATTGGCGGAATGAAAATACCCGCCAGCAGGACAGCGACCGTGACAGCCAGCACCGACCAGAGGATGCTGTTTTTTTGTCCAAGCGATGCGATGAATGAACGACTCCAGGATCGGTTGACCAGAATCAGCCAGATGTCGCCTGCGATCATGGCGGTGAAGGTCAATGTTCTGGCCTGTTCCGTGTCGAAACCGTACAGGTGGGCGGCCCAGTAAACCAGGACGACCCATGCCAGCAGGGCGATACCTTGTTTGACACCCAGCCACAGGATCGATTTGTCGAAGATGCGTGCATTTGTCGGACGCGGTGGCCTTGTCATAACGTCTTTTTCTTCCGGTTCGTTTTCAAATGCGACAGAGCAGATCGGATCGACCATCAGCTCGAAAAAGACGATATGGATGGGCAGGAGCATCAATGGCCAGCCCAGCATGACCGGAATCAGCGACAATCCGGCGATGGGGATATGAGCCGCCACGATAAAGACAACGGCTTTCCGGATGTTGTCGAAGATGCGGCGACCGAGTCTGACGGCACAGACGATAGAGGAAAAATCGTCGTTTAGCAGAACCAGTGCAGCTGATTCGCGTGCGACATCGGTTCCGCGTTCTCCCATGGCGATACCGATATGGGCCGATTTCAGTGCCGGAGCATCATTGACGCCATCACCGGTCATGGCGACGATTTCGCCGTTTTCTTTCAGCGCGTTGACCAGTTGCAGTTTTTGTTCCGGCGTAGCGCGACAGAAAATATTGCCGTTTTTGACGCGTTCACGCAGTTCGCCAGGTGGCAGCGTTTCCATTTCATGTCCTGCAAGAACCTTGCCGCTGGCGTCCAGACCTGCCTCCTCGGCGATTTTCCGGGCGGTAGCCGGGTAGTCACCCGTAATCATCATGACTCGTATACCGGCGGCAAGACATTCTCTGACGGCATTCGGAACGGCAGGACGAAGCGGATCGGACAAGCCGATGATACCCAGGAATTCGAAATGAAAATCATGCTGTTGCGACGGCAGTTCGCCTTGCCGGAATGCGGCACGTGCCACAGCCAGTACACGCAAGCCTTGACGTGCGAGTGAATCGACCTGTGCCGAAATGACAGCTGTTGTCCCTGCATCGAGGTGGCAAAGGTCGATGATGGCTTCCGGTGCACCCTTGGCGGCGATGACATACTGGCTCAGATCGGGAGAACGCCAGACACGGGAGATAGCGAGCAATTCACGAGAAAGGGGATATTCCTCGACCAGACTCCAGCTGTCGTGGATATGTTCCGTTCCGGCCAGAACCTGTCGTCCTGTTTGCTGGATGGCGCTTTCCATCGGATCGAATGGATCGCGCTGGCTTGAGAGCATCGCGAATTCCAGCGTTTCATGGAAGTGTTCGGGAAAATTGTCATGTTCCAGCGATGCGGCATCTTCGAAAATATAGGTTTGCCCATCTACCATAATGTGGGAAAGCACCATACGGTTTTGCGTAAGCGTACCGGTCTTGTCCACGCACAATACCGTGGCAGCCCCCAGCATTTCGATTGCCGGTATCTGGCGGGTCAGCACTCTTTTTTTTGCCATGCGCCATGCGCCAAGACCGAGAAAAATCGCGAGAACCAGCGGAAATTCCGCTGGCATGATGCTCATGGCGAGGGTAAGACCGGCAAGAATGCCGTGCAGCCAGTCATGTCGTGTCATGCCGTACCAGACTACCAGCAAGATGACCAGTGCGGCGCTGGCGGTGGCGACGACACGGACGGCCTGTCGTGTTTCGGCCTGTACGCGGCTGGTTTCCGTTTTTTGTGTGGAAATCGCCTTGCCGATTTTTCCCAGTTCGGTGTTTTCGCCGATGGCGGTGACTCTGGCGATACCGGTTCCCTGAACGACGAGCGTACCGGAAAACAGATAGGGCAGATCGTCGCCACCCGGTTTGACGGCAGGCAAAGGGGTATCCGGAGCGATGATCTGTTTCCTGACAGGGACTGATTCACCGGTCAACAGCGATTCATCAACCGAAAGGCTTTGCGTTTCCAGCAAGAACGCATCTGCCGGAACACGGTCGCCCTCCGACAAAAAGACGATATCATCTGTGACAACATCCCGTCCGGCGATCCGTTTTTGCATACCGTCACGCAATACCAAGGCACGAGGGCTGCTCAAATCGCGCAGGGCTTCCAGTGTCCGTTCGCTTTTGCGCTCCTGCAAAAAACTCATGGTGACGATGATGCAGACCGATCCGAGCAGAATCAGCGCATCTTCCAGACTGCCGATAATCAGATAAATGATGCCGCAGGACAACAGAAGCAGGAACATGGGTTCCGAGACGACATCCCATGCGATGGACAGGATCGAGTGGGGTTTGGATGATGACAGCTCATTCGGCCCTTCGCGAAGATGTTTTTCCTGGGCGGTTTTTTCGCTCAGTCCTTCGATGGGCAGGTCTGGTGTCGTCCGGCTTTCGTTCTGTGGGAAAGATGGCATGGTTGTCAGCGAAATAAAATTGTCTTGTGTAACCCAAATGAGAACGCGTCCTATTAAGACGGGTTCCAAAACCACAAATGGTGTTTTCCCCTGAAGGGAAAACACCATTTGTGAAAAAACGATATATGTAAAGTATCAGCGAAGTTCGTCGATCATTTTCTCCAGTTTGACGGTATCGGCACAGAAAAGCCGGATACCTTCCGAGAGTTTTTCGGTTGCCATGGCATCGTTGTTGACGGAGAGTCGGAAGGTTTTTTCATTGTAGGATACTTTTTCGACAGGATCCATGGACGCCTGTTCAGGAGACAGTTTCCGTTTGACAGGAGTATCCGAGTCGGAAAGTTTCTGCAACAATTCTGGACTGATCGTCAAGAGGTCGCAACCGGCCAGTTCGATGATTTGCGATGTATTGCGGAAGCTGGCACCCATGATTTCCGTGGCATATCCGAACTTGCGGTAGTAATTGTAAATCCGTTTGACGGATTGTACACCGGGGTCTTCAGCGCCGGTATATTCGTTGCCCGTCTGTTTTTTGTACCAGTCATAGATACGTCCGACGAACGGTGAAATCAGCTGGACATTCGCTTCGGCGCAAGCCACGGCCTGCGGAAGCGAAAACATGAGGGTCATATTGCAACGGATGCCCTCTTTTTGCAGGACTTCGGCCGCCCGTATACCTTCCCATGTCGAGGCGATCTTGATGAGAACACGTTCGGTGGGAATACCTGCGCTGTTGTACAGTGCGATGAGCTCACGCCCTTTACGGATACTGCCTTCCGTATCGAATGACAGGCGTGCGTCCGCTTCTGTCGAAACGCGTCCTGGAACGATTTTCAGAATTTCGACACCGAATGCGACCAGCAGGCGATCCATGATTGCTTCTGTGGATTTGTCGCGGTTGTCCCGGACGGTTTTTTCAAGCAGTGCATGATAAGTATCTTTCTGGACGGCACGCAGTATCAGTGACGGATTGGTCGTCGAATCCTGCGGCGAATAACGTTGGATCGATTGGAAATCTCCCGTGTCGGCGACGACAGTCGTATATTGTTTCAGTTGGTCCAGCTGGCTCATAAATGTCCTCATGCAATGGGTTGAACGGGAAAGGGACAATCGATATTAAATCATATTATGAGGATGGCGGGAGCGGGTTTTCGAGATATGGCAATCCCGCTGTCACAAAAGGCGAAAATGACACGGTTCCGGTATCGGATTCAGTCCGTCCTGTTCTGATGCACAGTGTACGCGTGCCGGTACATCTGATGAAACCGGTACAGTCGCGACTTATTTCATGGCGGCTTTTGCCAGTGCGATCAGTCCTGCAGTCGAACTGTCGTGCATTTGCTCAGGCTGGCCTTCCAGTTCGTTCTGGATCGTTTTTGCCAGAATCTTGCCCAGTTCGACACCCCACTGGTCGAAACTGTTGATGTTCCAGATGACGCCTTCGACGAACGTTTTGTGTTCGTACAGAGCAATCAGCGCTCCCAGCGTTTCTGGACGCAAGACGTTCATGAGAATGGTATTGCTCGGGCGGTTTCCGGGGAAAGTGCGTTGCGGAATCTGGATGGCCATTTCTTCCGCATCCATATGCTGGGCTGAAAGTTCGTTTCTGACCTGTTCGGCTGTTTTTCCGCGCATCAGTGCTTCGGATTGTGCGAAACAGTTTGCCAGCAGGGCAGCGTGATGTTTTGGCAGGGTATGATGCGGTGTCAGGGCAGTGATGAAGTCGACGGGAATGATATCGGTTCCCTGATGCAGCAACTGGAAATAGGCATGTTGCCCGTTGGTGCCGATATTTCCCCAGATGACAGGGCAACTGTCATATTCTACGGGTTTGCCGTTTTTTTGGGTTTGCTTGCCGTTGCTTTCCATTTCGAGCTGTTGCAGATAATTCGGAAAACTGAACAAATCCTGCAGGTAGGGGGCGATGGAAACGGAAGAAAAACCCAGGAAGTTCCGGTTCCAGATGGCGATCAGTCCGAGAATCGCTGGCATGTTCGATGCCAGCGGCGCGTACCGGAAATGAACGTCCATGGCGTGTGCGCCTGCCAGAAATTCCGTGAAATGATTGTAGCCGATGGCCAGCATGACAGGCAGGCCGATGGCAGACCAGACGGAATAGCGTCCGCCGACCCAGTCCCAGAAAGGGAACAGGTTTTCGGCAGGGATGCCGAATCGTGCGACAGCTTCCGTATTGGTGGAAATGGCGATGAAATGCCGGTACAGGTCGCGGACGGTGCCGTAATTGAGAAACCAGCTGCGCGCCGCATGGGCGTTGAGCATGGTTTCCAGTGTCGTGAACGTTTTGGATGCAATAATGAACAGGGTCGTTTCCGCGTTGACTTTTTGCAGGATGGCATCCAGATCGTGGCCATCCACATTGGCGACGAAATGGACGTTGATGCCCTTGACATGGAAAGGGCGCAGTGCCTGACAAACCATGCGTGGTCCCAGATCGGAACCGCCGATACCGATATTGACGATATCGGTGACGGGCTTGCCTGAATAGCCTTTCCATTCCCCTGCATGAACTTTTTCGGTAAACAGGCGCATCTTTTCCAGTACCGACTGAATATCCGCAATGATGTTTTTGCCATTGAACATGACCGTTTCGCTGCGTGGCGCACGCAATGCCGTATGCAATACGGCACGATGTTCCGACGTATTGATTTCATCGCCGGCAAACAATGCTTCACGCTTTTCTTCCAGATGACATTGCCGCGAGAGTTCGATAAGCAACCCTATCGTTTCGTCCGTCAGAAAATTTTTCGAGAAATCGAGAAACAGTCCGCCGGCTGTCAGGGTCATGGCGGGAAAACGGTCCGGATGATCGGCAAAAAGTGCTTTCAGCGACCATGTGCGGGCATCTTCTGCATGTCGGACGAGTTTCTGAAATACGGCGGTATGGACAAGGCTGGTTGTATTCATGGCAAACGGCAGGATAAAAAGTTGTCGCTGTGAATGCGGGAAAAGTTTTACAACAATCATTTGACACTATAAACCGGATTTGGCATGACGCGGCGTTATAACGGGAAAACCTGTCGAAAAAACAGGGATTGCCGCTTGAATCGGCCAAACAGTTATGGTTGTACGGAAGAAAACCGTAAAACACGGCAATAGGCAAAATGAAGGGAAAAAGACCCGAAAAGCATTTGTCTGATGAGCCGAAAAAACGTGGTATGGAGAAAAAACTGTTGTTTGCTGGCAACGATTACTGAAGGGTATTGTGTTGCGAATAAATTTGCGGCTATAATGGCATTTTTAGGCGCGTAGCTCAGCTGGTTAGAGCACTACCTTGACATGGTAGGGGTCGTTGGTTCGAGTCCAATCGTGCCTACCAGATTTCCGAAAATGCCGTGCTCGATAGCACGGCATTTTTTTTTTTTTGGGGCATGGTTTTGGCCGCGAGTTGATTCCTTGATTTTTTCAGGTGTATTTGTGGCAAGGTTGTGTTACTGGAATCGTTAATCGTCGGTAGGCGGTGTGCCGTGCCAGGAGTCGCGTGTTGCCGTTTTTTCGTTTCGGGTGTGCGGTTTCTGTGCTAAAGTTGGTACTTTGTGATGCCGATCCGGAAAAGCGGGTTTGTCTGTATGGATGCCGGTTGCGGGTGATCGGCGAGCGCGGCGGTGCCGCGTTTGTTTTTTGTGTTGCGGATGGTTCATGACGGTCTTGTGCCGTCTTTTTTGTGTTGGATTTGGAGATCAAGATGATTTCAGTTCGGCTTCCCGATGGCTCGAAACGGGAATTCAGCGAGCCGGTGACGGTTGCACAGGTAGCGGCTTCCATTGGCAGCGGATTGGCCAAGGCCGCTGTGGCAGGCAGGGTAAACGACAAGCTGGTCGATACATCCTACATGATCGACAAGGACGTCGATCTGGCGATCGTGACCGATCGGGATGCGGATGGGGTGGATATCATGCGGCATTCGACCGCGCACTTGCTGGCCTATGCTGTCAAGCAGCTGTATCCGGATGCGCAAGTAACGATCGGGCCGGTAATCGAAAACGGTTTCTATTATGATTTTGCGTACAAGCGGCCTTTTACGCCTGAAGACTTGCAGGCGATTGAAAAGAAAATGACCGAACTCGCTCGCAAAAACGAACCGGTCGTTCGTAAAGTATTGCCACGTGACGAAGCTGTTGCCTATTTCAAGTCCATCGGGGAAGATTACAAGGCGGAAATTATCGAGTCCATTCCGCAAAACGAAGATGTTTCTCTTTATACCAGTGGTGCATTCACGGATTTGTGTCGTGGTCCGCACGTGCCATCCAATGGCAAACTGAAGGTTTTCAAACTGATGCGTGTCGCTGGCGCATATTGGAGGGGTGACTCCAAAAACGAAATGCTGCAGCGTATCTATGGTACGGCATGGGCCAAAAAGGAAGATCAGGATGCCTATCTGCATATGCTGGAAGAGGCTGAAAAACGCGACCATCGCCGTCTGGGGCGAGCGCTGGATTTGTTCCATTTCCAGGATGAGGCGCCGGGGCTGATTTTCTGGCATGCCAAAGGCTGGACGATCTGGCAACAGGTAGAACAGTATATGCGAAAGGTTTATCAGGATAACGGCTATCAGGAAGTCAAGGGGCCGCAGATTCTGGATCGCTCGCTGTGGGAAAAATCCGGCCACTGGGACAACTACAAGGAAAACATGTTCACCACGGAATCCGAAAACCGTGTGTATGCCATCAAGCCGATGAATTGTCCTGGACATGTCCAGATTTACCGTTCAAGCCTGCATTCCTATCGTGAATTGCCGTTGCGCTACGGTGAATTCGGTCAGTGCCATCGTAACGAGCCATCCGGTTCGCTGCACGGCATGATGCGTGTTCGCGGTTTTACTCAGGACGATGGTCATATTTTCTGTACGGAAGACCAGATTCTGGATGAATGTGTGGCCTTTACCGATTTGCTCAAGAAGGTTTATCGCGATTTCGGTTTTACCGACATTATCTACAAGGTGGCGACACGTCCTGAAAAACGGGTCGGTTCCGACGAGGCATGGGACAAGGCGGAAAACGCACTGATCGAGTCCCTCAAACGTTCGGGTTGCGACTATGAACTGTCTCCGGGGGATGGTGCGTTCTACGGGCCGAAGATCGAATATACCTTGCGGGATGCCATCGGCCGTATGTGGCAGTGCGGTACGATTCAGGTCGATTTCTCGATGCCGATGCGACTGGGTGCCGAATATGTCGCTGAAGACAACACCCGCAAGATACCGGTCATGATCCACCGTGCGATTCTGGGATCGCTGGAACGGTTTATCGGGATTCTGATCGAAAACCACGCAGGTGCGATGCCGTTATGGTTGGCTCCGGTTCATGCGGTTGTTCTGAATATTTCGGATGGCCAGTCGGAATATGCGAAAAGTGTTGTTGAAACAATGAAAAAAGCAGGTTTCCGGGTCGAGGCTGATTTGCGAAACGAAAAAATTACCTATAAAATACGCGATCATTCCGTAAACAAGGTGCCTTATTTGCTGGTTGTCGGCGATAAGGAAAAGAACGGGAATACGGTTGCTGTTCGGGCGCGTGGTGGTGTTGATCTGGGTGTGATGAAGGTCGATGAGCTGATGGCGCGCATGGATAATGAAATCAGGGCCAAACAGTGATTTGGACGGGAACAGCTTTTTTTGATTTGACAAGCGGGGAGTCAACATAGCTACTGACAAGTCTCATCGCATCAACGGCGAAATTACGGCTCAGGAAGTCCGCCTGCTGGGCGTGGACAATGAGCAAGTGGGTATCGTAAACCTTCAGGAAGCGTTCCGGCTGGCTGAAGAAGCCGATGTAGATCTGGTGGAGATCGCACCGAATGCCCGTCCTCCTGTGTGCCGTCTTATGGATTACGGCAAGTTCAAGTATGCCGAACAGAAGAAGGCGCATGAAGCCAAGTTGAAGCAGAAGGTGATTTCCGTCAAGGAAATCAAGTTCCGTCCGGGTACGGATGAAGGGGACTACAATATCAAGCTGCGCAATCTGGTCAAGTTTCTGGAAGACGGCGACAAGTGCAAGATCACGTTGCGTTTTCGTGGACGTGAAATGGCGCATCAGGATATCGGTTTCAGAATGCTGGAGCGACTGAAACAGGATCTGGAGCCTTATGGTCAGGTCGAGCAGTTTCCGAAAATGGAAGGTCGCCAGATGGTGATGGTGCTGGCACCCCGTAAAAAGAAATAGGATCTGTTTCCGTCGCCGGCAGGCGGCGGAATGGAGACAGCGGTTTCGCTGTAAAACAAGTGTGAGCAGGCATGCAAGTGCAACAGGTGTGTTGCCACCTGCGATCATATAAAAATGGAGCTGTCCGGGAGGACAGGAATTGATATGCCAAAAATGAAAACCAAAAGCAGCGCGAAAAAACGTTTTCGCGTTCGTCCGGGTGGAACCGTCAAGTGCGGCCAGGCTTACAAACGCCACATCCTGACCAAGAAAACCACCAAAGTCAAACGCCAGTTGCGTGGAATGACCAATGTCAATGCGAGCGATGTCGCGTCCGTATTGCGCATGATGCCAAGCGCCTGATCCGTTAACACGAAAAACAAGGAAAGAATATGTCCAGAGTAAAACGTGGGGTCACGGCACGGGCCCGTCATAAAAAACTGCTTGCCGAAGCCAAAGGCTATCGTGGTCGTCGCAGCTCGGTATATCGTGTCGCAAAAGAAGCCGTCATGAAGGCAGGTCAGTATGCCTATCGTGATCGTCGTAACAAAAAACGGGTATTCCGTGCACTGTGGATCACCCGTATCAACGCTGCAACCCGTGAACTGGGAATGTCTTACAGCGTCTTTATGAATGGTCTGAAGAAAGCAGCGATCGAACTGGATCGCAAGGTACTGGCCGATATGGCAGTTGCAGACAAACCTGCTTTCGCTGCAATCGTCGATCGGGTCAAGGCAGCTATCGCCGCTTGACCTGCTTGCAGGATGCATAGAACGGAGCGGGGCAAGACATTGACTTGCCCCGCTTTTTATTTTTCCGTTGTCCGACAGGAAGACATGGCATGGATTCGTTAGAACAGTTGATTTCTCTGGCACAGCAGGATTTCCGGAATGTTTCCGATCCGGTATCGCTTGAAAACGCCAAGGCAAAATATCTCGGCAAGACCGGGTTGATTACGGCAGAAATGAAAATGCTCGGCAAGATGGCGCCGGAAGAGCGCAAGGCGCGCGGTGCGGTCATCAATGCAGCCAAAAGCAAGATCGAAGCTGCGCTCAATGAAAGACGTCAGGAACTGGCCAATGAGAAATTGCAGGCGAAGCTCAATGCCGAAGCGATCGACGTGACCTTGCCGGGGCGCGGCAGAGGCAAGGGGGGTATTCATCCGGTCATGCGAACCTGGGAACGGATCGAACGTATTTTCGGTTCCATCGGCTTTGATGTTGCGGATGGCCCTGAAATCGAAACGGACTGGACCAATTTCACGGCTTTGAACAGCCCGGAAAACCATCCGGCACGTTCCATGCAGGATACGTTCTATATCGAAGGCAAGGATACCCAGGGCAAGCCATTGCTGTTGCGTACTCATACAAGCCCCATGCAGGTTCGTTATGCACGTTCGCACGAATTGCCGGTCAAGGTAATTGCACCCGGAAGAACCTATCGTGTGGACAGCGATGCCACGCATTCCCCAATGTTCCATCAGGTAGAAGGCTTGTGGATCGATCGTGATATCAGCTTTGCCGATCTCAAGGGGGTTTATCTGAATTTCGTGCAGGCTTTCTTCGAAACGGACAATTTGCAGGTTCGTTTCCGTCCATCATATTTTCCGTTTACCGAACCATCTGCCGAAATCGACATTGCTTTCGGTTCCGGCCCGCTGAAGGGCAAATGGCTGGAAGTGTCGGGCGCAGGCCAGGTACATCCGAATGTGCTGAAGAACATGGGAATTGATTCCGAACAGTATATCGGATTCGCTTTCGGCTCCGGTCTGGAAAGACTGACCATGCTGCGTTACGGCATCAATGATCTGAGGCTGTTTTATGAAGGCGATTTGCGTTTTCTGAAGCAATTCAATTAAGCGTTTTTAACTGTTACCGTATTTTTTCTTGGGCTGATCATGCAATTTTCTGAAAACTGGCTTCGGACCATGGTGAATCCGGAGATGACAACGGATGAACTGGCGCACCTGATGACAATGTCGGGACTGGAAGTGGAAGAGGTGATGCCTGTCGCCAAACCTTTTTCAAAAGTCGTCGTCGCAAAAGTGCTTGAAGTGGCCAAGCATCCCAATGCAGACCGTCTGAGTGTTTGCCAGGTGGATGCCGGTACCGGAACGATTCTGAATATCGTGTGCGGTGCGCCGAATGTTCATGCCGGTATGAAAACCGGTTGTGCACTGGTCGGCGCCGTGCTGCCTCCTGGCGAAGATGGCAAACCGTTTTCCATCAAGAAGGGCAAGCTGCGCGGCGTGGAATCGAACGGCATGTTGTGTTCCCTGCGCGAATTGCAGTTGTCTGACGACCATTCCGGTATTATGGAGTTGCCCGAGGATGCTCCAGTCGGTACCAGTTTGCGTGATTACATGGAGCTGGAAGATTCGGTTTTCGATATTAAACTCACGCCGAACAAGGCGGATTGCCTTTCATTGCTTGGCGTCGCCCGGGAAGTATCTGCATTGACAGGTGCTCCGCTGACCTATGAAAAGGCTTCGCCGGCCGTCGTGACGTCCGATGTCCGTCAGGAAGTCAATGTTCTTGCTCCTGATCTGTGCGGTCGTTTTACCGGACGTGTCATCCGTAATATCAATGCACGTGCCGAAACGCCGGAATGGATGAAACAGCGTCTTGAAAGAAGCGGGCAGCGTTCCGTATCCGTGTTGGTCGACATTTCCAATTATGTGATGCTGGAATGCGGTCAGCCGAACCATATTTATGATTTGGACAAAATTTCAGGTGCCTTGAATATCCGCTGGGGCCAAAAGGGTGAACAGGTCAATCTGCTCAATGGCATGACAGCTGAAGTAGATGAATGGGTCGGTGTGATTGCAGATGACAACGGACCGGAATCGATGGGCGGCGTGATGGGTGGCGAACGGACATCCATTTCACTGGATACCACCAATATTTTCATCGAAGCCGCATTCTGGTGGCCTGACGCTATCCGTGGCCGCGCTCGCAGGTACAACTTTACGACGGATGCGGCACACCGTTTCGAAAGGGGTGTCGATTATGAACTGACGACCGCCACGATCGAACGTATTACGGAACTGGTTCTCGACATTTGCAAGGTAGAAGGCAAGACGGTTGTCGGCCCTGTCGTTGACAAGGTGGTCAATCTCCCGGTTCGCAAGCCGGTCGTCCTGCGCAAGGAAAGAGCGGAAAAAGTGATCGGTATTGCATTGACGACCGATTTGATCGCGGATATTTTCAAACGCCTTGATCTGAAATTCGTTCAGGATGGTGAAACCTTTACGGTCACGCCGCCATCGTATCGTTTCGATATCGAAATCGAGGAAGATCTGATCGAGGAAATCGCGCGGGTGTACGGTTTCGAGCATATCCCGGCATTACCGCCGGTTGCGTCCAATGTCATGCGTATCCGGCCGGAAAATGTCCGTTCACTGTTTTCGATCAGGCAACAGATGGCCGATCTGGATTATCAGGAGGTCATCAATTACAGCTTTGTTGACGAAGTATGGGAAAAGGATTTTGCGAACAATTCCGATCCGATCCGACTGCTTAATCCGATCGCAAGCCAGATGAGCGTCATGCGTTCCAATATGATCGGCAATCTGGTTGCAAATGTCCGTTATAATCTGAATCGCAAGTTTTCAAGAGTACGCCTGTTTGAAATCGGTGCGGTTTTCATGAGAAATGCGGAAGTGCAAGACGGTCCATTGACGGTCGCAGGATATGAACAGCCAAAACGGCTGGCAGCCATCGCTTATGGACTGGCCGATGAAGAGCAGTGGGGGTTGCCTGACCGGCAGGTCGATTTTTTCGACGTGAAGGCCGATCTGGAAGCCATGTTCTCGCCGGTACAGCTGCGTTTTTCCAAGGCGACTCACCCGGCGCTGCATCCGGGACGCTGCGCGAAAGTGGAATGTGGTGGCAAGGAAATCGGTATCATTGGGGAATTGCATCCATCCTGGCAGCACAAATATGATTTGCCGCATGCACCGGTTCTCTTTGAAGTGGATGTGAGTGCATTGCAGGCTGTCGGTGTGCCGGCATATACGGAAATCGCACGTTTCCAGCCGGTGACGAGAGATATTGCGCTGGTGGTCGATTCATCAATGCCCGTTCAGGAAATCATTGACAGATTTTACAGGGAAAAAGATAATAACCCCCTCTGTGGTATCATGCAAGCTGTTGTTTTGTTTGATGATTATCGTGGCAAGGGGTTGGGTGCCAATGAAAAGAGCCTGGCATTCCGCTTTACCTTGCAAGATGCCAATAAAACCTTGCAGGATGAAGCCGTGGATGCCGCTATCGGAGCGTTTGTAGCGGCAGCTGAAAAAGACTTGGGAGCGCGTTTGCGTGCCTGAGTTTCCGAATAGATGTCTGGTATTTTTATAGCAAGAATGAAACGATCCACCGATTCGCAATTGACTGAAAAGACGGAATCCGCTTCTTTGAAAAAAGTCGCAGCGTCGAGTTCCGACAAGAGTACATCGACGCTGACCAAGGCAGAACTGACAGAGTTGCTGTATGAACAGGTCGGACTGAACAAGCGTGAGGCCAAGGAAATGGTCGAGACCTTTTTCGAGGAAATCTGTTCCGCGCTGGAACGGGGGGAAATGGTCAAGCTGTCAGGCTTCGGCAATTTCCAGTTGCGCGACAAACCACAGCGTCCCGGCAGAAATCCAAGAACCGGCGAGGAAATTCCGATTACGGCCAGACGGGTCGTGACGTTTCATGCCAGTCAGAAATTGAAATCGATGGTTGAATCTGCGGAATAATTTGACGAGTAGCGTGCTATTTCCATGAACGAACGGATCCAAAAATCTGAGTCAGTCGTTTTACCGCCCATACCGGCCAAACGATATTTCACGATCGGCGAGGTCAGTGAATTATGCGGTGTGAAGCCGCATGTATTGCGATACTGGGAACAGGAATTCGCGCAGTTGAAACCGGTCAAGCGTCGGGGTAACCGTCGTTATTACCAGCATCATGAAGTGTTGCTGATCAGAAGAATCAGGGAACTGCTGTATGAACAGGGATTCACGATCAGCGGCGCGAGAAACAAGCTCAATGAACGCGGTTCCCGGAATGTGGTGGTCGAGGAAATGCCGGTCGAAAGGGTGGTTACGGTGTCTTCTCCGGTGGATGTGGATGCGATCCGTTCCGAACTGGAAGCAGTTTTGGCGTTGCTGACACCGCCCAAAGAATGAAATTCTGTTGTAAAGCACCGGACAGGAATATGCGCTGTCCGTAGCGGGACAGGGTTGCCGATCCGGTGCCGTGATAAGTGGTTGGGTCTGATGCGAATATTGATCAGTAATGATGACGGATATCTGGCACCGGGAATCAGTGCGCTGGCACGTGCGCTGGAACCGATTGCGGAAGTCGCTGTCGTTGCACCGGACAGCAATCGTTCCGGTGCGTCGAGTTCGCTGACGCTTGAGCGTCCCATTTCCGTCTATCAGGGCAGCAATGGTTTCACCTATACGACCGGTACACCATCCGATTGCGTACATATTGCGGTGACCGGTGTCTTGCCATGGCGTCCTGATCTGGTAGTCACCGGCATCAACCATGGCCAGAACATGGGCGAGGATACGATTTATTCCGGAACGGTAGCTGCCGCTATGGAAGGTTATCTGTTCGATATCCCATCCATTGCCTTTTCGCAAGTCAACAAGGGTTGGGCAGAGCTGGAAAGTGCCGCACTTGTCGCACGTGATGTGATTTTGCGGGTTTTCGACAGATTGCCCAAACCTTTCTTGCTCAACGTCAATATCCCGAACAAGCCTTATGCCGAGCTGAAAACGTTGCGTGCAACCCGTCTCGGACGACGCCACGAGTCGGAAGCGGTTATTCGTGAAAAGGATCCGTTCGGTCGCGAGATATTCTGGATCGGGCCTTCGGGGCCGGTGAGGGATGCAGGTGAAGGTACCGATTTCCATGCAATCCGGAATGGGCATGTGTCGGTGACACCGCTGCAACTCGACTGGACGCATTTATCCGTGCTTGATGACCTGAAAAAAATACTGGCATGAACAAGAAAACGAAATCGTTCCCTTTGCCATTGTCCAGTGTGATGGGGCGGTCTTCGTTTGAAAAACCGATGCGCTCAGATGCAGGATGGCCCGCCAGCACACTGACAGGCGGTACAGCGCAGGTTGTGACGCCAAAAATGGCGCGTCATGAATTGCCGTTGTCGCGATCCTTGCAGTCAATGGTGGAAAGACTGGCATTGGCCGGGATTCGTGACAAGGTCGTTCTGTCGGCGATGGGGCAGGTTCCTAGGCATCTTTTCGTCGATCCTGGGTTGTCAGGACAGGCCTATGCGGATGTTGCGTTGCCGATCGGCGCACACCAGACGATTTCGAAACCTTCTACCGTTGCCAAGATGATGGAAGCATTGCGGATGGGGCAGGAAGCGCGGCTGATGCAAAAGATTCTCGAAATCGGCACGGGATGCGGTTATCAGGCGGCGATTCTCGCTAAAATAGCGAAAGAGGTTTATTCTGTCGAGCGGATAAAAAGTTTGCATGAGCTGGCGCGACACAATCTCCGGTCGCTGCGAATCGGCAATTTGCGTTTGCATTATGGTGACGGTATGCTGGGGTTGCCACAGGTGGCACCTTTTGACGGTATCATTATCGCCGCTGCAGGATTGGAAATACCGGATGCGTTGTTCGATCAGCTGGCTGTCGGAGGCAGGCTGATTGCACCGGTCGGCGGAGAACAGCAAACCTTGCAGCTGGTCAGGCGTGTGGCGAAAAACAAATGGGAGCGCATGGTGGTGGACGATTGTCATTTTGTGCCACTGCGGCAAGGTACGGTCTGACCAGGCAGTACGAACAGAATTTGGAATACGATAAATGAAAAAGACGGGTTATCCTTTACTGATGATTATCTGTGCCGGTTTGTGCGCGTGCAGCAGTCCGCAGAGAACGGCGCCGATTTCCGACAGGTCCACCATTACCAGTTCGTCCTATGAGGCGCCTATCGACAGGAATACGGTTCGTTATACCGTGAAAAGCGGGGATACGCTTTCGCAGATTTCGCGTCGATCGGGACACAGTGTTGCCGAACTGGCGGCATGGAACCAGATCAGCGATCTCAATGATCTGAAAGTCGGTCAGGTGATATGGGTACAGGCGCCGACGGGAGAAACTTCCGGAGTGCAGACAGCCAGTGTGGGTACATCTTCGCAAGTGGAGGTACGCTCGATCGATTCCGGAAGCAAAGGATCCCAAACAGCACCTGCGTCGTCGGCCAAAAGTACGACACAGACTACTGCTGCCGCTTCCGTATCAGGTGGTGTAAAGGAAGTCGATGGTATCAACTGGAGCTGGCCAGCTAACGGAAATATCATTGCATCATTTGCAGCAGGAAAAAACAGGGGAATCGATATTGCCGGAACGAAAGGGCAGAAAGTGCTTTCAGCCGCTGATGGTACGGTTCTGCACAAGGGCAGCATGAACGGTTACGGCAATCTCGTCATTATCAAGCACAGTGACAACGTCTTGTCTGCCTATGCGCACAACGACAAGATTCTCGTTCAGGAAAAACAGCAGATCAAACGCGGTCAGCAAATTGCCGAGATGGGCAGTACCGACAGCGACAGGGTCAAGCTGCACTTTGAAATACGCTACCAGGGTAAGCCGGTCGATCCGGTAAAATATCTGCCTGCTCGCTGACGGGCGATTTCATTTTCTTTTTGTAACGCATATTTGACGAATATGCGTTACATGCTTTTCAAACATCATTTATGTCTGCTCATATCATTTCAATCAAGGCACTGGATGCCGAAGGACGGGGTGTCGGCTATTTATCCAATGAAGATGGCACACCCGGGAAGGTCGTCTTTGTCGAGGACGCCTTGCCGGGAGAAACAGTCCGGTGCGAGATTCTGAAAAGAAAAAGCAAATGGGAACTTGCAAAGGCCGTTTCGCTGATTCACGAATCGGCGATGCGGGTTCGGCCGGCATGTCCCAGTTTCGGGATTTGCGGCGGGTGTTCCATGCAGCATCTTGAGCCTGCCGCACAAGTTGCCATCAAGCAGCGTGTGCTGGAAGACAATTTGTGGCATATCGGCCGTGTCAGACCGGAACGGATATTGCGCCCCATTCATGGGCCCTACTGGGGGTACCGTTTCCGTGCGCGGCTGTCGGTCAATTATGTACCGAAAAAAGGCGGCATACTGGTTGGTTTCAGGGAAAAACAGTCGCGGTATATCGCCGATATGAAGCAGTGTCCGGTATTGCCTGCACATATTTCCGATATGCTGGTACCTTTGCGCGAGCTGATCGGTTCATTGTCCATTTTTCGTCAGATACCGCAAATCGAAGTGGCGATCGGAAACGACAAAAACGGGATCGTGACGGCTTTGTTGTTGAGGATCATGGCGCCGTTGACAGCTGCGGATGAGCAGGCATTGAAAGATTTTGCAGACAAGCACCATGTCCAATGGTGGTTGCAGTCGAAAGGTCCGGATACCATCAAACGGTTTTATCCTGACGAAAACCGGTTGCAATACTGGTTACCGGAATTCGATGTCGAAATGCCGTTCAAGCCGGGGGATTTTACGCAGGTCAATTACCGGATCAACCAGGTATTGGTATCGCGAGCGATTCGCTTGCTTGGCATCGAGGTAGGACATCGGGTTGCCGACCTGTTTTGCGGACTGGGCAATTTTTCCTTGCCGATGGCACGGTTTGCCGGAGAACTTGTCGGGATCGAAGGAAGCGACACGCTGACGCAACGCGCAAGAGAGGCGGCCATTCGCAATGGCTTGCAGGACAAGACCCGTTTCGAAACACGTAATCTGTTTGAGATGACGGAAACAGACTGGGTTGCGCTGGGTGCGTTCGATCGTGTACTGATTGATCCGCCGAGAGATGGTGCGGCATCTGTTTGCCAGTCGATTGCAGCGCTGGATGATGAACACAGGCGTTTTCGTCCGGAACGGATCGTGTACGTATCGTGCAATCCGTCCACATTGGCGCGTGATGCTGGCATTCTGACGGGTAGCGGGCATTACCGGCTGATGGCCGCAGGTGTCGTGAACATGTTTCCACATACCTCGCATGTGGAATCCATGGCAGTTTTCGAACGGAAAGACTGATCGGGCGTCGTACGCGTTTTCCTGAAATAGTGTATGGTTGTCAAAAAGTGGCGTTGGTATGCCGGATAATGACCTGACGGGGACAAGCCACTTTTCGTGATACGTCGGGTTCTCAGAAAATACGGGAGCGTTCATGAACAACCGAAAGAAAATACACAAAACCGATGCCGAATGGCGTGCCTTGCTGTCTCCGTTGGCCTATGAAGTTACACGGCAGGGCGGAACGGAATATCCTTTTACGGGACAGTACTGGAATCATGACGAAACGGGAGTATATTATTGTGTGAATTGCGGAACACCCCTGTTTTTGTCGGATACCAAATTCGATGCCGGTTGCGGCTGGCCAAGTTTTTTCAAACCGGTCGATCCGGATAATGTCACAGAAAGAGTGGATACCCGTTTGGGTATGGTTCGTACGGAAATCCTGTGTGCTGTATGCGATGCCCATCTGGGGCATGTATTCAATGACGGGCCGCCGCCGACAGGGTTGCGGTATTGCATCAATTCTGTCGCATTGCGGTTCGAGCCTTTGCAGATCGGCAGGCAATCTACTGCTAAATGATTGAATAAAATGAAGTTTCTATTTGACTTGTTTCCAGTTATCCTGTTTTTCGGCTCGTTTTCATGGGCGAAGAAAAATCTGGCGGCTGCCCAGGCAGTCGCCGACCGTTATTTGTCTGCTTTTGTGGCAGGACCACAGATTCCGGAATCGTCGGTGCCGATTCTGATCGCAACCGCGCTGGCGATTGTGGCCAGTGCCTTGCAGATCATCTACCTGTTGTTGAGAAGAAAGAAAATCGAGGCGACCTTGTGGGTGTCGCTTGTCGTGATCACGATTTTCGGTGGCGCTACCATTTATTTCGGCAGTGAGGAATTCATCAAGTGGAAGCCGACGGTTCTGTACTGGCTGTTCGGTGGCGCGTTGTTGCTGGCACAGCTGATATTCAGGAAAAATCTGATCCGTGCCATGATGGAAAAGAAAATCCAGTTGCCTGATGCCATATGGAAAAAACTGAATATGGCGTGGGTCCTCTTCTTTGTATTTATGGGGATTCTCAATCTTTATGTCGCGTTCTGGGGGGGGTTCGAAACATCGACATGGGTCAGTTTCAAGCTGTTCGGCGGGATGGGACTTATGCTGGTGTTTGTTATCGGACAAAGCGTTTATTTGTCGCGGCACCTGAAAAATACCTGACAAAATCGCATGTCACATGAAAAAAGCGTGAAGAAAATTTCACGCTTTTTTATTTTCCTTCGAAATCGGGAAGGGATCGGTTGATGAAGGCATGGTATCCCTTACTGTAATCGGTCGTGTCGAAACAGTCGAAACACTCGTCATATTCCTGGGGCGTGACAGGGGAAGGATCGGCCAGTCGGCGGATGAAGCGTTTATGCCAGCGTGCGGCCAGCGGTGCACCTGATGCGATATCGGAAACGGATTGGCGGACGGCATCGGCCAGTTTTTCATCCGGCAGGACACGTGTGACCAGATGGCGTTCAAGGGCTTCACGGGCATTGAAAATCCGTCCTTCCAGCAATATTTCCATGATGACATCCGGACTGGTCAGCCTCAGCAGCGGTTTCAGTTCGGGGTAGGCCATGACCAGCCCCAGATTCTTGATCGGAGCGCCGAAACGTGAAGATTCGCAGCAAAGGCGGATATCACAGACGGCAGCAAGTTCAAGACCGGCACCGACACAGAGACCGCGTATTTCCGCGATGACGGGAACAGGGCAGTTTTCGAATGCTTCCAGCGTCCGGTGCATTAGTTCACCATATTCACGTGCCTGTGCCTTGTTTGCACGGCAGACAGAAAATTCATGGATGTCGCAGCCCGGGGAAAAGGCTTTAGGTGATGTACTGCGCAGGACGATACAACGCAGCGAAGTATCGGCTGACAATGACGTGATGGCCTGATACAGGCGCATCCACATATGACGGGTGATGGCGTTGAGTTTGTCTGGACGGTTCAGGACGATGGCGGCGGTATGTCCGTCGCGTTCCAGATACACCGGTTCGTTCCTGTCGTCCAGCGGAAACGAACCGGCGGAAAGTGCAGACGATATGTCCATGCTGCGTATATCAGCCCGTATTACGCATACCGGCCGAAATACCGTTGATGGTCAGGTGGATGCCGCGGGTCGCACGGGCATCGAGGTTTTCCGGATTGTTGCCCGGATTACGGTGCCGTTTGATCAGTTCCACCTGCAAGTGGTTCAACGGGTCGATATAGGCCAGACGGTCTTTCAGCGCTCTGGCCAGCGTCGGGTTGTTGACCAGCCGTTCTTTTTCATGGGTGATGATCTCGAAGCTTTCCAGTGTACGCTGGTGTTCGGCACAAATTTGCGAGAACACAGTGTCGCGCAGATTACGGTCTGTTACCAGTTCTGAATAGCGGTAGGCAATTGCCAGATCGGCCTTTGCAAGCACCATATCCATATTGGAAAGCATGGATTCGAAGAACGGCCATTCCTTGTACATGGATTGCAACAGGGCGATTTTCCTGTTTCTGACTTGTGGATCGTTTTCATCAAGCCATTCGATGATAGCCGATCCGAAACCGTACCAGCCCGGCAGCAGGACGCGGCATTGTCCCCACGAGAAGCTCCATGGAATGGCTCTCAAATCTTCGATACGGCGTGACGATTTGCGCGATGCCGGGCGTGAACCGATGTTCAGTTCCGCGATTTCGGCAATCGGGGTGGACTGGAAAAAGTAATCGGTGAATCCAGGCGTTTCATAGACCAGATGACGATAGGCTTTATAGGCCAGTGCGGAAATTTCTTCCAGCGCCGTTTCAAAGTCATGCATCTTGTCGGCGTATTTCTTGTTCGGGTCTTCCGGCATGAGGCTGGCTTCAAGAGTGGAAGCGACCAGCAATTCAAGATTACGGCTGCCGATTTCGGCATGCGAAAACTTGGACGCGATCATTTCACCCTGTTCGGTCAGACGGATTTGTCCGTTGACGGTGCCGTGTGGCTGCGCCAGGATCGCTTCATAGGTCGGACCGCCCCCACGTCCGACGGTACCGCCACGTCCATGGAACAGACGCAGTTTGACGCCCATTTCGTTGAACAGTGCGACAAGCTGTTTTTCTGCCTTGTAGAGTTCCCAGTTGGAAGTCGTGTAGCCACCATCCTTGTTCGAGTCGGAATAACCGAGCATGACTTCCTGAAGATCGCCCTGTTTGTGGATCAGCTTGCGGACGAATGGAATGCTCATGGCCTGTTTCATGATGGTGGAGGCCAGTCTCAAGTCGGGAATCGTTTCGAAAAGCGGGATGGCCATCAGATCCAGTTCTGCATCGTCCCACTGGTGGTTGATGCCGCCCGTGCCGTTGCGTTTCGGATGCAGTAGGCCGGATTCCTTTTGCAGAAGGTACACTTCCAGCAGATCGGATACCGTTTCGGTATGCGAGATGATGTAATTGGTGATGGCACGTTTTCCGTATTGTTCACGGATATAACGGGCGGTCCGCATGATTCTGAGTTCGGATGTGGTTTCTTCCGAATATTGCGCAAAAGGAGAATACAGCAGGCGAGGTTTTTCCAGTTCGCTGATCAGCAGATCGACTTTCTTTGCTTCGGAAAGTCCGGCGTAATTCGGTTCAACCTGTGCGGCGGCGAAAATTTCCGTCAGGACACGTTCATGCACATCGGAGCTTTGCCGCATGTCCAGGGTCGCCAGATGGAAGCCGAAAATATCGACGGCGGATTTCAGAAGGCCAAGCCTTGGGCGGACGATCAGTTCGCCGGCATTCTGGTTGAGCGAATCGATCATGACCTGCAAATCGGCGCTGAATTCTTCCGGTGAGGCATAGGGTTCACCAACACCGACTTCGCTGCGCGAGAGGCTGGTCATCCCGTAATCACGTGCGGTGGCAGCCAGTCGTGAATAGATGGAAATCAGGACACGGCGATACGGTTCATCGACACGGTGCATGGAGGTATCGGCCGATGCATCGGCCATTTTCTGCAGTTCGGGGCTGACATGATTGAGCAGCGATGACATGGACAGCTCTGCCCCCAGATTGTGGATTTCTTCCAGATAGAATTCCATAATCAGATGTGATTGCCGTTCCAGTGCATGCAGCATGGTATCAGCATTGACATTGGGGTTGCCGTCACGGTCGCCGCCGATCCAGCTGCCCATTTGCAGATATTTGCTTTCGGAACCGGGTGAGGGGATACCGTCGGCACTTTCAGGATATCTTTCTTCGATTTCTTCCTGGATGGTTCGGTAGAGTTCAGGCAGCTCCCGCAAAAAGGTGATCCGGTAATAGGAAAGTGCATTGTTGATTTCATCGGCGACAGACAGGCGGGTATAACGCAACAGCCTGGTTTGCCAGAGTGCTGCAATGCGAGCATACAGCATTTCGGTATTGTGCTTGTGTTCCTTTGGCGTCATATCGGCATCGTGTTCAGCAAGCAAACGTGCGATTTCACGTTCGCTGTCCAAGGTGCTTTTGCGCTGTACTTCGGTAGGATGTGCCGTCAGCACCGGTGAAATGAAAGTTTCGCGAAGCAGTTTCTTGATGTCGGATCCGGAGACGCCAGCCTTGTCGAGCATGTCCAGTGCATAAGTCAGGCTGCCTTTTTCAGGTGCTTCACCTGCGATTCTGGCAGCTCTGTATGCAAGATTGGCATGCTTGTCGACTGCGATGTTCGCAAGATGGGAAAAGTAGGAAAAGGCTCTGACGACTGAAATAGCATGGTTGCGGCTCAAGTTTTTGAGCAGGTTGTTCAGGGTATCGGCTGAATACAGATTGGGATTGCGCCGGAAACTGACAGCCGTGCGCCGGATTTTTTCAACCAGATTGAAAATTTCTTCGCCTTCTTTTTCCCGGATGACATCGCCGAGCATGCGTCCCAGCATGCGGATATCTTCTTTTTCCGGTGCTTCCTGTAAGGATTGATGCAGATCTGCCATAGTGATAATAAGGTCAGGTAAAACAAAAATTCCGGCCACTGTCAATGGCCGGTTTCATGATTTCCAAAAGGTTTGGTTGTCGTCAAATTTCCTGAAAAGCGGGAATGCAGACTATTCGGACGGAACCCGGAGCCGGTACCGTCGCATCCTCATGACTTGTTCAGACGGGAATATGAACGGACTCGTTCATTTCCATCATGCATTACAGCATGTGACAGTCTGTCGCATGCACATGCATTTGCACAAATAAAGGAGTATACCTTTTTTTTGTGCTAATCCTAAATTTTGCAGGGGATTTTCCTGAAAAAATGATGGTATGACAGCGTAATGTACCGGTTTGGCAAATCATTGCGCCGATATTCGTGACAAGACAACGGTCAGCTTGAAAGGCATGCTGGCATGTATGTGACATGGCGGACGGACCGGAATCCTGTGTGATGATGCCGACAGTCCGTCGGACCATATATCAGGAGGCGGCACGCAATATTCTGAGCCGTTTTTGTGCATCGGTATTTCCTTGCGCAGCAGCCTTGCGGAACCAGCCGATGGCTTTTGCCTTGTCTGCCGGGACGCCCCTGCCGTTTTCATACATGATGCCCAGATTGTATTGCGCCTTGTGATAACCTTTTTCCGCCGCACGCGTGAACCATTCGACAGCCGCAGTTTCGTTTTTGGCTACACCGTTGCCAGACTGGTACAAAACGCCCATTTTGTTTTCGGCTTTCAGATAGCCCTGTTTGGCGGCTTTGCCGAACCAGAAAGCGGATTGCTCGTTGTTCTTCGCGACACCAAGACCTCTGGCATACATGACGCCAAGACCGTATTGTGCTTCCGGAAGCTGGTGCATGGCGGCACGGCGGATCCATTTGATGGCTTCATCGAAATCCTGGCGAGTGCCCTTCCCCTGGGCATACATGACCCCCAGATTGTATTCTGCATCTGGAAAATGCTGGACCGCCGCTTTACCGTACCACTGGAAAGCTTCCAGATCGTTTTGTTCGACACCGTTTCCCTCATAGTAAAGCACGCCCAGATAATTTTGCGCGCGAGCGAATCCGCGGTTGGCCGATTGCGTGATGAGGGATATGCCGCGCTGGATATCCTTGCCGACACCGATACCGTTGAAGTAGATCAATCCCAGAACATATTCGGAACGATGATCTTTCTGGCTGACGCCTTCTTTTAACAGGGAAATAGCCTGTTCGTATTGCCGGTTTCCGAGAAGACGAATGGCATCGGCGAAATCATCGGCGAGCGCATGTCCTGGAAAACAGGTAATACCGGCGAGAAACAAAACCGGCAAAAAAAGCCGGGAGAACGAAAGCGAGCGATTTTTCAGGTATTGTCTGACCGTTTGGGTATCCATCGGAACCTCTTTTCGTGTCGTACAGTGCAACAGGATTACTTTAATATAAAAATAACGATTTTTTCACGTATTTTTTACGGTCCGGCTTATGCGGAATGTGTCGGGATGGTATGGGCGTGGCAAGAAAAACACGCTCAGGCGTTCCTTGCGGAAAATGGAAATGTGGTGTCGGTGGCTGTATTGATAGGGGCACGAAGGATGTTTTTATCGTACAGAGGTGTGCAGACATCAAAAAGGGCAGCGAATGCTGCCCTTTTGCAATGTTGGTCAATGGCGATCAGTCTGCCAGCAGTTGACGCAATACGTATGGCAGGATACCGCCATGGCGGAAGTAATCAACTTCGATCGGGGTATCGATACGCAACAGCAATGGAACTTCGGTAGTGGTGCCGTCGGTACGGTGGATGACCAGTGTAGCGTCCTGCAAAGGCTGGATGTCGTCCAGTCCCAGCAAGTCAAAGGTTTCGTCGCCGCGCAATCCCAGCGAAGCGGCACTGTCATTGCCTGTGAACTGGAGTGGCAGAACTGCCATGCCGACCAGATTGGAACGGTGAATCCGCTCGAACGAACGGGCGATGACAGCCTTGACGCCCAGAAGTTGGGTGCCTTTCGCCGCCCAGTCTCGCGAAGAACCGGTACCGTATTCTTCACCACCGATGACGATGGTCGGTACGTTTTCTTTCTGATAACGCATGGCGGCATCGAAGATTGACATTTCCGCTCCGTCCGGCTGATACAGCGTGTAACCGCCTTCCCGCCGACTGCCGTCAGGTGCTGCTGGCAGCATCAGGTTCTTGATGCGGACATTACCGAAAGTGCCACGCATCATGACTTCATGGTTGCCACGGCGGGAACCGAAAGAGTTGAAGTCGGCCTTGGCGATACCGTGTTCGCGCAGCCACTGGCCTGCCGGGCTTTTTTCCTGAATGGAACCTGCAGGCGAAATATGGTCGGTCGTGATGGAGTCACCGAAAAGCGCCAGTGCGCGCGCCCCGGTGATATGAGCCGAAGCCGGACCTGCTTCCATGGTGAAACCGTTGAAGAAGGGCGGTTCAGCGATATAGGTCGATTGTGGCCAGTCGTAAACGTCGCCCGTGGCGAAACCGGAAATCTGTTGCCAGAGTTCGCCGGGAGCGGACTTGATAGCGCTGTAATTTTTGCGGAAAGTCGGAGCGTCCAGCGCCAGCGGTACCAGTTCTGCCACTTCATGTGAAGTCGGCCAGATGTCTGACAGATAAATGTCTTTGCCATCCTTGCCTTTGCCGAGCGGTTCGGTCGTCAAATCACGATTGACATTTCCGGCGATAGCGTAGGCTACGACCAGCGGAGGCGATGCCAGGAAATTCGCGCGGATATTGGGGTGGATACGTGCCTCGAAATTGCGGTTGCCCGAGAGGACAGCGGCCGCGACTACATCGTTTTCGATGATGGCTTCGTTCATGGCAGGCGTCAGGTCGCCTGCGTTGCCGATACAGGTCGTGCAGCCATAGGCGGCGACGGTGAAGCCGAGTTTTTCCAGATAAGGCAGCAATCCCGCTTTTTCCAGATAGCCAGTGACGATACGCGATCCAGGAGCAAGCGAGGTCTTGATGCGCGGAGAAACTTCCAGACCGGCTTCGACAGCCTTTTTCGCCAGGAGACCCGCAGCCAGCAATACGGCGGGATTGCTGGTGTTGGTACAGGAGGTAATGGCGGCGATCAGGATATCGCCATTGCGCAGTTCTTCGCCATCGCGTGTCCGGTAGGTATTGGCCAGTTCGTCCGCCTTTTTGTTGAAACCGCCATCGGAAACCGGCAGGCCGAACAGTTCGGTGAAGCGTTTTTTCAGGTTGCCCAGTTCGATTCTGTCCTGCGGCCGTCTCGGACCGGCGACCGAGGCGGTGACGCTGCCCAGATCCAGTTCGACGACACGGGTGTAGTCGATCTGGCCGGCTTTCGGAATGCCAAACATCCCTTGTGCCTTGAAATAGGATTCCAGTGCCGAGACTTCTTCATCGGTACGTCCCGTATTGCGGAAATAACGGGTCGTGGCATCGTCGACAGGGAAGAAGCCGACGGTGGCGCCGTATTCAGGGGCCATATTGGCGATGGTGGCACGATCGGTTGCGGACAGCGATGCAGCGCCTTCGCCAAAAAATTCGACGAATTTACCGACGACTTTTTCCTTGCGCAGTCGTTCGGTGATCGTCAGGACCAGATCGGTTGCCGTACAGCCTTCGCGGAGTTTGCCGCTCAGATGCATGCCGATGACGTCAGGCGTCAGGAAGTAAACTGGTTGCCCCAGCATGCCGGCTTCTGCCTCGATACCCCCGACACCCCAGCCGACGACACCGACACCGTTGATCATGGTGGTATGAGAGTCAGTTCCGACGAGGGTATCCGGATAGTAAACGTTGCCGGTTCCCGCTTCGTCTCGTTTGTGGACGCCGGGTGCCAGATATTCCATGTTGACCTGGTGGACGATGCCGAAGCCTGGAGGTACGACACCGAACGTATCGAATGCCTGCATGCCCCACTTCATGAACTGGTAACGTTCACGATTGCGGCTGAATTCCAGTTTCATGTTGAGATCAAGTGCATCGTTACGGCGGAAATAGTCGATCTGTACGGAGTGATCCACAACCAGATCGACCGGAACGAGCGGTTCGATTTTTTTCGGATTCTTGCCGGTACGTACTGCGACGTTCCGCATGGCAGCCAGATCGACCAGCAACGGAATACCGGTGAAATCCTGAAGGATCACGCGTGCGACGACAAACGGGATTTCATGGGTGCGCTCTTCACCCGGTTTCCAGTTCGCCAGCTGGCGGACATGTTCTTCAGTGATTTTCTTGCCGTCGCAGTTGCGCAATACGGATTCAAGAACGATACGGATGGAAACAGGCAGGCGTGACAGGTCAATGCCCAGGGTTTTTCCCAGTTCGGGGATAGAGTAAAAGTAGCCTTGCTTATCTTTCGAGACCGGGAATGTCTTGAGGGTATTCTGGAAAACGTGGGACATGAAAACTCCAAAACGAATGGCCCTGACAGGGCCATTCGTTATTCATACAGAAAAAAGGTTACAAACGATGGATCAGTTGGGTTTTGCAGCTGCCAGCGCTTTGCGCTGTTCAGTATTGCGACATTCATTGGCCAGCTGACTTCCCTTTTTGATATCCAGCAACATGCTTTTTGCCGGAATGTTGATCCAGACCAGACCGGTCTGCTTGTCTTCGTAACGGTCGGCTCCGGTTGTTGTCGCTTTGCGAAGCATGCGATGCATCTTGTTGCGCCATTGCAGGTTGATGAAGCTCGGGTCATCGGACTTCTTGTAAACGGTAAACTTGTTGCCCAGTTCACAGCTGTACTGTGAACTGGTCAGTCCCGCTACACTGATGGCTTCCGAATCCTGGGTTGTCGTTGCAGCCTGTCTTGCAGGTTTCTTGGCGGTTTTGCTGACAGGCTCAGCCTGTGCAACACCGTAAGTCAGCGGAAGCGTGAAACCTGCAACAACGAAAAAGGCAGCCAGAAATTTTTGCATAATTGTAGCCTCGTTCAAAGAGTGGATATGCGGAATTCCGCATACCACTATAATAATAGGCATGCGGCTAATATCGCAAGCGCTGGCATGGTATTTTCCTGATTTTTTTCCGTTTCGGGATAAATAAATCAAAAAGCGGGGAATTTGACGGAAGATGCGGCAGTTACGGCCGTTGCCAAGGGATTCAGTCCCACAAAAACCTTCCGGATTGGCTCCGGAAGGTTGAGGAAAAAACGGTTTTCAGTATAACCCGGCGATCCGGCCGCGTGTCTGGACAAGCGCAAGCATGATGTCGATGGTCGGCGTGGGGGTGCCGGTCAAACATCCCAGTTCCTGTACGGCAGTAACCAGTGCGTCGATTTCCATGGAACGGTTCCGTTCGAGATCCTGAAGCATTGACATCTTGTGGCCGACCGCCTTGCCAGCGACGTTGAGCCGTCGTTCGATCATTTCTTCAGGAATGAAAATATTGAGCGCTTCCGTAACCGCCTTGGCTTCATAGATGGCTTTCTTGCAGACTTCGCGCAGTGCACCTGATGTGATCTGGTCCAGTGTCGCATGCGTCAAGGCACTGATCGGATTGAAACAGACATTACCCCATAGCTTGAGCCAGACATTCCAGCGGATTGCATTCCGGATCGGTGCGTCGAAGTTCGCTTGTTTCATGGCGTCAGAGAGTTTTTTGACGCGTTCCGATTCCGTGCCGTCTGGTTCGCCAAGGATGAAGCGGTTGAATTCATGGTGTTCAATGACACCTGGGGCGATGACTTCGCAGGCAGGATCGACCACGCAGCCGATGGCTCTTTCTGGGCCGATCAGGTTCCACTGGCGTGCCCCCGCGTCGACCGATTCCAGATGGCGGCCTTCGAACGGGCCTCCTTCCTTGTAAAAATACCACCATGGAATACCATTCATGGCGGTGACCATCGCGGTATCGGGGCCAAGCAGGGGAGCGAACTGGGCTGCCGATTCATATGACTGGTGTGCTTTCAGGGCACAGATCACATAATCCTGTGGCCCGAAATCAGCCGGATTGTCGCTGGCCGGAATTTTCACGTTTTTTTCCTTGCCATCAATCAAAAGCGTCAGGCCGTTTTTCCGGATGGCTTCCAGATGGGAACCACGTGCGATGGCACAAACATCATTGCCAGCCAGAGCCAGTTCAACAGCCAGGTAGCCACCAATGGCACCTGCACCGAATATACAGATTTTCATATCGCCATCTCCTTGTATTTTCTGCAAAAAATAACGGAATAACCGTAACAGTTAACAGTATACACAGCAGATATTTATATAAAAAATACTTTTTAAGTTTATAATTCATACTTAATAAATATATATTGTACAGGTAAGTCATGGATATACGTCAGCTTCGGTATTTTTGTGCCATTGCGGAAGAAGGGCAGATCAGTCGTGCGGCACAGCGCTTGCATATTGCGCAGCCGCCGTTAAGTTACCAGCTGAAATTGCTGGAAGAAGAACTGGGCGTCAAACTGGTGGATCGCAATACGCGCAGTTTGTCATTGACACAGGCAGGACGTGTGTTTTATCAGCGTGCCGAACAGATTCTCGGCATGTTGCAGGCAGCGGCCAGTGAAGTGAAAGATGTCGAATATGGCGTCAATGGCATACTGGCGATCGGCAGTCCGCCCGCGATCGGCAATATGTATATTCCGGAGCGGATCGCGCGCTTTCATGAGGAATATCCGTATGTCCGTTTCCAGTGGCGTGAAGGCAATACATTCCGCGTTCTTGAATTGCTGGAATCCGATATGATCGAGTTCGGCATCGTTCGGTTGCCGGTACCGGCGGGTGCTTATGAACAATTGCCGTTGTTGACGGAATCCTGGCTGGCGGTCGCTCGTCAGGATGATGCGCGATGGCAGGGCAAAAACGCGCTGACGCTTGAAGAGCTGGGCGCTGTTCCGCTGATCCTGATGCACAGACAGGCAGGTATTTATTGCCATGATATGGTCGTTGACGAGATGAAAAACAAGGGAATATCGCCGGATATCGTTTGCGAGAGCGACAATATTTCAGCCATACTGGCGTTGGTTGACAAGGGAATCGGGATGGCGATTTTGCCGGAATCGACCTTGTCGGTCAGACCCGCTGAAGATTTTCACAGGATGGCGATTTCCGGATGCCAGCTTGAATCGTCTTCGGCGATTATCTGGAAGAAGGAAAAACGTCTGTCACGTGCCGCCAAACTTTTTCTGGAATTGTTTTGAACGGTACGGCAAATTGCGGGAGCGGCGTTAAAATAACCAACCTTTTTATCTTTTTCAGACCAGGATTTTGCCATGTTCAGCTACCGGCACGCTTTCCATGCCGGCAATCATGCCGATGTTTTGAAACACGTTGTACTGGTGCAGACACTGGTGCGTGCATGCCAGAAGGAAACGCCGCTTTTTTATATCGATACCCATGCGGGTGCAGGAGTGTATGCACTGAATGGGAAAGCGGCGATGAAAAACGCAGAATTCGCATCCGGTATCGGCAAACTGTGGCATGAAGCGCATTTGCCGGAGCCACTGGTACAGTATTTGTCGTATGTGCGTGCCCTGAACACAGACGGAAAGCTTGCAATATATCCGGGATCGCCGTTCATTGCCGATGCAATATTGCGCAGTCAGGACAGGTTGCGTCTTTTCGAGTTGCATCCGACCGAGATCGGGATGCTGGACAGAAATATGACTGAATTGGCACGTGACAGGCGGGAACGGGGATTGCCGCCAGTTCGCGGCAAGCGGACGATTGTCGAAAAAAAGGACGGATTCGCTGCACTCAAGGCACAGCTGCCGCCACCATCGAGACGTGCGGTCGTTCTGATCGATCCGCCCTATGAGGACAAGGCGGATTACAGGAAAGTGATCGAGGCCTTGCAGGACGCCATCAGACGTTTCCCGACGGGAACCTATCTTGTCTGGTATCCTGTGTTGCAAAGACCCGAGTCACGCAGGTTCGCCAGTCAGCTCAAACAGGCGGTTTCACGGGAATGGTTGCATGTCACGTTGCGCGTTGCCAGCCCTGTCCCGGATGGAACGGGTTTTGTCGCCAGTGGCCTGTTTATCGTCAATCCACCATGGAAACTGGCGGAATCGCTGAAAGAAGCGTTGCCGTTGCTGGTGCGATTGCTGCAAAAGGATGCAGGGGCAGGTTTTACACTGGAAGCCGGTGTTGCGGCACCGTCCCGCTGATTGCGGCAGACGGTACACAACAGCATATGTCAGTCAGGCGAGTTCGCCAGCAGCAGAAAGACCGTCGGTTTTTTCTGGAAATCCGGCATTTGTCCTTTTTCGATCCGTTTTTTCCAGGCAGCCACGGGCAAGGTCTGAATGGATTCTGCAGACAGAGTCAGATCGGTGGCGACACACAATCGGGTATCCGGTTTGCAGGACGTGCAAAATGCCTTGAGCAAAGTGTCGTTTCGGTAAGGCGTTTCGATGAAAATCTGGGTTTGCCTGTCATGGCGCGAGCGTTCTTCCAGCGAACGGATACGTCGCTGACGCTGTTCGGTATCCGTCGGCAAATAGCCATTGAAAGCGAAACTCTGGCCGTTCAGTCCGCTGGCCATCAATGCCAGCAGCAGGGACGAAGGGCCGACCAGCGGTTTGACGGTAATGCCCTTTTCATGGGCAAGGCGTACAAGATCGGCACCCGGATCCGCGACAGCCGGGACGCCGGCTTCCGAGATCAGGCCGCCATCCTGTCCCGACAAGAGCGGTTCGAGCAATTCGGGAAGTCTTGACTTGTCTGTTCTGACGTTGAGTTCAGCCATCCGGATTTGCTGGAGCGGTTGCCCGAGAGAATGCATTTTGTCGACCCGTTTCAGATGGGTACGTGCGGATTTCGCGTTTTCGACAATGAAATAATCCAGGGATGCGGTAATTCTTGCGACAGTTTCAGGCAAAATGCCGAAAAGGGCATGGCCGTCGGATTCTTCTCCCAATGTATTGGGAATCAGATACAGTGTGCCTTTTTGTGTCATGATTTTTTCGGGAAAAAGGTGACGCCGCAGCGTCGCAACATGGTGGTCAGCGCGATCAGGGGCAATCCGGTCAAGGCAGTCGGATCGTCGCTTTCGATTTTTTCCAGCAGCACGATACCCAAAGCTTCGTTTTTTGCGCTGCCGGCACAATCATAGGGTTCTTCTGTTTTCAGATACGCCTGAAGCTCGTCATCCGGCAGATTGCGGAACGTGACACAGGTATCAACCGTCGTTTTTTGCAGGGTATCGTCCGGACAGGCGTCACGTCCGTTCCATACGCACAGTGCTGTATGGAAAACCACCTTTTTGCCGCGCATTTTTTTCAGTTGGGCGAATGCGTTTTCGAACGTGCCGGGTTTTCCGATGGCTTCCCCTTCGCATTCCGCGACCTGGTCGGAACCGATGACGACGGCATCCGGAAACTGTTTGCCGATTGCCTTCGCTTTCAGGCATGCCAGACGCAGTGCGGTTTCCGCCGGTGATTCGGAAGGAAGCGGCGTTTCGTCTATGTCAGGGCTTTCGGTCGTGAAAGGCAAACCGAATCGGGTGAGCAATTCCTTGCGGTATTTTGAGGAGGAGGCGAGAACGAGATGCAATGGGAAATCGGATAACATGTCGGCACAAGAAGTGGCTAAAATGCAGATAGTGTACTAAAGCTTTGACGTATAAGAAATATTGTTGTTAAAATTATGAATTTTACGCTCTGGTCGAGCTATGGATTCTTTTCTGATCGATCCCTTTGCGTTTTGCAAAAACGGTGAACGTATTGGCGGGCATACGCCTGTTTCCGGTCTGGAAAGGCTGGCGGCAGTTTGCGCAAGCCAGGCAGGTGAACTGTCGTGGGAGGTGGCGGGTTTTCTGGATAACCGTCAGAAACCGCGATTGCTCATACATGTTTCAGGAAACATGCCGCTGGTATGCCAGCGGTGTCTGGAAGTTCTGGTTTGCAAACTGGATTCCGAAACCGTCGTGGCGGTTGCACGCACGGAAGAGGAAGCGGACGAGATGGAAGAATCGTTTGAGGACGGTGAGGCTGTCGAGGTGATCGTCACGGACGGAAAGGTGGATGTCAGGGATCTGGTCGAAGACGAGGCGCTTCTGGCGTTGCCGCTGTCGCCAAGACATGAGGTCTGTCCAGATACCTCGGCCGGCAAGTGGCAGGAAAAGCGCGAATCACCGTTTTCGGCGTTGAAAGCCCTCAAAACAAAAGGTTGACAACAAAAAAACAATAGGCATTCCATTTTGTGACAATATGACAGGATGGATGTGTTAGAATTTTTCGAAATTTTGATTCAGGAGTAATTATGGCAGTCCAACAAAACAAGAAATCGCCTTCGAAACGTGGTATGCATCGCTCTCACGATGCGCTGGAAGCGGTCCAGTTGTCAGTCGAACCGACATCCGGTGAAAAGCATCGTCGCCATCATATCAGCCCAAGCGGTTTTTATCGTGGCAAAAAAGTATTGAATACCAAAAACGATCAGTAAGCATCCGGAATGCTGATGAAATCAATGGCGCAATAGGTTATCTACCTGGCGCCTTTTTTATTGCTATTTTTGCGAGACTGGGTATTGCAGGGGGACGGAGAAAAAATCCGGTTTGAGCGTGCTTGAGAACGAAACAAAAACTGTAAGAATTTCAATTGATTGCATGGGCGGAGACCATGGATTGAGTGTCACGATTCCGGCATCTCTTTCCTTTCTTGGACAGGAACAGACCGCACATCTCATACTGGTTGGCCAGCAGGATCTGATCGAGGCAGAACTGAAAAAACACAAAGCCGAAAATCATCCGCGTATCACGATAAGACATGCTTCCGAACTCGTCCGGATGGACGACAAGATTGAAGTTGCGCTCCGCCGCAAAAAAGATTCATCCATGCGTGTGGCGATCGAGCTGGTCAAGACCGGCGAGGCGGATGTCTGTGTCTCGGCAGGCAATACCGGTGCGTTGATGGCTGTGTCCCGCTATGTGCTCAAGACCATGCCGGGCGTCGACAGGCCGGCGATCTGCGCCATTTTGCCAAACCAGAAAAACGGACCGACCTATGTACTGGATCTGGGAGCCAATGTCGGTTGCGAAGCCGAACATTTGCATCAGTTCGCGCTGATGGGGTCGGCATTGTTTGCCAATATCGAAGGTGATCCCCATCCGAGAATCGGTCTGCTCAATGTGGGGACGGAATCGATCAAGGGGAACGAGGTCGTAAAAAAGGCTGGCGAGCTGCTCCACACGGAACACGACAATGGTACACTTAATTTTTGTGGCAACGTCGAGGGCAACGATATATTCGAAGGTACATGTGATGTAGTTGTCTGCGATGGGTTTACCGGCAATGTCACGCTGAAAGCCATTGAGGGACTCGGACGTTTCTTCCGCGATGTACTGGTTTCGGAGCTCAAAAGCAGTTTCGTCAGCATGCTGGGTGCGCTTCTTGCAGGCAGAGCGCTGAAATCAGTGCGGCAGCGTCTCAATCCGTCAAGATTCAATGGGGCATGCATGCTCGGGTTGCGCGGGCTGGTTTTCAAAAGTCATGGCGGAGCCGATGTCTATGCTTATGGATGTGCTATCCAGCGTGCGCATGACGCCGTCAAGCGTGGTGTTTTGCAAAAAATCTCCAATACCATGGCCGAGTTGCTACGGAATTCGCAGGATCATCAGGCAGCAGGAAAATTCAAAAAAGAAAACGGGATACAGGAACAAGAAACAGTATGACCATCTACGGAAAAATAATCGGTACTGGCAGCTACTTGCCCCCCAAACGTGTTACCAATGATGAACTGGCAGCCATGCTGGCTGAAAAAGGTGTCGAAACATCGGATGAATGGATAAGGACCCGCAGCGGGATTTTGTCGCGCCACTATGCCGATCAGGGAGTGGTATCCAGCGATCTGGGCGCGAAAGCAGCGGAAAAGGCCCTGGAAATGGCAGGGTGTCAGGCCAACGATATTGAAATGGTGATCGTGGCGACGTCCACTTCCGATTTTTTCGGCGGGTTTCCGAGTACGGCCTGTATGGTCCAGAAAAAACTGGGTATCACCAGCAACTGTGCCGCATTCGATGTACAGGCCGTGTGCAGCGGTTTCCTGTATGCCCTTTCGGTAGCGGACAGTTTCATCCGTGCCGGTACATACAAAAAGGTGCTGGTCGTCGGCGCTGAAACCTATTCGCATATCATTGATTACAACGACAGGACGACGTGTGTGCTGTTCGGTGACGGTGCCGGAGCGGTCGTGCTGGCAGCGTCTGAAGAGCCGGGTATTCTGTCCACGGCATTGCATGCCGACGGACATTATGGGGATATCCTGAGTTTGCCGGGACATCTCAATAACGGTGCTATCGACGGCAAGGGATTCGTTTATATGGACGGCAAGGCCGTCTTCAAGCTGGCGGTGACCTGGCTGGACAAGGTCGGCATGGAAGCTCTGGAAAAAGCAGGGCTGAAAAATACGGATGTGGACTGGATGGTACCGCACCAGGCCAATCTCCGGATCATGCAGAGCTCCGCCAAGAAACTGGACATTCCTTCAGAGAAGATTATCGTAACGGTCGACCAGCATGGCAATACATCGGCGGCATCCATTCCGCTGGCGATCGATACCGCAGTGCGTGACGGCCGTATCAAACCGGGACAGCATATCCTGCTCGCCGCTATCGGTGGCGGGCTGACATGGGGTGCTGTGGTCATCAGAATGTAAGATTGTTTGACGATTGATAGAAGAGACGGAGCTATGCCTAAATTTGCTTTTGTTTTTCCGGGACAGGGGTCCCAGGCTGTGGGAATGCTGAACGGCTTTGCCGGTAATACAGTCGTACAGGAAACCGTTGCCGAAGCGTCCGATGCTCTCGGCTTCGATCTGGGCAAACTGATTGCCGAGGGTCCGAAGGAAGAACTGGATCTGACGACCAACACGCAACCGGTCATGCTGACGTCATCCGTTGCTTTTTACAGGGCATGGATCGCGGCCGGCGGTGCTGTTCCGGAAGTGATTGCGGGACACAGCCTCGGTGAATTTTCCGCATTGGTTGCAGCCGGCGTCATTCCGTTTGCGGATGCGGTCAAACTGGTCCGTTTCCGTGCACAGGCCATGCAGGAGGCTGTGCCTGTCGGTGTAGGTGGTATGGCAGCTATTATCGGTCTGGACAGCGATTCGTTGAAGACGGCATGTCAGGAAGCAGCCCAGGGTGAAGTGGTCGAACCGGCCAATTTCAATTCGCCGACGCAGATCGTGATTGCCGGACATAAAACCGCACTGACCCGCGCATGTGCCGCTGCGAAGGCCAAGGGCGCGAAACGCGCACTGATGCTGCCGGTGTCGGCACCGTTTCATTCTTCCCTGCTGAAGCCTGCTTCGGATCGTCTGGCGGAATATATGGCCAACCTGACTTTCTCCGCTCCGAAGATTCCGCTGATCAACAATGTGGATGTCGCGATCATCGACGATCCGCAGGCCATCAAGGATGCGCTGGTCCGTCAGGCAGCCAGCCCGGTTCGCTGGGTGGAAACCATCGAAAAAATGGCATCCATGGGAATTACCCATATCGTCGAATGCGGTCCCGGAAAAGTGCTGGCAGGTCTGTGCAAACGGATCAACAGCTCGCTTACGGGTGAAGCTATCGTGGATCAGGCATCCCTCGACAAAGTGCTGGAGGCACTCAAATGAGTGAAAATCTGAGTGGAAAAATCGCGCTGGTAACCGGTGCATCACGTGGTATCGGTCATGCCATTGCAATGGAACTGGCCGCACATGGCGCAACCGTGATCGGTACCGCGACATCCGAAGCCGGTGCTGCGCATATTACGGAAGATCTGGCGAAAGTCCGTCCGGATGCCGGAAAGGGTATCGTGCTGGATGTCCGCGATGCGGAGCGTTCCCGTCAGGTCGTCGATGAAATCCAGAAAGAATACGGCGCCATCCACATTCTGGTCAACAATGCCGGGATCACGCAGGATCAGCTGGCCATGCGCATGAAAGACGAGGAATGGGACAAAGTCATTGCAGTCAACCTCACAGCAGTTGCCCGTCTTTCCCGTGCCGTCTTGCGTGGCATGATGCGCGCGAAAGGTGGCCGGATCATCAATATCACATCGGTTGTCGGTTCGATCGGCAATGCGGGACAGATGAACTATGCGGCATCGAAAGCCGGCGTGGAAAGCATGAGCCGCGCACTGGCGCGTGAAGTGGGCAGCCGAGGCATTACCGTAAACTGTATCGCACCGGGTTTTATCGATACGGATATGACGAGGTCGCTGAGCGAGGAAGTCACAGGCAATCTGCTCAAACAGATTCCGCTGGCACGTTTCGGCAGTCCGGAAGATGTTGCGGCTGCAGTCGCCTTTCTGGCATCGCCGCAGGCATCATATATCACCGGAACGGTGTTGCATGTCAATGGCGGTATGTTCATGAACTGACCGTGCCGGTCGTTGGGTGACAGAATTTTTGACTATAATGTGCTTCACATAGCCGGAACTTAACCTGTGCAGTGAAATTTTTTGCGCAAACCTGTTAAAATGCGCGCACTTTCTGAAATTTGTGTTTTTTATTAACTGGAGCCAAGAAATGTCCGATATCGAACAACGTGTAAAAAAAATCGTTGCTGAGCAATTGGGAGTTGCTGAAGATGAAATCAAACTGGAATCGTCCTTTGTCGACGATCTGGGTGCAGATTCGCTTGATACTGTAGAACTCGTCATGGCACTCGAAGACGAATTCGAAATTGAAATTCCGGACGAACAGGCTGAAAAAATCACGACCGTCCAACAGGCCGTCGATTATGCCAAAGCCAATATGCAGTCCTGATAAAACATACTGAAACAGGGAGAACAGCTTGAGCCGTATGGGACAACGCCGGGTCGTTATTACCGGACTGGGATGTATTTCGCCTGTAGGCAACAATGTAGCTGATATGTGGAATGCAGTAACATCGGGTAAATCCGGTATTGGACCCATCACCCGATTCGATGCTTCCGCTTTCAGCACGACCTTTGCCGGCGAGGTGAAAAATTTCCAGCTGGAAGATTATATTCCAGGCAAAGAATCGCGCCACATGGATACGTTCATCCATTATGGGATGGCAGCGGGTATCCAGGCTATCGAGGATAGCGGGTTGGTCGTTACGGAAGAAAATGCAGACCGTATCGGCGTCAATATCGGATCGGGCATCGGTGGCTTGCCCATGATCGAAAGAACGCATGCTGAACTGGAAAAACGCGGTCCGCGCCGGATCAGCCCGTTCTTCGTACCATCCTCGATCATCAACATGATTTCCGGCTTCCTCTCGATCCGTTATGGATTCAAGGGGCCGAATCTTTCGATTGTTACGGCATGCTCGACGGGGTTGCACTCCATCGGGTTCGCAGCACGTATCATCGCTTACGGTGATGCGGATATCATGATCGCCGGTGGTGCCGAATCGACGGTATCGCCGCTGGGTATCGGTGGTTTCGCGTCCGCACGGGCGTTGTCATCCAGAAACGATGACCCGGCAACGGCATCCAGACCGTGGGATCGTGATCGTGACGGTTTTGTTCTCGGCGAGGGTGCCGGTGTTCTCGTTCTTGAAGAATATGAACATGCCAAGGCACGCGGCGCCAAAATCTATGCCGAAATCGTCGGTTTCGGTATGAGCGCCGATGCCAATCACATGACCGCTCCGCTGGAGGATGGAAGTGGTGCCAGCCGTTGCATGAATGCAGCGATCAATGATGCACAGATCAATCCTGATCAGGTCAATTACATCAATGCGCATGGCACTTCCACGCCGTTGGGAGACAAGGCCGAAACGGTAGCGGTCAAGCGTTCGCTGGGTGAACATGCCAAGAAGATCGTGATGAGTTCATCCAAGTCGATGGTCGGTCACCTGCTGGGTGGCGCCGGTGGACTGGAATCCGTCATTACGGCGCTGGCTGTTTACAATCAGGTCGCGCCTCCGACGATCAATATTTTCAATCAGGATCCGGAATGTGATCTGGACTATTGTGCCAATACGGCAAGAGATATGCGTATCGATTACGCATTGAAGAACTCTTTCGGTTTTGGCGGTACCAATGGTTCGCTGATATTCGGCAGGATTTAAGACTTCAGGGTTTTGGCAAAGCCACATTCACGTCAGGTGAATGTGGCTTTTGTTTTTCCGGTTATACACGATGTCCATTGCTGTTTCCGTACAGATAAAATCTTCTCGATACCTTTCCATACTTATGGCGGCAATGGCTTTCATTTTTTTTCTAACGGCTGTACTGGTTTTGTTCGACAGGGCAGGCACTTTTGTTTCATATGGGAAAGCGGTGCTGGTTTGTGCATTCCTGTCGGCGGGTGCACTGCTGGTTATCGCACTGTTCAGAACGGGAAAAACGTTCACGCTTGATATTTACGGAAACGGACAAATCCGTTTGAAGCAAGATAAACGGTATGAGTTCGTGACTTCTGCGAAAAAAAATCCTGATTGTGAAAACTGTATCCTGAGATTGGCGGATCATTCGACGATCTGGCCATGGTTGCTGATTCTGTACCTCGAAACGGAATCCGGCGAGACGACCAGACTGATTGTTTTGTCCGATTCGGTACAGCCCGGGGCGTTCAGAAAACTCTACGTCGCATGCAGGTGGCTCGATGCTCATAAAAAAACAGGTTTTTCATGAACACTTTGCACTGATGTAACGTACGACGGTTACGGACAGTTGCATGAAATGAGGTATCCATCGTGGCGACTGAACGTGACATAGACAAACGGCTTGTCGAACGTGTCCTGCAAGGCGACAAAATGGCTTTCGATATGCTGGTGACAAAATATGAGCGGAGATTGTTCAGACTTGTCGTACGGCTCGTCAGCAATCAGAGCGAAGCGGAAGATGTGGTGCAGGAAACGTTTATCAAGGCCTACCGTGCATTGCCGCAGTTCAGGGGGGATTCCGCGTTTTATACCTGGCTGTACCGAATCGGAATCAATACCGCACGCAATTTTCTGGACGCCCGTGGAAAGCAGGTTCCGTTATCGGTCGATATGCGTGCTGAGGATTTTGCTTTTCATGAAGAAGGAGAGTACCTCAGGGATATCGAAACGCCTGAATCGCTGCTGGCCTCCAAACAGGTGGCGCAGACAGTCAGTATGGCGATGGATGAGTTGCCAGATGATTTGAGAACGGCATTGTCGCTCAGAGAAATAGAAGGCTTGAGTTACGATGAAATCGCCTCGGTCATGGCATGTCCGATCGGTACGGTCAGAAGCCGTATTTTCCGTGCGCGTGAATCTATCGCGACAAGGTTACGCCCATTACTGGGCACGCCTGAGCATATACGCTGGTAGTCGTCTCTTCTGTGATTGTGTCGGCAATTGTTTCCGATGGATATGAGAAAGACGGTATGCGGTCGGTGCAGATTGATTCCTTGCATGTAAAATACCGACAATATATCCGCTATGGTTATCCGTTTTGTCGTGGCCATAATCCGGGTGTGTTGTTACGCAGGCGTTTTTCTAAGGCTCGAGTCATGAAAGTACAAAATTTCCGTTTTTTTCGCAGGCTGATATGCCTTTTTGCAGGTGTTCTGGTATTGGCGATGCCGATGCAGACAGTTTGTGGCGCTTCGGCAGGGATGGTAAACGGTTTGCCGGATCTGACAGCGCTGGTTGAAAAAGTGGGACCTGCCGTTGTCAATATCAGGACGGTGGAAAAGATTCAGGCAAGGCGCAATCCTGTATATGAGATGGATGAAAATTTCCAGGAATACCTGTTCCGCTTTTTCGGCGTGCCTCGTCCTGACAGTCCGCAGGCACAGCAGCAACAAAGAGAACACATACGTCGCGGGATGGGGTCCGGATTCATCATCACGCCGGACGGATATGTCCTGACCAATCACCATGTCATCGACAATGCGGATGAAGTTTTCGTCAGACTGACGGATAACCGTGAATTCAAGGCCAAAGTCGTCGGTTCGGACAAACGGACAGATGTCGCCTTGCTGAAAATCGACGGCAAGGATTTGCCATGTCTGAAAACAGGAAAATCATCGGCCATTCGTGCCGGTGAATGGGTTCTGGCGATCGGCTCGCCGTTCGCACTTGAAAATACCGTGACGGCCGGCATCATTTCCGCCAAGGCAAGAGATACAGGGGACTATTTGCCGCTTATCCAGACGGATGTCGCGGTCAACCCAGGCAATTCCGGTGGCCCGCTCATCAATATGGCAGGCGAGGCGATCGGCATCAATTCGCAGATTTACAGCCGTTCCGGCGGATATATGGGAATTTCATTCGCGGTGCCGATCGACGAAGCGCTTCGTGTATCCGAACAGCTCAAGACACAAGGAAAAGTGACGAGAGGCCAGATCGGGGTACAGGTCGGTGAACTGAATGAGGAAACCGCCAAGGCACTGAATTTGCAGAACAGGCAGGGTGCGCTCGTCGTGCGCGTCGATGAAGGATCGCCCGCCGGGAAGGCAGGGCTCGAAGCCGGTGACATTATCCTGAAATTCAACGGTCAGACGATCGACAAGATCTCGGAATTGCCAAGACTGGTCGGTGAGACGACGCCTGGCAAGACGGTAGAACTGTCCGTATGGCGCAAAGGAAAAACCATGACGATGCCGGTAACGGTTTCCGCCATGGAATCCGATTCTTCCGTTACAAAACAAAAGGGCGGTGATAATTGCAATCCGGCACTTGCATCGCAGGTACTCGGCTTGTCTGTAGCTGATATGACGGCATCGCAGAAGAAAAGTTATGGTGTGAAACAGGGGGTTATGGTGACTGCGGCGGGCAATCCGGCAGCCGCCAGCGGTATCCGCCGCGGAGATATTATCTTGCGCGTCAATAATACGGATGTTGGCAGCCAGAGTGATTTTCAGCGACTGGTTTCGGGTCTTGACCGGAAAAAGGCAGTCGTTTTGCTGGTCCAGAGAAACAACATGATTTCTTATGTCACCGTCAAACCGGAAGGCAATCAATGATTCCCTTGCGGGACCACCGGTAAAGGTTGGGGCCGTTATTTTGCGTGGTATCCGTGCTAAAATGAAAAGCTAGTCTTTTTTTGGATTTCTATTTCAGATAGTGGAGTTTTGTCAAAATGGCAGTTGAACGTACCTTGTCAATCGTTAAGCCCGATGCAGTCGCCAAGAATGTGATCGGCAAGATTTATACCCGTTTTGAAGAAGCGGGACTGAAGATCGTTGCAGCACGCATGGTTCAGTTGTCCCGCCCGGAAGCTGAAGGTTTTTATGCTGTTCACAAAGAACGTCCTTTCTTCAATGATCTGGTCGAATTCATGATTTCCGGCCCTGTCATGGTACAGGTTCTGGAAGGCGAAAACGCCATCGCGAAAAATCGTGAACTGATGGGGGCAACTGATCCCAAGAAAGCGGAAAAGGGAACGATCCGTGCCGATTTCGCTGATTCGATCGATGCCAATGCAGTACACGGTTCGGATGCACCGGAAACCGCAGCCGTTGAAATCGCCTATTTCTTCCCGTCGATGCAGATTTGCGTCCGTTGATCTTGTCATCTCCTGTATTCGCCATAAAAAAGGCGGATGCAGGACATAGTGTCAGGTATATCCATGAATGAAGCGTGCACAAACTTGTTGGGTTTCAGCCCTGACCAGCTGATTGAATACTGCAAGACGCTGGACGAAAAACCCTTTCGTGCCAAACAGCTTCAGCGCTGGATTCACCAGTTCGGTGTGAGTGATTTTGCGCAGATGACCGATCTGGCGAAATCGCTTCGCGGCAAACTGGAAAAATGCGCCGAGATCAGGGCGCCGGTCGTTATTCGCGACCATACTTCAGCTGACGGTACACGGAAATGGTTGCTCGATGTAGGTCAGGGCAATGCCATCGAGACGGTTTATATTCCCGAGGACAACCGCGGAACATTGTGCGTTTCCACACAGGCGGGCTGTGCCGTCAACTGTCTGTTCTGTTCGACTGGCAAGCAGGGATTCAGCCGCAATCTGACGCCTGCGGAAATCATCGGCCAGCTCTGGATGGCCGAATTTGCATTGCGTCGGGCGAAAAACATGCCGGAAGGCAAGGGTGAACGTCAGATTTCCAATGTCGTGATGATGGGCATGGGGGAACCTCTTTTCAATTTCGATGCCAGTGTCAGTGCATTGAAACTGATGCTTGACGACAATGCCTATGGTTTGTCCAGACGCAGGGTGACGGTATCGACCAGCGGCGTCGTTCCCATGATTGACAGACTGGCAAGGGAGTGCCCCGTCGCACTCGCGGTTTCGCTGCATGCGCCCAATGACAAATTGCGCGATATGCTGGTGCCGCTCAACAGGAAGCATCCGCTATCGGAGCTGATGGCGGCCTGTCGCCGTTATCTGGAATATGCACCACGTGATTTCATTACATTTGAATATTGCATGCTTGATGGCATCAACGATACGGATGCGCATGCCAGGGAACTGGTGCAACTGGTTCAGACGGGTTCCGATCCGGTATCATGCAAGCTGAATCTGATCCCGTTCAATTCCATTCCGATGCCGGGACTGAAGCGTTCCAGCGACGAGCGTATTGCAGCTTTTGCGAAAATTCTTCAGGATGCAGGTATCGTGACGACGGTACGCAAGACGCGGGGAGAAGATATCGATGCTGCCTGCGGGTTGCTGGCAGGCGAGATCAAGGATCGGACCAGAGTGAAAGAAAGAATGGCTGAAAGCGGGATGATGCCCGTATCGATTGTTCAAAATTACCGTTTTCAGAGTAATTGCTGAAACGGCACCGGAAATATCGCTGTTGTCCGTCGGACAACGATATGGATTTTCTCACGATTGACGCAAGTGCTTTTTCTAGGATGGTGCTTTAAATGGACAACGTACAGAGCGATAAAACAGAAAAAACTTCACAGCAGACCGTCATGGAAACAGGGCCGGATGCCGGTGCGACACCGGAAGGGGTCGATAAACAGAAGCCTGGTGCTATCCTGGCAGCCAAGCGCAAGGCTGCAGGCATTGCCGAAGAACAGATTGCATCAAGGCTCAAAATGACATTGCGACAGCTGCAGGCGCTTGAGGCGGATGATTACGATGCTCTGCACGGAATCGCTATTTCACGTGGCTTTGTCCGTGCTTATGCGCGTGTTCTGAAAGTCGATCCGGAACCGCTCGTCGCCATGTTCCGCGAAAGCAATCCATATGCAACGCTTCCCGGCAAGGGAGTTTCGACGCGAGCGGGAGAACCGTTTGTGCAAAATCAGGTTTCTTTCCGCAAGAAAGGCAGTCTGACGGGAAAGATCATCATTGTACTGATCATACTGGTGATCGCGGCGATAGTCGCCTGGAACATGAAGCTGTTTTCATCAGACCGGCAGGCAGTGAAGACGGATAAACAGCCTGCCGTATCCGCTCCGGCAACACCTTCAGCACAGGAAATGCAACCGGAAACGAAGGGACAGGAACAGAAGACACTGGAAAATACGCAGATTGCGCAAGAAAAAGGGCAGGAAAGCCAGCAGGCAAGTATTGGTGGCGGTAATGAAAAAACGGCAGCGCCGACAGCTGCGGTTGTACAACCATCCGACAGCAAGGTCGGTCAGCAGCTGTCCGGACAGGCTTCGGGTACCGCAGCTGCCGTATCGAATGCCGCATCACGACTGGATATGAATTTCAGCGGAAAATCCTGGGTTCGGGTTCAGGGGCAGGATGGTACCGTGCTGGCGGAATATATGGGTTTGCCGGGTGAACAGCGTTCGCTGGATGTAAATGGTCCGGTAACGGTCATAGTCGGTTATGCACCGGGGGTTCATATGACGTTCAAGGGAGCACCTGTCGATCTCGAATCCAGGGCCGTCAATGCGGTGGCACGAATCAGTCTGAAGTAGTCTGAAATGGATATTCGCTCCGAACCGCTCGTTGCCGGCATGATGCCAAGGCGACAAACGTATGGCGTACAGATCAGATATCGTGCGAATACCGTGAATATCGGTCATGGTGCACCGGTTGTGGTGCAATCCATGACCAATACCGATACGGCTGATGTGGACGCCACGGTTCGTCAGGTGATGGCGTTGGCAGACGCTGGTTCCGAACTGGTACGCATGACGGTGAATACGCCGGAGGCTGCACAGGCCGTGCCGTCGATTCGCGAGCGGCTGGATGCGGCAGGTTACGATGTTCCGCTGGTTGGTGATTTCCATTACAACGGACACTTGCTGCTGATGCAATATGCGGAATGTGCGCAGGCGCTGTCGAAGTATCGTATCAATCCGGGTAATGTCGGTCAGGGGGCGAAAAGAGACCTTCATTTCGCCGAGATGATCGAGGTGGCCTGCCGTTATGACAGGCCGGTTCGTATCGGTGTGAATTGGGGCAGTCTCGATCAGGGATTGCTGGAACGGCTCATGGATGAAAATGCACGACGTACGAAACCCTGGCCGGTCCAGAGTGTGATGTATGAGGCATTGATCTCATCGGCCATCGAAAGCGCGGACAGGGCAGTGCAATGGGGATTGCCGGCGGATCATATTGTATTGTCATGCAAGGTATCAGGCGTGCAGGATCTGATCGCGGTTTATCGGGAATTGTCACGCCGTTGCCGTTACGCATTGCATCTCGGATTGACGGAGGCAGGCGTGGGCAGCAAGGGCATCGTTGCTTCGGTAGCGGCGTTGTCCGTGTTGTTGCAGGAAGGAATTGGCGATACAATCCGCATTTCGCTGACACCCGGTCCGGGGGAACCACGGACGAAAGAAGTCGTTGTGGCGCAGGAATTGCTGCAAACGATAGGGTTGCGCAATTTCATTCCCATGGTGGTATCGTGTCCGGGATGTGGCCGGACTTCGTCCGATCTCTTCCAGAAACTGGCCGACAATACCCAGAATTTCCTGCGAGAACAGATGCCTGACTGGAAACGGCGTTTTCCGGGGGTGGAAACGATGCGTGTGGCGGTGATGGGATGTATCGTCAACGGCCCGGGTGAATCGCGTCATGCAGATATCGGCATCAGCCTGCCCGGAAGAGGCGAATCGCCTGCCGTTCCCGTTTTTGCCGACGGCAAAAAAACGGCGACTTTGCGCGGCGACGATATTGACAGGCAGTTTCAGCAAATGATTGTGGATTATGTCGAATCCCGGTTCGGGAAAAAGCTAACAGATTGAAGAAAAACAGTTAAAAACATGTCGGAAGAAAACAAGACAAAAAAGGTCAGGAAAATCCTGGGGATCAAGGGAATGAACGATATTCTTCCCGATGAATCTCCTCTTTGGGAATTGCTGGAAAATACCGTCGAATCGGTGCTGAAAAGCTATGGCTATCAGCGTATCAGGACGCCTATCGTTGAAGAAACAGCGCTTTTTGCGCGCGGACTGGGTGCGGTGACCGATATTGTGGAAAAGGAAATGTATTCCTTCGAGGATTCCCTCAACGGTGACCAGCTGACGTTGCGTCCGGAATGTACCGCAGGTGTCGTGCGAGCCGTACTGGAACACAATCTGACATACAATGGCCCGAAACGCTTGTGGTATACCGGTCCGATGTTCCGGCACGAGCGTCCGCAGCGTGGTCGCTATCGCCAGTTTCACCAGATTGGTGCCGAAGCGGTTGGTTTTCCCGGGCCGGATATCGATGCCGAACTGATTTTGCTGTGCCGTCGTTTGTGGGACGATCTCGGACTGGACAATATCCGGCTGGAACTCAATTCGATCGGCAACGCCGAGGAACGCAACCGTCACCGCAGCGACCTGATCGCCTATTTCGAACAGCATCTGGATCTGCTGGATATGGATGCGCGGCGCAGGTTGCACAGTAATCCTTTGCGGATTCTGGATACGAAGAATCCGCACATGCAGGATATGGTCAATGCCGCGCCGAAACTGCTGGATTATCTGGGACCGGATTCTCTGGCACATTTCGAAGGTGTCCAGAAGATTTTGCAACGCAACAATGTACCTTTCACGATCAATCCGAGACTGGTCCGCGGAATGGATTACTATAACCGGACGGTTTTCGAATGGATCAGCGAGGAACTCGGCGCACAGGGTACCGTTTGTGGCGGTGGCCGGTATGATCCGCTTTTTGAAATGTTCGGAGGGCGTCCTACGCCATCCTGCGGTTTTGCCATGGGTGTCGAACGCCTGATCGAGTTGCTCAAGGCCAAAGGCGATATGAACATATCCAACCAGGTTGATGTGTTTATCGCCCATCAGGGAAATGATGCGTTGCTGGAAGCCACGGTACTGGCGGAATCGCTGCGCAATACCGGACTGGATGTCATGCTTTATTGTACGGCGATGAATTCCGGTGGCAGTTTCAAGGCGCAGATGAAACGTGCGGACGAAAGCGGTGCCGCATTTGCCGTTCTGATCGGCGAAGATGAAATCAGGAGCGGTCAGGCCAGTGTCAAGGCATTACGTGCCGGCAAGGAAGGCGATAACCAGTCTGCCGTGCCGTTCGAAAAGGTCGCCGATTATCTGGTCGAACAGATTGTCGGCGAATGCGATTGTGGTGACGATCATTCGTCACATGGTCATTGTATTCATTGATCGGAACGAAAATGGCTTACGATTTGGAAGAACAGGAACAACTGGAATCCATCAAGGCATGGTGGAAAAAGCATGGCAACTGGATTACCTGGGTGCTGATTATCGCCCTGGGTTGCTATGCCGCTTATGCCTATTGGGGATATTACCAGCGCAAACAGGCGGCACAGGCATCCCAGCTGTATTACGAAATGCAAAATGCCGTCATGGCTGATGACAATGAAAGAGCCTTGCGTGTCGCGAAAGATACCCAGGAAAAATTCGGCAGTACGGCATATGCGCCGATGGTCACGCTGGTTGCCGCCAAAATGGCATATGAGGACAACAATACCGATGTGGCCAAGGAACAGCTCAAATGGGTGGTCGATAATGCCAAACAGGATGGCTACAAGGCGATCGCTCGTATCCGGCTCGCAGGTATCCTGCTTGACGAGAAAGCCTATGACGAAGGCTTGAGCCTGCTTTCGGCCAATTTCCCGACTGCTTTCGCAAGTCTTGTCGAAGACCGGAAAGGAGATTTCTATGTGGCACAAAACAGACTGGATGAAGCCAGAACAGCCTATCGTGCCGCACTGGACAAGGCGGATCAGAACGATCCGGGAAGGCAGCTGATCCAGCTCAAACTGGAAGAACTGGGTGTTTCACCTGATGCCAAAGGATGATTCCGTGAAAAAGCAGTTGAGATCGATACTTGTATGGGCAAGCATGGCATTGTCGCTGTCGTTGGGCGGCTGTGCCATCTATGACTGGTTTTCGGACCCGCCGCCGAGAAATCCGCCGGCGGAACTGGTGCAGTTTTCGCCGTCGAAGACCCCTCATCGCCTATGGTCAGTCAATGTCGGATCAGCGGGAAACTATGTTTTCGAACCGGCTGTCGTTTTTGACGCAGTTTATGCAGCCGCGGCGGATGGTACCGTAGTCAGGGTCGATCCTTCAAATGGTGCTGAAGTCTGGCGCCGCGATGTCGATACGGATCTGACGACCGGTGTCGCAACTGACGGAAATACGGTAGTGGTTGCCGGTGTGAAAGGTTCGCTGATTGCACTGGATTCCGGTGGCAACGAAAAATGGAAGGTACCCGTCTCTACGGAAATTCTGACGACACCGATCATCGCACATGGCCTGGTGGTCGTGCGCAGCATGGACAACAAGATTTCGGCCTACGATGTCGATACCGGCGAACGTCGCTGGATCGTACCATATCGCGCACCGGCGCTGATGTTGCGCGCTTCTCCGGGTATTGCGACTGTCGGCCCGACGGTGATCGTTGCCTTGCCAGGTGGACGCATGATCTCGATGATGATCAATACCGGTGCTATCCGCTGGGAAATACCGATCGGAGATCCGAAGGGGGCGACGGAGCTGGAACGCATTGCGGACATGTCCGGCACACCGGCCATATACGGACAGGGGGTTTGTGTCGCCGCTTATCAGGGGCGGATGGGATGTTTCGACGTTGTGTCCGGCTCGACTTTCTGGGTCAAGGGATTTTCGAGCAAGGTCGGTGTCAGCATCGATGAAGAACACGTTTATGCTGTCGATACAAACGACAAGGTATATGCATTTTCCAACTTGCGTGGCCAGAGTGTCTGGCGCAATGACAAAATGACCTACCGCAGTCTGACGACGCCCGTGCCGTACCGTTCGGATGTAGCGGTCGGAGACGGTCAGGGATTTATCCATTTCCTCTCGCGTTATGACGGTTCGTTCGATGCAAGGATCGAAACGGATGGCTCGCCCATTCTGGCGACACCTGTTGTGATGGGCGAACGGTTGATTGTGCAGACACGTGATGGGTCGTTGCAGGCGTTTACCCTGGATTGAAAGATGAAACCTGTTATCGCTTTGGTGGGCCGTCCCAATGTCGGCAAATCCACGCTATTTAACCGGCTGACACGCTCAAGGGCAGCGCTGGTCGCCGATTATCCCGGTCTGACCCGCGATCGTCACTATGGTGAAGGAAAGATGGGGGACTGGCCTTTTCTGGTCATCGATACCGGTGGCTTCGAACCTGTCGTCAAGGAAGGTGTTTTGCAGGAAATGGCAAAACAGACGAAACAGGCGGTGGCAGAGGCCGATGTGGTGGTTTTCATCGTCGATGGACGTCAGGGGATTACGCCGCATGACAAGGCCATTACCGATTATCTGCGCAGATGTGATCGTCCCGTCATTCTGGCGGTCAACAAGGCCGAAGGTATGAAATATACGGCTGTCGTGGCCGATTTTTATGAACTGGGGCTTGGTGATCCGCTCGTGATTTCGTCGGCACATGGCGACGGTGTCTATACATTGCTTGACGAGGCGCTGAAAAGGGTACCGGAAGCTGTGCATGAGTCGGATGAAGAAGCGCAAACGGAACAGTCGTCAATCAGGCTGGCGATCGTCGGGCGTCCCAATGTCGGCAAGTCAACCATGATCAATGCACTTCTCGGTGAAGATCGGGTCATCGCATTCGACTTGCCAGGAACGACACGCGATGCGATCGAAATACCTTTCGAGCGCGATGGAAAACACTATACGCTGGTCGATACGGCAGGCTTGAGAAAACGCGGGAAAGTCTTTCAGGCAATCGAAAAATTCTCGGTTGTCAAAACCTTGCAGGCCATATCGGAAGCGAATGTCGTACTGTTGCTGCTCGATGCACGACAGGATATATCGGAACAGGATGCACATATTGCAGGGTTCGTGCTGGAAAGCGGTCGTGCGCTGGTCGTTGGTATCAACAAATGGGATGGCCTTTCTCAGGACAAACGCAAGGAAATTCGTTCCGAGGTCGAGCGCAAGCTTCATTTTCTTTCTTTTGCAAAATTCCATTATGTCTCGGCGCTGAAGGCGACGGGTATCGCTTCACTGATGCGTTCTGTCGATGCAGCGTATGCCGCAGCCATGGCGAAATTGCCAACGCCACGTTTGACAAGAGTTCTGGAAGAAGCGGTCGCTCACCAACAGCCACCACGTCGCCAGGGTTCCATCAGACCGAAATTGCGCTATGCCCATCAGGGTGGCCAGAATCCGCCTGTGATCGTGATTCATGGCAACAGTCTGGAAAATGTCGGCGACGATTACAAGCGTTATCTGGAAAAGCATTTCCGGGATGCCTTTTCGCTGGTGGGTACGCCTTTGCGCATCGAATTCCGTTCAGGAAAGAATCCGTTTGCAAAATAATCGGTTTCTGCATGGTGCAAACCATAATTTCGGGAAGCAAATAGGGTATAGTTGACCTGTTTCGATGTATGGTTTTATTTGCGGCACAACGAGCCGTATTCAGTCTCCAATATCCAACAACAATTATTATTCATGGAGTCAAATATGAGTGTGAACAAGGGACAGATGTTGCAGGATCCTTTTTTGAACATCCTGCGCAAGGAGCATATTCCTGTTTCCATTTACCTGATTAACGGCATCAAGTTGCAGGGACAGGTCGAATCGTTCGACCAGTATGTCGTCTTGCTGCGCAACAGTGTGACGCAAATGGTTTACAAGCATGCCATTTCGACGGTGGTACCTTCCCGTGCGATCAGCCTGGGGATGGATGAGGAAAATGCCTGATCTTTTCCTGAAAGCGGGTTGCTGACATGACGAAAGCCATTCTTGTCGGTGTGGATTTCGGAAAAGGTGATCATGCCGGAAGTCTTGAGGAACTGACCCTTCTGGCGAGTTCGGCCGGTGCGGAACCTGTTTTTACCGTGACCGGCAAGCGCTCCAGTCCCGATGCCGCATTCTATATCGGCAGCGGCAAGGTCGACGAGGTAGCGCAAGCGATTCATCTGTACGGAGCCGAGCTGGTGATTTTCAACCATGCGCTTTCGCCCGCGCAGCAGCGCAATCTTGAAAAACGATTGCATATCAATGTAGTGGACAGAACCAGTCTGATTCTGGATATTTTTGCGCAGCGCGCCAAAAGCCATGAAGGGAAAGTCCAGGTGGAACTGGCCCAGTTGCAGCATCTGATGACACGTCTGGTTCGCGGATGGACCCATCTGGAACGGCAAAAAGGCGGTATCGGTTTGCGTGGGCCGGGTGAAACACAGCTTGAAACAGACCGCCGTCTTATCGGTGAGCGGGTTCGCATGCTTCGGACACGTCTGTCGAAATTGCAGCGGCAACGTGAGACACAGCGGCGCTCGCGCAATCGCAACCAGATATTTTCGGTTTCGCTGGTTGGCTATACCAATGCCGGCAAGTCAACGTTGTTCAATACGATGACGAAAGCGGGTACTTACGCCGCTGATCAGCTTTTCGCTACGCTGGATACGACATCCAGACGGATTTATCTGGAAAACGTCGGCAATGTAGTGATTTCGGATACCGTCGGTTTCATCCGCGAATTGCCGCACCAGCTGGTTGCCGCGTTCAGAGCGACGCTGGAGGAAACCATTCATGCCGATCTTTTGCTCCATGTGGTGGATGCTGGCAATCCGATGCGCAATGAACAGATCGAACAGGTCAATCTTGTGCTGGAAGAGATCGGCGCAGACAGGATTCCGCAACTGCTGGTCTGGAACAAGATCGATGTGGCCGGCCTGAAACCGGGTATCGAGCGGGACGAGTATGGTAAAATCAGACGCGTCTTTGCCAGCGCAAGAACCGGTGAAGGGCTGGATTTGTTGCGAGAAGCCATCGCCGAATATGCCAAAGACGAAAAAGACGCCCGTTCAGGTGATATGGATGAAAGAAACAGACCTGACAATCATTCCGATATTGCCAGTATTTGATTTGAACCATCTCACATAGTGTTTAGCATGCAGCCTTCACCATCATCCGATTTGCACAAACCGGAGCCGTTTCGTGACGATCTGTTTGGACATGGGCAGGGTTTCGGAGACGAGAAACCACCTGATGTCGAAAAGATGTGGAAGGATTTCAACCGCAAGTTGAACAATCTTTTCAAATGGGGAAAGAAACGCGACAGGCAGGAAGATCCGGACAATGATCCCTACAATGACCGGGACACGCGTCCGCGTGCGCTCAAGATCGCGTTTTGCCTGATTCTTTTCATCGCGATCGTTTTCTGGGCCGGTACCGGTTTTTATTCAGTACAGGAAGGCCAGACGGGCGTGGTCATGACGTTCGGCCGTTTCAGCGGCTTCACTCAGTCCGGTATCAACTGGCGTATGCCATGGCCAATACAAAGCCATGAAGTCGTCAATGTTTCGCAGGTACGTACCGTCGAGGTCGGGTATCGCAACAATCTTCGCAACAAGCAGCTCAACGAGGCGTTGATGTTGACGAACGATGAAAATATCGTCGATATCCAGTTTGCGGTTCAGTACCGGTTGAAAAATGCGGCTGACTGGGTGTTCAACAATCGCGATCAGGAAGACATGGTCAGACAGGTGGCCGAGTCGGCTATCCGTGAAGTTGTCGGGCGCAAGAAAATGGATTTCGTGCTGTATGAAGGTCGTGACCAGATCGCGACTGAAGCGCAGCAGATCATGCAGCAGATTTTCGACCAGTACCATTCAGGCGTGATGGTCACGAATGTGACCATGCAGGGTGTGCAACCCCCCGAACAGGTACAGGCGGCATTCGACGACGCAGTCAAGGCCGGACAGGATCGGGAACGTCTCAAAAACGAGGGACAGGCCTATGCCAACGATGTGATACCGAAAGCAAAGGGTGCTGCAGCCCGTCTGAAAGAAGAAGCAGAGGCATACCGGCAAAAAGTGATCGCCAATGCCGAGGGCGATACATCGCGTTTCAAACAGATTGTCGCGGAATACCAGAAAGCGCCAGCGGTCACACGAGACAGAATGTATCTGGAAACGATGCAACAGATTTTCGCCAATACGACCAAGCTGATGATCGATACCCGTGCGGGCAACAATTTGTTGTATTTGCCGCTGGACAAGCTGGTTTCTCAGACCGGTACGACTGATTCCGGTACGGATACAGCATCTTCCACGGTGTCGGCGGAGTCGCCGGCATCGAACGGTCGCGTCGAACGGGAGCGTGCGCGTGATGACCGCTCAAGAGGAGGAAGATAATGAAGTACGTTATCGGCTTTTTCATTTTTGCCGTCATGGCGCTGACAGTGGGAACGGGGCTTTTCGTGGTGGATCAGCGGCAGTACGCCATCGTCTTCGCCATGGGTGAAGTCAAGGAAATCATTGAGGAACCCGGCCTGTATTTCAAGTTGCCTGCACCGATGCAGAACGTACTGTTTCTTGACAAGCGGATTTTGTCCACCGAAACCCATGAGCCGGACAGGATCATCACGGCTGAAAAAATGAACATTCTGGTCGATTCCTATGTCAAGTGGCGCATTGTCGATCCGAAGCTGTTTTATGTCAGTTTCGGCGGGGACGAGCAGCGGACACAGGACCGGATGGCACAGATCGTCAAGGCGGCGCTGAATGACGAGATCACCAAACGCACGGTCAGCGAAGTGATTTCGGGCAATCGCGACGAGATGATGGCAGCCGTGAAAAACAAGATGGCACGCGAGACGGAACATATCGGTGTGGAAATCATTGATGTACGCCTGAAGCGTGTCGATTATGTCGAGCAGATCAATCATTCCGTGTTCGAACGCATGAAATCTGAACGTACCCGTGTGGCCAACGAATTGCGCTCGATCGGGGAAGCCGAGTCGGAGAAGATTCGTGCGGATGCAGACAAGCAACGGACGGTCATTCTTGCGGAAGCGTTTCGCGATGCGGAGAAAATAAAAGGGGAAGGCGATGCCAAGGCAGCGCGCATTTATGCGAGTGCGTTTGGCAAGAATCCTGAGTTTTATCGTTTTTATCGCAGTCTGGAAGCCTACAAGGAAAGTTTCAAAAACAGGAAAGATATTCTGGTCGTCGATCCGAGCTCCGAATTTTTCCGTTACATGAAGCATCCGAAAGGCGCAAAATAATCTTTTTTGCGTACAAAGCGCTTCTTTGTATTATCATTAAAATTTTTTGCTGAATGTGAATCATGCCTAACTGGCTTTTACCGGAATTTATCGCGGACGTGCTACCGTCCGAAGCACGCAAGATGGAAGATTTGCGGCGTGTCATTCTTGATGAATTCCGTTCGTACGGTTATGAACTCGTCATTCCGCCCATGCTGGAGTATCTTGAATCACTCCTGACCGGTGTGGGGCAGGATACGGAAATTTATACCTTCAAGCTGATCGACCAGCTGTCCGGCCGTACCATGGGGGTTCGTGCCGATATGACGACACAGGTTGCCCGGATCGATGCACACTTGCTCAACCGCAATTCTGTGACGAGATTGTGCTATGCAGGCAGTATCCTGCATACCCGTCCATCCGGATTGCAGGCGACGCGAGAACCCTTGCAGATCGGAGCCGAAATATTCGGTTACCAGGGTATCGAGGCGGATGCCGAAATACAGGCACTTGCCCTGTCGTCCCTGAAAGCCGCGGGTATCGCGGGGGTCTGTCTGGATCTGAGCCATGTTGGCGTACTGAAAGCATTGATCGCCAGCGATCCGCTTGCGCAACTCTTTGAAGCACAACTTTTCGATCTTCTGGAAACGAAAGATATGCCAGGGCTGATCGAATTGACAAGAGATTTCCATGCCGATACCAGAAAGGCATTGCTTGCATTGCCGGATATGTATGGTGATACCAATGTACTCGATGAAGCGCGCAAGGTCTTGCCGGATACAGAAGGAATCGCCAAAGCACTTGGCGAGCTGGAATATCTGGCCGAACAGGCTGACAGCAAGCGTGTGACGATCGATCTGGCAGACATGCATGGCTATCATTATCATAACGGTGTCATGTTTGCGGCTTACGTACCGGGTCTGCCCAATGCGATTGCACGAGGCGGGCGTTATGACCATGTTGCCGAGGCTTTCGGGCGTTCACGGCCTGCGACAGGTTTTTCCATGGATTTGAGGGAATTGGCGCGGATATTGCCGTCAGCCGAAAAACGTCATGCCATTCTGGCTCCATGGAATAATGATGCATCGTTGCAGCAAAAGATCAGGGAGTTGAGGGCATCGGGAGAAATCGTTGTTTACGGATTGCCGGATTCACGGTCGGAACATGATGAATTTGTCTGCGACCGGTATCTGGTACAGGAAGCGAATGGCGGTGGTTGGATTGTAGAAACAGCAAGTAACGAATGAGTGGAGATATGGCCAGAAACGTAATAGTAGTCGGAACTCAATGGGGCGATGAGGGTAAAGGTAAGGTTGTCGACTGGTTGACAGACCATGCCCAGGGCGTTGTCCGTTTCCAGGGTGGCCACAATGCAGGCCATACACTGGTGATCGGCGGTCAGAAAACGGCATTGCAGCTGATTCCGTCCGGTATCATGCGTCCGGGTGTCGCCTGCTATATCGGAAACGGATGTGTGCTGTCCATTCCTGATTTGCTAAGGGAAATCGACAAGCTCGAGGCGCTTGGTGTCGAAGTCATGTCACGACTGAAAATTTCCGGAGCCTGTCCGCTGATTCTTCCGTACCATACCGCACTCGATCTGGCACGTGAATTGAGAAGAGGCGATGCCAAGATCGGTACGACCGGCAAGGGTATCGGCCCGGCCTATGAAGACAAGGTCGCTCGCCGTGCCATCCGTGTCGCCGACCTGCTCAATCCGGAACGCTTCGCAGAAAAGCTGAAACAGAACATGGATTATCACAACTTCGTTCTGGAACACTATCTCAAGGTCGAACCGGTCAATTACCAGAAGACCCTCTCGGATGCACTGGCAGTGGTACCGCGTATCAAACCGCTGATCGCTGATGTGTCGCTGGCGCTCAATCAGGCATATGAATCCGGCGCCAACCTGCTTTTCGAAGGCGCTCAGGGCAGCATGCTCGATGTCGATCACGGAACCTATCCGTATGTCACGTCCAGCAATTGCGTGGCGGGCAATGTTTCGGCCGGTGCGGGTATCGGGCCGGGGATGCTCAATTACATTCTGGGGATCACCAAAGCCTACACGACCCGTGTCGGTTCAGGTCCTTTTCCGTCGGAATTGTCCACCGACGAAGGTGTCGGCAAGCATTTGTCCGTGGTCGGCATGGAGTTCGGTACCGTAACCGGACGGCCGAGACGTTGTGGCTGGTTCGATGCAGCCCTGTTGCGCCGTTCCGCACAATTGAACGGCTTGAGCGGTTTGTGCCTGACCAAGCTTGATGTGCTTGACGGACTGGATACCATCAAGATTTGCGTCGGTTACAAGCTTGATGGAAAGGAAATCCCGATTTTCCCTGCCAATGCAGAAGATGCCGGACGCTGCGAACCGATCTATGAAGAATTGCCAGGCTGGAAAGAAAACACGATCGGCACGAAATCCATGGATGCACTGCCGAAGAATGCACAAGCCTATATCAAGCGTATCGAGGAACTGGTCGGCAAGCCGATCGACATGGTATCGACCGGTCCGGATCGCGAAGAAACGCTGGTTTTGCGCCATCCGTTCAAGGTTTGATACAAACGGATATAAAAAAGCCGGCATTTGCCGGCTTTTTTGTTGCGGTAATGGATCAGACATTCGGGTCCGGATGGATTGAATCAGGATGGGTCAGCCAGTTGTGGATACGTTGTGCGTCTGCCAGACGTGCTCCCTTGCCCTTGGAGTCCAGAAAAACCATGACGATAGGACGTCCCTGGATAATAGCTTGCATGACCAGACATTGTCCTGCCTCGGAAATATAGCCGGTCTTCTGCAGGCGGATGTGCCAGTTCGGATTGTGAACCAGTCCGTTGGTATTGCCGTAGTGCATTTCGTGCATACCGTCATCGACGGAATAGTACGTATCGGTCGAATATTGCCTGAGGATCGGATGCTGGGCGGCAGCCATGACGAGTTTCGCCAAATCACGTGCGCTGGCCATGTTGCCGCTGGAAAGCCCGCTGGAATCGACATACTGCGAGTCCGACATTCCCAGCATTTGTGCCTTGATGTTCATGGCATCGACAAAAGCGGGTAACCCACCCGGATAATTTCTGCCAAGTGCTGCCGCAGCGCGGTTCTCGGAACTCATGAGCGCAAGATGCAACAGGTTGGCGCGGGTCATTCGGGTACCGACCTTCAGGCGCGAGCTGGTATATTTCTTCGTATCGACATCGTCTTCCGTGATTTCGAGAACCTCATTCATGTCCTGCATGGACTCGACGACGACCAGACCGGTCATCAGTTTGGTGATCGAGGCCATCGGCAGAGCGATATTGCCGTTTTTCTCGAACAGGATTTCCAGGTTCGATTCATCCAGAACCAGTGCGGCGTTGGATTTCAGGGATAACGGATCGTAGGTGTCTTTGAGACCGGCCAGATCACCGAAAGAATATCTTGGAGCAATCGGTGCTGTGCGTCTGAATGAAACTTTCCGGTAAGTCATCCTGTTTTTTCCACGCAGGTTGCGTTTATCCAGCGAAGCCAGTTTTTTGGTGTTGCGACCGTTTTTCGTCGAGACAATGCGTGCCTTTCTGTTTTTTGATTGGGCGGTGTTTTGTCGTGCGACAGGAGATGTGCGGTTACTTTTGCGTTGCGGAGCGGTTTTAGCCGCTGTTTTTCGTGCAGGAGCCTTTGCGGTTTTTTGGGAAGCAGCCAGTCCGGGGGTGGCTGTGAAAACGCACAAGATGATCAGTGACAATAATCCGCTTATGATTTTGTGCATGATAACGCTCCTGTAGACAAGGCTTTCAGTATACCCAAAAAGTCAGTTGGCCAGAACGGAAAAAATGTAAAAACTGAGAAATGGCAAGCAGTTACCGTCAATAGTTGTTTCATTACATGTAGAGAGCGGCATTTCGTTGGTCAACGGATTCCATTACGGTTCTGCTATATGCGGACGACGATTTTCATGACCGGTGGATGTTATGATTATGACTTTATGAAAGGGTTTTTTATCCGGTGCGTTTAACGTCGATCAAATTGTCGGGTTTCAAATCGTTTGTCGATCCAACGGTGATCCGGATCAATGGGCAGCGGATCGGTGTGGTGGGTCCGAACGGATGTGGCAAATCGAACATCATCGATGCTGTACGCTGGGTGCTTGGTGAATCGCGTGCATCCGAATTGCGTGGTGAATCGATGAAGGACGTGATTTTCAACGGAACGACACAACGCAAACCGGCCGGAAGAGCCTCTGTCGAACTGGTATTCGACAATAGCGATGGTCGTGTCGCCGGTCAATGGGGCCAGTATAACGAGCTGGCAGTCAAACGTATCCTGACCCGTGAGGGTGGTTCCACCTATTACATCAACAATTTGCCGGTACGTCGCCGGGATGTGCAGGATATTTTTTTGGGAACCGGTCTGGGGCCGAGAGCGTATGCGATTATCGGTCAGGGGATGATTGCGCGCATTATCGAGGCGAGACCGGATGAATTGCGAGTTTTTCTGGAAGAGGCGGCAGGCGTTTCGAAATATCGCGAAAGACGTCGTGAGACGGAAAACAGGCTTTCCGACACACGTGAGAATCTGAATCGTGTGACCGATATTTTGCATGAACTGGACCAGAACCTGGAGAAATTGCGTCTTCAGGCCGATCTGGCGATGCAATACCATAACCTCGTGTCGGCGAAGAAGCGGCAGCAGGAGTGGTTGTGGCTGATGCAAAAGCAGGCAGGCGTACGAGAACAGGCGGAACTGGCGCAGGAAATCGCTCAGGCGCAAACGAAACTGGAAGCCATGACGACAGAGTTGTTCAAGCGTGAAGCGGAGCTGGAAAAAATTCGGGAAGCGCATGATATGGCGAACCGTGATTTGCATGTCGCGCAGGGAGCGCTTTATCAGACCAATGCGGAAATCGGCAGTATCGAGGCGCAAATCCGGTATGTACAGGAAACGAAAAAGCGTTTGCAGACGCAGTTGCGCTCATACCATAACCAGAAAGACCAGTGGGCAAGGCAGATCGCATCTTTTTCGGACGAATTGGCTGTCGTGAAAGAACGACTTTCCGAAGCGAGTCTCCATGAGGAGGCGGCACGTGAATATCTGCTGTCGCGCGAACAAGAATTGCCTCAGGCTGAGGAAGCTGTCAGCGCAGTGCGTGAGCAAGCGCATGATATTCATGAGCATATCGTGCAGATACGTCAGCAGATCGCCGTTTCGTCGGCCGGACATAAAAATCTGTACGATGCCATACAGGAATGCAAGGTGCGACGGGAAAAGCTGTTGCAGCAACAAAATCAGGCTGTTCAGCCGGATATGGATGAACTGAACGTATGGCGTGAAGAACTGGCGGAACTGGAATGGCGGCTTGAGGAAATGCGTGAGAACATGGAGTCATCAAAATCGCGTATTCCCGAACTGGAAAAACAATACCGGCTCAGGCATGAACAGTTGAACGCTTGTCATGCGCAATGCATGCATGGTCAGGCCCGTCTGGATGCCTTGAAACAATTGCAGGAAAAAACACAGTCCGGTGGCAAGTGGCATGACTGGCTGGAAAAACAGGGACTGGCGGGATTTTCTCCTTTGTGGCAGTCTGTTCATATCGAAACAGGCTGGGAAACCGCGCTGGAAGTGGCTCTCGCGGAAAGAATGCGGGCACTGGAGATTTCATCGCTTGATCGCACGTTACCCTTTGCTGATGGAGTGTTCCCCGCAAAAATCTGTTTTTTTTCGGTATCACAGGGATGTCATACCGGAAAAACGGAAGAAAACCAGTGCACATTGCCTCGCCTGTCCGACATGCTGCAGTGTGACAAGCCCTCTGTTTTACAGATATTGCGTTACTGGTTGTCGCATGTATATGCGGCGAACAGTCTTGAAGAAGCGTTGCGCAATCGTGAAATGCTGTCTGATGGTGCCTGTATCGTGGTGCCGGCAGGTCATGTGACGGACAGATATAGTATCAGGTTTTTCGCTGCCGAATCCGAACTGGATGGCGTATTTGCAAGACAGCAGGAAATCATGCGTCTGGAGCAGAAGCAGCGCGAACAGGATGCAGCATTGCTTGATGCGGAACGGCAATGTCGTCATGTCGAAGCGGATATCGAGGAAGTCAAGACGCAGGTCGGTGTATGGCAGGAGCAGGCAGTTTCGTTCAATGAACGTATACATGAGAGCCGGCTAGCCATTCTGAAACGGGAAGAAGCAGCCAGGTTGTACCATGAGCAGTCGGAACGGATAGAAGCCGACTTGTCCGAATTGCTGGAATTGATGCGCGACAGGGAAATGTCTTTGCTGGAAGAGGAAAAGAAACTTGAGGAACTGGATTCGCATCTAGCACAGTGGCAGGAACAGGAAGTCATGTTTCATGACAAGGTGAGTGCAGGGGAAGAAAATCTCAGGCGTTTGCAGGAAACGATACGACAGGCAGAGCGCAAGGTACAGCAAAGCGGCTTCGAACATGAGTCGCTTCTCAACAGGATGGCGGAACTCAAGCGTCAGATCGAGGCGGCAGAAAGCCAGGTACAAAGGATTGCCGGAGAACTGGGACAAGGACAGCTTGAATTGCAGGAACTGGACGATAGCGGCGCACACGATGATCTTCAGGAACTGTTGGATACGCGTCTTGCGCAGGAAGCCTCGCTGGCCGAAGCCAGAGCGCAACTGGATGAACTTGCGCAAACATTGCGGAATTTGCTGGAACAGAGATTGCGGCTGGAAAGAAGTTTGCAGCCGCAGCGGGATAAAATAGTTGCATTGCAGCTCAAGGAACAGGCTGCGCGGCTCAATATCGAGCAATATGACCAGAAACTGTCGGAAGCTGGTGCCGATATAGTGGAACTGGCGCGCACGCTGCCGCCACAGGCGAAAATACAGGCCATGCAGGCTGAAATCGGTCGTTTGTCGGTTGAGATTGAAAAACTGGGCGCAGTCAATCTGGGGGCGGCAATGGAACTGGAAGAAGGGGAGAAAAGACGGCGCTATCTTCAGGAACAGTACCAAGACTTGAATGATGCCATCGTAACGCTTGAAGATGCCATCAGACGGATCGACAGGGAAACACGCATGTTGCTGAAAAATACGTTCGACCAGGTCAACCAGTCGTTCAAGTCACTTTTTGCCATGCTGTTTGGCGGGGGAAACGCGCAGTTGCTGATGACCGGAAACGAGATTCTGGATGCAGGTGTCCAGATCATGGCACAGCCGCCCGGCAAAAAAAATACCACAATTCACCTGTTATCCGGTGGAGAAAAAGCCCTAACCGCGATAGCATTAGTCTTTTCGTTATTTCAGCTGAATCCGGCACCTTTTTGTCTGCTTGATGAAGTGGATGCACCGCTGGATGATGCCAATACGGAACGTTTCGGCAATATGGTGAATACCATGTCGCAACAGACCCAGTTCCTGTTCATCTCACATAACAGAATCGCTATGGAGATGGCGGAAGAACTGGTCGGTGTGACGATGCAGGAACAGGGCGTTTCACGGATAGTGACAGTGGATATCCAGGATGCGGCGAAATTTTCAAATGAGGTCTTAAGAGCATGACGGATTTACAGATAAGCCTGATCGGTATCGGTATAGCGATTGTCATCGGGGTCATTGCCTATAACAAATGGCAGGAATATCGTGCGAAAAAGCATGTCGAACGGGCGTTTTCCGATCCGGTTGAAGATGTGTTGATGGGATCGGCACAGACAGAAAACAGGACGGAGCGCAAGGAACCGGTACTGGACGGTACGATTCAGACGGAAAAAACGGTTTCTTCCGCGGAAAACGAGCCGACGTTGTCACCGACTGAGGGTGAAGACATGGCAGGCGAGCCAGTCATTGTGCAGAAGGTACCGGAAATGCCTGTGGACGAGCTGATCGAACTGCCTGTGACACTGGTGATGGAAGAAAGCCTGCGTGCCGAAAAAATATTGCCGCATCTCCAGTCATTGCGTTATACGGGCAACAAACCGGTCCGGTTTCTGGGAATGCCGGATGGCGAGGATGTCGGAAAAGACTGGCAGGCAATTGTGCCGGGTCAGAGTTATCGCCAGATCAGGGCATGCGTATTGCTGGCTAATCGCAATGGTGCATTGAACGAGATCGAATATTCCGAATTGCTGATGCGCCTGCGCCAGATCGCCGATGCCATCGGCGCGGAACCTGAAATTCCGGAAATGGCGGAAGTGATCGAAAGAGCCAGACAGCTTTATCAGTTCATATCGGATCATGATGCTAAACTGGGCATCAGCATCCGCAGTAACGGTGCGCCCTGGCAAATAGTTACACTGACGACTGCACTGGAAAAACAGGGATTCGAAGCGCGTCCTGATGGTCTGTTTGTCATGAAAGACAAGGAAAAAGGAGCCGTTCTGTTTACCCTTTCCACCAACGAACTGGCTGCTTCCGAAACCGCGACACGACTGACGTTGCTGATGGACGTTCCCTGCGTCGCACAGGAACTGGACGGTTTCACGCAAATGATCCAGTGCGGAAAAGCGTTGTGTATCCGTCTGGACGGTGCGTTGATTGATGATGGCAACCAATTGCTCACGGACAAGTTTATTGAGGAAATCGCCGGACAGGTCAACGATTTTTACCGTGATATGCAAAAAGGTACCATACCGGCCGGTTCATATCGTGCGATGAGATTGTTCGGTTGATCATGCAGACCGACTTGTTCAGCACAGGGCAGGATCAGGAAGAACCTGAAAAACGTGCAGAGGCCTTGCGCCGTGATCTGGCGCGGTATGGTCATGCCTATTATGTCCTGGATGCACCGATCGTTCCCGATTCAGAATACGACCGCCTCTTCGCCGAATTGCAGGCGCTTGAAGCCGCTCATCCGGAACTGGTGATGCCGGATTCACCGACTCGACGGGTGGGGGGAACGCCGCTTGCGCAATTCGAAAAAGTGACGCACCGCGTTCCCATGTTGTCGTTGCAAAACGGCTTTTCCGAAGCGGATGTGGCGGCGTTCGACCGGCGTATCGCAGAGGAGCTGGGTATCGGCAAGGTGGAATATGAAGCCGAGCTCAAGTTCGACGGACTGGCGGTCAATTTGCGGTATGAAAAGGGCATACTGGTTCAGGCCGCGACGCGCGGAGACGGTACCAACGGAGAAAACATTACGGAAAATATCCGGACGATTCGTTCCATCCCGTTGCGCCTGCTGGATCTGGCTCCGCCGGATATTCTGGAAGTACGTGGCGAAGTGCTGATGTTCAAGGAAGCTTTTCGTGATCTGAACCGGCGTCAGCGCGAAAGCGGACAAAAGGAATTCGTCAATCCCCGCAATGCGGCGGCAGGCAGTCTGCGGCAGCTTGACTCGCAGATTACGGCGTCCAGACAGCTCAAATTTTTTGCCTATGGGATCGGAGAACTGGAGGGAGTTCCGTTACCGGAGACACAGGGCAAGATGATGGAATGGTTCATGCAGATGGGGATTCCGGTCTGTAATGAGCGTAAAGTCGTCCGTGGTCTGGCCGGGCTGATGAAATTTTTCGGTGAAATCGGTGCGAAACGTGATACGTTGCCCTATGAAATAGACGGTGTGGTTTACAAGGTCAACCGTCGCTCGGAGCAGGAAGCATTGGGATTTATCTCCAGGGCACCGCGGTTTGCGTTGGCACACAAGTTCCCTGCACAGGAAGTCATGACGGAAGTGACCGGTATCGATGTGCAGGTCGGGCGTACCGGCGCGATTACGCCGGTCGCTCGTCTGAAACCGGTATTCGTTTCCGGCGTGACGGTGACCAATGCTACCTTGCATAATGAAGACGAAATCAGGCGAAAAGATATCCGGATCGGCGATACGGTGATTGTCAGACGTGCCGGAGATGTCATCCCGGAAGTGATCGCCTCCGTGCCTGAAAAACGGACGGCTGATGTCAGGGAATTCGTCATGCCTGTGGAATGTCCTGTGTGCGGTTCGCCGATCGTGCGTTCTGCAGACGAAGCGGTTGCACGTTGTTCCGGAGGGTGGATCAATTGCCCGGCGCAAAAGAAGGGCGGTTTGCAACTGTTCGCGTCCCGAAAAGCCATGAATATCGAAGGACTGGGCGAACAATTGATCGACCAGCTGGTGGACAAGGAAATCATTTCCGATGCGGCGGACTTGTACAGACTGGACAGGGAAACTTTGTCGGGACTCGACAGAATGGCGGAAAAGTCAGCAGACAATCTGCTGGGAGAACTGGACAAGTCGCGACAAACGACACTGGCACGTTTTCTGTATGCACTGGGTATCCGTCATGTCGGAGAAACGACGGCACGTTCGCTGGCGGCACATTTCGGCAATCTCGACGATCTGATGCAGGCCAATGAGGAGCAGTTGCTGGCAATAGACGATATCGGGCCGGTGGTGGCGGATTCGTTGATCCGTTTTTTCGCCGATGAACGCAATCGCGCGTTGATCGGGAAACTGAAAGCCTGTGGTATACAGTGGCCGGAACAGACCGTAACGGAAAAACCGGTGGTATCGCCTTTGCAGAACCTGAAATTCGTATTGACCGGTACCTTGCCGTCATTGACGCGTGAAGAGGCTGCTGAAATAATCAGGCAGTATGGCGGTCAGGTTGTGAGTGCGGTATCCCGGAAAACCGATTATGTGCTGGCAGGCAAGGAACCTGGCAGCAAACTGGCGAAAGCGCAGGAACTGGGAATCCGCATTCTGGATGAGGATGCTTTTTTGCGACTGGTGAAACATGACGAAAATAACTAAAGCCGTATTTCCGGTTGCTGGGCTGGGTAGCCGTTTTTTGCCTGCGACGAAAGCGCAGCCGAAAGAAATGTTGCCCATCGTGGACAAACCGTTGATCCAGTATGCTGTGGAAGAAGCAGTATCTGCCGGAATCAACGAACTGATTTTCATTACCGGACGCAACAAACGGGCGATCGAGGACCATTTCGACAAGGCCTACGAACTGGAAACCGAGCTGGAAGCGGCCGGAAAAACCGGATTGCTGGAACAGATCCAGAAAATATTGCCGAAAAACGTGACGTGTATCTATATCCGGCAAGTACAACCGCTGGGTCTGGGCCATGCTGTTTTGTGCGCCCGTCCGGTTGTCGGCAACGAACCGTTTGCCGTATTGCTTGCGGATGATTTCATGACGGTCGATGAAGGTCGGCCATCGGTTTTGAAACAGATGGTGGATTTGTATGAGAAGGAGTCCTCCAGTATTCTGGCTGTCCAGAATGTCGCGCGGCAATATACCATGCAATACGGGATCGTCGATGCCTTGCCGTATCGCACGGGGCTGGAGCATGTCAAAGCCATTGTCGAAAAACCGGTACCTGAAAAAGCGCCTTCCACACTGGCGGTTGTCGGACGTTATATTCTCAATCCGGCCATTTTCGGGTGCCTTGAAACGCTTGGGAAGGGATCGGGAGGAGAAATTCAGTTGACCGACGGAATTGCGAAACTGATCGCCAGGGAAACAGTGTGTGCCTATCATTTCGAGGGACAGCGATTCGACTGTGGTTCCAAGGTCGGTTATTTGCAGGCGATGGTGACAATGGGCCTGAAGCATCCGCAAGTACGTGAGGAGTTCAGGCAATTTTTGTGCGATTTGCATTTATCGGAATGAATATCCTATGGCTGTACGAAAAATCCTGAAGATGGGACATTCCCGTTTGTTAAGGGAATCCGAACCGGTTAGAGTGTTCAACACACCGGAACTCCACGATCTGATCGCCGATATGTTCGATACCATGTATGCAGCGGATGGTGCGGGATTGGCTGCTCCTCAGATCGGTGTACTCAAACGGGTGGTGATTTTCGGTTACGATGAAAACAACCGGTATCCTGACGCACCGCCGGTTCCCAAGACAGTACTCATCAATCCGGTCATGACGCCATTGACCGATGAATTCGACGAGGGATGGGAAGGATGTCTGTCAGTGCCGGGTATGCGCGGGGTTGTGCCGCGCTGGAAAAAAATCCGCTATGAGGGATTTGACCAGTTCGGCAACAAAATCAGTCGTGAGGCAGACGGTTTCCATGCACGGGTCGTCCAGCATGAATGCGATCATCTCGACGGTATTTTGTATCCGATGCGGATGCCCGATCTCGATCTGTTCGGTTTTTCGGAAGCCTTCGACGAAGACGAGGACGAATGATCCCTTGCGGCCTGGAGCAGGAGAAACGGTTTTGACGGATCAGAACGTTTCGTCCGGACCGAGGTAACGCCACTGGCCGGGCGGAAGATTGCCCAGTCTGACCTTGCCGATACGTATCCGCTTCAGACCGACGACTTTCAAACCTACCGCCTCGCACATCCTTCTGATTTGCCGTTTTTTGCCTTCGCGCAGGACGAAGCGCAACTGATCCTCGTTTTGCCAGTTCACCTTTGCCGGCATCAGCGGTTTGCCGTCGAGTTTCAAACCGTGCCGCAAGCGTTCAAGGTCGCTATCAGGCAAACGGCCGGGTTTCAGATAGCGTACGCGTACCAGATATTCCTTGTCGGTAGTGGATTGTTCACCGATCAGTTGTTTGGCAATACGTCCATCCTGCGTCAAAACGAGCAGGCCGACAGAATCAATATCGAGCCGTCCTGCCGGTACGAGATGGCGCAACTGTGACGGCCTGAACTTTTCTTTCGACGGGTCGTTTTTCCAGTGAGTCGCTTCGGAAATCAGGGAAACGGCCGGTTTGTAGCCGTCCTCAGCCTGTCCGCTGACATAGCCGACAGGTTTGTTGAGCAAAATCGTCACTTTCCCGGCCTGTTCGCGGGAAGCCTGTTTGTCGACAGTGATTTTCTGGTGGGGCAGTACCTTGCTGCCCAGTTGCGAGATAATTTGCCCGTCAACCCTGACCCATCCTTTTTCGATCCATTCATCGGCTTCACGTCTGGAACAAAGGCCCAGTTCTGACATGCGTTTCGAAAGGCGGACAGGTTCATTCATCGTATTTTGCCCATAACATATCAGTCGATTTTCAGAATATTGATCATATCCGTTTCAAACTGGATTTGCGCACGGGGATGCTGGAGCATTTCGCTGTCTATCAGGAAAACGTCCTCGATCCGTTCACCCAACGTCATGATTTTCGCCGTATGCAGATTGACCTTGTAGCGGCTGAATACCTGTGCGATCGAATAAAGCAGGCCCGTCCGGTCGTTGGCGGTGATAGACAGCACAAAACATTTACCGCTGGCATCAGGTCGCAGATCGAGTGTCGGTGAGACTGGGAAAGAACGTGACTTGCGTGACAGACGTGGTTTGGAAGGTGGTGGCAGTTCGCTGGGTGACTTCAGCAATTCCATCAATTCATGTTCGACCAGCGAAATGATGTCCCGATAGTTTTTTTCGAACCCCTGACGTGTGACCAGAAAGGTATCGAGTGCATAATCATGAATTGTGGTGTGAATCTTGGCATCCAGAATGCTGAAATTTTTCCTGTCGAAATAGCTGCATATCCGTGCGAACAGGTCGGCGCGATCGAGCATATAGACTGTGACCTGCAATCCTTCACCTATCGGCGACAGACGGCACTTGACCACCGGTTCCGATGAATTGGCTCGCCAGTACAGCGTCCGTGTCTGCCATGCGATATCCGATGCATCATGCCGGAGAAAATAGACAATATCGAGCTGTTTCCAGAAGGCGACGTGTGCATCTTCGGGCAAGCCGTACAGGCGCAAGGTCGCCAGCGCTTCTTTCTGGCGTTTTTTCAGTTCGTGATCGACAGAGATTTCTTCGCCACCCAGTACCCGCAATGTCAGATGGAACAGGTCTTCAAGCAGTTTGCTTTTCCATGCGTTCCAGATTTGCGGATTGGTTCCGCGAATATCGGCGACCGTCAGCAGATACAGTGCTGTCAGGTAACGTTCGCTACCGACACGTTCCGCAAAATCGCGGATGACATCCGGATCGGACAAGTCTTTTTTCTGTGCAACCTGTGACAAGGTTAGATGCTCGCGAACCAGAAAGACGATCAGTTCGGTATCGGCCGGACTCAGGCGATGCTGTTTGCAGAACCGTCTGGCGTCCTGCATGCCGAGAAGTGAGTGATCACCACCGCGTCCTTTCGCGATATCGTGAAACAGGGCGGCGACATACAATAGCCAGGGTTTGTCGAAACTGGTCATCAGCTGGCTGCACAGGGGATTTTCATGCGCATACTCAGCCAGCGAGAAACGGTGCAGGTTGGCGATCACTGTCAGAATATGCTGATCGACAGTATATTGATGGAACAGGTCATGCTGCATTTGTCCCACGATTTTGCCGAAATTGGGCAGATAGCGCCCCAGTATGCCCAGTTCGTTCATATGTTGCAGGGCTCGTGCCGCGAAACGTGGTGATTTCAGTATGCGCAGGAAAAAGGACTGGTTGGTCGAATCGTTGCGGAAAGTACGGTCGATATGGATTCTGGCATGCCACATCGCACGCAAGGTCCGCGCCGTCATGTTCTTGAGATCCGAGCGTTGGGAAAGCAAATAAAATACTTCGAGCAATGCAGACGGATGATCGAGAAACACCTTGTCGTTCGTGATATCGACATGGTTGTTGACTTCATTGAAGCGGTCGTTTATCCGTACGGGCAGGCTGGGTTTCGGGAACAGCCTTGCGTGCAGGTTTTGCAAGAGGATGATGTTGAGCTGTGTAACGGTATGTGCGGCGCGATAGTAACGCTGCATCATGTATTCGCTGGCCGCACGGCGGTTCAGCAGCTCTCCGTTTTTGCTGAAACGGAAGGTTTCGGCTACCGGCATTTGCAGATCGAACAGCAACCTGTCTTCACATCGTTGTGCCTGAATGTGCAGGCGGATCCGGATATCCTTGAAAGCCCGTTCTTTCTTGCGGAGCTGTTGCGCTTCGGAAGGTGTGATCAATCCGCGTTGTGCCAGTTCGTTCCATGAGTTGCCCAGTTTCGCTGCTTTGGCCGCCCACAGAATGACTTGCAAGTCGCGCAGCCCGCCAGGACTTTCCTTGCAGTTGGGTTCCAGACTGTATGGCGTATCGCCCAGCTTGACGTGACGTTGCCGTGTCTCCAGCATTTTGGCGATGAAAAACGCTTGTGCGTTCATTTGTTCGTCATAACGTGTTTTCATCCTGCGGAACAGTTGCCTGCTGCCCGTTACATAGCGCGCTTCCAAAAGGCTGGTCTGGATCGTGATGTCGTGTGCCGATTCTTCGAGACATTCTTCAATGGTCCGGACACTGTGGCCTATCATAAGACCCAGGGACCAGAAACACTGGATAAGCGACTCGATTTTCTGCTGCAATTCACTGTCGGGTGTCCGGTTCAGCAAAATCAGGACATCGATATCCGAATAGGGATACAGCTCGCCACGGCCATATCCTCCCACTGCAACCAGTACGTGTTCGGACGGCAGGCCGGTTTGTTGCCATGCCTCGATCAGAATACGGTCGACATGTTTGCACAGCGTCTTCAAAAGACGTTGCGGATGCGGTGCGTCTTTGTAGGCACCGATTGCGGCATTGCGCAGGGTGCCAAGACGTTCTTTCAGTGAATTGTCGGCAGGTTTCGTCACTGTGGCAGGTTTTTCTTTTTGATGAAATGGGGCGGATGCGGCATTTCCGGAGAAACCGTCAGCACTTCATAACCCGTATCGGTGACCAGTACGGTATGTTCCCATTGTGCGGAGAGGCTGCGATCTTTTGTCCGGATCGTCCAGCCGTCAGGCATGGAACGAATCGCCTTCCCACCGGCATTGATCATCGGTTCGATGGTAAAAATCATGCCGGGTTTCATTTCTTCCATGGTGCCCGGACGACCGTAATGCAAAACTTGCGGTTCTTCATGAAATTCGATGCCGACGCCATGGCCACAGAATTCGCGTACCACACTGTAACCGGCATCTTCGGCATATTGCTGGATGACGTGTCCGATATCGCCGAAGTGCGCTCCGGGTCTCACAGCATCGATCCCCAGCCACATGCTTTCATATGTGATTTTCGAAAGCCGTTTTGCCATGATGGACGGTTCGCCGGCGAAATACATCCGGCTGGTATCGCCATAATAGCCGTCCTTGATGACCGTAATATCGATATTCAGGATGTCGCCCTTTTTCAGCAATTTGTTGAAATTCGGGATGCCATGGCAAACCACGTCGTTAAGCGAAATGCAGGTTGCCTTCGGATATGGTGTATATCCGGGCGGGCAATAGTTCAGCGGTGCCGGAACAGCGTCATGATCGGTGATGAATTCATGGCAGCGCTTGTCCAGTTCGCCCGTACTGACGCCGGGTTTGACAAACGGTGCGATATAGTCGAGTACTTCGGCTGCCAGTTGACTGGCCTTGCGAATGCCTTCGATCTGTTCGGCATTCTTGATATAAATCTTTGCCATTGTGGGTTGCGTGTCTGTCAGATAGGAATATGAAGCATTTATTATAAGCCAGGCATCATCGCAAGAAACACAACAGATGCAATAATAGTTATGAAATAAACAGTATTTCTGCTATAATAATCAATTCAACCTGCCTGTAGTTCAGAATTTGGAAAGGTGGCAGAGTGGTCGAATGCGCCGGACTCGAAATCCGGTATACGGTAACCCCGTATCGAGGGTTCAAATCCCTCCCTTTCCGCCAAATCAAACGGCTAAAATGCCGTTTTTTTATCTTCCCGTTTTGCCGTGCCCGTCTCCCTTGTTTGCCATGAATCTGGAAGGAAAGGTTTTTCACGTCCTGTCGCGTCGATACCTGCCAGTATCCCTGTTGCAAGGGTGTTCGGAAAGATCGGGGTTTTTGTACACGTAAAATAACCGGAAGTCATGTAATGACAGGCATGCACAAAACCCGGGCAATCTGTTGAATATGGCGTCAATAAACGCTTTCCGGCTTTTCTCCACAAGGTTATCCACAGGTTTGCGTGGATAACGGAAAAGTCAAGCGGTTGCGGTTCCAACTGTCGAAATTTGTATACAAACCTTTTCCTTGACAGCGAAAACAGGATGGATTATGGCGATGATGATATCTGCGCAAAATGTAACCGTTTAAATCAAGTATATGAATTTTAACGAAAAAATCTGGTTGTTCCATGACTTTTCCACAGAAAATGTGAAAAAGTGCAATGTGGCATGTTTGACTGGGAATATCTGGCGATATGTTATGCTGCGGTCACAACATTGGAAATTTGTGTGGAAAGTCAAGGCAATAGCCGGAAGTTTTCCACTGACTGGAAAAGATGTGCTGGGTAAGTAATGATATGGAAAGCAAGGCGCCATATCGTTGGATCGGGCGTCTTGTATTTGTCAGGAGATGCCAGTGGAAAGTGTCGCAGGACAGAAAGATGTGCCTGAAAGGATATTCCGCCTTCAGGCCGGTTGTTCATGCATCGGACATCAGATGGTTGTGGCGTCGACAGTCTTGCGAATCGCTTCCAGTTCAGGCGGCAGTTCACCTGTGGAAGCTGCGGACTCTTCCGCAATCGTTTGCCAGTTTTTTTTGCCGCGCAGCATATCGAGCTGAATTTCCAGGTTGTTCAACAGGTTGGCAAGCTGGAACAGGATGTCTTTCTGGACAGGTTCCTTGAGCAGTTTGGCGAATTCTTCATCCCATACCGACAGGAAACCGGTCAGGTCATTGTGATCAAGCGTACCCTGCATGGCTTCCCAGTTGACTGCATATTCGGCCAGTGCCTGTGAGATGCGTTTTTTCACCTGTTCCAGTTTTGCGGAGAGATTGGCGGTGTCGTGCATGGATGATCCTTTCCGAATTAAAGTAGGTAGCGGTGTGTTTACCGGTACCGCGCGCAGTTTAAATCATTCGCATGGACATGGGCAAGATGGTTACTACCGGCTTGCGCGGCGCAGCTCGTCGGCTGTGGCATGCAAGGACATCGGTTCAATATCCGGTGTCTTCCGGATGTCCTGTTTCCAGCCGTTTGCTGAAAAGGTTGCGACAGACAGGAGAAAGTCCCGGAAGCTGTCCCGGGGCTTTTAGAATCTGCCGCTCCATGGATTTGCCGAAAAGGTAGTGCTGGCGCGTGCGACAGTCTATTCCGGTTGCTGTCGCTTCGTGAGAAAAACGAAATCGCCCGCTTGTGCGAAGCTTTCTTTCAGTACACGGTAAAACCAGCCGTTGTATGAAAGACGGTGCATTTAACTGGCCATATCATTTCGTCCGAAACGCTCGTTCATGGTGTGGCATGCCTCACGTCCGAAGGAGACTTGTACCAAAACATGACGGATACGGAAAATATCTCCGATGCAGACGATATGTTCGGTCATGCCCTGTGATGCGATGTTTTCGCTGAATGTGACGGGACTTTGTAAAAGCGATGTACGGTCGGGCAGGAATTTTATCCAGCAGGGATAAAGGTCGCTTGCATGCGTGAATCCGGGCGGTTTGCCTGTTCCGGCAAAGTGGTGCTCCCTGGCAGTCAGGTATCCGGAAGTAGGATCGATGTGGCTGCCCGTTTCCGCAGACTTCAACTGTTGACGAAAACCACTTCCAGATTTTCTGCTTCCATGCGCAGTCTGAGCCATTGCCTGATTTTTGTCTGGATGTCTTTTTTCAGGGTTTTTTTGCAGACCACGATAACGGCGGGTATTTCCTGAACGCCCAAGCCGTTTTTCTGGCGAGAAACATAGGCGTCGGAAAAGAACAATTCGGCGACGTCAGGGTACTGGACATAAACTTCGCTGGCGATGCCGGCGTAGCGTTTTTCTTTTTCCGCCTTGGCACGAAGTGTGGCGGATTGTGCTTCTTCCTGAAGTGCCTTGAGGATTTGTTCTTTTTTCTCTGCTTCCTGCTGGTTGTTCGCCAGTATGTCTTTGGTCAGCGATGCCTTGATGGCGTTCAGGTCTTCCTGATGGAAACCGGCTTGCTGGAAAACGAGGCGTGTCCCGGAAAGACCGTATCGGGGCAGGCTTTTTTCGATTCCGGATAGCGTTGTTTCGTCGAGTTGTTGCCCGACCAGTACGATGTCGATGGTTTTGTCACGGTAGGATGCCTTGTAACTGATCGGGAAAGTTTTTTTGAAAACCAGTTCATGGTTGATGAAATTGGTGACGTTCCGGCTGAATATCTGGTTGTGGACGAAATGGACGGCAATGAATACGCTGGGTACGAAGCTGACGAAAACCACGGATATCAGAAACAGCCGGAGTCTGAAGCGGCGTTTGTCATCTATCTTGCGTCGCGAGATCGGCCGGATGAACCAGACGATCAGAATGGAGGAAACGGCGATATAGATGCAGTTGAGCAGATACAGATACATCGCTCCCAGAAAATAGGCGATATTGCCATGTACGAATCCGTATGCCGCGGTACATAACGGCGGCATCAATGCGGTTGCGATGGCGACCCCCGGTATGACATTCGATTTTTCCTTGCGGGTAACGCCGATAATGCCAGCCATTCCACCGAACAGCGCGATCAACAAGTCCCATAATGTCGGAGAAGTTCTGGCCAGCAATTCAGACTGCGCCGTATCCAGGGGTGAAATGTAAAAGTACAGGGCAGATGTGATGAAGCTGATGACGGTGGCGATGACCAGATTCTTGAGTGCGCGGTGGATCAGCCGGAAATCGTAGATGCCGACGCCATAACCGATGCCCATGATTGGACCCATGAGTGGCGAAATCAGCATGGCACCGATGATGACAGGGGTGGAATTGATATTCAGCCCGATCGAAGCGACCAGTATGGCGCACATCAATGTCCAGAGATAGGTACCGTTGAGTTCAATACCGTCACGGATGTTCTTGTCGATTTCACTGTCGTCTGCCTGATCCATGCGCAGGCTGAAACGTTTGACCAGCGCATTTCTGATTCGCTGTGTCCACTGACCGATGTCCGGGGTGACTGGGTTCATGATATGTTTTCCGGTAAAACCGTTTGACGGTGTGCTTTCATGATGGACAAAAAAAGAATTTCATGCAAACGACATGACTGTCCGTTTTCGAAAGGAATTGACGGACAACAAAAACCATGTGGCAAAACAGGACGTTTGCGACAGGAAAGATTTGCAGAATGCAAATATCAGGTTTCTTTTTGAATAGTTTGTCCCGCTTCTTCGTTTTTACGCTGTTTCCAGAGTTGCCATGAATTGATAATGTTTTGCCAGACGACATAGGAACCGGCACCGATGGCGGATATGGGCGTCATGTACACGTGTGCCATCCAGATCGCGAGGATGGTGTTCTTTTGTCCCAGCGACTGGCCACCGCTGATGCGTTCCTGATAACGGGCACCGATTCGCTTGCCGATGAAAAATTGCAGACAGCATACGACCATGGCTGCAAGCGCGATCCAGATTTCAGTCATGCCATCTTCCGGTTCATTGATCAGGGTATTGACGGTCTGCGCCATGACGACAATAAGGGCGACGGCCCAGAGATAGAAGGCTGCTTCATGGTAACTGGTCATTTTCGCATGCAGTTTCGGCAGATAGCGCCGGATGATCATGGCTGTGACAAATGGACAGATCAACAAGGGAAATACTTTTTTCAGGATGATGAGAAATGATGTGAAAAAGCCGATGTTTTGTCCCAGCGGATGGATCAGCGGAAAAAGCAATGGTGCTGCGATCGCCGTTCCGATATTGCCCAAAAGCGTGTAGCTGGTCAGGCTTGCCGCACTGCCGCCGAGTTTGTCGGTAATGACGGCAGCAGCCGTGGCCGTCGGTGCGATGACGCAGATGAAGGCACCCTCGGCCGCGAAAACATTGAAGGGTCTGAGTGACAGATAGACCAGTACTGCGCCACCGATCTGTACAAGCAACAGCCAGAGATGAACCGGTTTGAAATGAAGATCGCTGAAAGGAACCTTGCAGAAGGTCAGCAAGAGCATTGTGAAGATGAGCCAGGGAGTGAGAAACGACAGATGTATGAAAACCGGATAGCCTGCTGCGCCGGCCAGCATGGCCAGCGGCAATGCCCAGTTTCGCAAAAAACGCAAGAGTACGGAAAGCATGGTGTACCGGAATGAGCCTGAAATGATACTGTGCCGGTTTGAACGGGTTCCGCCGACGGTGCGTGATTCGAATAACCGGCTCCCCGAATCATTTTATACCCCCATGCACTGGAGGAAAAGAATATGCAATGTATATGGCGTACCGGAAATCCATAGACGATGACATATGGCCGGAAGCAAGCGGTCTTTTCCTGATTTACGGGTGATAAACCAGGTTGAGCAATCGGTCTGTATGTGTCGTGAATATGGCGGAAGCGGAAAAACGGGGAACTGTTTTTGGTATTGGTATATCGTACAATATACGTTTCGGAAGACCCGTCGCGAGGAATGTGCATGCAGGACATGTCGAGGCGTTCGGGTGATGTCATTCATTATCAGGTTGGGATTTATGGCAGATAATCAGCAAAAGGTGGCTGCGGATGCTTCTGGTGTGAAATTCGGTGATTTCGGGCTTTCGCCGGAATTGTTGAAGGCACTCGATGATCTGGGTTATACCTCGCCGACGCCTATCCAGCTCAAGGCGATTCCTTATGTCCTGAATGGAAAGGATGTCATGGGGGCGGCCCAGACCGGTACCGGAAAAACGGCGGGATACTCATTGCCGATGTTGCAGTCGCTGCTTTTTCATGCCAATACGAGCATGTCGCCGGCACGTCATCCAGTCAGGGCGCTGGTACTCGTACCGACGCGCGAACTGGCCGATCAGGTCTATGAAGATGTCAGAAAGTATGCGAAATATACCAGCCTGCGTGTGGCGGTTGTTTTCGGCGGGGTAGATATGGCGTCGCAGACGGATGTACTGCGTGCAGGTGCCGAAATCCTGATCGCGACGCCCGGACGTCTGCTTGATCATGTCCAGCAGAGAAATGTCAATCTGAGACAGACGCATATTCTTGTACTGGATGAGGCCGACAGGATGCTGGACATGGGTTTTTTGCCGGATTTGCAGCGGATCGTGAATCTGCTTCCGAAAAAACGGCAGAATCTTCTTTTTTCGGCCACGTTTTCGACCGAGATACGAAAACTGGCGAAAAGTTTTCTGGACAATCCCGTGTCGGTCGAGGTGGCACGCAAAAATGCCACGGCAGACAATGTCAGACAGACTGTTTACCATGTCGATGAGGCGAGCAAAAACGAGGCGATCGAGTTTCTTTTGCAACAACATCGTCAGGAACAGGTGCTGGTTTTTTCCAACACTCGTGCCGGCGCATCCCGTTTGGCAAGGCAGCTGGAAAGAAAAGGCCGGAAAGCATCAGCCATTCACGGTGACAAGACACAGGCTGAAAGAATGGCAGTACTGGAAGCGTTCAAGGAAGGAAAGATCGAGGTGCTGGTCGCGACGGATGTGGCAGCGCGTGGCTTGCATATTGAGGAATTGCCCTGCGTGATCAACTTCGATCTGCCTTTCGTCGCTGAAGATTATGTTCACCGTATCGGCAGAACGGGGCGTGCCGGTGCGACGGGGGAAGCCATTTCACTGTGTTCGGCCAAGGATGAAAAACTGTTGGGCGAGATCGAAAAACTCATCGGGAAAAAATTGCCGCTCAATACGATTCCGGAATTCGGGATCGTGAAAGAGGATGTCCGGAAATCCGACCTGGCCGGGTCCGGCAAGCGTTCCGAACGCAGTCCCTACAAGTCGGTGGGGCTGGAGAAAAAACGGCATGATCCATGGTTTGATCGTCCTTATGTTCCGGAAACGCCATCCGGACAAGAAACGGCGACCAACAGGCCGGATACACCGAAAATGGTGAAAAAACCGCTGGCAGCCTTGTTGGGCGGTATGCCGAAAACAGGAAAATAATGGGTATCCGTCCGTTTTCAGGATCTTACCTTCTATATCCATCTGGGTTGATAGTTGCATGAAGCACACGCAATTTGTTCATCTTCGCATGCATTCGGAGTATTCCATCGTTGATGGACTGGTGCGCATTGACGATGTAGTCGCCGCTGCTGCGGGAGATGAACAGCCGGCAATGGCGTTGACCGATCTGTCCAACGTGTTCGGACTGATCAAGTTTTACAAGGCTGCGCGCAAAAAAGGCATCAAACCGATTGCCGGATGTGACGTCTGGATCACCAATGACCTGGACAGGGAAAAGCCATCACGTTTGTTGTTGCTGGTCAAGGACAGGACAGGGTATCTGAATTTGTGTGAATTGCTGACGAAAGCATGGCTGGAAAACCAGTATCGAGGTCGCGCCGAAGTCAGGATCGAATGGTTGGAAGAACTGTCGGAACGCCAGAAAGATATGGGACTGATCGCCTTGTCAGGGGCACGGCAGGGCGATATCGGCATGGCGCTGGAATCGTCGGGCATGGACAGCGCAGAAAAATCGGCGATGCGCTGGGCGAAGATTTTTCCGCGCAACTTCTATATCGAAATCCAGCGTACGGGCCAGCTGGGCATGGAGCAATATCTCCATCGTGCTGTGGAACTGGCGGAAAAGCTGTCGTTGCCTGTCGTGGCGACGCATCCGATCCAGTTTCTGACCGCAGATCAGTTCCGGGCACACGAAGCCAGAACCTGTATTTCCGAAGGCGAAGTGCTTTCCAACAAGAAGCGGGCGCATCTTTTCAATGAACGGCAGTGTTTCCAGACGCAGCATGATATGGCGGCATTGTTTGCCGACTTGCCGGGAGCACTGGAAAATGCAGTCGAGATTGCGCGCCGGTGCAATCTTGTACTGGAACTGGGACATCATAAATTGCCACTGTTCCCGACACCGGACGGTATGACGCTGGACGAGTTCATGGCCAGCGAGGCGAGACAAGGTCTGGAAAAACGTCTGGAAGTACTGTTCCCGGACGAGGAAGAACGCAAGGCCAGACGTCCTGTTTATGACGAACGGCTGAATTACGAAATCGATACCATCGTCAAGATGGGATTTTCAGGATATTTTCTGATTGTGGCGGATTTTATCCGGTGGGCGAAGAACAATGGTGTGCCTGTCGGGCCGGGACGCGGCTCCGGTGCCGGTTCTCTGGTGGCCTATTGCCTGCTGATCACCAACCTTGATCCGATTGCCTACAATCTGATTTTCGAACGTTTTCTGAATCCGGAGCGTGTCTCTATGCCGGACTTCGACGTTGATTTCTGCCAGCATGGACGAGACAAGGTCATCCAGTATGTAAAGGACAGATACGGCAAGGATGCCGTATCGCAAATTGCCACGTTCGGTACGATGGCAGCCAAGGCAGCAGTCCGTGATGTCGGTCGGGTGCTGGATCTGGGATACAACTTCTGTGACGGTATTTCCAAACTGATTCCGTTCAAGCCAGGCAAGCAGGTCACGATTGCCGATGCCAAAAAGGAAGAACCGATTCTGGCAGAGCGTGAGCAGTCGGAAGAAGAAGTCAAACAGTTGCTCGGATTGGCGGAACAGGTGGAAGGCATTACCCGCAATGTCGGGATGCATGCGGGTGGCGTGTTGATCGCGCCCGGCAAGCTGACCGATTTCTGTCCGCTTTATACCCAGGATGGAGAAGCAGGTGTCGTTTCACAGTTCGACAAAAAGGATGTCGAGGAAATCGGGCTGGTCAAGTTCGACTTTCTGGGACTGACGACATTGACGATTCTTGATCTGGCGATGAAATATATTCATGGGCTGGATCCGGAAATGGCGGATTTCACACTTGATACGATTCCGCTGGATGACAAGGAAACGTTCAAGTTGCTTACTGACGCGAAAACGGTGGCGGTGTTCCAGCTGGAAAGTCGTGGCATGCAGGGCATGCTAAGAGATGCCAAACCCGACCGTTTCGAGGACATTATCGCGCTGGTGGCGTTGTACCGTCCGGGACCGATGGACCTTATTCCGGACTATTGCCGTCGCAAGCATGGCGAGGCTTTCGAATATCCGGATGAACGGACGAAAGGTATTTTATCCGAGACGTATGGCATCATGATCTATCAGGAACAGGTCATGCAGATGGCGCAGGTCATCGGTGGTTATACACTTGGTGGTGCGGACCTGTTGCGTCGTGCGATGGGGAAAAAGGATGCTGCGGAAATGGCACGGCATCGCCAGATTTTCCGCGATGGTGCTGCAAAAAACCATTTGTCTCAGGAAAAGGCCGACGAGATTTTCGACCTGATGGAAAAATTCGCCGGATACGGTTTCAACAAGTCACATGCCACGGCATATGCATTGCTGTCGTATCAGACGGCTTACCTGAAAAGGCATCATGCCGCCGCGTTCATGGCAGCCAACATGTCGCTGGCGATGGACGATACAGACAAGGTGAAGGTGTTGGTGGAAGACTCCGTCAATGTCTGCGGTCTCGAAATGCTGCCGCCGGACATCAACCAGTCCGATTACTATTTCAAACCTGTCAGGGATGTATCGGCTGGAAGCGGAAATCAGGCAAGACAGATACGTTATGGTCTGGGTGCGATCAAGGGTTCCGGTGAAAGCGCTATCGAGGCGATCGTCCAGGCACGACAGAATGGTCCGTTCAAAGACCTGTTCGATTTTTGCGTCAGAGTGGACAAGCATCAGGTCAACCGCCGTACGATTGAGTCGCTGATCCGTGCGGGTGCCTGTGACTGTTTCGGAGAGGACAGGGCCGTATTGCTGGCATCGGTGCCGCTGGCGCTTGAGGCTGCCGAACAGGCCGAGGCTTCTGCCAACCAGGTCAGTCTGTTCGGTGATGATGATACGGTACTCAATGCCGTTGAATATGTCAGGGTGCCGCACTGGACAGACAAATACCGCTTGTCGGAAGAAAAAAGCGTGCTGGGTTTCTGTATGTCGGGGCATCTGTTCGATGCCTATTCCAAGGAAGCGCGCAATTTCTGTCCGAACCGTATATCCGAGCTTGACAGCTCGCGTGAACCGAAATGGGTGGCAGGCATGATCGCCGCTGTCCGGACACAAATGTCGCAGCGCGGTAAAATGATGATCGTTTCGCTGGATGACGGAACCGCCATGATTGATGTGACGGTTTTTTCGGAATTGCTCGAGGAAAAACAATCCCTGTTTAAGGAAGATGAGTTTGTCGCGGTATTCGGCAAGGTATCGGAAGACCGTTTTTCGGGAGGTTTGCGGATGACGGCTGACGATGCTCTCGATATCGTCGGCGCACGGCTCCAGTTCGGTCAGTATTTGTCTTTTGCATTGCAGGAAAAAATCAGCGTGCAGGAACTCAAGGCCTTGTTGCAACCGTATGCCGTAAAGGAACGCGGTTTCCATCTGATTGCGGAATATGCTTCCGGAGGTAATGCCTGCCGGTTCGATTTCGGAGATGACTGGCGGATCATACCGGACGATGTGTGCCTGAACGATCTGGCGCAGCGTCTGGGAAGGATGCAAATCGTATATTGAATGCTATGGGCCATCGGAACAGGAAATGAAACAGATGGCGGGAATGATAACAAATGATGGACCTTCATGAATAGAACGGCAGCACGGATACTGGTCATATCACCGAACTGGATCGGCGATGCCATCATGGCGCAGCCTTTGTTGCAGCTGCTCAAACAGCAGGATGCAGCAGTGCTTGTCGATGTGCTGGCGCCAGCATGGGTGGCGCCTGTCTGGGAGGCCATGCTTGAGGTCAATCAGGTTTATGCCACACAATTCAGGCATGGCAAATTGCAGCTGGGGGAACGGTGGCGTCTGGCGCGTTCTTTAAGGGAAGTATCGTATGACAGGGCCTATGTGTTGCCGAATACCCTGAAATTCGCATTGATTCCCTGGATGGCTGGTATTCCGAAACGGATCGGTTATCTGGGTGAGAAACGCTACGGTTTGCTCAACGTCATTCACCATGACAACAAGGATTCGCCACGACCGATGATCCCGTTTTATGCGGCACTTGCCAGTCCGCCTTCCGGTACGGTGCAAGGCAGGGAAGCGTATCCGGTACCCCATATGGTTGTCGAAAAAGAAAAGGCGGAGCGTGTATTGGAAAAGCTGGGAATGGATACCGGCAAACGGATCGTCGCATTCGCACCCGGTGCAGAATTCGGCCCCGCCAAACGCTGGCCGGTTCATGGTTTTGCCAGTCTTGCCAGACGGATACTGGCAGATTTCGATGATGTCATTATCGTTCTTTTGGGATCACCCAACGACAGGCCGGTTTGTGACGAGATTGCGGCACAGGCGCAGGGAGTCAGGAATCTGGCAGGCAAAACGACGCTTGCGGAAGCAATCGCACTGATTTCGCAAATAGATGCCATGGTGACGAACGACTCCGGTCTGATGCATGTCGCGTCGGCTTTTGAAAAGCCGGTCATCGCCATATATGGTTCGACTGATTACCATCATACGCCACCGTTTTCCAAATACTCGGAAATCGTGTCGCTGGATTTGCCGTGTGCGCCTTGCCAGAAAAGGGAGTGTCCGCTGGGGCATCACGACTGTATGGAAAAACTGGGGCCCGACAGTGTGTACCGGGCGTTGAAAAAGTATCTTGCCGATCCTGTTGCCATCGACCGTAAGCAGAACAGGCAAATGGCGGGAAATGAAAGAGGAAAGCCATGACACCGATTAGCGGATTGGTGATTACATTGAATGAGGCGCACAATATCGTCGATTGCATTCGTTCCATGAAACAGGTTTGCGACGATGTGGTCGTTGTGGATTCCGGCAGTACGGACGGCACGATCGAGCTGGCGCGCGAGCACGGCGCACTGGTCATCGTGCAAAAACCCTTTCTGGGAGATGGCCCGCAACGTTCACTGGGGCTGCCGCATTGCCGTCATCGCTGGGTGCTGAATCTGGATGCGGATGAGCGTCTCGAAGATGATTTTGTCGAATATATCCGGCAAACCGATCTGGATTCATTGGGTGTCGATCTGGTGGAAACGCGGCGGCGGAATTTTCTCGGCAGCCGTTTCACACCCTATGCTGGACAATATCCTGATTATGTCAAACGTCTGTTCAATCGGGAAAAAGCCGATTTCAAGCCGGTCGTGGCACATTCCCATATCGAGGCAATATCTTCGAAGAAAGTACCGGTTCATATTACGCATTTTTCTTACCGTGACTATCCCGATCTGGTTGCCAAAAGCCGGTATTCGGGATGGCTGGCCAAAGATCTGGCAGAAAGCGACAAACCCTTGCATGTCTGGCAACCGATATTGCATGGTTTGTGGGCGTTCATCCGTCATTACCTCATTCAGGCAGGTTTTCTGGCCGGTCTTGACGGCCTGACGATTTCATTGTGCAAGGGGCTGAGTTCCTATCTCAAATATGCCCATGCCATCGAATTGCGACGCAGCCGGAAAAAGGAAAGCTCATGAATACATTGCCGGGTATCAATCTTGTCTGGCATTCGATTCGTCCGCAAGGAGGAATGGACAGACATGTACTGGATCTGATTAACGGATTTTCGTCACGTGGTATTCCGATGCGCGTGATCGCGCGAACGGTCTCCTGGCCCGGAGAACAGCCTGCTGGTGTGGAGTTTGTCGTTTTGCCTGACAGGACCCCTTTCCAGCGTTTCAACAACAACCGTTTCGAGCACAAGGCATATGAGTACATTAGGCAAGGATGGCCAGTCATCGGCATTTCGAGAATTACCGGTGGACAGGTTGATTTATCCATTTCGGGCGGCACACATCCAGCGCATCTGGTGGACAAGGGAAAAGCAAAACCGGGTTATTTCGACAAACAGGTGATCGCCAATGAACGTGCGCTTTATACGAATTCGAGAGCGATCGTGACGCACTCCGGAAGGGTACGAGACGAGATCGTGCGAGATTATCAGATTGATCCTGCGAAAATCCATGTGCTGTATCCGCCCATCGATACAACGTTTTTCAATCGTGGATTGGAAGCGGAACGTGATCGTATCAGACAATCGTTGGGCGTCGGCAAAGGACAGTTTCTCTTGTTGTTTCCGTCCAATAATCATGAATTGAAAGGCGCCGATCTGATTCTGGAAGCATTGGAAAAACATGAAGGGGATTTTGTACTGGCTGTCGCAGGCAAAAAGGAACTGAAACATCCGCGTGTTCTGAATCTGGGGTTCAGACAGGATATGCCTGCGCTTTATACAGCAGCCGATGCTACGATATTGGCCTCAAAATATGAGGCATTCGGTCTGGTCGGGCCGGAATCCATTTCATGCGGTACGCCGGTACTATTTGCAGATACGATTGGCGCGACCGAAGTGCTGTCCGAACCGGGGTGCTACCGCTTCAAACGGAATGCAGATGATCTCGAAAAATTGCTGACCCAGATGAGTGAGCGCTTTCATGAGGGTAGTCTGAGAGTGGAGATACCGTCGGAATGTATTCATTACCCATATGTGTTCGACGATTATCTTGATGAATTGATCAGACTGATCAGGATGCCGCCTACATCAGGATGACGTCGTACTGGTTTTGCATATAGGCCGATTCCACCTGAAGGGAAATCGGCTTGCCGATCAGATCACCCAGCGCGGCGAGGTGCTGTGATTCTTCTTCCAGAAAGCGGTCGATCACGGTCTGGGATGCCAGAATCCGGAATTCTTTCGGACTGAATTGCCGCGCTTCGCGCACGATGTCCCGCATGATTTCGTAGCAGATCGTTTGCGATGTCTTGATTTGTCCGTGACCATGACATACCGGACAGGGTTCGCACAGGATATGCGCCAGCGATTCGCGGGTTCGCTTGCGGGTCATTTCCACAAGACCCAGTGCGGAGAAATCGGAGATGGATACTTTGGTTCGATCGTTGGCGAGGGTTTTCCTGAGTTCATCCATGACGGCATTACGGTGCTCCGGTGTCGTCATGTCGATGAAATCCAGAATGATGATCCCACCCAGATTCCGCAGCCGAAGTTGCCGTGCGATGGCGTGTGCCGCTTCCAGATTGGTCTTGAAAATCGTATCGTCGAAGGTTCTGCCGTTGACGAAACCGCCGGTATTGACGTCAATGGTCGTCATGGCTTCCGTCTGGTCGATAATCAGGTAACCTCCGGATTTGAGATTGACCCGTCGCGACAGGGCTAGCTGGATTTCTTCCTCGACGTTGTAAAGATCGAAGAGCGGGCGGTCGCCTTCGTAGCAAGACAGGCGGTCGAGGATGTCGGGCATGTAAATGCGGGCGAATTCGTGCAGCTTGAGATATTCGTCGTAGGAATCCACCAGAATCCGTGTTGTGTTTTCGTGGACGCAATCTCGCAGGATGCGTTCGGACAGGGTGAGATCTTCATACAACAGTGCAGGTGCCGCGGTGGTATAGGCCTTGTCCTTGAGAGAGTGCCAGAGTTTTTGCAGGAAGACGGCATCTGCCTCAAGTTCCTGATCCGAAGCATCTTCCGCCATGGTACGGATGATGAAACCGCCTTTTTCATCATCGGAAAGCAGTTGCTGTACCCTGTTTTTCAACGATTCCCGTTCTTTTTCGTCCTGGATACGTTGTGAGATGCCGATATGCTTTTCCTGCGGCAGATAAACCAGCATGCGGCCGGCGATGGAAATCTGGGTGGAAAGCCGTGCGCCCTTGGTTCCCAGTGGATCCTTGATGACACGTACCATGACCGGTTGTCCGTCGGTCAGCATCCGTTCGATCGGGATCGGCTTGCCCGATGGCGTATCGGCCTGATGGGCTTCCAGTATGTCGTCGATATGGAGAAAAGCGGCACGTTCCAGACCGATATCGACAAATGCGGATTGCATGCCAGGCAAAACGCGGACAACCCGGCCAAGATAGACGTTTCCTGCCAGTCCGCGGGTTTGCGAGCGTTCGATATGCAATTCCTGGGTGGCACCTTCTGAAACGATGGCGATCCGCGTTTCCTGCGGTGTGATATTGATGAGGATGTCTTCTTTCATGGGATGCACACTCCCGCTTTTCTCAAAAGTACAACCGTTTCATACAAGGGAAGTCCCATGATACCGGAATAACTGCCCTGTATGCCGGAAATGAATTTGCCTGCCAGTCCCTGAATACCGTATCCGCCGGCCTTGTCGTAAGGCTCACCTGTATCGGTATAGGCGGAAATCTGTTCCGGCGTCAATGTGGCGAAAGTGACATCCGAGGTCCGGACGGTTTGCCACAACTGTTCATCGTAGATGACGGCAACGGCGGTCAGCACCTGATGGGTACGTCCGGAAAGACATGAGAGCATAGCGAACGCTTCATCCTTGTTTGCGGGTTTTCCGAGAATTTGCCTGTCGATTGTGACGGTGGTATCCGCAGTCAGGATCGGATAGCGTCTTTTGTCCGTCGAAACGAGAAAACGCCATGCGTATTGTGCCTTTTCACCAGCCAGACGACTGACGTAATCGAGTGCGTTTTCATTCGGACGGACGGTTTCGTCGATCATGTCGGCATGTACCGTATCCTGTGCAGGGACTTCCAGTACACGAAAACGTACGGCGATCTGGTTGAGCAGTTCTTGCCGTCTCGGACTTTTGGAGGCCAGATAGATCATGTCGTCGGTTGCCATGGTGTATCAGCTCCGGTGGTAAGGGTGGTTTTGCAGGATCGTGGAAGCACGGTAGAGCTGTTCTGTCAGCAAGACACGCACCATACCGTGCGGCAGGGTCAGCGAAGAGAGGCGAACCAGCATGTCGGCCTGTTTTTTCAGGGCGGCATCAAGGCCATCGGCACCGCCGATGACAAAAACGATATCCCGACCGTCCTGCAGCCAGTTTTTCATATAAGCAGCCATCTGGACGGTCGTCAGGTCTTTGCCGTGCTCATCCAGTGCGATGAGCCGTGCGTTTTTCGGGATGACGGCACGGATTTTGGTGGCCTCCGACGCCATGACGGTTTCTGCACTCCGGTTGCCGGCACGTTCGACAGGTTTCAGTTCCCTGATGTTGAAGTGCCATTCAGGAGGCATGCGTTTGGCATATTCTGCAAAACCGTTTTCGATCCAGCCGGGCATGCGATGGCCGACTGCAATTACCGTGACCTGCATGGGCTGTCACCCTGCCTTGGTTCTGTCGCCCGTTTCGGTACCTGTCTGCGCCTTTTCTGACTTTTTACGCGATTTCACGCCGGATGCACCAAGCGATTTGGCGGTATCCAGATCAATGGGGGTTTCTCCCCAGATCTCTTCGAGACGGTAATAATTCCGGATAGGCGGTTGCATGATATGAACGATCAGGGCACCGAGATCGACAAGCACCCATTCGCCGGTATCTTCGCCCTCGATACTGATGACATCGCCGCCCGCTTCGCGAATCTTGTCTCTTACGGATGCAGCCAGCGCTTTTGTCTGGCGATTGGAAGTACCGGATGCAATGATGATCCGTTCAAAAAGACTGGTCAGTTTGGATGTATCGAACAAGACGATATCCGATGCCTTGACATCTTCCAGCGCGTCGATAACCAGAGCCTGTAATTTTTCAATATCCATCAGTTTCTGTACAGATTGTTTTCCTTGATATAGTTCAGAACCGGTGCCGGTACCAACGCCGCGGGACTTTGACGGTTTTGCAATGCCGCCCTGATTTCGGTTGCAGAAACATTGATCTGCAAATCCCTGGCAAGATAGGTCAGTCCGGCCGGTGTTTCGGTAATCTTTTCAGGATCGGCGAAACGGCGTGAAAATTCGTCGGCGATCGCTTTGGGAATCAGGGTCAGGGAGTTGGAAAATCCGGGACGTGCCGAAACGGCGATATTGGCCAGTTCAAAAAGCTGTCGCCAGTTGTGCCAGGTATCCAGACGCAAAAGCTGATCGGCTCCCATCAGGAAAACCAGGGATACATCATCGCCGACTTCGGCACGGATGGCATTGAGCGTGTCGATGGTGTAGGTCGCACCGGGACGGTCGATTTCCTGGGTATCGATCGTAATGGACAGACCGAGCGGTTCGAAAGCGCATTTGAGCATGGCAATACGCTGTTCAGGAGTCGCTTTCAGCAAGGGTTTCTGCCATGGATTGCCTGCCGGAATGAGCCGCAATTCATCTGTGCCGAACAGACGGCAGAAATACTTGCCAAGCTCGACGTGTCCGATATGTACCGGATCGAAGCTGCCGCCTAAAAGAATGATGCATCGTTTTGTCAAATCAACTCCGTTTCGGCTCGGGTCGCCTGCCAGTCCGGTAAGGCCTGCCGGTAGGCAACGTGTTCACATTCAGGCGTTTATGACGCCGATCCCGTCTTGTATGATTTCAGCGCACGCCATCCGATATCATGCCTGTATTGTACGCCTTCGAAATAAATGGACTCAACTGTATCATATGCTGTTTTCTGGGCCATACGCATGGTATCTGCCAGACCGACGACACACAAAACCCGTCCGCCCGAGGTCAGCAACCGGCCTTCGTTGTCCAGCCGTGTCCCCGCATGGAACACGATACAGTTTTCGGATTCGTCCGGGATACCGGAAATGACAGAACCCTTGCGAGGGTTTTCCGGGTATCCTGCAGCCGCCATGACGACACCGAGTGCGACACGCCGGTCCCATTCCAGCTCGATGGAATCAAGCGTACCGTTGACGGCATGTTCCAGCACGAGGGCCAGATCGCTTTTGAGACGTGACATGATCGGTTGCGTTTCAGGATCACCCATGCGGCAGTTGAATTCCAGCGTTTTGGGATTGCCATTCTTGTCGATCATCAAACCGGCATACAGAAACCCCGAATAGGGGATACCGTCCTTGCGCATGCCGTTTACGGTCGGAATGATGATTTCGCGGAGAATGCGTGCATGCAATGCCGGTGTGACGACAGGTGCGGGCGAAAAGGCGCCCATACCGCCTGTATTGGGTCCTTCGTCATGATCTTTTAGCCGCTTGTGATCCTGACTGGTCGCCAGCGGCAACACGTTTTTGCCGTCCACCAGTACGATGAAACTGGCTTCCTCACCTTCCAGAAATTCCTCGATGACGACCCGAGCACCGGCATTACCGAAACGGTTGTCGGAGAGCATCATGTTGACGGCTTCGTGGGCCTGTTGCAGCGTAGTGGCGACGATCACGCCCTTGCCTGCGGCCAGACCGTCTGCCTTGATGACGATAGGCGCACCCTGTTCATCGATGTAGCGGTGCGCTTCTGACGGATCGGTAAAGGTCCGGTAACGTGCAGTCGGAATGCCATGGCGAGCCATGAAGGATTTCGCGAAGTCCTTGGAACTTTCCAGTTGCGCGGCTTCGCGTGTCGGGCCGAAAATTTTCAGTCCGCGTTCGCGGAACAGATTGACGATACCGGCCGCCAGCGGCGCTTCCGGACCGACCACAGTCAGTGCGATGCTGTTAGCTGTTGCGAAATCAGCCAGTTCGGCGGGATCGGTAATGGCAATGTTTTCGAACCGCGAATCCAGCGCGGTTCCGCCGTTTCCGGGGGCGACATATACCTTTCCTACCCTGACGGATTGTGCCAGTTTCCATGCGAGTGCATGTTCACGACCACCCGAACCGATAACAAGAATGTTCATCAAATCGAAAGCCTTCAAAAATTGGTCTGACATTGTTGGGACGGCATCGCGGCCGTCTTATTCTTCTTCGATGACTGCGTTCGTATAGACTTCCTGCACATCGTCGAGATTTTCCAGCGCATCCAGAAGTTTCTGCATTTTTTCAGCTTCGGCGCCGGTAAATTCGGTTTCGGAATTCGGACGCATGACGATTTCCGCCATTTCCGGTTTGAAACCCGCTTTTTCAAGAGCTTCCTTGACCTGCGCGAAATCAGCTGGAGCGCAAATGACTTCGAAACCGCCTTCCTCATCGCTGATGACGTCTTCCGCACCTGCTTCCAGCGCAGCTTCCATCAGTGCATCTTCATCCGTTCCGGGGGCGAAAAACAGCTGGCCACAGTGTTTGAACTGGAAGGAAACGGAACCTTCCGTTCCCATGTTGCCGCCGAATTTCGAGAAGGCGTGGCGGACTTCCGATACGGTTCTGACGCGGTTGTCGGTCAGACAGTCCACGATGATGGCTGCGCCGTTGATACCGTAGCCTTCATAACGGACTTCTTCATAATTGACGCCGTCAAGCGTTCCGGTGCCGCGTGCGATGGCACGCTGGACGTTTTCTTTCGGCATGTTGGCTGCTGCAGCCTTGTCGACTGCCAGGCGCAGACGCGGATTGCTGTTGACGTCGCCGCCGCCCATACGTGCGGCAACCGTGATTTCCTTGATCAGTCGCGTCCAAATTTTTCCGCGTTTGGCGTCAGTGGCTGCTTTTTTGTGTTTGATATTGGCCCATTTACTATGTCCGGACATGGTGTTCTTTCCATCAAAGGTTATCTGAATCAATACGGGATTTTACCATACTGGATGAAGCTGAAAAAATCTCGTTTCCCGCCATTTGCCCGAAATTCGCTTTCGCGGATGGCGACTTGCCAGGTTCCTGTGTATTTTTCCGCTTGCCGTGAATCGGATGCGGCAGCCATAATGGGAAAGGGAAACATTTCAAGGCAGGAAGATGCAGACAGAACGACCGGATATGAAATACCGCTTCCCGTGCCTGATCGGCGATGTGGGTGGAACCAATGCGCGTTTTGCCATCGAAACCAAAGCAGGGCGTTTCGAAGCAGCGGCAGTGTTGTCCAATCGTGATTTTCCGGATTTCGAAAGTGCCTTGCATCATTATTTGCAGCGTTCCGGATCACTGGCGGCAGGTTCTCGTTCGGTTCGAAGTGCGGCGATCGCCATTGCCAATCCGCTTGATGGCGACAGAGTGAAAATGACCAATTCAGGCTGGGCTTTCTCGATCGAAGCTGTCAGACAGACTTTCGGTTTCACGATATTGCGTTTTTTCAACGACTTCACGGCGCTTGCCATGGCCATTCCGTATTTGCCGCCACAGGCGTTGATACAGTGCGGTGGCAATGTACCACGCAAGGACAAGGCAGTCGGCCTGATCGGCCCCGGAACAGGGTTGGGCGTATCGGGACTTGTGCCTTGCGGACGGTATTTTTTCCCGCTGGAAACCGAAGGCGGGCATGTTTCGTTTTCTCCGTTCAGTGAACTGGAAATGGAGATTTTGGCGCTGGCGAAAAAACACTATGGCCATGTGTCGGCCGAGCGGCTGATTTCCGGTCCCGGTCTGGAGTGGCTGTACAGGCTTCTGGCCGAAATAGGTGGTGAAACGCCGGAGTCGCTGAGGGCATGTGAAATCACGGAAAAAGCACAGAAACAGCCCGGTTCGCTGTGCGACCGGACTGTCGAGGTATTTTGCCGGATGCTGGGAACTGTAGCGGGCAATCTGGCGCTGACATTGGGCGCGCAAGGTGGCATCTATATCGGGGGCGGTATTGTGCCGCGTATCGTGAAGCGTTTTGAAGCGTCCGGTTTCAGGGAACGTTTCGAGGCGAAGGGACGTTTTTCGGAATATGTCTCCCGGATTCCGGTTTTTGTGCTGATGGATACCTTCGCAGCATTCAAGGGGGTTTCTGCGATGATGGAACGATATTTTCAGGGCGAACCGTTTATTTGAGTCCCTTGGGGAGGGGAAAAACCAGCGTTTCTTCCATGCCTTGCATTTCGGTGACGGATTCGGCGCCTTCCTGCACAAGTCTGGCGATGACTTCCCGAACCAGAATTTCCGGCGCGGATGCGCCGGCGGTGATGCCAATGGTTTGATGTCCTTTCAGCCAGCCGGAATCGATTTGCGAGGCATTGTCCACCATATAGGCGACTGCGCCGTTTTTTTCTGCCATTTCGCGCAGACGGTTTGAATTGGAGCTGTTTTGGCTGCCGACGACGATGATCAGGCTCGTTTTTTCAGCCAGTTCGCGAACAGCCGTCTGGCGGTTGGTCGTCGCATAACAGATATCCGCTTTTTTGGGTTCGGCAATGTCTGGAAAACGTTTCTTCAACTCCGAAATGATGGTTGCCGTATCGTCGACGGACAGGGTGGTCTGCGAGACATAGGCCAGTTTTTCAGGCTGTGTGATTTCGAGTTTGTCGATATCTTCCAGATCGCTTATCAGATGCATGCCGGTATCCGATTGTCCGAGCGTGCCTTCCACTTCCGGATGTCCCTTGTGTCCGATCACGATGATTTCACGGTGGTCTTGCCGTTGTTTGGCGACTTCGACATGCACCTTGGTAACCAGAGGACAGGTGGCATCGAACAATCTGAAACCCCGTTTTTCGGCTTCTTCACGGATGGCGCGTGATACGCCATGTGCCGAAAAAACCAGAATGCTTCCCTTGGGGACTTCATCAAGTTCTTCGACGAAAACTGCGCCTTTTTCCCGAAGCCTGTTAACGACATAAGTGTTATGGACGATTTCGTGGCGGACATAAACCGGTTTTCCAAAGCGAGCCAGTGCGCGTTCCACGGTTTCGATAGCGCGTTTGACGCCCGCACAAAAGCCACGTGGCTGGGCCAGAATGATTTTCATGAGTCAACAATAGGCAAACAGAAATGGCAGATATGCCGTTTTTGTACGGCGGGATAATTTGAACTAGAATTTTCAGGCCGGATGGTGTGAACCGGCGGCTGCTTTTTTATATTATCAGATAGACCGGGAGAATTCAGACCATGGCGATCACAGACTGGCCTGCGCATGAAAGGCCGCGCGAACGTTTGATAAAGGGTGGTCCGGCACAGCTTTCCGATGCGGAATTGCTGGCCATTTTCCTGAGAACGGGTGTCAACGGCAAAAGCGCTGTGGATCTCGGGCGGGAAATCATGATGCATTTCGGTTCACTATCAGGATTGTTTGCCGCACGACTTGAGGATTTCTCGGCATTAAGCGGTATAGGTCCCGCGAAATATGCACAGCTTCAGGCCATTATGGAGCTGGCCAGACGCCTGTTGGCTGAAGATATGCAAAAAGGAGTTGCACTGACGGCATCCGACAAGGTGAAGGATTATCTCAGGCTGTATTTCAGTCGCCAGTCACATGAATCGTTTGTCGTCCTGTTTCTGGATGTCGGCAACAAACTGATTGCCTGTACGGAAATGTTTCGCGGGACGCTCTCGCATACCAGTGTGTATCCACGGGAAGTGGTCAAGGCTGCCCTGGCATGCAATGCCGCCAGTGTCATTTTCGCACACAATCATCCGTCCGGAACCGTCAAGCCGAGCCAGGCTGACAAAACATTGACCCATTTGCTCAGACAGGCGCTTGGTCTGGTCGATATCCGGGTGCTGGATCATGTCATTGTCGCCGGCAATGAAACGTTTTCCTTTGCGGAACATGGCCTGATGTAACGAGGTTCGATTTTTTCTGAACGGGACATTATGTGTCCGTTTCAGAAGTATCAAAGATGATGTATCGCACAGCATGTCACCACATATGTATCGTGCGGTGGTCATGCAGTATTCAAAGGGCGGTCTGTACGCCATATTCGCCTGAAATGGTGCGGGCAGGGCTATCATCTTGCGCAAATTATGTCAGAATTCGGAATCGGTATTTTTGTGCTTCTTTCAATCAGGTGTGAATCGGCTATGGCAATAGGACTTATTATTATCGGTGATGAAATCATGTCGGGAAAAAGAAGCGACCAGCATTTTCCGAATGTCGTCCAGATTCTGAAAGAACGCGGCCTGTCGCTGGACTGGGCTCGCTATCTCGGAGATGAACCGGAGCGCATCATCGCTGTTTTGCGGGAAACGCTGGCCAGTTCCGATATCGTTTTCTGTTGTGGAGGAATCGGCTCCACGCCGGATGATCATACGCGGCAATGCGCCTCCATCGCGCTGGGAAAACCGCTGGAATTGCATCCCGAAGCGAAAGTGAAAATTTACGAGCGTATTGCCGAAACAGCAAAAGATCCGAATCATATCGATTACAATTCGCCGGACAATCTCAGACGTCTGAAAATGGGCGAATATCCGTCCGGTTCTCGCATCATTCCCAATCCGGTCAACCGGATTCCGGGTTTTTCCTATGGAACCCACTATTTTGTACCGGGTTTTCCCCAGATGGCCAAGGCCATGATTGCCTGGGCGCTCGATACCTATCACAGTGCCTTGTTCCATCAGGTCGAGTACGGTGAACGCTCTGTCGTGGTCTATGGCGCAGTCGAGGCGAAAATGACGCCATTGATGGAAAGTATCGAAATGAGTTTTCCGTCTATCAAGGTTTTCAGTCTCCCGCATATGGGTAATACCCGGTTGAGCAATTATGTGGAAATGGGGGTCAAGGGACATCCGGGCGATCTGGAAGAAGCTTTCAGAATGCTGATAGATGGACTCGACGATATCGGGGCGCAATATCAGCTGAATGAACCGGTATAGTGCGATCAGGCGGAATGTACCGTTATGGTGCATGAACACACGGTATAATGCACCGGATCGGTGCATTTCCTTTCATGGCGATAGGCGAAGCGGCATATTGATCCAGCAAGTGGCGAAGGCAAAACTGGCACGGAAAATGCTTTTTTTGCAGACGGGTATATACAGCGCCAATATCAAGGAATGGGCCAAACGGAACAAGCTAACAAAGGAGAATGGTATGTCTAGGACAGCGGAAGATGTCTTGAAAATGATCAGCGAAAACGAGGCTAAGTTTATCGACCTTCGTTTTACCGATACCCGTGGCAAGGAAATGCATGTCAGCGTTCCTGCATCGGGGTTCGATATCGACAAATTTGAAGAGGGCCATGCATTCGACGGTTCTTCCGTTGCGGGATGGAAGGGTATCGAGGCATCGGACATGTTGTTGTTTCCTGATCCGTCGACGGCCAATATTGACCCGTTTATGGAAGACACGACCATTTTCATGCAGTGCGATGTCGTGGAACCTTCCGACGGCAAGGGATATGACCGCGATCCGCGTTCTATCGCCAAACGTGCCGAAGCGCACCTGAAGTCGTCAGGCATTGGTGATGTTGCCTATTTCGGACCGGAACCGGAATTTTTCATTTTCGACAGCGTTCGCTGGGATCACGGCATGTCGGGCTGTTTTTTCAAGATCGATTCCGAAGAAGGTTCCTGGTCGAGGGGACTCAAGATGGAAGGCGGCAACAGCGGACACCGTCCTGCTGTCAAGGGCGGTTATTTTCCGGTACCTCCAGTCGACAGTTTTCAGGACATGCGTTCGGAAATGTGCCTGCTGATGGAGCAGATGGGTATTCCTGTCGAAGTCCATCACCATGAAGTCGCGGGTGCGGGCCAGAACGAAATCGGTACCCGTTTCTCGACGCTGGTCGAACGTGCCGACTGGACGCAGAACATGAAGTACATCATCTGGAATGTTGCGCATACCTATGGCAAGACGGCTACCTTCATGCCCAAGCCGATTGAAGGCGACAACGGTTCCGGCATGCATGTTCACCAGTCGATCTGGAAAGACGGCAAGAACCTGTTTGCCGGTGATGGTTATGCCGGTTTGTCGGAATTCGCCCTGTATTACATCGGCGGTATCATCAAACATGCACGAGCACTGAATGCCATTACCAATCCAGGTACCAACTCTTACAAACGCCTCGTTCCAGGGTTCGAAGCGCCGGTCAAACTGGCATATTCGGCTCGCAACCGTTCGGCATCCATCCGTATTCCGCATGTTTCGAACCCGAAAGCACGTCGCGTCGAAACGCGCTTCCCGGATCCGCTGGCCAATCCGTATCTGTGTTTCGCCGCCTTGCTGATGGCGGGTCTGGATGGCATCCAGAACCGGATCCATCCGGGCGAACCGGCTTCGAAGGATCTGTACCATCTGCCACCGGAAGAAGATGCCATGATCCCGACGGTTTGTTCCTCGCTGGAACAGGCGCTGGAAGCGCTGGACAAGGATCGTGAGTTCCTGACTCGCGGCGGTGTGTTCAGCAACGTCATGATCGATGCCTATATCGAATTGAAGATGCAGGAAGTCCAGCGTTTCCGCATGGCACCGCATCCGGTTGAATTCGATATGTATTATTCGCTGTAAATATCCGGAAGGTTCAGGAAAAAGGCGAAAATGGCGACGTTTTCGCCTTTTTTGTCGGGTCATGCCGGGAAAGGGCAAGCATCATGGAAACACTGTGCGGACTGGATTTGCTGGCTTCGGCTGTCATGATACTCGATCGAGACAGGCGGATCATGTATGTCAATCCGGCAGCCGAGGATTTGCTGGAATATTCGTCCAAGGTTTTGTTGTATCAGCGACCTGAACAAATATTTCTGAATGGCGATGTGCTTGACGATATATGCCGCCAGGTGATTGCGCATGATCCTGCCGAAAAAAGGCAGGAACTGGTACTTGACCGGCTCGGCAGGTCTGCGCTTCATGTCTATTGCATCGTCAAGGCGATTGATTTCCCGGATGCTTCCGTACTCGTCGAGTTGCGTGAAAATGTCCAGCAGCTCAGACAGGATCGCGAGAAACGGTTGATGGACCAGAATCAGGCGAATCTGGAACTGGTGCGCAATCTGGCGCATGAGATCAAGAATCCGCTGGGTGGTATCAAGGGGGCGGCACAATTGCTGGAAATGGAATTGCCCGACAGGAACATGAAGGACTTGCGTGAGTATACGCAAGTCATCATCCGTGAATCGGAGCGGCTCCAGAAACTGGTGGACAGAATGCTGGTACCCGGGAAGCGTCCTCATATCGTCAATGATCTCAATATTCATGAAGTATGCGAACGGGTCCGCAGTATCGTGCTGGCGGAATATCCGCACGGACTGACGATCCGGCGTGATTACGATCTTTCGTTGCCTGAAATAGCAGGGGACAAGGAACAGCTGATACAGGCGGTATTGAATATCGCGCAAAATGCCGTTCATGCGCTTGCGGACAAAATCCGTGAGGGCAATGCGGAGCTGGTGTTCAAGACGCGTGTTTCCAGACAGGTCACACTGGCGAAAGTGCGATATCGTCTGGCATTGAACTTGCATATCATCGATAACGGGCCCGGTATCGCACCGGATATGATCGAAAAGATTTTTTTCCCACTGGTCTCGGGGACCGAAGGCGGGAGCGGTCTGGGACTGACATTGTCGCAAACGATCGTGCGACAGCATGGCGGCCTGATCGAATGTGAAAGCCGTCCGGGACATACGGAGTTTCTGATCAGGTTGCCGATTGCCAGAGCCTGATACGCTTATCGAATGGACATGATGGGGTTGAATATGAAACCGGTCTGGATAGTGGATGATGATGAGTCGATCCGTTGGGTGCTTGAAAAGGCACTTGCACGGGAAAACATTCCGCTGAAAAGTTTTTCGTCGGCAGATGAAGTGCTTGAGGCCATGGAACGGGAAACGCCGCAGGTGCTCGTCTCCGACATACGCATGCCAGGCAAGTCGGGTCTGCATTTGCTGGAAGAAACCAAAAAACGTTTTCCGCATTTGCCGATCATCATCATGACGGCTTATTCCGATCTGGATTCGGCTGTTTCCGCATTTCAGGGGGGCGCGTTCGAGTATTTGTCCAAACCGTTCGATCTGGGACGTGCCGTTGATCTGATCAAGCGTGCGATGAAAGAGAGCGAAGCGAAAGCGGTCATGGAAAAAAGTCTTGACCACGTGCCTGAAATCATCGGGCAGGCACCGGCCATGCAGGAAGTTTTCAGGGCGATCGGCCGTCTGTCGCATTCCAATGCCACCGTGCTGGTTACCGGCGAGTCTGGAACCGGCAAGGAACTGGTCGCCAGAGCCTTGCATCGCCACAGCCCGCGTGCATCGCAGCCGTTCATCGCGCTCAATATGGCGGCCATTCCGAAAGACTTGATGGAATCCGAATTGTTCGGTCATGAAAAAGGTGCGTTTACCGGCGCGCAAGTCATGCGTCGCGGGCGTTTCGAGCAGGCAGAAGGCGGTACGCTGTTTCTTGATGAAATCGGGGATATGCCACTTGACATGCAGACCCGGTTGCTTCGGGTACTCTCTGACGGACATTTTTATCGTGTCGGAGGCAACCAGTCGGTGAAGGCCAACGTTCGTGTGATTGCCGCCACGCACCAGAATCTGGAAAGACTGGTGAAAGAAGGCGCATTCCGTGAAGATCTGTTTCACCGTCTCAATGTCATCCGTTTGCGCTTGCCGAGCCTGCGTGAACGGGCCGAAGACATTCCCGTACTGGCTCGCCATTTTCTGAAGCAGAGTGCTGCGCAACTCGGCGTGGAACCAAAAATACTTTCCGAAGAAGCGGCGGCGTTTCTGTCGCGATGCAAGCTCACAGGCAATGTCAGACAGCTGGAAAATATCTGCTACTGGTTTACGGTCATGGTGGCAGGGCAGGTTATCGACGTCAAGGATATGCCGGCAGAGTTGCTTGAAGAAAACGGGCAGCCTGAAAGAACGGTACCTGTCGTGATGGCGGCAGACGAAACATCTTCGGTGACGGTACCATATTCCGATACCATGCAGGTTCAGACACCTTCATGGGAAATTTCCCTTGAAAAAACCGTTGGCGCATTGCTTGAAAAAGGTGAAAGCGATCTGATGGACAAACTGGGAAAACAGTTCGAGAAAATCCTGATCAGAACCGCGCTGAATCGCACGAAAGGACGCAAAAACGAGGCAGCGATACTTCTGGGTATGGGCAGAAACACGATCGCACGGAAAATACAGGAACTGGGACTGGAGAATGAATCGGCAAACGGCTGATACCGAAGCGTGAATTTGTAACAAAATTCCCGGAACTGACAAGAATTGGCTGAAAAAAACAGTCAATTCACGTCATCTTGGGGGAATATGCTTTGACAATAATGTCATATTCGCTTAAAGTTTTGGCTGGTCAGTCAGCAACGGGTTTTGAACAATGTCGCCAGAAAGGTACACGTTTTTCCGGAGGTTCTGTGCTTGTGCCGCGATGGCGGGGTGCCTGTTCGGAATGACTGATCAAGCCATGGCGCAAAAGGCGGGAAATCGTGCCGATGATACATCGGCGCCGGCCATGACGCAGATTCACAATTTCACGCATCGTGCTACCGAACTGGCCATGACGGCCATGACCCTCATCGGGGTACATTACAAGTATGGTGGCAATTCGCCGGAAACCGGTATCGATTGCAGTGGTCTGGTCCGATATGTTTTCAAGGAAGCATGGGGGACGACACTGCCTCGCACCTCACTTGAACTGAGCCGAGTCGGTGAGGAAGTCGAACGTGACGAACTCCAGCCAGGCGATCTTGTGTTTTACAATACGCGCCGTCGCAATTATTCGCATGTCGGTATTTATCTGGGGGACAACAAGTTCATCCATGCACCGTCGTCTGGAAAGACCGTCCGGATCGACAACATGGAACAGGGTTACTGGAAAAACCGGTTCAATGGTGCAAGACGTATTTCCGATCCCGGAACACAACGGCAATTCGCCTCCGAAAAGGAAAGAATCCTTCAGGCTTTCCGCGATGACGTCGATGAATGAGACCGGTCAGGACGGTTGACTGTTTTTTTTCACGATATCCTGTGCAATCGCTTCGGCGACCATGATGCCATCCACTGCGGACGACAGAATGCCGCCTGCATAACCGGCACCTTCTCCGGCCGGATACAATCCCCTGACATTGACGCTCTGGAAATCGTCACGGTTACGTGTGATGCGCACCGGAGATGAAGTGCGTGTCTCGGTACCTGTCAGCACCGCATCTTCCAGCGCGAATCCGGGGATCGATCGTTCGAAGGCAGGAATGGCCTCACGCAAGGCGTCGATGGCGTAACCCGGCAATGCCTGCGACAGGTCGCAGGGTGTGACGCCGGGTTGGTAAGATGGAATGACGGAGCCCAGCCGTGTGGACGGTTTTCCCTTGAGAAAATCGCCGACGAGCTGGCAGGGTGCGTTGTAGTTGGAGCCGCCCAGCTCGAATGCTTTTTGTTCCAGTTGCCGCTGAAAGGCTACACCCGCCAACGGATGTCCCGGATAGTCCTCAGGCGTGATATCCACGACGATGGCGGCGTTGGCGTTGCGTTCATTACGGGAATACTGGCTCATACCATTGGTGACCAGCCGGCCGGGTTCGGATGCAGCCGCGACGACTGTTCCGCCCGGACACATGCAGAAACTGTAAACGGAACGACCGTTTTTGCAGTGGTGAACCAGTTTGTAGTCGGCAGCGCCGAGCAGCGGATTGCCTGCGTTCGGACCGAGACGGCAGCGGTCGATCAGCGATTGGGGATGTTCGATACGGAAACCGATGGAAAAAGGTTTCGCCTCGATTTGTATGCCGCGCCGGTAGAGCATATCGAAAGTGTCGCGCGCACTGTGTCCGGGTGCCAGCACGATATGGTCGGAAAAAATCGTTTCGCCGTTCGACAGGACGACGCCTTTTGTTTGCCCGTTTTCGATGAGCAGGTCATCGACACGGCTCATGAAACGGAATTCGCCGCCCAGCGCGATGATGTCTTTGCGCATTTGTTCGATGATACGAACCAGACGGAACGTTCCGATGTGCGGTTTGCCGATATAAAGAATTTCCTCGGGAGCGCCCGCCTTGACGAATTCCGAGAGTACCTTGCGGCCATAATGTTTCGGGTCGCGTATCTGGGTGTGGAGCTTGCCGTCCGAAAAGGTGCCTGCACCGCCTTCGCCGAACTGGACGTTGGATTCCGGATCAAGGCGACGTTCACGCCAGAATCCGAAAGTGTCCTGCGTTCTCTCGCGGACATTTTTGCCTCTTTCCAGTACGATGGGTTTGAAACCGCTTTGCGCCAGAATCAGGGCGGCGAACAGACCGCAGGGACCGCATCCGATGATGAGCGGGCGCATGAACGGCACGTCGGGCGCACGGGTGACGAACCGGTAAGTCATGTCCGGCGCGAGCCGGATATGGGGATGATTCGGAAAACGTGCCAGAACGGCCTGTTCGTCGGCGACACTGACATCAAGCGTATAGGAAAACATGATGGCCGTTTTCTTGCGGGCGTCGTAATTGCGGCGATATACGGTAAATCCCGATATCGCATCGCCGGATAAATTCAGTCGGTCGCAAATGGCTTGTTTCAGGTCATCCGGATGATGGTCAAGCGGCAATCGGATATCGGTCAGTCGAAGCATAACGGTCAGGAGGCAGATAAAATCATGCCGTTTTTGCAGGCATGGCATAAGCTGATGTTTCAGGGCGTTATTTTACTCTGCCATGCAATCTGCATCTATCTTTGTATGATGTTGTTTGCGGGATAATGGCAATGCTACGGAGACAGGTTCCGTTTTCCGGAGGTGACAGCCTGATGTTTTCGTTTTTTTTGCATGCAATCAGAATGACGCTGCGGGACTGGCGCGCAGGTGAATGGCGTTTTTTGCTGGTAGCGATGAGTGTCGCGGTAGCGGCATTGTCGTCTGTCAGCTTTTTCGTCGACAGGATGCATGCAAGTCTTCGCGGCGAAGCAGCCGTTTTTTTGGGTGCGGATATGCTGATCATATCTGACAGAGCGTTCGATCAGATATGGTATGACGAAGCGGAAAGGCAGGGGCTGTCATCGGCACAAACGCGCCAGTTTCCCACGATGGCGTTGCCGAAAGGAAATGGCAAGACAGTACCGCGACTGGTGTCGTTGAAGGTGGTATCCGAAGGATATCCGTTGCGTGGTGCATTGCAGCTTGCCGGAGAAGCAAACGGCAAGGTCTTGGAAGCCGAGGGCATTCCGGAGGTAGGAACGGTCTGGGTGGACCAGGCATTACTGGCAGAACCGGGCACCGGAATCGGCGACAACATTCAACTGGGCAATGGCAGGTATCGTGTGTCGCACGTTATCGTTTCAGAACCCGACAGGGGAATATCATGGGTCAATCTGGCACCTCGCGTCATGATGTCCTTGCAGGATCTTGAAAAGACCGGTCTGGTACAACCGGCTTCACGTGTATCGTTCAGACTGTTGCTCTCGGGGGCGCCCGATGGAATCGAACGGTTCAGACAATGGGCTGAAGAACGGATCGTTACGGACAACCTGCGTGGTATGCGAATCGAGACGGTGGAAAACAACCGTCCGGAAATGAAAACCACATTGAACCGGGCACGTCAGTTTATGGCATTGATCGGTCTCTTGTCTGCCGTGCTGGCGGCAATAGCCATTGCCATGGGAACGCGCCGTTTCGTGAAACGGCACATGGATACATGTGCCATATTGCGCTGTTTGGGGATGAAGGCAAAACAGATCGTGCTGGTTTATCTGACCGGTTTTATAGTGATCGGGCTGTTGGGGTGTTTCATCGGTCTGGCGGCAGGCTATGGTGGACATTTCGCGCTGATCGCTATTTTGCGGACGGTTTTGCCACAACAGATGGCATCGGCAAGCTGGATGACGATGGCGAAATGTCTGTTTATCGGGATGTCGTTGTTGTTGGGATTTGCATTGCCGCCGATTTGCAGTTTGCAACGGATACCTGTCATCCGCGTTATCCACCGTGATGTCGGCAGTGCTGAAATATCGGGGGGTGGGCATATGTTCCGGGCGTGGCTGTTTTTTTCGGCCTGTTGTGCTGGCTGACAGGTGAGTGGTGGATGGGATTGTGGATGCTGTGCGGATTTTTGGCAATCGCTGCCGTGATCGCCTTCTTGGGGTGGTGTGCTATCAGGGCGCTTGTTTTCGCAAGAATCCATATGCAACAGGGCAGTTTGCGTTTTTGCCTGTCGGTACTGGAACGGAAACCGGCGACAACGGTACTTCAGATTGTCGCGTTGTCGGTCGGTCTGATGGCGATGCTGTTGCTCACGGTGGTCAGGAACGATCTGATCGGTGCATGGCAAAAGGCTTTGCCGCCGGATACGCCGAATCATTTTGTGGTCAATATTTTGCCGGATCAGAAAGAGACGGTACGCGACAGACTGGTTCATGCAGGTGTGGCGGCACCGGTTTTGTATCCGATGATTCGTGGCAGGCTCGTATCGGTAAACGGAAAAGCCGTCAGCAGCAGGGATTACGATGACGCACGTGCCAAAAGGCTCGTCGATCGTGAATTCAATCTGTCCTGTATGACGGAATTGCCGCCGCAAAACCGGATTGTCGAAGGCAGCTGGTTCGGGAGCCGTCATGCCGAGGCATCACTGGAAGAAAGACTGGCGAAAACGCTGGGAATCGCAACGGGCGACAGGCTGGTTTTCGATGTGACCGGTATGCCTGTCGAAGTGACGGTTACCAGTTTGCGCAAGCTGGACTGGAGTTCGGCACGTGTCAATTTCTTTGTCATCACGCATCCGGAAGACATGCAGGAGATGCCGGCGACATGGATTACTTCTTTTTATGCCGATGTATCGCAAAAAAACGCCATCGACAAAATGGTGCACGAGTTTCCGAATCTGACGGTCGTCGATATCGGTTACCTTGTCGCGCAGGTCAAATCCATACTGGAACGGGTCACGCTGGCTGTCGAATTCCTGTTTTTGTTTACGCTGACGTCTGGTGTGCTGGTATTGCATGCCGCACTGGTCGGTACGCAGGAAGAACGGATGCATGAAGCCAGCATTTTGCGTACGTTGGGCGCCACACGCAAGGAATTGCGACGCATGCAGCGTATCGAGCTGGTCTTTATCGGTGCCATGAGCGGTTTGCTAGCGGCATCGGGTGCAAGTCTCGCGGGATGGGTGCTGGCGGTGCGTTTTCTTGAATTTGACTGGACGTTCAATCCGCTGGTCTGGGTGTACGGTGTGGCTGGCGGGATTTTTTGTGCCTGTGCAGGCGGATGGTTGGGATTGCGCAAGGTACTGAATACGCCGCCAGTCCAGTCGTTGCGCCGGCTCTCATGAAAAAGGCTTTCCCGTAACGGGAAAGCCTTTGGAGAGATATCGTCCGGTTCAATCTGCAGGTGTATCGTCTTTCAGATTCTGGTAGGGTGCGGAATAGGCTTCGGTTTCTTCTTTCGGCGTCACCGCCCAGTCCGGCTTCCGTACGGCGTAGAAAATAAAGGGCGGTGCACCAGTCAATACCAGCCCGGCGACCAGAATGCCGATATATTCCAGTACCGGCATGTTGCTGAACTGGCTGGGAGGAATCAGGCCGAAAACGATCGCCAGAACCGTTGCCGCCAATCCCAGACCGCACCAGAAATGCAGACCTTTCAGAATGAAGCCGCGTTTGACGTCGGGCTGCGTTTTTCTGAGTTTGATGGCGGACATGAACATGAAAATATAGATGATCAGATACATCAAGGCCGCCATGGCAGAAAGCATCCAGAAGGCATCCGAGACATTGTCGATGAACACATAGGCTGTCGAAAGGATTGTGACCAGAATGGCTTGCAAAATCAGGATGTTCTGCTGGACCCCGTTTTTGTTGACCTTTTGCAGGATAGGCGGGAACATGCCGGATTTTCCGACAAACAACAGTCCTTTGGACGGTCCTGCTGTCCAGCCCAGTACGCCGCCCAGCGCACCGATAATCAGCAGAATACCGAGAACGGGAGTGACCCATGCGATGTCAAAAGCATTGAAAAAGGCGGCATAGGCCTGAATGACACCGGCGGTCAGGCTGGTGGAGTCGGCAGGTACGACCAGAGAGATCGACAGTGTCGGTGGAATGAAAATCAGCACGATCATGATGACGGCCAGAAGAATGGCGCGCGGCATTTCACGTTGGGGATTTTTCAGTTCACGCGCATGAATGGCGTTCATTTCGATACCGGCATAAGCCAGAAAGTTGCTGACGATCAGAACCAGTCCCGCAATACTGCCGGTAAAGGCTTTCCAGTAATCCTGATGCAGATGATGTGCGCCTGCCAGGGTTTGTCCGTGTTCACGGAAAACGGAAGGAATCAGTGCGCTCCATGACATGTCAGCGGCAGATGGATTGCCCATGAGCAGCCAGATGATGCCTAAAATAACCAGACAGGCAGCAGGAAGCGCCGTTCCCAGCAGCATGAACCATTTGGTGAATTTCGAGATGGTATCGAAACCACGCATTGCCAGAAGCGTCGAGGCCCAGTAAAAAACGATGATGATGATACAGGTGAAAATCCCGTTGTTTGCCAGATCGGGATTGAACATATAGGCCAGTGTGCTGGCCGCGAATCCGAGTACACTGGGATACCAGACAACGACTTCGATCCACAAAAACCAGATCACGAAAAATCCGAGCCGTTCTCCATAAGCTTGTTTGACCCAGCCGTAAATACCGCCGTTCCAGCCGGTGCCGAGTTCGGAGGCGACCAATGCGACCGGTATGAAAAAAACGACTGCCGGGATCAGAAACAGCATGATCGAACCGAGACCGTAAACGGCCATGGCAGGCAGGGAACGGATGCTGGCCACGGCAGCCACCATCATGAAGGCAATGGTCAACCAGGTGATGTAAGTGCGTTTTTTTGTATTTCGGGTATTTTTATCAGTAGCCATGAAAGCCTCTCTGGTGAAAAGGGGACTTCCCCTTGACGAAAGTCCCGGTTCCCTTTTTTATTTTTTGAACAGATTCCAGCCCAGTATTTCACTGAGGAAGATGCCTGCTTTCTGGCCTCTGACACTATTGCCGTGAACGTCAAGCGGTGGTGCGAAAGCAGCCAGTGCACAGATGCCCGGAACGATAGCCAGAATGCCGCCGCCGACGCCGCTCTTTCCGGGAAGTCCGGCACTGTAGAGCCAGTTTCCCGTGTTTTCGTACATGCCGTTCATCATCATTTCAGCAAGGATCGGCGGAACGTTTTCTTCCTTGATGACCCGTTTCCCGGTAACGGGATGAATGCCGCTGTTTGCCAGTGTTCCGCCCATGATGGCGAGATCGCGGCATGTGATAGCTACCGAACATTGCCGTGTGTAAATGTCGCAGGCGTGATCCGGATCGACTTGCAGGCTGCCACTGCTTTTAAGCAGCCATGAAATACCGCGATTGTGTGCATTGGTGTCGGATTCGGAACGGTAAACCGCATCATTGACCGTCAGTTCACGTCCGGCGAACCGGTTGTATGTTCCGATGATCTTGTTCCATCGCTCTTCAGGAGAAGCAGCCCCGATCAGTCCCACGGTAGCGATAGCGCCGGCATTGTCAAAGGGATTGTAGGGATGTTCATCGTGCAGTTCGAGATCAATGACGGAATTGAACGGTTCACTGGAAGCGTTGCTGCCGATTTTCGATTTGAAAGTCTCTTTGTCCATTTCTTCCAGCACGCAAGCCAGTGTAAATACCTTGGAAATGGATTCCATGGCGAAGTCGTAGCGGGTATCGCCGACTTCCAGTATTTCGCCGTCGGTAAATGCCAGGGCGATACCGAACAGGTTGGAAGGTACCGAAGCCAGATACGGAATGTAGCTGGCGTTCGCGCCTTCGTTCACGGATTGCAATGTCTGGTGTGCCGTTTTCATGGCGTCCAGAACATGTTGTCTTTTCGTTGGGAGTTGTTGGGTACTCATGGATGGATTCCTGTGTATGTGATGCATTTTGCTTTGTCTTCGCGCAGGCCGGAGTTACCGGCCTCCGTGATTGCCCATGCGTGCTTCATGACCGACGAATCCATGCGGCTGGTGGGTATGGAAGAAATCGATGGAGCGTTTGAAGTCATCCAGCAGCAGGGTCGCCATGTCGGCGGACAGTCCCTGTCTGACCAGAATACGCTGGACGATGATATGGTCGGCATCGGGTTGCAGGGGATAGGCAGGGACTTGCCAGCCTCTGGTTCTCAGGTGGTCCGCCAGGTCGTAAAGGGTGTAGGGGGTGTCTGCATCCTTGCGGATACGCCAGGTGACCGCCGGAATGCCTTCCTGTTCACGTCCGCTGTGGATCATTTCGAAGGGGCCGAGCTGTTGCAGACCGTCGGCGAGCATTTGTGCCGTGTCGTAACAGGCTGCATGGATACGGCGGTAACCTTCGCGACCGAGCCTGAGCAGGTTGTAATACTGGCAGATGATCTGGCCGGCTGGTCTGGAAAAATTGAGCGCGAAAGTCGGCAGATCGCCACCCAGATAGTTGACATGGAAAATCAGGCCTTCCGGAAGGTCTTTCGTTTCACGCCAGACAACCCAGCCGACACCCAATGGTGCGAGGCCGAATTTGTGGCCGGATGCACTGATGGATTTGACGCGCGGCAGCCGGAAATCCCAGAGAATGTCTTTCGCGCAAAAAGGTGCCAGAAAACCGCCGCTGGCGGCATCGACATGAATGTCGATATCCAGTCCGGTATCTGTCTGCAGTTTGTCGAGCGCGTCGGAGAGTGGCTTGACCGGTTCATACAGTCCTGTAAAGGTCTGGCCGAATGTCGGGACGACGAAGATCGTGTTTTCGTCGATCATCGGGAGCATGTCTTCCGGCGACATGACGTAATGGTTTTCCGACATGGGCATTTCCCGGATTTCGATGTCCCAGTAACGTGCGAATTTCAGCCAGCAGACCTGAACCGGTCCGCATACCATATTGGGTTTGTCGTATGGTTTTCCGGCCGCTTTTCTCTTTTCGCGCCAGCGCCACAATGCCGCCAGACCACCGAGCATGCATGCTTCGCTGGAGCCGACCGTGGATGTGCCGATCGTACCGGTGGCATCCGGAGCGTTCCAGAGGTCGGCCAGCATATGGACACAGTAATTTTCGATCGCTGCCGCCTGCGGGTATTCATCCTTGTCGATCATGTTTTTGTCGATGGACAGATCCATCAGCCGGTGTACTTCATCTTCTTCGAATGTCTGGCAAAAAGTTACCAGATTCTGGCGTGCATTGCCATCCAGATACAATTCATCGTGTACGACCTGATAGACGGCGCCGGCATTTTGTTCGCTGTCGGGAAAGGTTTTTCTGTTGGCTGGTCGCCCGGTGAACGATGAACCAAAAACCGGATCGTTGCGTGTCATGTCGGTACTCAGATAAGCCATGGTTGCCTCCGTTTTGTCGGGCTGATGACCCGAAAGTGAGAAATATCCCGTTACCTGTCCTTTTCGCACGGTGCAACGCGATTTGTCATGCTGAGTCGGACAGGTATGGTGTTTGACCAAACGGTTCCAATGTACCTGCACGCACAGCAGGGGATTTGAGCTTCATTAAAGGGATTGTGATTTGCGGCGGTCGTTCGGTACGGCCGTCCGTCGTGCAGGCTGGTCGGAAATGGAGCGGGTGAATGCAGACGGCATTCCGTATCGTGCAACGGGTGTGCCATGACAGCCAAGAGAGAGAATGGTTCCGGTGCGTGATGTCGCCGGTTTCCTGTGTTTGTGCAGGCGCAGGGGTATGGACATGAAAAAGGCCGGCGGATGCCGGCCCACATGGCTAGTCCGACGAAAAGGACTCAGTCTTCACGCCGCATGTGCGGGAAGAGAATGACATCGCGGATATTGGGCGAATCGGTCAGCAGCATGACCAGACGGTCGATACCGATACCGCAACCGCCCGCCGGAGGCATGCCGTATTCCAGCGCACGGATATAGTCCGAATCGTAGTACATGGCTTCTTCGTCGCCTGCATCCTTGGCCTCGACCTGTTTCATGAAACGTGCCGACTGGTCTTCGGGATCGTTCAGTTCGGAAAAACCGTTGGCGATTTCACGGCCGACCATGAACAGTTCGAACCGTTCGGTAATGTCGGGACGGGTATCCGATGCACGTGCCAGCGGAGAGACTTCGACAGGGTAGTCAATGATGTAGGTCGGTTCCCACAGTTTGGCTTCGGCCGTTTCCTCGAACATGGCCAGTTGCAAGGCGCCGATACCGGCTGTCGGCAGCAGTTCGACACCGAATTTTTTCAGTTCGGCACGCATGAAGTCCGCGTCGTTGAGCTGTTCGGTCGTATATTGCGGTGCGTATTTTGCGATGGCTTCCAGAATCGTCAGACGATGGAATGGTTTGGAAAAATCCAGTTCCCGTCCCTGATAGGTGATGACCGGTGTGCCATAGGTATCGAGCACTGCCTGACGGATCACGGTTTCGGTGAAGTCCATCAGCCATTTGTAATCGGCATAGGCGGCATAGAATTCCATCATCGTGAATTCGGGATTGTGCCGTGGTGAGACCCCTTCGTTGCGGAAATTGCGGTTCAGTTCGAAGACACGGTCGAACCCGCCGACCAGAAGACGTTTGAGGTAAAGTTCCGGTGCGATACGCATGAACATCTGCATGTCCAGCGCGTTGTGATAGGTGATGAAAGGTTTGGCTGCAGCACCACCCGGGATCGGATGCAGCATCGGTGTTTCCACTTCCATGAAACCATGTTCGCTCATGAAACGGCGAATGGATGCGATGGCTGCGGTTCTGGCCTTGAAAGTGCGGCGGGTTTCATCGTTCATGATCAGATCGACATACCGCTGGCGATATTTGATTTCCTGGTCGGCCAGTCCGTGGAATTTGTCCGGCAGAGGACGGATCGATTTCGTGATCAGGCGCAGCGATGTCACACGAATCGTCAGTTCACCCGTTTTGGTTTTGAAGAGCGTTCCTTCGGCACCCAGAATGTCGCCGATGTCGTAGCGTTTGAAAGCGTCATGCGCTTCCTTGCCGATGGAATCGTTGGAAATGAAAAGCTGGATACGTCCGTCAGCACGCGGACCGGAAGCATCCATCAGGGTGGCGAACGAGGCCTTGCCCATGACGCGTTTGAGCATCATGCGTCCTGCGACGCAAACGTTGACGGCAGCCGGTTCCAGCGTGTCGTTGTTCTGGCTGTCGTATTGCGCATGCAAATCAGCAGCCTTGTGGCGTGGACGAAAATCATTGGGATAGGCGACACCTTCCTGACGCAGGGCGGCCAGTTTGGCACGGCGCTCTGCCATGATGGAATTTTCATCGGCAGCTGTTGCCGGTTCGTTTTTCTTTGTTGGCGAAGTCATGATGCAAGATGGATTCGGAATGGATGAAAATAGTCTGGTAACTTATATGCCCTGCTTGAGCGATTCGGTGATGAAATCGTCGAGATCGCCATCCAGTACGGCCTTGGTGTTACCCGTTTCGTAATTGGTACGCAAGTCCTTGATACGTGAAGAATCAAGGACATAGGAACGAATCTGGTGTCCCCAGCCGACATCGGTCTTGGAATCTTCCAGTTTCTGTTGTTCGGCCATGCGTTTTCGCAGTTCCAGTTCGTACAGACGGGACTTGAGCATTTCCCAGGCGTCGGCACGGTTGCGGTGCTGGCTGCGGTCGTTCTGGCACTGGACGACGATACCTGTCGGCATATGAGTCAGACGGACGGCTGAATCGGTCTTGTTGATGTGCTGGCCACCGGCGCCGGACGCACGGTAGGTATCGACACGGACATCGGCAGGATTGATGTCGATATGGATGGAATCGTCCACTTCCGGATAGACGAACAGACTGCAAAAGGATGTGTGTCGTCCATTGGCGGAATCGAAAGGCGATTTGCGAACCAGCCGGTGGACACCTGTTTCCGTACGCAGATAACCGTAGGCATAATCGCCTTCGACCTTGATCGTTGCGGTCTTGATACCGGCGACTTCACCGTCGGACTGTTCCAGAATGGTGGTTGAAAAACCCTTGCGTTCGCAATAGCGCAGATACTGACGCATGATCATGGATGCCCAGTCCTGTGCTTCGGTGCCTCCGGCACCTGCCTGAATGTCGATGAAACAGTTGCACGGATCCATCGGATTGGAGAACATGCGTCGGAATTCCAGTTTTTCGATCTGGTCCTGCAGCGCCGTTACATCGGATTCTACGGCCTTGAGGGTGTCGTCATCGTGTTCTTCCTTTGCCATTTCGAAGAGTTCCGCGGCATCGTTCAGCCCGGATTTGATGTGGCGTAACGACAGGACGACGTTTTCAAGCGATTTTTTTTCACGGCCGAGTTCCTGGGCTTTTTTGGGGTCGTTCCAGATGTCCGGATCTTCCAGTTCGGCGTTTACCTGCTCAAGTTTGTCTGACTTGGCAGCGAAGTCAAAGATACCCCCGTAAGGCTGTCTCGCGATCGGTCAGGTCGGCGATACGGTGGGAGATAGAATTGATACGTTCTGCTTCCATGATGGTTTTATGCTTTATGGCGTTGATACAAATATGAAATTATACCCTGAGGGGGCGTGGATGCGTGCCATTTTGATTTTTTCATGTGTCCGAAGGGCATGAATTTGTATCCGATAGGCCATGGATACGTTTTTTCAGGTTTTCATGAAAAGTACCAGTCCCGTTATGATGACGAGGCTGAACAGGATCGATATGGACAGTGTCAGGCTGGAAAGTGCGCCGTCGCTTTGGCAGCGGATGGTATAGATCGGTGCGATGGACGAGACCGGTGCGAAAGCGACGACAGCCAGTACTTGCCGGATTTCCAGCGGAAACGGAAGGAAAAAGTACAGCAGCGCGGAACAGGCTGCACCGAAGAACAGACGCATGCCGATGACGGAGAACATGGTCCGGTATTTGTCGGCACGTGTCCTGAATTCGAACATCATGCCGATGAGCAGCATGGCGACGAACGCATTGGCGTTCGCGACCGGTTCGATGAGCGTCAGGACGGTGTCGGGAACAGGGATGCCGAACAAGACCAGCAACAGCATCAGCATGTAGGTATCGAACGGAACGGATCCGATGAATTTTTTCAGCAAGGTTCCGGCAGTCTGTTTTTCACCGGGATTTGTCTGCAGGAATGTCGAGGTGAAAGCGAAGGAACCGCCGGTGACCATGACGGCATTGCCGATGTCGAAAAGACAGGCGACGATCATGCCGCCCGGGCCGAAGAAATTTTGTATGAATGGCAGGGAAAAGGCACCGATGTTGAAACCGGTGACGTTTATCATGGCAAAAGCGCGTTTTTCCTTGCGTTGTCGCCAGCTTGCCAGATAGACGAGCATCATCGGGATGAAACTGCACAAAAAGCCGAGCAGGACGATGAAAAACAGGGAAGTGTCACGACTGAACTGGCCGAATGCATGAATGACGGTTGCCGGCAAAGTGATATTGAGCAGGACGAATGCCAGCAGCCTCTGGGGTGCAGGATCCCTGAAAAGCAGTTTCTTGAGGATGTATCCTGTCAGGATGATCAGGATGAAGGATAGTGCCTTGAGCAGAACGGTACTCATGAAACGCCTGTCAGAATCCTGATGTGTAAAGAAAATATATCCGGATAAACAAGTGTCCGGTGAACGTGTCTGTTTTCATCATGTCAGATATCCAGTTCGGCTACAACCGGCGTGTGGTCAGATGGCTGTTTCCATGCGCGAGGTGTCTTGTCGATCGTACAGTTTCGGCATCTGGAAGCGAGCGGGCCGGAGAGCAGGATATGATCGATACGCAGGCCGCGATTGCGTACGAAGGCCATTTGCCGGTAGTCCCACCAGCTGAAAGTACGTTCGGGTTGGTCGAAAAGACGGAATGCATCGACGAAGTCCATGTCCAGCAATGCATGGAATGCGGTACGTTCCGGTACGGAGACGAGTATGCCGTCTTTCCATACCTGTGGGTCGTGAACATCCCTGTCGTCGGGGGCGATATTGTAGTCGCCCATGAGTGCCATGTACGGATGGGAGGTTTTTTCCTGCGACAGCCACTGACGCCATGCCTTCATCCAGTCGAGTTTGTAGCGGTATTTGTCGGAATCGACGGCCTGTCCGTTCGGAATATAGGCGCAGACGATGCGGACATTGTCGCAGGTACCCGTGATGAGGCGTTGCTGCTCATCGGGAAAGAGAGGATTGTTTTTGACGACGTCTGACAATGGTTTGCGCGAGAGAATGGCGACACCGTTATAGGTTTTCTGTCCCGTGAATGTGGCATGGTAACCGGCGGCTTCTATTTCCATGACCGGAAAACGGTCGTCCGTCAGTTTGGTTTCCTGAAGGCAGAGAATATCGACGGGATTGTCGTGCAGCCACTGGAGAACCTGTGGCAGCCTGACTTTCAGGGAATTGACGTTCCATGTGGCCAGTTTCATGTTCGTGTCTCTCAAACAGGGATATTTGTTACAGCAGGGTGATGACGATAAAGCTCAGGAGGCTGATGAATGCCCATAATATTACGCCGAACAGGATGGAACGGACGCCGACGGTACGGATGACCTTGAGCGAAAGATCGGTTCCGATCAGAAACAGGGTGACGGCAAATCCTTTTTTCGCCAGCCAGAGGATATTGCCCGTGAGGATTTCCGGCATCGGCAAAAACGTGTTGGCGACCATGGCAAGTGCAAAAAAGAGAATGAACCAGGGTTTGTAGATTTTGCCGGATTGGTGTCTGAAGAAAAAGGATGTCACGAGCGCGACGGGAATGATCCACAGCGCGCGTGTGAGCTTGACGGTCGTGGCGATTTTCAGCGCCTCCTCTCCATAAGCAGCACCGGCGCCGACGACGGAAGAAACATCATGAATGGCGATGGCCGCCCAGGTACCAAACTGGTCTTGCGGCATATGGAAGGCGTGTCCCAGTACCGGGAAGATGAACAGAGCGATGGCATTGAGAATGAATACCGTACCGATCGAGACCGAGATTTCGGTTTCCTCTGCCTTGACAATCGGTGCGACGGCGGCAATCGCGCTGCCGCCGCAGATCGCGGTTCCGGCGGAAATCAGGTAGGCGATGGTTTTTTCGAGCTTGAACAGCTTACCCAGTACGATGCCTAAAAGCAGGACACCGAAAACGGAAACGATAGTGAAAAGAATGCCTTCCTTTCCTGCTTTCAGCGCTTCGAAAAGGTTCATGCCGAATCCCAGTCCGACGACTGATATTTGCAACAGATACCGGGATGTTTTCTTGCTGAGGTCAGGGTAGGGATTTCGAAACAGGATGGCGAAAGCCAGTCCCATAAACAATGCTGCGGGAATGGAGACGTAAGGTGTCAGACAGAGCAGCAAAAGGATGAAAAACGCCAGTTTCTGAAGACGTGGCAAAGACTGGCTGGCTGTGGATTCATTCATGATGGAAATGCGGTGGTTGTATCTTGTCCAAGATGCTTGCGCAGTACAGCGGCGGGCATGACGATGGTTTTGCGCAAGTTGCCATTATCGGAAAATTCTGTCCTGGCATTTTGCACCGGCATTATATACAGCATTTTTTTGTGTGTCGTACAAGTAGCCGGATGTGCAGACGTGTTACGGTATTGTTTTATGTCCTGTGCGTGAGTATGAAGAAATCCGTTGACGGGGAAGCGGGTATTGCCACGGAATGGGGGTATATCCGGCCGATGGCGTTGCCGTTTCAGCAATGGATTGATGCAGCATATCGTGTCACGTTGAAGGTACAGGTATGGTTTGACAAAAAACGACAAAAGGGAAAAAGTAACAACACCGGTTCGGGTTTCGGCAATTCTTTTTCTGTACAGGACTGGACAATATCCGGCCTAATGTTTTACATTCTCAAAAATGTTTTCGGGTACGAGAAATCAGCCGTGCAGTGCCTGAAAAAATCGCTGGAACAGGATTGAGTTTCCGGTTCGTCGGGGGAGGCACGATCGTGCCGTATGTCTGCCGCAGCGTGGCAGGACGGTTATATCCCCTTGTTTTCTGACGAAAGCATCGCTTTCACCGGTTCATATCATGGCAGTATGTCCGGTCGATAAAATGATCGGTTTTTCCTGGTTCGTATGAATACAAAAGAGGAAAAAATTATCCTCGAGGCGGCACTGTTGTGCACGCAGGAACCGTTGTCATTGCAGGATATTGCCAACATGTTCATGGATGGCAAAAACATGAACAGGATGGCCGTCTCGGATCGTTGCAGATCGCTGCTTGAAGAACTGAAACAGGACTGGGCAGGGAAAGGACTGGAGCTGGTGCAGGTCGCCAATGGATGGCGTTTCCAGAGCCGTGCGGAAATGAAGCCTTATCTTGAACGGCTGCGGCAGGAAAAACCACCGCGTTACAGCAGGGCCACCATGGAAATACTGGCGATCATCGCTTACAGCCAGCCGGTTACCCGTGGCGATATCGAACGTATCAGAGGAGTCGCCGTGAATACCCAGTCCATCCGGATGCTGGAAGAGCGTGGATGGATCGAAACGATCGGCTATCGTGAAGTGCCGGGGAGGCCGGCGCTTCTGGCGACGACGGCGCAGTTTCTCGACGATCTCGGACTGAAGTCTCTGGAAGAATTGCCGCCATTGCAGGCGTTGCAGGAAATGGATATCGATCCGTCGTGACATATATGCCGTTTTCGCGGCAAGACGGTTTCATGACGAAGGGTTGTAGTGATTGCATGAGCATGATTGAAATGAATGAAGAAATGGATTTGACGTTATCACAGGCCGACAGTGTGGAAGCGGTGTCGGAAGGCATGCCGGAAAAGAAAAAGACCCGGAAGAAAAGAACGGTACGTAATGTCGCCGAAAAACGTGCCGTATCGGAAAGCGCATTGCAGACGGGTGAGGAAGTGCGCAAGGAACAGGCGGATGACGGCATGGATGGAGAATCGTTCGCCAACGGTGGCAAGAATGCACAGATTGCGACGGCCGGAGGGAAAAAGGGTACGACAAAGCGAGTACGTTCCGGCAATGCAGCCAAAGCGGGCAAACATCCGGCAGCGGGAACTGGCGGAAACGATGATGTGTTCCGTTTCGTCGTCTCCGGTGAATTCGACAAGGTTAACGGTGAAACTGAAGGCACGGCTGCCGGAAAGGGCAGTGCATCGAACAAACCCAGAAAGCTCAGACGTGAACTGACGGCAGAAGACGATGCACCGAAGCTGCACAAGGTGCTGGCCGATGCAGGGTTGGGTTCCAGACGAGATATGGAAGAACTGATCGTTTCCGGACGTGTTTCGGTCAATGGTGAACCGGCACATATCGGGCAACGTATTTTGCCGACCGATCAGGTCAGGATCAACGGAAAACTGATTCAGCGCAAGATCGCCAAAAGTTTGCCCAAAGTGCTGATTTATCACAAACCGGCAGGTGAAATCGTCAGTCGTGACGATCCTGAAAAACGGCCATCGGTATTCGACGGATTGCCGTTTCTCAAAAACAGCAAATGGCTGGCTGTCGGCAGGCTGGACTTCAATACGGAAGGCTTGCTGCTTTTTACCAATTCGGGGGATCTCGCCAACCGGCTGATGCATCCGCGGTACAACATCGAACGTGAATATGCGGTGCGGACACTTGGTGAGCTGGAAGAGAGTATGCGTCAGAAATTGTTATCGGGTGTCGAGCTGGGCGATGGTATCGGCCAGTTTTCCCGGATCGCAGACGGTGGTGGCGAAGGGGTCAACAAGTGGTATCGTGTCACGATCGGCGAAGGGCGCAATCGTGAAGTCCGTCGCATGTTCGAGGCGGTCGGTCTGACCGTATCGCGCCTGATCCGTACGCGCTATGGGTCGGTTACGCTCCCGCAGTCGCTCAAGCGCGGACGTTGGGAAGAACTGGATGAAAATACTGTCCGCGCGATGCTGCGCATGCTGGGAATGGAAAGCAAAACGGACAAGAAATCGTCCGATGGCAGCAAGTCGCGCAAAAACAGTACCAGATATCCGGCTGTCCAGAAACCTGAAGTATTGTCCATGCATGAATGGCAAGTGCCGGTCCAGTCGCAGAAAAAAACCGGAAACCAAAAGGGGGGCGGACGCAACCGCCAGCCCGATCCACTGCAGACCACATTCGGTTATGTCGGTATGGAATCGCAGGGAATGAAAGGCGGATTTGTGCAGCAGCGTGGCAGGGGACGTGGTCAGCAGGGTCAGCCAAGACGGCGCGACAGATAAACTTTCATGCCGGCGGCAGGTTCGCTGCCGGCGTCTTGTCGGGATATTCGCACAAATCCCGGATCGGACACTCATCGCACCGGAAAGACCGTGCCTTGCAGACATAGCGGCCATGAAGCAGCAGCCAGTGGTGCGCGTCATGCATGAAGCGTTCCGGAATGACAGCGACCAGTCGGTTTTCGACTTCCAGCACGGTTTTGCCTGGCGCCAGATTCGTACGGTTCGCGACCCGGAAGATATGGGTATCGACTGCCATCGTATTTTGGCCAAAGGCTGCGTTCAGTACGACATTGGCGGTTTTGCGACCGACACCGGGGAGTGCCTCGAGCGAAGCACGGTCGGCAGGCACTTCGCCATGATGTTTTTCCAGCAATATTTCCGACATTTTCACGATATTGCGTGATTTCGTCGGATACAGATTGATCGTTTTCACATAGGGCATCAGGCCGTCGGCTCCCAGCCGGACGATCGCTTCCGGTGTATTGGCAACCGGATACAGTTTTTCCGTTGCCTTGTTCACGGAAATATCGGTGGCCTGCGCAGAGAGCATGACGGCGACCAGCAATTCATAGGGTGACTGGAATTGCAGCTCGGAGCGTGGATTCGGATTGATTTTCTTGAAACGCTCGAACAGCTCGGTGACTTTTTCAGGACTCATGACATAACGTGAAAAGTGGGAAACGGTATGATGCCACTTTTCCGGATATCATGCTGCGGAAGTCGCAGAGCAGACGTGTTTGCTCTGCAGTTACAAGGATGTGCCGGACGGCGGCGTTTTGTTGGTGTGTGTACGTGCCAGGATTTTTTTGAGAATATCCGATTTTTTTTGTACCTGTTTTGCGTCGGATGATCGTGCGGTTTCCTGTCGCGCTTCACGTTGCAGTCGTTCAATATGCCGTTCATAGCGCATTTTTGCGGTTTGTGCCTGTTCGGGCGACCATGCATCCCAGCCGGTTTTCGTACCGCTGGCCGGTTTCATGATGATACAGTCGACCGGACAGCGTGCAAGGCAGCGTTCGCAGCCGGTACAGTACGTGGATAGTACCGTATGAGTCATGTTAGCCGCGCCGACGATGGCGTCGAACGGACAAGTCTGGATGCAAATGGTGCAACCGGTGCATTTCGATTCATCGATGGTGGCGACAGCGCGTGGTTTTTCCGTTCCGCAGGATGTATCCAGCGGTAGCGCAGGAATTCCTGTCAGGTCGGCCAGTCTGCGAATACCGGTTTGTCCGCCTGTCGGACAACGATTGATGGCTGTAGTACCTGCCGCGATCGCTTCGGCATAAGCTCTGCAATGATCGTAACCGCATTGCCCGCATTGCGTTTGTGGCAATAATGACAGAATGTCTTCTGCGGATACCCTGTTTTTACCGGCGGCAGTCATGTTGGGATTTCGTTATCTCGAAGTGGCGTGACAAAGAGCGAAAAAAAGCCGTTAACCGGTGGTTAACGGCATGAACAGTGATATTTCGTTCAGTCGAAAACCGGCGTTTCGACTCCGAGCACCTTGTGCAGCTTCGGCGAAGTCGTCGTATATTGCAAATGGATTTTCTTTTGCGGGAATACGAATGGCGCAGCGGCAAAGGCGGCCAGTGCGGCTTCATGAAAGCCCGATAGAATCAGTTTTTTCTTGCCCGGATAGATGTTGATGTCTCCGACCGCGAAAATACCGGGGATGTTGGTCATGAATTTTTCGGTATCGACGACGATCTGGCGCCGGTCGATTTCCAGTCCCCAGTCGGCGATCGGGCCCAGTTTGGGGGACAATCCGTAAAATACCAGCAGGCAGTCCAGCGGGACGCGGCGGGTGACGCCGTCCAGGCCGGTGACCTTGATTTCGGTCAGTTTGCCGTCTTTTGCTTCGAAACCGGTGACTTGTCCCGTGATGGCTTGCATGCAGAAGTCTTCGCACAAGGCTTTCATTTTGGAAACAGAGGCCGGTGCGGCGCGGTATTCTTCGCGACGATGCAGCAAAACGACCGATTCGGCGACGTCAACGAGTTTGAGCGACCAGTCAAGCGCAGAGTCGCCGCCACCGCAAACCACCAGATTTTTGCCTCTGAAAAATTCCGGATCCTTTACACGATAGAAAAGCTGGGAACCTTCGAATTGTTCGATGCCGTCCAGTTTCAGGGTGCGTGGCTGGAAGGCACCGACGCCGGCCGCAATGAATACTGTTTTGGTGATGAAGCGGGTGCCGATCGATGTTTCGAGATCGAAACGGCCGTCCTCACGGCGTTCGACTTTCACGACTTCCTGTCCCAGATGGAAGGTCGGCGAAAACGGTTCGATCTGTTTCATCAGGTTTTCGGTCAGTTCCAGACCGGTACAGCTGGGCACAGCGGGAATGTCGTAAATCGGTTTGTCAGGATACAGTTCGACGCACTGACCGCCGACGACGGGTAATGAGTCAATGACGTGTGCCTTGATTTCGAGCAGGCCGAGTTCGAATACCTGAAACAGCCCGACAGGGCCGGCACCGACGATGACGGCATCGGCTTCGATGGGCATGTTGTCAACTTTAGCTTCCATTGTGGGTGGGATTCCTGTGAGATACCGGGTTGCATGACAACTGTCGCCGTCATCAGGCGAATGCACAAGATAGGGCTGTCCTGCAACAACCGTATGGGTGTTGAGAGAAATTTATTTAATCAGATGAATAATCTTGTTCTTGACGTCTTTCCATGTATCCGCGTCGGGCATGGGATCTTTCGAGCGAGTGATCGTCGGCCATTTTTTCGCGAGTTCCGCATTCAATGCGATGTACTGCTGCTGGTTGGCCGGCACGTCTTCCTCGGCGAAAATGGCTTCGGTAGGACATTCCGGGACACAGACGGCACAATCGATACATTCGTCCGGGTTGATCACCAATGTGTTGGGACCTTCGTGGAAACAATCGACCGGACATACATCCACACAGTCTGTATATTTGCAGAGTACGCAGGCGTCGGTGACAACGTGGGTCATAAACTGTCCTCTTGGTTATTCAATAGTTGACCGGTTTGATAAGGCAATTTGGAATGACGCGGTCCTGTAAAACCCATTATTTTAAATTAAATAACGCTATCCCACAAATGGGTAATGAGAAAAGATCGCAATATCAGGGTGTTCTGGAATCCGCACACGACGTTGCAAGCGCTGTTCGAATGCGCTCGTTGTCAACAGAATTTTGCTGCAAACTGCCAATTTCGGATAGAATGTCGAACTGTTTTTATGGATAATTGCCTTTTGTCCGCGTTTCCCGTGGCGTCCGCGCCCGGTGATGCAGACGAGGGCATGTTTATTTTTGCAAATACAAAACGGTTCCGAGATCGCTGGCCGGTGCAGGAATCCCCTATTTTTTGGAATAGATACATGGCAAACGCTGTTGAAAACCTGGAAAAGCTCGAAAGACGTCTGACTATCACTCTCCCTATTAGCGACATTACGACTGAAGTTGAAAAACGGCTGAAAGAACGCGCTCGTACTGCCAAGGCACCGGGTTTCAGACCTGGCAAGGTGCCGATGAAGATGGTCGCGCAGCAATATGGTGCGTACTACCATAATGAAGTCCTGAACGAAAAGGTCAGTGCTGCTTTCAGCAAGGCCGTCGAGGAAAACGGTCTCAAGATTGCCGGCGCGCCGCGTTTTGATGAAAAGACCGGTGACGACGTCGCCAAGGATGAAGTCGCATTCTATGCCACTTTCGAAGTGTATCCGGAAGTGAAAATCGGTGATCTGGGTACGGTCGAGCTGGAAAAGGCCGTTGCAACCGTAACCGATGCCGAAGTGGACAAAACCATCGAAATCCTGAGAAAACGTCAGGCGCACTTCCATGCCAAGGAAGGTGACAATGTAACGGCAGAAGACGGTGATCGTGTCACGATCGATTTCACCGGCCGTATCGACGGTGTTGAATTTGAAGGCGGGAAGGCCGAAGGTTTTCCGTTCGTGCTGGGTGAAAAACAGATGTTGCCCGAATTCGAGGCTGCCATTCGTGGTATGAAAGTCGGTGAAACGAAAGTGTTCCCCCTGACGTTCCCTGAAAACTATCATGGCAAGGATGTCGCCGGCAAGGCCGCCGAATTTACCGTAAAGGTCAACAAGATCGAACAGGCTCACCTGCCGGAAGTCAATGAGGAATTCGCCAAGGCACTGGGCGTTCAGGATGGTAACGTCGCCAAGTTGCGTGAAGATATCGAAACGAACCTCAAACGTGAAGTCAAGAACCGTTTGACCGCCATCAACAAGAACCGTGTGATGGATGCGCTTATCAAGGTTTCCGAATTCGACGTACCGCAGTCGCTGGTCAAACATGAAATCGGCGAGCTGACCGAATTGACCCGTCGCGATCTGGCTATCCGCAATCCGGCACAAAAAGATATCGCTCTGCCTCCCGAACTGTTTACTGCACAGGCAGAACGTCGTGTCCGTTTGGGCCTGCTCCTTGGCGAATTGATGAAAGACAATGTTCTGGCCGTTTCCGATGATAAGCTCAAGGAAAGAGCAACCGAAATCGCATCCAGCTACGAGCATCCGAAGATGGTTATGGATTACTATCTGAATGAACCGAGCCGTCGCAAGGAACTGGAGTCCATGCTGATGGAAGAAAATGCAGTGGATTATGTGTTCAGCAAGGCCAAGGTCGTTGAAAAAGAAATGTCTTTCGATGAGCTGATGGCTCAGCAGATGTAATCCGGAATAACGGATTTTCGCTAGATTGAACAGGAATTGACATGACACAGTTTCGTGATTCTGCGCTGGATACCAGTATGCTGGGCATGATCCCCATGGTGATCGAACAGAGTGGCCGTGGTGAAAGAGCCTTCGATATCTATTCCCGGCTTTTGAAGGAACGGATCATTTTTCTGGTAGGCCCTGTGACGGATCAGAGCGCGAATCTGATCGTTGCACAGTTGCTGTTTCTGGAAAGCGAAAATCCGGAAAAGGATATTTCGCTTTATATCAATTCGCCGGGCGGGTCCGTCTCGGCAGGTATGGCCATATACGATACGATGCAGTTTATCCGGCCGCAGGTTTCGACGTTGTGTACCGGGCTGGCTGCCTCAATGGGCGCTTTTCTGCTGGCTGCAGGCGCGAAAGGGAAACGCTTTTCATTGCCCAACTCGCGGATCATGATCCACCAGCCGTCCGGTGGTGCGCAAGGTCAGGCAACCGATATCGAAATCCATGCACGCGAAATTCTGTATTTGCGTGAACGTCTGAATGGCATCCTGTCGGAAAACACGGGCAAGCCCATCGAACAGATCGCACGCGATACGGAAAGAGACAATTTCATGTCGGCCGACGAAGCGAAAAGCTACGGGCTGATCGACGAGGTCCTGATCAGACGGAACTGACAGGCGGCCTGTTTGCAAAACAGCCCGAACGTCATGTTCGGGCGTTTTTTTCGATGCCGTCTGTCATGAATCCCGCTTTGTGTTATCTTCTTATCCGTCATTTTCCTGTTGAATCTTTATACCTGCACGAATACTCATGTCTGAAAACAAATCCACACCTGCCGAAAAGACGCTTTATTGCTCGTTTTGCGGAAAGAGTCAGAACGAAGTGAAAAAGTTGATCGCGGGCCCCTCTGTCTATATTTGTGACGAGTGTATTGAATTATGCAATGACATTATCCGTGATGAGTTGCTCGCTCCGGAACAGGACAGGGAAAAGGGGTCCGAATTGCCGACACCAAGGGAAATTTGCCAGTTGCTCGACCAGTATGTGATCGGTCAGGAACAGGCAAAGAAAATCCTGTCTGTCGCGGTTTACAATCATTACAAGCGGCTGAAGTATTATGGCGGGAAGAACGATGATGTCGAACTGGCCAAAAGCAATATTTTGCTGGTTGGCCCGACGGGTTCAGGCAAGACGCTTCTGGCACAAACATTGGCGCGCATGCTCAATGTTCCCTTCGTGATCGCCGATGCCACCACACTGACAGAAGCGGGTTATGTCGGTGAGGATGTCGAAAACATCATCCAGAAATTGCTCCAGAATTGCGACTACGACGTCGAAAAGGCGCAGCGCGGCATCGTCTATATCGACGAAATCGATAAAATTTCGCGCAAGTCCGACAATCCTTCCATTACCCGTGACGTGTCGGGAGAAGGGGTGCAGCAAGCCTTGCTCAAGCTGGTTGAAGGTACCATAGCGTCAGTGCCGCCGCAGGGCGGACGCAAGCATCCGAACCAGGATTTCATCCAGGTCGATACGTCGAATATCATGTTCATTTGCGGAGGCGCTTTCGACGGACTGGGCAAGATCATTGCAAACCGTTCGGAAAAGGGGGGTATCGGTTTTTCGGCGACCGTTAAAAGTCCGAGTGAAAGAACGGCCAGCGAGATGCTTTTGAATGTCGAACCGGAAGATTTGATCAAGTTCGGACTGATCCCGGAACTGATCGGCAGGCTTCCTGTCGTCGCTGTGTTGAACGATCTGACGGAAGAGGCGCTGGTCGATATTCTGGTCAAACCCAAAAACGCTCTGGTGAAACAATATACGAAACTGCTTGAAATGGAAGGTACCGAGCTGGAAATAAGTCCTGAAGCACTGCGTGCTATTGCGCGCAAGGCGCTGGAACGCAAGACCGGTGCCCGGGGACTGCGCTCCATTATGGAACAGTTGCTGCTTGATGTGATGTACAACCTGCCGACAGAGAAAGATGTCGTCAAGGTGGTCATCGATGAAAATGCCGTCACACATGAAACGAAACCTTTGCTGATTTATCGGGACAAAGAGGAAACGGTTGTCCGGGATTGAACGGTCAGGGGCCGGCAGGGCCGGCGATATTTCCGTTTTGAAGGCAGATGTATCCATCTGCCTTATAGCTTTCAGTAATATTTGCGATATGGGTCTTGTAATTTCGGGAAACGGACCAATATCACCACTATGCTTGTTACATAAGGTTTGTCATGATGACTTCAACAGATAAAAAGCCGTCTAGATTTCCATTGCTTCCGCTCAGGGATGTCGTGGTTTTTCCGCATATGGTCATCCCGTTGTTTGTGGGAAGGCACAAGTCCATACATGCGCTTGAAGCGGCAATGGAAACCGAAAAAAACATTATGCTCGCAGCCCAGAAAACCGCGGCAAAAGATGATCCGGGTGCTGATGATATTTACGAAATCGGATGCTTGGCGACGGTATTGCAGATGCTCAAACTGCCTGACGGAACAGTCAAGGTGCTGGTTGAAGGGGGGCAGCGTGCCAGAATCGAACATGTCGAGGCAGGTGAAAACCATTTGCTGGCCGATGTTTCTCCGGTCGATTCCGTCAGTGAAAGCGAACCGGAAATCGAAGCCATGCGGCGTGCGATCGTCCAGCAGTTCGCCCAGTATGTCAAACTGAACAAGAAGATTCCTCAGGAAGTGGTCGCATCCCTGTCGTCAATAGAGGAACCCGGACGTTTCGCTGATACGATCGCCGCGCATTTGCCGCTGAAGCTGGAACAGAAACAGGTCGTTCTCGAAATGGTCAAGATCGAGCGCCGGCTTGAATACCTGCTGGAACGGATTGAAGGCGAACTCGATATCATGCAGGTCGAAAAACGTATCCGTGGCAGGGTCAAACGCCAGATGGAAAAATCGCAACGCGAATACTATCTGAATGAACAGGTCAAGGCCATTCAGCGTGAACTGGGTGAAGGCGAGGAAGGAGCCGATCTCGAGGAGCTGGAAAAACGGATCATCGCCGCCAAAATGCCCAAGGAAGCCAAGGACAAGGCCATGGGAGAATTGCGCAAGCTCAAATCCATGTCACCGATGTCAGCCGAAGCGACGGTCGTCAGAAACTATATCGAAACGCTGGTTTCACTTCCATGGCGAAAAAAATCCAAGGTCAGCAACGATCTGGCCAATGCGGAAAGGGTGCTGGACAACGATCATTACGGGCTGGAAAAGGTCAAGGAACGTATTCTGGAATATCTGGCTGTCCAGCAGCGTGTGGACAAGGTCAAGGCGCCGATTCTGTGCTTTGTCGGGCCGCCGGGAGTCGGCAAGACATCGCTTGGACAGTCGATCGCGCGTGCGACCAACCGCAAGTATGTCCGTATGGCGTTGGGCGGCGTGCGCGATGAGGCGGAAATCCGTGGCCATCGCCGAACCTATATCGGTGCTATGCCTGGCAAGATTTTGCAGAGTCTGGTCAAGGCAGGGGTTCGCAATCCGCTGTTTTTGCTTGATGAGGTGGACAAGATCGGTGCAGATTTTCGTGGCGATCCGGCAGCCGCTCTGCTGGAAGTGCTGGATCCGGAACAAAATCACACTTTTTCCGACCATTATGTCGAGGTGGACTTCGATTTGTCGGATGTGATGTTCATCGCGACATCCAATTCCTACAATATTCCGCCCGCATTGCTGGACAGAATGGAAGTCATCCGTCTGTCGGGTTATACGGAAGATGAAAAAACCAGTATCGCACAGCGGTATCTGCTGCCCAAGCAGATGAAAGGCAATGGCCTGAAGGATACCGAATTGTCGATTACTGAAGCGGCGATTCGCGACATCATCCGGTATTACACCCGGGAAGCCGGTGTACGTGCACTGGAACGGGAAATTTCCAAGATTTGCCGGAAGGTCGTCAAGATGATGCTGCTCAAGAAACAGCAGCGCAAAGTCGTCGTGACACCCAAGAATATGGACAAGTTCCTGGGCGTGAAACAGTTCGATTTCGGCGTTGCCGAAAAGGAAAACCAGATCGGTGAAGTGACCGGACTGGCCTGGACGGAAGTCGGTGGTGAACTGTTGACGATCGAGGCGGTGACGGTTCCGGGCAAGGGACAGATTATCCGGACGGGAACGCTGGGTGACGTGATGAAAGAATCCATTGAGGCAGCACGGACAGTTGTCAGAAGCCGTGCGAATAATCTCGGCATCAAAAACGAGGTTTTCGAGAAAAAGGATATCCATATTCACGTGCCGGAAGGAGCGACTCCGAAGGATGGTCCGTCTGCCGGTATTTCGATGGCGACGGCGCTGGTGTCGGTGTTCAGCGGCATACCTGTCAGGGCCGATGTCGCCATGACTGGGGAAATCACTTTGCGTGGCGAAGTGCTTCCGATCGGTGGTTTGAAGGAAAAACTGCTGGCAGCGTTGCGTGGTGGTATCAAGAAAGTGGTGATTCCGCAGGAAAACGTCAAGGATCTGGCGGAAATTCCGGACAATGTCAAAAACAAGCTGGAAATCATTCCGGTACGCTGGATCGACAAGGTCTGGGAGATTGCGCTGGAACGTCAGCCGGAACCGATTACGGAAGAACAACTTGCCGTGCCGGTAGCAGCCGACAAGCCGGAAAACAATGTCAGTGGCGGCAATGTGGTGACGCACTGATTGCTTGCAGGAATGAAAAACCCCGGTCAAACCGGGGTTTTTTTATGAATGTGTTGCAGCGATCAGTTCGTTGAGCAGGACACGTGCGACCGGTGCGATTTCGCCGGCAGTGATGCCGATACACCCCATGTGTGCCGGTGCCAGACGGTCGGCAGCCTTGCCATGCAGCCAGACGGCAGCCAATGCCGCTTCCCATGCATGCCAGCCCTGCGCGAGCAAGCTGCCCGTCATGCCGGAAAGGACGTCTCCGGTGCCGGCAGTGGCCAGTCCCGGGTTGCCGGTAGGGTTGATGACGGTTTTGCCGTCCGGCGAGCAGATAATGGTGCCGGAGCCTTTCAGAACGGTAATGGCATGGTATTTTTTCGTCAGCATGCGTGCTGCCTTGAGCCGATCCGACTGGACGGTTTTGCTGTCGGTTCCCAGAAGGCGTGCAGCCTCGAGGGGATGCGGTGTGATGATGGTTGGTGCTCGGCGTTCTGCCATAGACTGCTGCAGGTCGGCGTCATCGGACAGGATGTTCAGTGCGTCGGCGTCGAAAACGGCAGGCTGGTTCGATTCGATGACCCGAGTCAGGTATTTGCGCGCAGGTGCTGATGTTCCCAATCCGGGGCCGATGACGGTGACGTCGGTTGCGAAGTCGAAGCGATGTGCTGCACGGAACATCAGTTCCGGACTGACGGGGTCGTAGGCGGGTGGATCGTTCAGATAAACGGCGTAGCACAGACCGGTACCGCAATACAGGGCTGCGCGGGCAGCCAGTACCGGTGCCCCCGTCATGCCTGGCGCACCTCCGATGATGGCGAGTCTGCCATAACTGCCTTTATGGGTATCGTGACGGCGTGGTGTCAGGAAGGTTCGGAAGAGTTCCGGGCCGTTCAGCCAGCACTGTGTATCAGGAAAACAGGCTTTGTTCACATCCAGACTGGCGATATGGACTTCACCTGCGTGGTCACGTCCTTTTCCGGTGTGCAATCCGGGTTTGTCTGCGATGAACGTGATGGTATGCGTAGCACGGATGGCGACGGCATCGTCACCGACGACATTGCCGGTGTCGGCATTCAGGCCACTGGGGACGTCCAGCGCCAGAATGGGACAGGGCAGTGTATTGACAATTTCGACGAGCTGGCTGCGACTGCCGGTCAGCGCTTCTTTCAGGCCGATACCGAACATGCCGTCGACGACAAGCGACCATTGCCGGCCACTGATCGATTCAAGCGTGGTATTGAGCGAGAGGGCATCTTCCCAGTGAATGGCGCTTTTGACGGCTTTTTGCCTTGCCATGCGTGCTTCTTCAGGTTCGCGTTTTTTCCGGTTGGCAACGAGCAGTACCGAGACATGAATGCCTGCATCGGCCAGCAGCGTGGCCATTTCCAGGGCGTCTCCGCCATTGTTTCCGGGGCCTGCCAATACGAGAACCTTTCCCGGGGTATCATCACCTTGTTGGGAGAGGATTGACAATGCGAGATCGGCTGCTTTGCGGCCGGCGCGTTGCATCAGGGTTCCCTTGGGCAGTTCGGCAAGCGCCGTTTGTTCGATGGTACGGACGGCCTTGATGGAATATAGGGCGTTCATGGCAGACTCCGGAAAGAATATTAAAAGTCGGCAATGGTTTCATTATGTGGCATATGATGCATATGGTGCAGCCCCCGAAGGCGGAAAAGGATTTTGTGCCACGTTTTCGTGTCTTTTTGCGGTGTGCTCCCTTCAAGAGAAACGGTTTTTACAGTACAATGACGAACTCTTGAAATTTTTCAAGACCTTATTTTGTTTTTCAATCGCGAATTCGGCCTGAAAGGGTGCCCGCATGTCGGGTGTTTGGGCGGATTCAAGACCTAACCCTGGAGATTACTATGTCTGTTACCATGCGTGAAATGCTGGAAGCCGGTGTGCATTTCGGCCATCAAACCCGTTTCTGGAATCCGAAGATGGCTCCTTTCATCTTCGGCCATCGCAACAAAATCCATATCGTCAATCTGGAAAAGACGCTGACCATGTATAACGACGCGATGAATTACATCCGTCAGCTGGCAGCCAATCGCGGTACCATTTTGATGGTCGGAACGAAACGGCAGGCCCGCGACATCATCGCCAGCGAAGCGCAGCGTGCCGGTATGCCATATGTCGACCAGCGTTGGCTGGGCGGCATGTTGACCAACTTCAAGACGATCCGTACTTCCATCAAGCGCCTGAAAGATATGGAAGCGGCCATCGAGGACGGCACGGTCGATAAAATGAGCAAGAAAGAAGGCCTGATGTTCCAGCGCGAAGTGGCCAAGCTGCAGAAATCCATTGGCGGTATCAAGGATATGAACGGTTTGCCTGACGCACTTTTCGTCGTCGATGTCGGTTACCACAAGGGTGCCGTTACCGAAGCAGCCAAGCTCGGTATCCCGGTAATCGGTGTTGTCGATACGAATCATTCGCCTGAAGGACTGGCTTATGTCATTCCGGGCAACGATGATTCATCCAAGGCTATCCAGCTGTATGCACGTGGTGTTGCCGATGCAATTCTCGAAGGTCGCGCCAGCGCCATGCAGGAAGTGCTGGAAACCATCAAGGGCGAAGAAGCCGCTGAAGAAAGCAAGTAATCGTACCGGTTTTCCGGCAAAAGCCGGAAAACCGGCTGGAACATTCAGTCAAACGGGGGCTATTGCCCCCTCTGTGAGGAGAACAGTATGGCAGTCATTACAGCAGCTATGGTGGGTCAGCTGCGAGCAAAAACCGATGCCCCGATGATGGAATGCAAAAAGGCATTGACCGAGGCAAACGGTGACATGCAGAAAGCGGAAGATATTCTGCGTGTCAAACTGGGCAACAAGGCTTCGAAAGCTTCCAGCCGTATCGCGGCAGAAGGTGTTATCGCGATTCATGTCGACGGCAATACAGCAGCTATCGCCGAAGTCAATTGCGAAACCGATTTCGTGACGAAAAACGATGACTTCATCGCGCTGGCCAATTCCTGCGCCAAGTTGGTTGCGGAAAACAATCCTGCCGATGTCGCAGCGTTGTCCGCATTGCCGCTGAACGGCAAGACGGTTGAACAGGAACGTACCGATTTGGTCGGTCGTATCGGTGAAAACATGTCCATCCGCCGTTTCGCACATCATCAGAGCGATGTGAAGATCGCTTCGTATCTGCATGGTTCACGTATCGGCGTGATCGTCGAATACGATGGTCCGGACGAACAGGTCGGCAAGGATGTAGCGATGCATATCGCCGCCATGAAGCCGGCAGCCCTCTCGGCCGAACAGGTCGATCCGGCACTGATCGAACGGGAACGTACGATCGCCAAGCAGAAAGCGGATGAAGATGCCGCCAAGGCAGTGGCCGAAGGCAAGAAAGCGCAGCCAGCTGACATTGTGGCGCGTCGTGTCGAAGGTTCTGTTCAGAAATTCCTCAAGGAAGTTTCATTGCTGAACCAGCCGTTCGTCAAGAACGACAAGCAATCGGTCGGCCAGATGCTGAAAGAAAAGAATACGACGATCAAGTCTTATACCCTTTATGTCGTGGGTGAAGGGCTTGAGAAGAAGTCGGATGATTTCGCAGCGGAAGTGGCCGCACAGATGGCTGCAGCCAAGGCGTGATTTTTGCAAACGGGCCGAAAGGCCCGTTTTGCTAGGGATTTGCATTTTTCATTGTGTTAAGGCGGTAGGAAAAGGAAATCGGTTATGACCAGTCCACTATACAAGCGGGTTCTTCTGAAATTGTCGGGCGAAGCACTCATGGGAGAAGATCAGTTCGGTATCAATCGTGCTTCGATCGAACAGATGGTCGGGGATGTGGTCGATGCCGTCAATCTCGGCGTGGAAATGGCGATTGTCATCGGTGGCGGCAATATTTTCCGTGGTGTCGCACCGGGTGCCAAGGGAATGGACCGGGCGACGGCCGATTATATGGGGATGCTGGCGACGGTGATCAATTCGCTGGCACTGGCCGACGCAATGGAACAAAATGGTCTGACGGCTCGTGTCATGTCCGCCATCGGTATTGATCAGGTAGTTGAATCCTATGTCAGACCGAAGGCGCTTCAATATCTGGAAGAAGGCAAGGTCGTCGTTTTTGCAGCCGGTACCGGCAATCCTTTTTTCACCACGGATACGGCAGCGGCGCTGCGTGGTGCTGAAATGGGAGCGGAAATCGTACTGAAGGCCACCAAGGTGGATGGCGTATACAGTGCAGATCCCATGAAGGATGCCTCGGCGACGCGTTATTCGCATATCACGTTCGATGAGGCGATTGAAAAACATCTCGAAGTGATGGATGCGGCGGCCTTTGCGTTATGTCGTGACCAGAAGTTGCCGATCAAGATTTTCTCGATTCTCAAGCACGGAGCGCTGAAACGGGTGTTGCTGGGCGAGGATGAGGGGACACTGGTCCATCTTTGAGATGGAAACGCTATAATGCCGGTGCCTGTTCTCTTTTTACCGTTTATTTTGCAAGAGGATGACTCATGAGTATTGCCGATATCAAGAAAAATGCCGAACAGAAAATGAACAAGTCGGTGGAATCGTTGAAAGCCGACCTGGCAAAAGTCCGTACCGGACGGGCGCATACCGGCATTCTCGACCATATCCAGGTCGATTATTACGGCACGCCGACACAGATCAACCAGGTGGCCAACGTGACGCTGATCGATGCACGGACCATTTCCGTCCAGCCATGGGAAAAGAAGATGGTCAATGTGATCGAAAAAGCGATCCGTGACTCCGATTTGGGGCTCAATCCTTCGTCTGTCGGCGATATCATCCGTGTACCAACGCCACCGCTGACGGAAGAACGGCGCAAGGAAATGGTCAAACTGGTCAAGACGGAAGGCGAAGATGCAAAGGTTGCTGTCCGCAATATCCGTCGTGATGCCAATGAATCGCTGAAAAAGATGGTCAAGGAAAAGGAATGCTCCGATGACGATGAACGTCGTGCACAGGACGATATCCAGAAACTGACTGACAAATTTGTGCAGCAGATCGACAAGCTGTTGATTGAAAAAGAAAAAGAAGTCATGACGGTTTGACGGTTTCGTCATGTCTGACAAGAGAGTGATGCCGCGCCATATCGCCATCGTGATGGATGGTAATGGCCGCTGGGCGAAAAAACGTTTTTTGCCACGGATTGCGGGACATGCCAGGGGGGTTGAGGCGATCAGGCGTACGATCGAGGGGTGTCTGGCGCGTGGAATCGAATATCTGACGGTATTCGCCTTCAGTTCGGAAAACTGGAACAGGCCCAGCGAGGAAGTCGGTTTTCTGATGAATCTGTTCATGGCGACGCTGGAAAAGGAAACGGACAGATTGCATGCCAACCGTATCCGGTTGAAAGTGGTCGGTGATACCAGTCGTTTCGCACCTGAACTGCAGGATGCGATCGTTCGTGCACAGAAGAAGACGGTAGACAATTCGGCACTGACCCTGACGGTTTGCGCCAATTACGGTGGGCAGTGGGATATCCTGCAGGCGGCACGTCATCTCATTCGAAATGGTATCGGTGCAGAAGAAATGACGACGGAACGGCTGGCATCGTCGCTGGCATTGTCGTATGCACCGGATCCAGACCTGTTTATCCGGACAGGCGGCGAAAAACGGATATCAAATTTTCTGCTCTGGCAATTGGCCTATACCGAGTTATACTTTACAGATACTTACTGGCCCGATTTCGACGACAGCGAGCTGGAAAAAGCGATCGTTTCATTCCAGACAAGAGAAAGACGATTCGGAAAAACAAGCGAACAACTGGTGTAAGCCGATGCTGAAAAAACGCATATATACGGCCGTCTGTCTTGCCGCCGTCCTGTTTCTGATTCTGTGGTCACAGAACGAGTGGCTGTTCAAACTCTTTCTGCTGGCCTTTTTTTGTGCAGCTTCCTGGGAAAACGCCAGATTGTTCGGCAACCGCAGTCCGGTTGTCGTCGCTGTTCTGGCGGGTCTCGTTTTTGCCGGATTGTCGCTGTGGCTGACGGAAGAGATTTGCATCTGGTTCGCAATCGTATCGGTCGTTATCTGGATACTTTATCTCATACCGTCCCTGTTTCGGGAGTTGCCGGTACAAGGCAGCATATCAGGGCGTCTTTACCAGTTCCTGTACTGGGTCTCCATTCTGGGCAGTTTCCTTGCGGTTTATATGTTGTATAACCAGTCGGCATTATTGTTGTTGTCGGTGTTGAAAATCGTCTGGCTGGCTGATATCGGAGCCTATTTTGCAGGGCGCGCTTTCGGCAAGCACAAGCTCGCACCATCCATTTCTCCAGGAAAGACATGGGAAGGTGTGATCGGTGGAGTTGTCGCCGTATTGCTGGTCGCTTCCTGCGTGTTGTGTTTCACGACATGGCAGACGACACTGGCCGCAAGAATTTTCGAGAAATACGGCTGGATTGCCATGATTTGCGGTCTGGTTGCGTTGGTCGCCTTGAGTATTCTGGGCGATCTGCTCGAATCCAAACTGAAACGGCGTGCTGGTATGAAGGACAGCAGTCAGTTGTTGCCGGGGCATGGCGGGGTGCTGGATCGGATTGATTCGCTGATTCCCGTACTACCGCTGGCGCTTTTATTGGGGATGTGGTTGTAAAATCATGGCAGCGGTTCCGCAACGTATTACCGTGCTGGGTTCCACCGGGTCTATCGGCGTATCCACACTGGATGTTCTGGCCCGGCATCCCGAACAGTATACCGTTTATGCACTGACGGCCAACCGGCGTGTGGACGCATTGCTTCGGCAATGCGAACGTTTTTTGCCGGAAATCGCAGTGGTTGGCAATGCGGCGGACGCTGCGGTGCTTGAACGGAATTTGCGTGCAAAAGGTATCCGGACGGAAGTGGCCTATGGCGAAAAAGCATTGTGTGATGTCGCCGCATCAGACCATTGCGATGCAGTCATGGCGGCGATTGTCGGCGCGGCCGGTCTGGCGCCGGCTTTGGCGGCCGCACGTACCGGCAAGAAAGTCATGCTGGCCAACAAGGAAGCGCTGGTCATGTCAGGACAGCTGTTTATCGATGCGGTTCTGGCCAGCGGAGCCACGCTCCTGCCGATAGACAGCGAGCACAATGCCATTTTCCAGTGCTTGCCATCACGCTACAAGCGCTCTCCCCATGAGCATGGGGTATCCAAAATCGTGCTGACGGCATCCGGCGGCCCTTTTCTGCACCGTCCGGTCGATACGCTCGACAGTGTGACGCCAGAGCAGGCGATTGCCCATCCACGCTGGATCATGGGCCGTAAAATATCGGTCGATTCGGCTACAATGATGAACAAGGGGCTGGAAGTGATCGAAGCGCACTGGCTGTTCGGGATCCCGGCCGGCAGAATTGATGTCGTGATTCATCCGCAAAGCGTTATTCATTCCATGGTGTCCTATGTGGATGGATCAGTCATCGCACAGCTGGGCAATCCGGATATGCGAATTCCTATCGCGCATGCGCTGGCTTATCCGGACAGAATGTTTTCCGGTGTGAAACCGCTTGATCTGGCGCAAATCGGGACATTGCAGTTCGAGTCACCTGATTTTGCACGTTTTCCATGTCTCAAACTGGCGTATGATGCACTCAGAACCGGTGGCGCGACACCGGCGATCCTGAATGCAGCAAATGAAGTCGCCGTTCAGGCTTTTCTGGAACAGCGTATCAGTTTCCGACGTATCGACGACGTGGTTGCACGTGTTCTGGACAAGGTGACAACGGAAAGTTCGATTACGGGAATCGACAGCGTGTTAATGCATGACCGCGCAGCCCGAACGGTCGCCACGAATCTGATTTTGCAATGATATTCATTCAAACATTACTGGCATTTGTCCTGGCCTTGTCGGTACTGATCGTGATTCATGAATTGGGCCATTACTGGATGGCACGGCTGTGCAATGTGAAAGTTTTGCGTTTTTCACTGGGAATGGGCAAAATTTTGTACAGTCGCCGTTTCGGTCCTGACCAGACTGAATGGGCGATTTCCTTGTTGCCGCTGGGCGGCTATGTCAAATTGCTGGACGCGCGTGCAGACGATCTGGATGCGGTTTCGCCCGAAGACAGGAAACGGGAGTTCACAAGCCAGAGCGTATGGCGGCGTATGGCCATTATCGCGGCAGGCCCGCTGGCCAATTTCGTCCTAGCTGTTTTTGTGCTGACGGGTTTGTATATATATGGTATGCCGGAACCGGTGGCGAGATTGCGTGAAGTGCCGGAAAATACCGTGGCGTACCAGGCCGGATTGCGTGGCGGTGAAACGATCATAGCGATTGACGGAGTGCCGATCCACAACTGGCAGGAAGTGCGCTGGAAACTGACCGAAGTCCTGATGGAAGAGCGTCCGGCGGTTTCGTTGACCTATCGGCTTCCTGGAGACGCTGGAGACGATGCTGCCGGTTCTTCAACCTCAACCGCGATTATTCCGACGCATCATGTATCTATCGACGATGTGGACAAGGATTTTATCGGCAAGCAGGGTTTGTCAGTAGAACGTCCTCCTGCGGTTATCGGTCCTGTCAGCGAGCAGGGGGTGGCGCAAAAAGCAGGTCTGCAAACAGGTGACAGGGTTTTGGCCGTCAATGGCAAACCGATACTGGATTCGCTGGCTCTCGTGAACTGTATCCGGTCTTCACCGGGACAGACACTGGCATTGGAGGTATTGCGTGACGGAAAGCCGTACGAAATTACACTGATACCGCAAGCTCGCCCGGAAAAGGACAATCTGGTCGGAAAAATCGATGCAGGTATTTCCGTCATGCCGGAGATGACTGTTTTGCGTTACAGTATTCCCGTCGCTTTTCTGGAAGGTGCTTACAAAACCTGGGAGACTTCGGTCATTACGGTAAAAATGATCGGCAAGATGATTACCGGTGATGTATCGCTGAAGAATATTACCGGTCCGATTGCCATCGCCGATTATGCAGGGCAGACAGCACGAGCTGGCCTGATCCGGTATCTGCATTTTATTGTTTTTATCAGTATCAGTATCGGGGTGATGAATTTGCTGCCGATACCAGTGTTGGATGGCGGTCTTTTGCTGTATTATGCTGTGGAAATTGTCTCCGGTGGTTCCATTCCGGAGAAAGTGGCCGATATCGGTTACAAAATCGGCATCGGTATTCTCGGGATCCTGTTGCTGGTTGCTGTGTTCAACGACGTCGTGCGTCTTTTTTTCTGAATGGTGCCAGGAAGGATTGCCGGTTTCTGTAAGTGTCTTTAAATGGGTTTCATGAAATTATTTCATCGTCGTTTACCGTTTCGCTTGCCAGTGCTGGCAGCATTCAGCGCGCTTTTGTACGCCGGTCATGCATTGGCAATTGAACCGTTTACGGTGAAAGACATTCGCGTGGAGGGTATCCAGCGTACGGAAGCAGGTACCGTGTTCAATTATCTGCCGGTGCGTGTCGGCGACACGTTCAACGATGAAAAGGCCGTTACGGCAATTCGCTCCCTGTATGCGACCGGATTTTTCAAGGACGTCAGGATCGATGCGGAAGGCGACATTCTGGTTGTGATCGTCGAGGAACGGCCGGCGATCGCCAGTGTCGAATTTACAGGAACGAAAGAATTCGACAAGGACATGCTGGTCAAGTCGATGAAAGATGTCGGCCTCGGCGAAGCGCGTATTTATGATCGTGCCTTGCTTGACCGGGCAGAGCAGGAATTGAAGCGCCAGTATATGTCGCGTGGTCTGTATGACATCAAGATCACGACGACGGTTACGCCTGTAGAGAGAAACCGTGTCGCAATCAATTTTACGGTGGACGAAGGCCAGGCGTCACGAATCAAGGAAATCAAGTTCGTCGGGAACAAGGCCTACTCCGACAAGGAGCTCATGGAGCAGATCAAACTGCGTACACCCGGATGGTTCACATGGTATACACGTGCCGACCAGTATTCCAAGGAAAAACTGACTGGCGACATGGAAGCATTGAAGTCGTTTTACCAGAATAACGGCTATATCGAAATGCAGATCGAATCCACACAGGTGGCGATCACAAGCGACAGAAAAGATATCTACATTACCCTTAATATCAAGGAAGGCGAAAAATTCACGGTATCCGACATTCATCTGGAAGGTGAATTGTTCGGACGCGAGGAAGAAATCCGTTCGCTGATCGAATTGCAAAAAGGCGAAGTGTATTCTGGCGAAAAACTGACGGCCAGTTCCAAGAAAATTTCGGAATATCTGGGAAATTTCGGGTATGCATTCGCCAACGTCAACCCGCAGCCGGATATCGACCGTGAAAACAAGGAAGTCGCTTTTACGATTTTCATCGATCCTGGCAAACGGGTTTATGTGCGGCAAATCAATATTGCCGGTAACACCAAAACACGCGACGAAGTCATCCGGCGTGAATTCCGGCAGATGGAAGGTTCCTGGTATGATGGCAAGAACATCAAGATATCCCGTGACCGTGTCGACCGTCTCGGGTTCTTTACGGAAGTGACGGTCGAAACGCCCGAAGTGCCGGGAACCGTGGATCAGGTTGATGTCAACCTGAAGGTTACCGAAAAGCCGACAGGGAATCTGATGCTGGGTGCCGGTTTCTCGCAGGAAGACAAGCTGCTTTTGTCCGGGTCCATCGAACAGCAGAATTTTGCAGGTACCGGTAATGACGTGGCTCTGAATATCAACACCAGCAAACGTTACCGGACGATCGCCATCACGCAGAACACGCCGTATTTTACGGATGACGGCATCAGCCGTCGTTATGAACTGTTTTACCGTACCATCCGGCCGCCATTGATCAATGATAGCGATTACAAGGTGGAAACGCTGGGTGCCAACGTCAAGTTCGGTGTGCCGTTCACTGAGGTGGACAGGGTATTCTTCGGTGTCGGTGTGGAACGAAACTCTCTGGATGTTTATTGGGACAGTCCAGAGCGATACAAGGATTTCGTAAGAGATTTCGGGGATGGCAATACAGCTACCGCCTATGGTATTCCATTTACGGTTGCCTGGGCGCGGGATAGCAGGGACAGTTCGCTGGTACCGACCAAGGGGCGTTACCAGAAAGCCAATTTGGAAGTATCTCCGATGGGCGATATGAAGTATTACAAGGCTTCCTACCAGCATCAGTACTTTTTCCCGATGTTTTCGGGCGGTACGTTGGCCCTGAACGGTATGATCGACTATGGTAAGGGCTTGGGAGGCAAACCTTATCCGGTGTTCAAGAACTTCTATGCCGGTGGTATGGGAACGGTTCGTGGCTATGAAAGCTCGTCACTGGGTCCGGTGGAACGCGACTGGGAAGGTGACCGCGAATATCTCGGCGGTGCCAAGCGTGTTGTCGGCAATATCGAACTCCAGTTCCCGATGCCAGGGATGGGGGGCGACAGAACCTTGCGCTGGTTCACCTTCCTCGATGGTGGTAATGTTTTCTCGGATGAAGACCAGTTCGATTTCGGTGATCTGAGATATTCAGCAGGTTTCGGCGTCAGCTGGGTTTCACCGCTGGGTCCGCTCAAACTCAGCTACGGTATTCCGCTCAATGCCAAGGATGGCGATCGCAAGGAAGCGTTCCAGTTCCAGCTGGGTACCGGTTTTTAAGGAATTGGTGGCATAATCGCAATGTTGATTCTTTTTTTGGAGAAGTAACTTGAAAAATCTGGCTAAATCATTCTTGTCCGCCAAACAGGCGGTCGTTCTGGCATTGTGTCTGGGTGCTTTCGGGTTGGCCAATGCACAGGAATACAGGGTCGGTTATATCAATCCTGACCGGATCATGAGCGAATCGGCACCGGCCAAGGCTGCCGAAAAGAAACTGGAAAACGATTTTTCCAAACGTAACCAGGAATTGCGCGATACGCAGGCACGTCTGAAATCCATGGGTGAAAAACTCGACAAGGATATGGCGGTTCTTTCCGAATCGCAGCGCATCAAACGCCAGCGTGAACTGGCCGATCTGAGCCAGGATTTCCAGCGCAAGCAACGTGCATTCCGTGAAGACTTCATGCAGCGTCGCAACGAGGAAATCGCCAAGGTGTTCGATCGCGTCAACAAGGAAATCAACCGTATCGCCAAGGAAGGAAAATATGACCTGATCATTCAGGATGCGGTTTATATTTCTCCTCGCGTCGACATTACCGACCAGGTACTGAAAGCGCTTAACCAGTAATACCCAGACAAACCAGAATGGCGATTACTCTTGAAGAACTGGTTGACCGCTTCGGCGGTCAACTGATCGGTGACGGCCGTGTTCCGGTAGTCGGATTCGCACCGCTGGACAATGCCGATGCAGACCATATCACGTTTTTGACTAATCCGCGCTTGCGCAATGAAGTCAGTCGCAGCAAGGCCGCTGCGCTGATCATTTCCCCCAAGGACAACCAGCTGGTCGGCGATTTGTTCGGCGGGGCGAGGATCGTAGCAAAAAATCCCTATGCCTATTTCGCGAAAGCCGCACAGCTTTTCGTCAGCCTCAAGGCGGTTCCTCCAGCGCCAGGTATTCATCCGAGTGCTGTAATCGATCCCTTGGCTAAAGTGGCGCCCAGTGCGACGATCGGCCCGTTCGTCACGATCGAGGCAGGTGCCGAAATCGGCGAAAACTGTCTGATCGAGGCTGGCTGTTTTATCGGAAAACATGCGAAGGTCGGCGCAGGTTGCCACTTTTTCCCACGTGTCGTATTTATGTACGGTTGTGAAATCGGTGAAAGAGGTGTCTTGCGGCCAGGCGCCGTGATCGGTTGTGAAGGTTTCGGCTTCGCCAATGAGGATGGCGTCTGGATCAAGATTCCGCAAACCGGTCGCGTCGTGATCGGCAACGATGTTCAGATCGGTGCCAATACGACAGTGGATCGTGGCGCATTGTCGGATACGATTATCGAGAACGGCGTCAAGCTCGACAACCAGATACAGATCGGGCACAACTGCCATATCGGCGAAAATTCGGCGATGGCTGGATGTGTCGGCGTCGCCGGCAGTGCCATATTCGGCAAAAATTGTACCGTAGGTGGTGCCGCCATGATCGGTGGGCATCTGACAATTGCAGACAGGGTGCATATCACCGCAGCCAGTGTCGTGCAGAGTTCCGTCAAGGAAGCCGGTGTTTATTCAGGCTTCTATCCGCTTGCAAAACATGCTGAATGGGAAAAGACGGCTGTGCTGACCCGTAAACTGGGAACCATGCGAGATAAAATCCGCGAACTTGAGAAAACCATCCAATCAATGACCAAAACAGAAAAATGAAGAGCTTGAATATTCATCAGATCAGGGAGTTGTTGCCACATCGTTATCCCATGTTGCTGGTCGATCGTGTGCTGGACTGGGAAGCCGGCAAGAAAATCACGGCGATCAAGAACGTAACGGCCAATGAAGAATTCTTCAACGGTCACTTTCCGAATCATCCGGTCATGCCGGGTGTCCTGATCATCGAGGCGCTGGCACAGACTGCCGCCATCTTTGCATTCATGTCGTATGCGAGCAAGCTGGACAAGGACGCGCTGGTCTATTTTGCGACAATTGATAGCGCACGTTTCAAACGGCCTGTCGAACCGGGAGACCAGCTCGTTATGGAAGCTGAACTGATTCGCAGTTCCCGTGGTATGTGGAAATTCAGAACCCGTGGTCTGGTGGATGGCCAGTTGGCTGTCGAAGCAGAACTCATGTGTGCCATCCGTGGTGGCGTGGTGGCTCAGAAAGCGGAATCCTGATGGCTATTCATCCTACTGCAATCATCGACCCGAAGGCGGAACTGGACAGTTCCGTTGAAGTGGGAGCCTATTCCGTTATCGGTCCCGATGTCAGAATCGGTGCCCGCACACAGGTAGGACCACATGTCGTTATCGAAGGACATACCACTATCGGCGAGGACAACCGTATTTTCCAGTTCGCATCGCTGGGTGGGATGCCACAGGACAAAAAATATGCCGGGGAACAGACGAAACTGGAAATCGGTGATCGCAATACCATTCGCGAATTCTGCACTTTCAATCTGGGAACGGTTCAGGACGAGGGTGTCACCCGTCTGGGCAACGACAACTGGATCATGGCCTATGTTCATCTCGCGCATGATTGTCAGGTCGGAAACAATACCATTTTCGCCAACAGTGCACAGCTGGCAGGACATGTCCACATCGGCGACTGGGTCATTCTTGGCGGTTTTACACTGATTCACCAGTTCTGTCGTGTCGGTGCGCATGCCATGACAGGATTCGGCTCGCATATTTCGCAGGATATCGCTCCGTTTCTGATGGTATCCGGCACGCCTGCCGCGACATACGGCATCAATTCCGAAGGTCTTCGCCGCCGTGGGTTCACGCCTGAACAGATCGCGGATATCCGGCGTGCCTACAAGACGGTTTACCGTTCAGGCTTGTCTCTGGACGATGCCAAACGGAAGCTGCTGGAAGAGGCACAGGGCGCGCCGGCATCCGCCGACTATATCCGCCAGATGCATGCCTTTATCGAAAGCGCGCAAAGAGGCCTGTTGCGGTAGGCGGGCCATGAAAGGTCATGTTCCGTCCCTGAAAGGAGCCGGCGAATGAGAACGATAGCCATGGTTGCCGGAGAAACATCGGGTGACATGCTCGGTGAAACGCTTTTGTCAGCATTGCGTCCACAGCTGCCGGACACACTGATGCACGGTATCGGCGGTCCACGAATGGCGCGCTACGATTTCGTCAGCAACTGGCCGATGGAAAAACTGGCCGTCAACGGACTTTTCGAGGTACTGACGCATTACCGGGAGATCCGTGGTATCCGCAATCATTTACGTGATCATTTGCTGGCCGAAAAACCGGATATTTTTGTCGGTATCGATGCGCCGGAATTCAATCTCGATCTGGAAGTCTCGCTGAAAAAGGCCGGTATCCGCACAGTACATTTTGTCAGTCCGTCGATCTGGGCATGGCGGAGCGGCCGTATCAAAAAAATTGCCGAGGCGGTCAACCGTATACTGGTTCTGTTTCCGTTTGAAGAAGTCCTTTACCAGAAAGCGGGTATCCCGGTTACTTGCGTCGGCCATCCGCTGGCCGAACGTATCCCGATGCGTTCCGACATGCATGCTGCACGGGACAGTCTCGGACTGGCGGCAGATAAACCCGTCATCGCCATTTTGCCGGGCAGCCGGATGTCGGAGCTCAAGTATCACAGTGTGCCGTTTGTCGAAGCAGCGAAAATCCTTTTGCAACGCGATCCTGACATCCAGTTCATCATCCCCATGGCAGGAGATGAACAGCTCGCTTATTTCACGCGTTTGATGAAAAGCACACATCTCGATGAATTACCATTGAAAGTCGTGAAAGGGCAATCACATACCGCCATCTCGGCATCCGATGCCGTACTCGTAGCTTCAGGAACTGCAACACTGGAAGTCGCGCTGTTCAAGAAACCCATGGTGATTGCCTATAAACTGATGCGTGCCACATGGGAAATCGCGCGCCATATCGTCAAGCCGCCGGTCGGATTGCCCAATATTCTGGCAGGCGAAATGATCGTGCCGGAACTGTTACAGAACGATGCAACAGGAAAGTCGCTTGCCGATGCCTTGTGGTTCCAGTTGACCGACGAGAACAATCGTCGCAGTCTTCAGGAGCGCTTTGTCGCCATGCACTATTCGCTGTTGCGCAACACGGCGCAGACGAGTGCTCAAGCCATTCTGGATGTGATGAAAGAAAATGGCTGACAGATCGTCCGCTTGTGCCGTCTCGTTATCCTTGCCGTTTGACGAAAACCTTGTATCGGCCAGCAGGCGTGTGTGTGGTGTCGATGAAGCAGGACGAGGACCGATTGCCGGGCCGGTTTTTGCCGCTGCCGTCATACTCGATCCGGATCGTCCTGTTGATGGCCTGCGCGATTCGAAAAAACTCTCGGAAAGGCGGCGTGATGAATTGTCACGCGAAATCCGGGAAAAGTCACTGGCCTGGGCGATCGCGCAATGTTCCGTCGAGGAAATCGACACGCTGAATATCCTGCAGGCATCCATGCTGGCGATGAAACGGGCGATCGAGGGGTTGACCGTTTTGCCCGAACAGGCATTGATCGATGGTAATCGTTGTCCGCGGGGACTGGCGATTCCTGCTACTGCCATCGTCCGTGGTGATGACAGGGTTCCTGCCATTTCGGCAGCTTCCATTCTTGCGAAAACAGCCAGGGATGCCGTTATGCTGGATTTGCATGAACAGTATCCGGAATATGGTTTTAACCGGCACAAGGGATATCCGACAGCATTTCATCTGGAGCGGCTGAAACAATACGGTGTTTCGCCGGTACATCGCAAGAGTTATGCGCCGGTCAGAAAAATACTGGACCTGTGGTATGACAAGACCTGAATGGGAACAGAGCGCACCGGTGACGATATAAACGGTTTTTCGGGTGTGTTTATACATCGGACATGAAGGCAATATATCCGTAAAATCGATAATGGTATTGGGAGAACAAAACATGAATCTGGATTTTTTGCTGGATGGTATTCGTCCGGTTGACCTCAGAAGCGTCAGATGGCCAGGCAAGCTGAACCTGCTGGTAACGGCGCCACATCCGGATGATTTCGATGCGATCGGTGTGACCCTGCGTTATCTGGCCGACCAGGGACATGATTTGCATGTGCTGGTGGCGGAAACAGGCAGTGGTATCGACAAGGTTTATGGGGCTGGTATGACACAAGTCGACCGGACGCGTTTGAGAGTGATGGAACAGACAGGCAGCTTCCGTTTTTTCGGCTTGCCGAAAGAACGCTACCGTTTTCTCGCGCTGGCCAACGCGGATGACGATCAGGTTGCCGATACTGCCGAAAACCGGAAGGTGCTGGAAGAACTGGTTCGGGAAATTCGTCCGGATATGCTGTTCATGCCGCACGGCAACGATACCAACCGTGCGCATCGTGCCATATATGCCATGATGAAAACCATTGCCGCTTCCGTCGAGTGGCCGGTTGCCATGATGATGAACAGCGACGTCAAAACCGTCGAAATGAAAAAAGACTTTTATCTCGCGTTCGACGATCGGCAGGCACAATGGAAAAGCCGGTTGTTGCGTTATCACGATTCGCAACACCAGCGCAATTTGCGTGATCGTGGCTATGGTTTCGACGACCGTGTGCTCGGCCTGAACCGCCGTACGGCATCCGGGCTTGGCATCGGATTGCCGTATGCTGCGTCTTTCGAACTGGAATTGTACCGTTAGCCGTATCTGGTTACGGTCGCTGGCCCGAGCTTGTGCGCATATCGCTCAAAATCGCTGTCGAGATTTCCTCGATGGATTTGGAAGTCGATGACAGATAGGGAATTTTTTCCAGATTCATCATCGCTTCCGCTTCAGTGACCTCATAGCGGCAGTTCTGCAATGAGGCATACTTGCTGTTCGGTCGTCTCTCGTTCCGGACCTCGGCCAGCCGTTCAGGCTGGATAGTCAGTCCGAACAGCTTGTGTTTGTAGGGCATCAATGAAGCCGGCAGTTGCCCCCGTTCGAAATCTTCCGGAATCAGGGGATAATTCGCCACTTTCAGACCGTATTGCATGGCGAGATACAGGCTGGTCGGTGTTTTGCCGCTTCGTGAAACGCCGACCAGAATGACATCGGCCTCATCCAGATTGCGATTGGACTGGCCGTCGTCATGTGCCAGTGTGAAATTGATGGCTTCGATACGATCCTTGTATTCCTGGCTTTCCATGTTCTGGTGGCTCAGGCCGATTTCCCGTTTCGGCGCGATACCCAGTTCACGTTTCAGCGGTTCCACAAAGGTCTGGATCACATCAAGATGCAAGGCCTTGGCTTCCCTGATGATCATGACCAGTTCCGGAATGACCAGCGTCGAGAATACGATAGGCAGCTGTCCGGTCTGCAAATACTCGTTTTCGATTTGCTGGCGTGCCCTGACGGCTTTTTTCTCCGTATCCACAAACGGGATATGGACCCTGGACGAGGACAGGTTGAACTGGGAAAGCACCGATCTGGCAATTGCTTCTGCCGTAATGCCGGTACCGTCCGAAACGATGAAAACGGTACGCGGCGGAATTTCCTGTTGTGTCGTCATAAGGTCTGTCATGAGAGAATCTGGTAAGGAACAATTTCTTTTATTGTAAGGATTATTTTTGAAAAACACAGTCTCTCTGGCGGTACAATAAAAGATGAATCCATATTTTTCGGGATGTCGTGCCATGTTCATTCGGTACGCATTCCCCCTTCGCGAGGAGATCACTATGTCGGAAGCAGCATCACCAGCAAGCAACGAGCAGGCTGTCTATGTCATTCCCTTTGCAGACCTGAGAATGAAAGATGTTCCTGCGGTAGGCGGAAAAAATGCGTCTCTGGGCGAAATGATCAGCCAGTTGCAGGAAAAAGGCGTCCGGGTACCGGGCGGGTTTGCCACGACTTCACAGGCATATCGCGATTTTCTGGCATACAGTGCTGATGGCGGCGAAACGCTGGCGAAACGGATCGAAAACCGTCTGGCCGGCGTTGATATCAATGATGTTCGAGCGCTGTCCGAGGCAGGAGCACAAATTCGCCAGTGGATTGTCGAAACACCGTTCCAGCCGCGGCTGGAACGTGAAATCCTGTCGCATTACCGTAAGATGGCGGGAAACATGAATGGTACGCTGTCCGTAGCGGTCCGCTCATCGGCTACGGCGGAAGACCTTCAGGATGCCTCTTTTGCAGGCCAGCAGGAAACCTTCCTCAATATTGTCGGCGAGGACAATGTCCTGCGTGCCGTCAAGGAAGTGTTCGCTTCCCTGTATAACGACCGTGCGATTTCCTACCGACAGCAGCGCGGTTTCAGGCACGCTGATGTGGCGCTCTCCGCAGGTATCCAGCGGATGGTGCGCTCCGACCGGGGCGCGTCCGGCGTCATGTTCACACTGGATACCGAATCGGGATTCAAGGATGTCGTGTTCATCACATCCAGCTACGGTCTGGGTGAAACGGTTGTGCAAGGTGCGGTCAATCCGGACGAATTTTATGTCCACAAACCGATGCTTGCCAAAGGCAAGATGCCGATCATTCGGCGTTCGATCGGCTCCAAACTGATCGAAATGGTCTATTCCGACGATCCTGCCGCTGCCGAACCCGTCAAAACCGTTGAGGTTCCGGATGAGAAACGGCGCCGTTTCTCGATCAGCGATGCCGAGGTGATCGAACTGGCGAAATTCGCCGTTACCATTGAAAACCATTATGGTCGGCCCATGGATATCGAATGGGGCAAAGACGGTATCGATGGCAAGCTCTATATCCTTCAGGCACGTCCCGAGACCGTCAATTCACAGAAAACCGGCGAGTCGGTACAGGTATTCAAACTCAAGGAAAATGGTGCATTGCTGGCGACAGGGCGCGCGATCGGACAAAAAATCGGTATCGGTCGTGTCCGTATCGTGAAAGATCCATCCGAAATGGACAAGGTGCAGGAAGGCGACGTGCTGGTGGCGGATATGACCGACCCGAACTGGGAACCGGTCATGCGCAAATCGGCGGCGATCGTCACCAACCGTGGCGGGCGTACCTGTCATGCCGCGATTGTGGCGCGTGAAATCGGTGTGCCTGCCGTCGTCGGATGCGGCAATGCAACGGAAGTGCTCAAGGACGGGCAGATGGTTACCGTATCGTGTGCCGAGGGTGAAGACGGATGCATCTACGATGGCATGCTGGAAATGGAGGAATCCCGCATTACCTATGGTGCCTTGCCGGTGTTGCCAGTCAAGCTTGCCATGAACGTCGGCAATCCGCAGATGGCGTTCAAGTTGCAGGCCATTCCCAATGGCGGGGTCGGTCTGGCGCGTCTGGAATTCATCATCAATGAAATCAGCGTCCATCCCAATGCCATTCTCGCATATCCGAATGTCGATCCTGACCTTAAAAAAGGCATCGAGTCAGTTTCCAGAGGGTATGCATCCCCACGTACCTATTATGTCCAGAAACTGGCCGAAGGCGTCGCCACCATCGCTGCGGCATTCTGGCCGAAACCGGTCATCGTCAGACTGTCGGACTTCAAGTCCAATGAATATCGTACCCTGATGGGCGGTACGCGCTATGAACCGGAAGAAGAAAACCCGATGATGGGTTTCCGTGGCGCTTCGCGTTATATCGCACCGTCGTTCTCCGAAGCCTTCCATATGGAATGCGAAGCGATGAAAAAGGTACGTAACGAGATGGGACTCACCAATGTCGAAATCATGGTGCCTTTCGTGCGTACGCTCAAGCAGGCGCGCTCCGTCATTGATCTGCTGGCGGTCAACGGTTTGCGGCGTGGCGAGAATGGCTTGCGTATCATCATGATGTGCGAAGTGCCTTCCAACGCGATTCTGGCAGACGAGTTCCTGGAAATGTTTGACGGCTTCTCGATCGGTTCCAACGACTTGACACAGCTGACACTGGGACTGGATCGTGATTCCGGTCTGGAATTGCTGATGGCCGATTTCGATGAACGCGATCCGGCCGTTCTGTCGCTCATCTCCAGGGCGATCGCCGCTTGCAACAGCCAGGGCAAATATGTCGGCATTTGCGGGCAGGGGCCGTCGGATCACCTCGACTTCGCACGCTGGCTGATGAAGCAGGGGATCGATTCCATGTCGCTCAATCCCGATTCGGTGGTCGCGACCTGGAAAATGCTGGCGGAAAGCCAGACCAAGGGGTGCTGATGCCGGTATCTCCGGCAATCGGCCGGTATCGTGAGCAGGATATGCTGTCCGCAAACAGGACGGCATGTCTTGCGGCAGGCTGGCAATCCTCTGAAAGGAACGCATGACAGGCTGGACTGTTTGGCTGATCGCCGCCGGTATACTGATTGCGGCGGAAATTTTTACCGGAACGTTTTATCTGCTGATGATCGCCATCGGTTGTGGTGCCGGTGCGCTGGCGGCCATGACAGATCTGTCGTTTTATATGCAATGTGTTGTGGCAGGTGCGACCGGCGGTATCGTAACCGTCATTTTGCGTCACAGCAAAGTATTCAGAAAACACAGGCCGGAAGCGCAACGCAATCCGTCGGTTCATCTCGATATCGGCCAGTCCATCGATATCGCACAGTGGGACAAAGCTTCCGATGGCGTTTGCCGTTCGCGCGTCCAGTATCGCGGTGCGTTCTGGGATGTGGAACTTTTGCCATCCGGTACTCCAACAGCCGGCGTTTTCATCATTCGCGAAATTCGTGGCGCGACCCTGCTGGTCGAAAATCGGCCGGCATAAGCGGTGCGGATATTCTCAACGGTTTCAAGGAAAGGGAAAGAATTTGGATTCGATGTTTCTTGTGGCGGTTTTTCTGCTGGTGATCGTGGTATTCGTGATCAAGTCAGTCAATGTCGTGCCGCAACAGCATGCATGGGTAGTCGAAAGGCTGGGTAAATACCACAGTACGCTGGGGCCCGGGCTCAATCTGGTCGTTCCGTTCATTGATCGCGTAGCCTACAAGCACAGCCTGAAAGAAATTCCGCTGGACGTGCCTTCACAAATCTGCATCACAAAGGACAATACCCAGCTTCAGGTCGATGGCATTTTGTATTTCCAGATCACGGATGCCATGCGTGCTTCCTACGGATCGTCCAACTATATCGCCGCCATTACCCAGCTGGCGCAAACGACGCTGCGTTCCGTGATCGGACGCATGGAGCTGGACAAGACTTTCGAGGAACGTGAATACATCAATACTTGTGTCGTCAGTGCAGTGGATGAATCCGCCCAGAACTGGGGCGTCAAGGTCTTGCGCTATGAAATCAAGGATCTGACACCACCTGCCGAGATATTGCAGGCCATGCAGGCACAGATCACCGCCGAACGCGAAAAACGTGCACTGATCGCCGCGTCGGAAGGCCGCAAGCAGGAACAGATCAATCTGGCCGATGGTCAGCGTGAAGCGGAAATCGCCCGTTCCGAGGGTGAAAAGCAGGCGGCGATCAACCGTGCCGAAGGGGAAGCGGCAGCCATCATCGCAATCGCCGAAGCCAATGCCGAAGCTTTGCGCAAGGTCGGACAGGCCATCGCTGCCGAGGGTGGCAGCGATGCAGTCAGCATGAAAGTGGCGGAACAGTATGTCGCCGCGTTCGAGAAGCTGGCAAAAACCGGCAATTCTATCATCGTGCCGACCAATTTGAGCGATATGAGCGGGCTTATCGCCAGTGCGCTCAAGATCGTGGAAACCGGCAAGAAAAAGGTCGGCTAGCGTACGGGAAACCGACAAAAAAAGCATGGCGAATGCCATGCTTTTTTCATGCGCAGAAAGCCGTTATTTTTTCTTGACGAGATCTCGCCCCAGTTTTTCTTCCACGGACTGTACCTTGCTTTTCAGACGGGATTCGCTGCCGGCACGGTAATCCACGCGAGTCATGACACTGATACGGTCGCAATCCTTGGCCAGTGCCTTGAAGCAGTCGCCGACGACTTTCATGACATCGTCCCAATCTCCCTCGATGGTGGTGCTCATCGCGGAAAACTGGTAGGTCAGACCGCTCTTGTCGATGATGTCCATGCAACGTGCGACATAAGGGCTCAGACTCGTGCCCTTGTCGTTCGGGAAAATAGCCAGCTCAAGCAATACCATAAAAAATTTCTCCTCTAGTCAGTTATCAGTCAGGCTTCCACCGTAAAACCGGAGCATCCCCATTTGACGATATCGCTGCCGATCGCCTCGATCATCCGGGCGACCGGTGTCGCGCCCGTGCAGTGGCAGGGAATCAGGATATCCGGTTTCCAGCGCTTCATATTGTCGAAGGTATATTGCAGGCGCGTTTCATCGGCATTGACCAGATGCATGCCGCCGATGATGCCGTGAACCTTGTCGATACCGGAAATCTGTTTGATGTATTCCACGGTATTGACCAGACCGGCATGGCAGCAGCCCAGAAGGATCAGCAGGCCCTTGTCGGTCTCGAACCACATGGACTGATCGTCCTCGATCAGATCGTCGACACCGCGGTGATCATCCAGAAAGAACGGGCCGCCGGTATCCTCGAAACGGGAAGTGCGCGGTACCGGTCCGGTGATGCCGATATGCGGAGTCAGGTAGCGTGGCGTATTCACTTCATGGATGCGGCTGGGCGAAATGGATGCCAGTGCCTGCCGCGACGCTTCCGGCATACCGATGGAACGTGGCGCCGTACCGATCTTGCAGCTGTAACGGGTGATATCGAGGTTGTAGCAGCAATAAATCTGCGCCTTGTCGTTTTGTTCGAGGAACTGCGGAATCTGTCCGGTATGGTCGAAATGACCATGGCTCAATACCAGCGTATCGGCCTGTTTCAGATCGATACCCAGACGCTGCGCATTGGAAAGCATGCCGCCGATCTGGCCGGTATCGAACAGGATATGGCGGTCGCCTGCGTCGATCCAGGCTGAAAAACCGTGTTCCTTGGCCAGATTTTCGTCGAACGACTCGGTATCGACCAGTACGGTGATTTTGACTGAAGTGCTCACGAATACATCCTCCATCGGTAGGTTGAAACGGAATCAGGACAATGGTAACAGAAGACGGAAAGCCTGACGGCGTTCACGGCACGTTTTTTCGTGTCGTCAGCCGTATCCGCAATCTGTCATTTGGCCGTTCACTTCAGCACGACCGTACAGCGTTCGATTTGTTTGCCGGTATCGTTATCCTTGTCCGCCATGAACAGGTTGGCATCGTTACCCTTGATCCACCAGACGAGTCCCTCACCTGCATAGCGTGCACCGCTGGCCGAACGGGTGATATCCATCGCGATTTTTTCCTGCCGGTAAAGCAGCTCGGCCTTGTCGCTGCCGGTATAGGTCACGATGATACGGTTGCCGCTGTCGCACTGGTAGCTTGTTGCATTTTCCGGCAGCGGCAACAGGTTCTGGTTGAAGTCATTGCTGTCGGGCGTCGTACACGCTGCCAGCGGGAGCAGCAGCAAAAGCAGTAAACGTTTCATGATCGTTCTCCGGTATCGGTGAAAAATACGGTGTGCATAAAAAAACCGTTACAGTGAAATATAGGCGACCGGCATAGTGGTTTGCAATAACCGTGCAATGAGATGGCCGATCGTTTTCGGGTCGCCCGAAGTATAAGCCTGCATGGTGGATGCACAGTCTGTTTTGCCACGCCTTATGGCATAAATATCGAGCAGATGCGTCAACTGGCGTGCAACCGCATAACCGGTATCGATGATCCTGAGATCCGGACAGCCGGATTCGGCTGCGATTTTTTCGATCACATGCCGCACGAACGGATAATGCGTACAACCCAGCACCACCGTGTCGGCCTTTTGTTCAAGCAGCGGCGTCAGATAGCGGCGCACCAGTGTATGGATCGGTTCGGAATCCAGTTCGGCATGCTCGATCAGATCAGCCATGCCGGGACATGGTTGCATGATGAAATGCACGCCTGTCCTGTCGTTAAGCGTCTGATGCAGGACATGGAACTTGTTGCTGGAAAGCGTGCGTTCGGTCGCCATCACACCGACGATGCCGGTAATGGTTTTTGCAGCGGCCGGTTTCAGGCCGGGTTCCACACCGACGATCGGCAAATCGGGATACTTGTCCCGCAACAGATGAATCGCCATTGCGGTCGCGGTATTGCATGCCACCACCAGCGCCTTGATCTTTTGCGACAACAGAAAGTCGGCGATCCTGAATGAACGGTCGATGACAAAAGCCTCGGACTTGCTGCCATACGGCGCGTGGCCTGAATCGGCGAAATAGATCAAATCTTCATCCGGCAGCTGGGCGCGGATATGTCGCAAAACGGACAACCCGCCCACACCGGAATCGAAAACGCCTATCGGACCGGAAGCGGAAAGCATGATCAGGCTTTCGTTGCGGCCGTATCATGATGACAAGCGGCGATCTTGATGGCCCATTCCGCCGGTCCGGTCGTATGCAGTGATGTACCTTTTGCATCGACAGCGACTGTAACCGGCATATCCTTGACCTCGAATTCGTAAATCGCTTCCATACCCAGATCGGCGAATGCCACCACACGCGCTTTCTGAATCGCACGCGCGACCAGATAAGCCGCACCGCCGACGGCGATCATATAGGCCGAGCCATGTTTTCTGATGGCATCGATAGCCGCCGGACCACGTTCAGCTTTCCCGACCATGGCGATCAGACCGGTCTGGCCAAGCATCATTTCCGTGAACTTGTCCATCCTGGTCGAAGTCGTCGGACCGGCAGGACCGACCACCTCGTCGCGTACCGGATCGACAGGGCCGACATAGTAGATCACGCGGTTCGTGAAATCGGCCGGCAGTTTTTCGCCGCGGGCGAGCATATCGGCGATCCGTTTGTGGGCGGCGTCGCGGCCCGTCAGCATCTTTCCGTTCAAAAGCAATGTCTGTCCCGGCTTCCAGGAAGCGACCTGTTCTTTTGTCAGGGTATCAAGATCAACGCGAACAGATTTTTCGGTATCCGGATGCCAGTTGATTTGCGGCCAGTCGGAAAGCGACGGTGGTTCAAGATAGACCGGACCGGAGCCGTCCAGAACGAAATGTGCATGGCGCGTCGCAGCACAGTTCGGTACGATGGCAACAGGTTTGGACGCCGCGTGTGTCGGATACATATTGATCTTCACATCCAGTACCGTCGTCATGCCGCCGACACCTTGCGCGCCGATACCCAGTGCATTGATTTTGTCATACAGTTCGATTCTCAGAGCTTCCAGCGGGTTTTGCGGACCACGTTGTTTCAGTTCGGCCATGTCCAGCGATTCCATCGCCGCTTCTTTTGCCATCAGCACAGCCTTTTCCGCCGTACCGCCGATGCCGATGCCGATAATACCCGGCGGACACCAGCCGGCCCCCATGTGCCGGACAGTCTCGATAACATGATCGACGATCGAGTCCGACGGATTGAGCATTTTCAGGGAAGACTTGTTTTCCGAACCACCACCCTTGGCGCCGACCGTGACCTCGACCGTATTGCCCGGCACGATATCCATCATGATGACGGCCGGCGTATCGTCCCGGGTGTTCTTGCGTGCAAATTGCGGGTCGTCCACGACCGACGCGCGCAACTTGTTGTCAGGGAACGTATAGGCACGCCGGACCCCTTCGTTGATCGCGTCATGGATACTGCCGGTGAATCCTTCCCACCGCACATCTATACCTACCTTCAGAAAAACATTGACGATACCCGTATCCTGACAGATCGGCCGCTTGCCCTGTGCGCACATGCGTGAATTGGTCAGAATCTGTTCGATGGCGTCTTTTGCGGCGGGACTTTGTTCGATCTCATAGGCCTGTGCCAGATGCCTTATATAGTCGGCAGGATGATAGTAGCTGATGTATTGAAGTGCGGCTGCGATGGATTCGATCAGATCGTCCTGTTTGATGAGCGTAGTCATAAGTGTGCGTTATCCGGTTCAAAGAGGGGGAAAGAAGTTTGGGACATAACAGAATATTTTAAAGGTTTCTGCTTGTACTGCGCATGTGCCGGGATGAAACTGGCAAAAAAACATGGACCCCGTTTGACGAAAAAGTCTGCTTGCGCTATCTTTTTCGAATTAGATTAAAATATTATATAACCCATATTATTTTCGATATATAAATGATGTCCGGACAGCGTACCGATGCATAAAGAAGCGGACAGTACCGTCAGTGACGGCAAAATGATCCGGCCACATTGTAAAAAAACAGTCGCCTTCAAAAGAAGCGGCATGAACGTGCCGGCCAAGCATACCGGCGAACCATCCATACAGGAGTGAGCAAATGGCAGCGAATCCAGCTGAAAAAAAAGAAACCGTTTTTTATTATCCACCAGTCGATTTCGTGAAAAATGCGGCGATTCCGGGAATGGACGCCTATCGCGCACTGTGCCGTGCTGCGGAAGAAAATTATGAAGGCTTTTGGGAAGAACTGGCACGGGAAAACGTGTTGTGGCACAAACCGTTCACCAAAGTCCTCAACGACACCAATCCACCGTTTTACAAATGGTTCGAGGACGGTGAACTCAACGTATCATGGAACTGTCTGGACAAACATCTTGCAAACGGCAATGCGGAAAAGGATGCCATCATTTTCGAAGCAGATGACGGTACCGAGACGAAAGTCACGTATCGCCAACTGCATGAACGTGTCTGCCGGTTGGCAAACGGTCTGAAATCTCTTGGTGTCGGCAAGGGCGATCGGGTCGTCATTTATATGGCCATGTCGATCGAGGCTGTCGTCGCCATGCAGGCATGTGCACGGATCGGCGCAATCCATTCCGTCGTATTCGGCGGATTTTCCGCCCCGTCACTGGGCGAACGTATCGTCAATGCCGGCGCCGTCGCCGTCATCACGGCCGACATGCAAATTCGCGGTGGCCGCCGTTTGCCGCTCAAGGCTATCGTCGATGAAGCGCTCGCACTGAACGATGACCATACGGTCAAAAACATTGTCGTGTACCGTCGCACTGGCGACGACATTCCCTTTACCGAAGGACGCGATTGCTGGATGGATGAACTGATGGTACGGCAATCAGCGGAATGTGAACCGGAATGGGTCGATGCAGAACATCCATTGTTCATCCTCTATACATCGGGTTCGACCGGCAATCCAAAAGGCGCGCAACATGCGTCCGGCGGTTTCTTGCTCTGGGCGATCATGACCATGCGCTGGACATTCGACATCAAACCCTCGGACGTTTTCTGGTGTACCGCCGATATCGGCTGGATTACCGGGCATACCTACAATGCCTATGGTCCGTTGGCGACCGGTGCGACCATTTTGCTGTTTGAAGGCGTGCCGACCTATCCGCATGCCGGCAGGTTCTGGGAAATGATCGACAAACACAAAGTCAGTATTTTCTATACGGCACCGACCGCCATTCGTTCGCTGATAAAAGCCAGCAGTGAAGACAATCGCGTTGCGCCGGAACATTACGACCTCTCCAGCCTGCGCCTGCTCGGCTCTGTGGGAGAACCGATCAATCCGGAAGCATGGCTGTGGTTTTACCGGCATATCGGAAAAGAACGTTGTCCGATCGTGGATACCTTCTGGCAGACGGAAACCGGCGGTCACGTCATCGCTCCGATGCCGGGCGCGACACCGCTCGTTCCGGGGTCCTGCACGCTTCCGTTGCCGGGACTGTCGGTCAGTGTTGTCGACGAAACCGGGCAGGAACTGCCATGGGGGCAGGGCGGCATTCTCGTCATCAATCGTCCGTGGCCATCCATGATACGGACAGTCTGGGGAAATGATGAACGTTACAAGACCCACTACTGGCCGGAAGAACTGGGTGGCAGACTGTATCAGGCAGGCGACGGCGCGATCCGTGACCCGCAGACCGGTTATTTCACCATCACAGGGCGTATCGACGACGTTCTCAACGTTTCTGGTCATGCGCTGGGAACCATGGAAGTCGAGTCCGTCCTGTCGGCGCATCCGATGGTCGCCGAAGCGGCAGTCGTCGGCAAGCCGGACGATTTGACTGGTGAATCCATTTGCGCATTCGTGATTCTGAAGAATGAACTGCCCAAAGGTGAGGCTGCGAAACACATCGCATCCGACCTGCGGAAATGGGTCTCCAGGGAAATCAGCCCGATCGCGCGCCCCAAGGAAATCCGCTTTGGCGAAAACTTGCCGAAGACGCGTTCCGGCAAGATCATGCGCCGTCTCTTGCGTGTCATCGCACGCGGCGAGGAAATCACACAGGACATTTCCACCCTGGAAAACCCTGCCATCCTCGAACAACTGCGCCAATCGTTGTGAGAATGCAAAAAAATGGCATAAAGATGAGGTTTTTTCTTATCTTTATGCTACAATGCAACGCTTCACAAGTAGTCCATTGCAGGAGAGATGGATGAGTGGTTTAAGTCGCACGCCTGGAAAGCGTGTATAGGTGAATAGCCTATCGGGGGTTCGAATCCCCCTCTCTCCGCCACATTGGTATTGCCAATACAAGCGAAACGAACCGCAAAATATAAGTTATATGGCGGTTTTTTTGTTTTGGAAAATTCTCCTAAGACGGTTTCTGGGATAGGCTACTATCCTTTCCACTGACCACGTGATGGTTTAGTCAGTGAATGATCGTTTCAAGACAGATACAAAATTTCTGCACAGATCATTATCATCTTTTTATGCCAATGAAGCTTCCGGTTTCCGCTGTCCAGCGGTGATTTTTCGGAGGCGTCCGGTGGCAGGTGTGGCGATCTACTGGATGATCAGGCGGTATATTTCGCCGTCATAGCCGTCCGGCGTAATGCCTTGGATGCGGAGAATGACGTCGCAAATGAACCATGCCGTCATTTTGTTGCGGTCGATGAATGGTGAGGGCAGGATATTTTTCAGTATCGCGGTGGCCCGTTCGATATGGTCGGTATAAAAGCTGCATTGCGGCTTGTAAACAGGCGCTTCGATCTGCTCGGTATGCAGCTCATACCGAGCAGATCGAAACCGGTGTGGCATGGATGCCGGCGATGTTGCCGGTTGTCGGATAATCGACCATTTTGCCTGTTCACAGTATAAGGTATTGTGTGTTGTCATACGGTGGGGCTGCGCTTGCAGTACATGCTGGTGGGTGGCTTTGAGGGGAAATGGTTGTACACGACGATTTGCCGGATGTATACCAGAGATTGGTGTTGTATGGAGCGGTGGTGTACAAGTGTCTGTATTTTGTTGCGCACTTTCCGGAACAGGTTGTTTTGTATGTGTCATGATCCGGTTATGACGGATGCGATGAACTGATGCGGTATATCGTGTGCCGTACATACGCCGCACCGGCAAACGTCTTCCAGAATGGCGGGATTGCCTTTATTTTCATAAAGATAGCCAGCAACGGGCGCAAAAAACAATAAGCTGTACAAATAAAGGCATTGTGTGCCTGATAGGGCGTTTTGTGATGTTACAAAATGGCTTTGCATAAGACAACATGACTTTGCATATCTGAAATCGTCATGGTTGCTTATGGAAAAGAACATTGCGGCTCGTATAGGACGCAATATCGCACAGGCCAGGAAAGCCGCTTGCCGGACACAGGCCGATGTTGCCGAGAAGCTGGGGATCGATACGGGCTCCTTGTCGAGAATGGAGCGTGGCATCATCATGCCCAGTATTCCGACGCTGGACAAAATCGCCGATGAACTGGGGGTCGCGTTGTGGCAGTTGATCGGATCGGCTTCGTCCAGTTCGATTGTGATGGCGGAAAACATAATGGCACAGCTGGAAAAACTTGATCAGGCCGAACGGTTGTTTCTGATGGAAGAAATCGAGCGCTGGGTCGACAAGCTTTCGTCGTGTGCATCTTCCTCGCGTCAGGATGCCGAAGAATAGTGTTTGACGGCAGTCAACCTGTCTGCCTTCGTTTTTTACCGATGCCGGCGCATCGGGGGGTACGTATTTCTGATTGCTGATACCGCAGTTTGTCTGTCGGATATGTTCTTTCCGTTTCTTTTCTTCCATTTTTTTTCTCTCTCTTTCTATCGTGCATTGATGTTGCCGGTCATGGCGGCAGGGTATTGTGCGTATGGCAATATTGCCTGTTGTACACGTCATGAAGATATAAAGGTATAAAGAAATGTCGCGAGCCCGGATGAAGGCTGTGAATCGTTTCTGAACGAGGCATGTTCCTGTACCGGAATATCGTGCTGTTTTTGTATGCGAAACGGTTTGTCGCATACACGCCATATGATGTATCTGTTCATGCAGATGGTATGTACATGAAGTGGATGGCAAGGACGCAGGAATCCGGAAACAGGCTGTCTTGCATGAAAAAGATACGTTTGTTGCTTGCCGGTGGTTTTGCCTCGGCTGTATGAAAAAGGAATGGCATCATGAAAAACAGAAAACTTCCCTGTGTTCCGAAACATATTCTGAGGGCGCATAAAGTCAGCGAGCCGGGAGATCACCGTTTTATGGCGGCGGCGCGTCTGTTGCAGGCGTTGTGGCGTGAGGAAAGGAATTTGCCGATTGGAAGTTGTCATGACAGCCGGAATGGTCTGAAAGAAATCGGCAGCCTTATCAGTGAAGATTGCGGATTGAAGGGAAGAAATTTTCTGACACCGGAAATCGCTGCACTGGCGTACAGGGAATATGTTTATCAGGAAACCGGTGCGCTGATCGACGAGGAACGACTATGGATGAATCTGTTGTCCAGTCAGCCGTTGTGCTTCAATCTGTTCGGAGAACTGAAACTCGATGACGAAAAGGCTAACCGGTTTTTCAGGTATCTTTTTCCGGATTATGTCGAGAGTGTGGAGGGAATTTATTTCGAGCATTCTCCGGCGCGTGGCGATCCGGATTATACCGGCGATTACACGGCGTTCGATGTGCTCGTGGAATGTGTGACGACAGGTGGTGAAAGCGGACATATCGCCCTCGAGGTCAAATATACCGAATCCATGGCGGAAGCTGCGACGCGTCCGAAAGCGCGCCACGATAAATTGTCGCGTCTTGTCGGGTTGTACAGGGATGCCGATGCGGTAGCGTTGCGTGCAAGTCCGATACAGCAACTGTGGCGCGAGCATATGTTGAGCCGGGTGATGGTTTGTAACGGGCGTTACGATACCGGCCGGTTCGTCGTTATCTATCCGGCGCAGAATGAATTGTGTGAGCGTGCTGTGGCACGTTATCGTGCACATCTGGCGTCCGATGATCCGGCAGTTTCCGGGTTCTGGGCATTGACGCTGGAAGCATGCATTGACGCCTATCGTATGATCGGTGAACCGGATCTGGCCGATGCGTTGTACAGCCGGTATCTGGATTTCGGACGGGTCGAACAAGTCGTTTTCGGCGAGGCGCAAACAGGCGGTTTCCCGTTTGCGAATCGGGCGTGATTGCTGTACGGGTATCCAGTGTGGAAGAATGGACGATAGCAATCGTACCGTGACGGATCGACACGTACGGTCTGTGTGATATTCGGAGAAGCTATGGTTTTTTCGCCAGACGGTTGGCCCAGCAACGGATTTGTTCCAGCAGAAAAAGCCGGTCGCTTTCAGACAATGGTTCCAGCATGGTGATGATATCGTCGGCCAGCGCCGTTGTTCCGGAAGAGACGCTGTCAAACAGCCTTCACAGCGGTTTGTCCAGTACTTTGGCGATGCGATCCAGTGTGGCGATACTCGGGCAAACGATACCACGTTCGATACGGGAAAGCGATACGGTATCGATTTCGACTTTTTCTGCGATTTCCGCTTGTGTTTTTCCTGAGGCCTTGCGGACTGCGGCGATATTTTTACCAAGCCGTGCAGCGATGCTGTTACTCATAAATTAGCCTTGAACTGTCAAGTAAGAGCAATTTATGTTGTCTTGGTGTAGCGGTTTTTGTAATATCGCAAAATGTCTACAATAGACATATTAGATATATTTTATGTGCAAAATTCGCAATTTTATGGAAATTTGGCGCTAAAAAAATGATAAATCGACAAGGTTTTCAGCAGTTTTTCCTGATTTCTTTGGATACAGGACGTGCTTTTTTATGGTATTGGCAGGTATCGTGGAAAGCATCAGAGGCGCAGGCAAATTTTGCCGCATGCGGTACATGGCAGGGATGACGGCGGTTTATCCAGAACATGGCACGGTGCATGACAGGACATGCAGCGGACCGGCATTTCCCATACCTGTTTGCCGGACGCATACAGTGAAAGCCGTTCTGCGGTTTGCAGTGCATCACAGCGGCGGCAGGCGAACAAGGCAGTCGAGATGACAAGCATGGCGTCCGGATACCGCGCAAGCCACTTTCCTGCAACATCGCCATATTTCCCTCGCTGGATATCGCGGCGGTAACGGTGCAATTCGTCGACATGTTGCCATTGTGTGCCATATACAAGCATACGTTCGAAACGGCAGTCCGGACAGCGGTAAGGAATTTCAATCGTCATGGTATCGGTGGAATTGGTTTGGCCACACCATAACATGTTCGTTTGAGGAAATCACCCGGGTTGTGCTTTCCGATTGTGTCCGACGATCATCCGATCCGTTCGGCATGCTATTTTCACAAGACAAATAACTGTATATAATCACAGTATTTCGCGATGCCGGTGCAGATGGAGTCTGGCGAAGCAAGCCGGTTTTTGGCAGCGGAAGCGGTTTGTGCGGAGAAACGGATGGAGCGGTGTATCGCACTGGTCGATTGCAACAATTTTTTTGTATCTTGCGAGCGGGTATTCCGACCCGACCTTGAGGGGCGTCCTGTCGTCGTGCTCTCAAGCAATGATGGTTGTGTCATTTCGCGCAGCAATGAAGCCAAGGCACTTGGTATCGGTATGGGGGTACCTTGGTTCAAGGTCAGCAGTGTACCGAAAAATCGTGAAGTCATCGTATTTTCCAGCAATTTCCCGCTGTATTCCGATTTGAGTAACCGTGTCAAGCGGCTGTTGTCGGTTTTTTCTCCGGTACATGAGGAATACAGTGTGGACGAGTCGTTTCTGGATATGACCGGGCAAACGGATGTCCTCAAACAGGCGTTTGCCATTCGGGAAACCGTCTGGCGTGAAGTCGGCATACCGGTCTGTGTCGGCATCGGACCGACCAAAACATTGGCGAAGCTGGCGAATTTCGTGGCGAAGAAACATCCGGTATCCGGAGGCGTTTTTACCTGCGATACGCTGGATATGGTGCGTAAGCGGGAACTGTTGTCGGGAATTCCGGCAGGAGAAGTATGGGGAATCGGCCGGCGGCTCTCTCGTACTCTGGCAGGAATGGGGATCGGAAATGCAGCACAGCTGCATGATGCCGATATCCGGATGATGCGTGCGCAGTTCGGTGTGACGATGGAACGGCTGATTCTTGAGTTGCGTGGCGTTTCCTGTCTCGATATCACGCAAGTCAGACCGCCCAGACGACAGATACTGTCGAGCCGATCATTCGGAGTGCGTATTACCCGTCTGGACGATCTGGAAAACGCGATGGCGTTTCATGCAGCCCATGTCGGCAAACAGTTGCGTCAGGAAAAACTGGTGGCAGGTATGGTGCAGGTTTTTCTGGAAACTGATCCTTTCAGGTTGGACAAGCCGCAATATCACCCCTGTTTTTGCATGCCGTTTGCAGAACCGACAGATAGCACTGCGGAAATCAGCCGGTATGCCATGCATGGATTGCGACGGATATACCGCAACGGACATGAATACCGAAAGGGTGGGTTATGCGTCAGCGAATTGTCCTCTGCCGACAGTGGCTGTTCCGATCTGTTTTCGGTGGGGGGAGAAAAAAGAAAGCGGATCGATGAAATCATGGATACCATCAATGCTCGCTTCGGAGACGGTACGCTGCGTTTGTCACAGGACGACAGACTCAGCCGGCGATGGATGCCAAAAAAGGAAAAGGCCTCGCCGCGTTATACGACATCCTGGGATGATTTGCCTGAATGTGGCGAGCCAGCAAATTAGCGGCATGCACGGTATGCATGGGATAAAATACGGAACAGACATCCGTGACCGTTGTATCGGAATGTATGGGACGGGAAAGACAATTCGGGGGATTATGGGGGCGAGTGAATGGAGACATGGGTGATCGTGACAGCCGTCATTGGGGCGGTAGTAATCGTGTTTCTGCTGGGTGTCCTGAAAAAATGGTTCGGCAAAAGCCGGATCGTCAACGAAGTCAAAAGCGGCGTACAGTCCGTGCAGACATTCAGGGAACAGTATCCGACACCACAGGCATATGAAATCCACGTCATCCGTGAATTGCGCATACAGGGCGCTGAAGAAACCTTGCTGAAAGAAGTGTTGAAAGAAGCGTATGATGAAACCATCGCGCAGTCGCACAGAACAGGTGAGGATCCGGCGCATTTTGTCGATCGCTGGCTGTATTCAATCGCTGCCCCGAAGCGTTGGGATTTTATCGAAGGTGTCCTGCCTTACTATTTCCAGCTGGTACAGGTATTGCTGGAAAAAGGATTTCGTCCGACGCCTGTGATACGGCGGTGTGGCGGCAAACAGCCGTTCATACAGATCGTCGAATCGGAATTTATCCGGGGAACTTCGCCTCAGGATCTGGTCGACAAACATTTCAGAACATAATGATATGATATTGCAGCCGGTTGCTGTGATGGCAAACCAGTATGTCATCAATGTCCGGTACAATACGGTTTTATTCCCCCATTGAACAGGAAACATTATGCAGGAAACACAAGTATCCACAGTTGTAACCGATGATTTCATCCAGTGCTGGCAGGCAGCGGGACGTCACCTGCAATGTCAGGTGGAAGGCGGTCCGGTATGGATACGCGCCCATCTGGATCAGCCGTTTATGGAACATCTTTCGTTCCGTCTCGGCAATCAGCTGTTTTTTGTCCGGATCGAGGATGCGGACGGTCAGCTCAAGACACCGGGTTCTGAAGCGGCCTTGCAGAAAATCGCGGAAAAATGCAAAGGACATGCCTGTATCATGCCGATGCGATTCTCGTTCGGATACTGGTTGCCGACGGAAAAAGGCTGGGGACTGCTTTCCCTGAAAGATCGCAAGCCGGTCAATCCGCCAGATCTCGTCACCGACGAAAAGATCGAAATGACAGATTGGGAATTGCATGATTTTGCCGTTCAGGTCGTTCGCAAGAATCTGGTCGAAAGTGGGGAACAGGTTACGGCATCGAACAGCAATCCGGAATTGCAGCCATCGATCTGGATGGGTGGCGACACAGGGCTGCAATGGGTTGTCGTGCAAGCTGTCCGTTATCCGCAGGAAGCGAAAATTCCGGACAATATCCACGAAATCGAGGCCGCATACAAGGCAAAAGGCGCCAGAGGCAATTTCGCTTATGTCAGCTTCGCCAATGAAAACCAGCAGCGTGATACCCCGCTGAAAGAAGGTGAAAAACCCCTGCCGATTTATCGTGGCGAAAAAGCATTCGTCAGCTATTCAGGTCTGCTCGACATCAATGAGTGATCGATAGCCATTCCTGTCTGCAAATCTCCCGTTTTGCTGACGGGAGATTTTTTTATGTCCTGATGGCGTGATGTGCATGGAGTGTGGTGAAGAGGCAAAGGCGGGCCTGTCACGTTATCAGGACATGTTGCCGGAACGTTCATATTGCATTTCCGGCGATTCACTGAAAGATTGTAATGTTGTTGGTGAATCGTTTGTTTTGATAGCGGAAAAAGCGGTTTTTTTATGGAGAACATCGGCGATGGAATTCGGGAAACAGGATGAAAGTTGCTGTGGGAACGGATGAAGGAAACGCCTGTTTGATTGCCAGGAAGTACAAATGATTGTACCGCAAGGAGAAAGGTGTACTGTTCACGAAGTGGTCCACAGGAAATGGAGATAAAGAGGTTTATGGAGCACTATCCGTGATGGTGTGCAGATGACGGAAACTGCGGCCGGAAGATGAAAAAACACCTGCAAACAGTAATGTTTGCAGGTGTTTTTTCTTGATTAGGGTGATGTGAAACACATTATGGCAGGATGTCTTGCACGCGGAATGTTTTTTTACAGTTCGTTACAGATGAATGATGGAGATGTCCTCACCGGAAGCGGTGTCGTTTCTTGTGATGGGGTGATGGTAAGCAGGTCATTGTGATATTGCCTGAAGGGCAGGTGAAAGAAAAAAAGTACTGTTTTTTTATACAGTATGATAGACTGTATGTATTGACAGTATTTCGTGAAAGGGGAGTACATGAACGGCATTGTTTCGGAAATCATGGATACGCTGGCTTTTGTCTGTTCGGTTTGCGTCGTGATCGTATGTTGTCATTTTCCGATCGGTTAAATGACAGATGGCGCAAAAATCTTGCTGTCGTTTGTCGGCAGGTTATATCGAGTCGCAGATGATGGGAATATGTATGGTGTTGTCGTCGTGTCCGTCGCGGTATGTTTGTGTTTTCTGGCAAGGGAGGCCGGCAGGCGGTGCGGTCTTTGTGTAAGGTTTTCGGATATGATAGAAACCGGTTCAAACGGTTTGTAACGGAAAATCGGGAGCATGCTGATGGAGATGAGCGTCATATTTTATCCGAGTGGTTATTTGCAATTACAGGTCGCTGATGACGGAGACGATTTTTGTCATGTTTATGACAATCCGAACAACCTGGCCAAGGATGTCTCTTCATTGATGGATGGCGATAATGCGATCGGATGGTATGGCAACGACCCGGATGCATGGTTGGATGTCGGGAAGGCATCATCCGTCCGCTATATCACGATGGAAGCATTACCCGGTTTTCTGGAGGCTTTCAGAAGTGGACAAGTCGATTTGACGACGCTCTGGGAAAACGAGATTGCTTTTTATCGTGCACTGGCCGCACGAAGGACCGCATAACGGAGCGGCGTACCGTATTGGTTGCGCTACGAAAGGCAGATATTCCGTTTTGGTATATGGATCGTGCCGTAAAGCGGAATATGGCGCGTGTTTATATCGTTTGTATGGTCCGGAAGAGAATGACAGGGAGATTCGCGGGGCGACGTTTGCCGTGATACAGCTGCCGGTATGCAACCGGCGGCTGTATCACGATTTTTCCGGATATGTTGTCAGTCGATGGTAGCGAGCAGGGCTTTCAGGAATCGCCATGCTTTTTCCACCGTGTCGATTTCGACGGATTCTCCCGGCGCATGCGGGCTGTGGATAGTCGGACCGAAGGAGATGGTATCCAGTACAGGGTATTTGGATTTGAGGATGCCGCATTCCAGCCCTGCATGGATGATATGGGTGGCAGGTTCCTGACCGAAGGTCTGCCGGTAAACGTTGCGGCAGGTCGTCAGCAGTGGAGAGGTGGTGTCGGGCGCCCAGCCCGGATAGGCGTTTTCTTTCACGACGGGAATTCCGGACAGCATGAACAGGCTGGTGATTTCATCCGCCAGCGCGTTGCATGCACTGTCGATCGTCGAGCGAGCCATCAGTGTACAGGCTCCGTTATCCGGTTGCAGATTGACTGTTCCCAGATTGTTCGAGGTTTCCGGAGCACCGGGAACCGACGGACTCATGCGCCATATGCCATGCGGAGCGGCATGGAGGGTACGCAGCCAGAGGTGCTGGTCGGCAATGGACATGATATTTACGGCAGTAGCAGGTTCGCAATCGATACGGACTTTTTCGTCCACACCGGCCAGTTCGTGCCGGATAATTGCCTGTAACTGTCCGAGCCGTTCTGTGAGCGTGTCCATATCATCCGGGCGGATGGCGATGACTGCGGAGGCTTCGCGGGGCAGTGCATTGCGTGCCGTACCGCCAGTCAGGCTGGCAAGGCGCAATGAAAGGGACGATTGCAGCGCATTCAGTATCCTTACCAGTATCTTGATGGCGTTTCCACGCCCTTCATGGATGTTGATGCCGGAGTGTCCGCCACGCAGGCCGGAGACACGGATACAGACCGTTTGCCAGTCTGACGGGATGGGTTCGGAATGGCCTGGGCGGGAAACGGAAATGTCCATGCCGCCAGCGCAGCCCTGGCAAAAGTCTCCCCAGGTTTCGCTATCGAGATTGAGCAGGATGTTGCCGCGCAATACACCGGTTTCCAGTTTGTTGGCGCCGCCCATGCCTTCTTCTTCATCGACGGTGAGCAATGCCTCTAGGGGGCCATGTACCAGTGTGTTATCTTCCAGAGCGGCCAGTGCCAGCGCGACACCGATACCGTCATCAGCTCCCAGCGTCGTGTTTTCGGCGAGTACCAGGTTGTCGCGGATGACGGGATGGATGGGATCGTTGTGAAAATCATGTATAACGCCATCGTTTTTCTGGCAGACCATGTCCAGATGTGCCTGAAGGATGACGCCGGATGCGTTTTCTCGTCCCGGGCTTGCCGGTTTCCGGATGATGAGGTTGCCGCCGCGGTCGATGATGCTTTCCAGTCCCTGACCGGTTGCCCACTGCACGAGATAATCACGGACGCGTTCCTCGTGTTTGGATGGACGAGGTATCCGGCACAGTGCGGCAAAATGTTTCCATACGGATTCGGGGTTCAAACCTTTTGGCGGGAAGTCCTGATCGTTTGATGCGGTAGTCATGCTGGCAGTTCCTGTTTGTCGGTAAATAATGGTGCATGATACCAATTTCACCGGTGAATGCGTGGTACCGAGGGGAAAATCGTTATCGTAAATGCTCAGGCAAATGTCCGGTTGACGGTACCGGATGGTGTCATAAGAAGGATCGCATTTTCATACATGACGTAAAGCCGGCAAAGGGGGAATATGCTATATTCCACTGCGATAACAAAGGAGCTGCCTGACGGTTCGTCTGCAGTTCTGCATTGCCCAACCGGATAGCCAACATGATGTCACTGATCAACGAGTATCTTTCCTTTTTCGATGGTTCGCCGTTTTTGTACACACTGGCGGCATTGGCCTTGCTGATCGCCATTTCGTGGATACTCAATTTCATCGTCAAGAAAATACTGCTCCGTCTGGTGCGTCGTGCGCTGAAACTTTCTCCGATACCTGAGGTCGGCGGCAATCTGATCGACAAGGCGATCGCACGATTGTCGAATATCGTACCTGCGACGGTTTTCACGCACGGGATTGCATGGGTTCCTCATCTTCCGGAAAAGGTTGCCTACATCGTTCGTGCTGTTGCTGCCTCTTTCATCATTCTGACGCTTGCCATGGCGTTGAGCGGTGTACTCAATATCGTGGAAACGTTATATAACCAGCGGCCTATTGCAGCCAGTCGTCCGATCAAGGGATATATCCAGTTGCTCAAACTCGGTATTTATCTGATTGCGGGGATTCTGATCATCGCGACACTGATAGACAAATCGCCGATTATCTTGCTGTCCGGTCTGGGTGCGATGGCTGCGGTATTGATGCTGGTGTTTCAGGATACGCTGCTTTCGCTTGTCGCCAGTATCCAGATTTCAGCGAATGGTCTGGTCAAGGTAGGTGACTGGATCGAAGTCCCCAATCTCAATGCGGATGGAACGGTGATCGATATCGCATTGCATACCGTCAAGGTCAGGAATTTCGACAGGACGATCACGACGTTTCCGACACGCCGTCTGATTACCGATCCGTTCAAGAATTGGCGAGGTATGCAGGAATCCGGTGGCAGGCGGATCAAGCGTGCCATATATATCGACCAGACAAGTATTCATTTCCTGACGGAACAGGAACGGGAAAGCCTTCGGGATATGCCGCTTTTGCGTGATTATCTTGACGCGAAAGAAAAGGAAATCGCGGAATGGAACAGCCGTTTCGACGATGGAAAATCCGGTTTCCCGATTCGGAGACGCCTGACCAATGTCGGTACTTTCCGGGCATATGTCGAGCGTTTTTTGCACAATCATCCGGATATCGCCAAAAACGATACGATACTGGTTCGTCAGATGGATCCCGGACCGACCGGTTTGCCGATAGAAATTTATTGCTATACGACCACGACGGACTGGAATGAATATGAAGCCATCATGTCGGATATTTTCGATCATCTTTATTCTATTTTGCATGAATTCGGGTTGTTCGCTTATCAGCAGCCCAGCGGACGCGATTTCGGGAAAATCCGGATGAGTGCTGCCGAAGATGTCGGTCATGTGGCAGTGATGGACGACAGCATCGCTGAAAACAGACGGAGTGCGCAAAATGATCGATGATGCGATGCTGGCTGAAAAGCTGGAACGGTTCGCCGATGAACGCGACTGGCGGCGTTTCCATACGCCCAAGAATATCGCGTCCGCACTTTCTGTCGAGGCTTCGGAATTGCTGGAAATTTTCCAGTGGACGCGTGGCCAGCATGACTGGAATGAACTCGACGCCGAGCCGGCGGTACGGCAACATACCGAGGAAGAACTGGCCGATATTCTGTTGTATCTGATACGCTTTGCGTCACTGGCGAAAATCGATTTGCAACAGGCTGCCTTGCGGAAAATGAAAAAAAACGCTCTGAAATATCCTGTCGAAAAAGCACGCGGTTCCGACAGGAAATATAACGAAACCAACTGAGTGCTGCAGTATGTGTTTCCGGTGGCATTGCGCTGCAATGGTTTGCCATGTCGGAGGGTATATGCGAGCCGGCAGGATGTTTTCAGAAAAACGACAGACTGGCAAAACCTTGATTGTCGGAATAGCCAGAAACCGTTCTGGCTTTTATGATAGCAAAAGCCTTTTGGCGGATCGGATACGCTTGCCTGTTTTCGGGGGCGTATCACAGGTCTGAAATACCGTTCCGGGTCGTTCACTATGCAGGAAATATTGCCGCTTGCCGGTATCGTGGTCGTACTGGTACTGATCGCCGTACTGGCCTTTCATGTCAAGAAACAGCGTGACAATCATGTCCAGCTTTTTGTTTATATGTACGGGACGATTCTGGAAGGTCGTTTGCGCAACCTGATCGTTTGTTTGGAAGACATGCTCGATATGCCGGATGGTGTCGAAACAGTGAGCGAGACCGTTTTCTCACGGGTTGAATGGCACAGGATAGCGGATCGTTCATTGTGCGGGGAGTTCGTCATGCTGGCCGAGCAAAACGCGCTGGGAAGTCGTGCCAAAAAAACGCTGGAACATGGTTTCGATTGCCTTTCGCGTGCACTGGCAATGATGCCGGATTTGCCTCGGGAGAGAGAAGAATCCGTCAGGTTCATGCGGCCTGCGGACCGGCAACAATGGCGCAAACTGTTGTCCGAATCGATCCGTTCGTTCGAGTCCATTCGCCGGGATGCCGTTTTTTGACACATATAGGTTACATGAAGGGATCTGCAGGATATGCACGACAGTCTTGTCGTGCATGTGGAAAAGCGTCCAGCCATTGCCGGAAGACTCAGGTTGCATTTGCCATGAAGTTTCAGATGCCATCATGTATTGCCTTGTGAGCGGATAACGCACAGCCCTTGTGTTTCCTATCGGATTTTGTTTTTCCGTTCCAGTTCCATATTCGTACATCATTTTTCCATTGTCTATGGAAAACCGCCCGTTCCGGTATCGAAACGGGCGGCTCGCAAGGATAAACGTACGGTGGTATCTATTTCATGCACGGCCTGTCGAATCTTTTCATCGTCATGCGGTTTCTGGACATTTTCGGGATTGCATCAAGGCTTGCGTTTGCTGTGGTATTGAAGATCACAGACCATTACCGGTGGTCGTCAGATAGGGAAACAACCCGATGGCGGAAACCACCGGGTTGTTCGTACAGTTACTGGACGATCATGTCGAGGATATAGGCATCACTTGCCGGAACCGGTGCATTCGGTACCTTATAACGTTTGATGCGGAGGATGTGGCCGGTGCCTTCCTGATGACGGTATCCCTCGATATTCGTGGCGAAGACACGCCATGCACTCGTGCCTGTCATGACGCCATTATTGTCGTAATAAACATCACGCACCTGAAAGCAGGTTTTGCCTGTAACGGCATTTTGATCACATTCGATGGTGTTTGCCGCGATTTCCATGAAGATGGTTTCACCAGCGTTGCCGTAACGAGTGGCTGCAGTCGGCGTTCCGGAAAAAGTCAGGTTGGTTCCGTCTTCAAATCCGAGTTTCATGACCGGTGATGCTGACAGATACAGTTCAATGCTGGCAGGTTGTTGCAGCTGGGCGGTGACTTTTTGTTCCAGTGCATTCAGTTGCGGGGTACACAGCATTTTCGTCGAGATCATATTGGAGAAAGTGACCGTATTGCCGTTGAGCAGATAGGTTCCGTTCATGAGGTTGCATGCGTTGGATATTGAAAAACGGTCAGTCTTGAAGTCGATACGGACGGGTTTTTCATTCTGGACAAACCATGCATCGAGCCGGTTGCCCTGGCGGTCGGTCGCATCGCTCAGTTGCCAGTGGAAGGCATTCAGCGCGTCGACAGCTTGCGAGAGCGGCGGATTCGATCCGGATGCGACCGGATTCTGGGCGCATCCGGCCAGAAAGAACGGAATGGTCAACAGGGTCAAGAGGTATCGTTTCATGTTTTTCTCCGTAGATGGTTTTTTCCGAATGCAAGCGGTTTGGAGGATGGTTTTCCTTTCCGGAAAGATATCATCCGGTTCGTCGCAGCGCATATGGCAAACGGATTTTCAGCCTTGTGCACGCTAGTGTTAAGAACTGGCGTAACACAAGTATATGACTGCCCGAATTCGGGACAGTTCGTTTTTTCTCAGGAATTCTGTAAAACCGGGCGAATTTGTCGAATCAGGTTGATGATCGGCAAAGTCGCAGGGGACAAGATGTATCCGACGCCGTATTACGGCCACTGTCATTTTTTGCCGATCAGCATGAGGTTGACTGGGTATTCTTCCGTTTTCAGTTTCAGTTCCTGACGCAATGCGTTTTCGTTCATGGTAATGACGAAACGTCCCTCGATGCCGAGCGATGCTGCCGCCAGATAGATATTCTGCGTCATGGCACCGGCAGCAATGTCGGCATATTCCCGGGCGGTTCCGTCCTGTCCCACGAAAACGAGTACGACGGGTGATTCACCGACAATGCGCTGTGGTCCGGCATTACGACGGACGTCATGGCTCGAGATTTCTTCAAGGCGGTTTTTCTGCCAGTCGTACCGGTATGTGCCGCTATCCATCAGCACGTAAATGGTGTTATAGGGCGCACGGTGCATGGCAAAAGGTACGGTCCATCCGTTTCCGTTCCGGTTTTGTCCGGTCGCTGCCCATAGCAGGTTGGACAGTTCCTGCATGGTGATGCTTTTGAGCGGAAAATCGGATGGCAATGCCGAATGGCGTGCATTCAGAACGGTGAATATACCTTCACCGCCTTGTGTCACCGGAGCAGGCAGTGCGATGTCCGCACCCGCCGCTGTGCTGGAAATTGCCAGTGCTGCCAGCAGGCCAAGACAGGTTTTGCCGAAGGTTGGCATGGTTTGCAGTTCCTATTTGATGACACGGATGACATCACGGCGACGGTGTGGTGTCGTGGGATGCTCTGCAGCGTAACCGAGCGCGACACCGAATTGGGGGGTGTATCCCTCGGGAATACCCAGATCGCGCAGCAGGGTGGCAGCCACGCCCGGGTCTTCGAAAGCCATGGTGAAGCTGGCGAGGTAACACGAACCCAGTCCAAGGGAACTGGCGGCGACGCACATGTTTTGTGCGGCGTTTGCACAGTCTATTCGTGCGTTACGGGATTCATTGCCGGAAATAATGATCAGGGTTGGCGCATTGTAAAAAGGGGAAAATTCCGGATCGAGCGCCTTTTCGCGGTTGCGTTCATTATCCGATTTGAGCATGGTATCGCATGCTGCATCGCGCAGTCTTTTCAGAAGTTCCTTGTTCTGGACGGCGGTAAGATACCATGCCTGCATGTTTCTGGATGTGGCGGCATAGATGCCGGCTTCAAGAATCCAGTTAAGATCGCGGTCTGGAATCTGCTGGGGTTTGTAGGCACGGATGCTCCGTCTGGCAAGCATGGCGCTGATCGTGTCGTTCATGGAGTTCTCCTCGAAGAATTAGGCTCGGATGACTGTTTGCGTAACCGCAATGTTTGTCGGTTATTAGAACACTGTTTATGGGCAATGTAAACGTGATTGTCAGTCTGTTGCAGAGATCGTGACGGGCCGGGCGGCGGTGTTCCATGGCAATGGTTTCGTACGGCAGTCATCAAAGATATCGAGAGTCTTGTCGTAGGTATTCGATCTGATTTCCATAAGAGCGAGCAGGGTATGGAACAGGTTGTCGTGAGACCAGGTTTTGTCTGTTGCTTGACGTGCGATACAGCCGTAGTTGAGATGGTCGAGCTTTTGCATGGTGTCGGACATCCACAGGACCATGGGAACTTTTTTCTGTTCTTCCGGAGCGATGGAATAAGGAAGGCCATGGAGATAGATATTGTTTTCGCCAAGCGATTCACCATGGTCGGAGATGTAAAGCAGGCCGGATTCCAGATGCGGGAATTTTTTGAGGATACCGATGGCGCTTGAGACGACATAGTCGGTATAAAGGATAGTGTTGTCGTAGGTGTTGATGATTTCCTCGCGGGTACAGTTCTGGAGATCGGAAGTGTCACAGGTTGGCCTGAATTTTCGGAAAGTTTCGGGGTAACGTTTGTAATATGTCGGGCCGTGGCTGCCGATGGTGTGCAGGACGATGAAAGTGTCTTTTTTGACGTTGGCGATATATTCCTCGAGGTTGTCGAGAAGGATTTCATCGAAGCAGCTTTGTCCGTCGCAATAACGCGGGTCGTTGCTTTTGTAAACCTTTCGGGTGGGGACACGATTGCAGACTTCCTTGCAACCGTCGTCATTTTCCAGCCAGAGGACGTTGAAGCCCGTTTGCTGGAGGAGATCCATCAGATTTTCCGTGTATCTGGCATTGTCGGCATGGAAGTGTTCCCGTGTCATATTGGAGAACATGCCGGGTACTGAGGTGGCGGTTGCGGTGCCGCAGGAATAGACATCCTGAAAGGCGATGACGTTTTCTTTGGAGAGCAAGGGATTGGTGTCGCGCGGATAGCCGTTCAGTGAAAAGTTGGCGGCACGTGCTGTTTCACCGACGACAAGAATGAATACGGCAGGCACCGAGCCTTCGTATGGCATCAGTTTGGCTGATGCATCCAGGCGCCGGAGTTGCTTGTCAACCAGTGAACGGATATGCAAGTATCGTCCGGTAGCGTAGATTGTACTGATCGGATTGATGAGCCGGTGCGTATCCTGATGGTTGCGTCCGAAGGAAGCATATTCCTTGAAAAAAAGGCTGCGATCATTCCGGTTGTGATGAGACAACCGGTTATGGCAAACAGGCGGCTTTTGCATTCGGTACGGAAGGACTGGTAATCGATGCGGGTCACTGTCAGACATATAGCGGGCAGAACACCGCCAACGATGACCCAGAGAATGAACCGCAGGGTCATGAGATCAAGTGCTTCGCGTGTATTGGTTTCAAAAACGTTTCTGATCATGCCAGAGTCGATGAAAATGCCGTATTCGAACATGAAGTAGTTGGTCGCGCTGGCGATGAACAGCAGCAGGATCAGGACTGGTTTGGCAAGGTACGGTATCAGAAGGAGATTGAAGAGCAGATAGAGTGCAGTGAAGATGACGATGGGAATGCTGATGCCGAAAAAGAATGTGGCAGTATCTGCTACCGTCAGGTGGCGAAGAATGTAGCGCAACAGTGACAGATTCAGCACGGTCGTGAAATACAGGGCGCTGATGACCGTGAGCCACCGGCTGTCGAGGTGGATGCGGTATGCAGTGAATCCAAAGGAGAAGTGTTTTGCCATGTGGGTCGAGTTCGGTTCGGGATTGGGGATATTGTCGAGATGAAACAGTCAAATCCCGATGAACTGTATGTGAACGGATCGTTAACCGCTTGATGTTCGTCAGGGCTTCGTGCGAGCAGATGGTGGTCCGGTAGCGGGTGTTCAGGTGGGAATAAAAGCGCAGGTATGCAATGACAGTCATGCGCTTCGATGAAGCATCCGCAAGAGTGCAGGGATATGTGTTGCCGTGATGGTAAACGGCAATGAAAAAGGCCACGTTATGAAACGTGGCCTTTGGTGTTCTTGGTGGGTTGTGAGCGACTCGAACGCTCGACCTACGGATTAAGAGTTTTGAATTTAACTTTTCTGGTCTATTCTGTTTAATTCTTAACTATTTGATTTATATAAAAATTTAACGCCTGTGACCCAAATTGTTCTTCTGAAGAATTCTATAATTATGGATGGTTTTCTTGGCACGATTACACAAGAATTACACAAGAATTTCTGGTTTCTTGCAGATTTTATTCGATTTCAGGGCAGACAAATCGCTGACATAAAATTGCACATATACATTTTTGCTCCATTCTTGCTTCAAGCTAATGCAAGCAATTTCTAGGAGCGAGAGGAAGTTGTAACCCTCTTTTCTAAAAACATGACATACGGAAAAAATAAAGGCATAATGTCCGCAAATATACCCAGAGGAAAACAGGATGACTTATGCATCACCATCATTTGATCTGCTGAAACAGGCACGCAGCCGTTATTCCCAACGTGAAATCGCGGAATTTATTGGCAGGGATACCAAAACGGTCCGTCGCTGGGAAAAGGGTGAAACACCTTGCCCTGCCATGCTGGAACCGGCTCTCCGTCACCTGCTCCAGCAGCCAGCCAATCTTCAGGAAAACGGGGATAACTCTTTCCGTTTCATTGACCTTTTCGCTGGTATTGGCGGTATCCGGATGGGATTCGAGGCGCATGGCGGCCAGTGTGTTTTTACTAGCGAATATAATGATTTCTCAAAGAAAACCTATCTGGAAAACTACGGAGACCGTCATCCCTTTATCGGTGATATCGTTCCGTTCCATGCCGAAGATGTTCCGAACCATGATGTCCTGCTGGCAGGTTTTCCCTGTCAGCCGTTCAGTATTGCTGGTGTCAGCAAGAAGAATTCCCTTGGCCGGCCTCACGGCTTCGCCTGTGAAACCCAGGGAACCCTGTTTTTCGATGTAGCCAGAATCATCGAGGCAAAACGTCCCAAGGCTTTCCTTCTTGAAAACGTCAAGAACCTTATGTCCCATGACAGGGGGCACACGTTCGACGTGATCCTGCGTACCCTGAAGGATGAGCTTGGCTATCAGGTCCATTACCGGATTATTGACGGACAGCATTTCACGCCACAGCACAGGGAACGGATCATTATTGTCGGATTCCGGGAAGATACGGACTTCACGTGGGATGACCTGAGACTTCCTAGGGAAGGTCCGAAAGTGGGGGCCATTCTTCACCGGACTGATGGAACGGAACCTTTCCTTCCATGGGACGGAAACCGTTATTTCGATCATGCACGACGTGAGGTACTTCCGAAATTCACGCTGACACCACGGCTGTGGGAATACCTTCAGGCATATGCGGCCAAACACCGTGCTGCCGGCAACGGATTCGGATTCGGACTTGTCTGGCCAGACAGTGTGACACGTACTCTTTCCGCCCGGTACTACAAAGACGGTTCTGAAATCCTGGTCTGGCAGGGAGATGACCAGCGGCCACGGAGGCTGACTCCACGTGAATGTGCCCGGCTGATGGGGTTTCCGGACACATTCAGAATTCCGGTCAGCGATACCCAGGCTTACCGCCAGTTCGGAAACAGTGTGGTTGTCCCCGTCATGCAGGAAGTTGCCCGCATCATGGTTCATCATGTCCAGCAGCTGATCGAACAGGAACGTACAGGCATGCACCAGTTACCTCTTCCCCTGACTCATGACAGATATCGTTGATCCGGAAACCCGCAGCCGTATGATGTCCGGCATTCGCGGCAAAAATACCAGGCCGGAGATACTGGTTCGCAGTCTTCTGCACCGTCGCGGTTTCCGGTTTCGGATCAATGTCCGGGATCTTCCCGGAAAACCGGATGTGGTACTTCCGAAATACCATGCCGTGATCTTTATCAACGGCTGTTTCTGGCATGGGCATGACTGCCCCCTCTTCCGGATGCCTGGAACCCGTGAGGATTTCTGGAAAAAAAAGATTGAGGACAACCGGACACGCGACCGGAAAACACTGGAGGCACTGGCTGGTTCCGGCTGGCGTGTCGGTATTGTCTGGGAATGCGCCCTGCGCGGGAAAGACCACGATCCGGAAAAGGTTGTCACGCTTCTTGAACAGTGGCTGACTGGCAATGAACAACACTTCGAGGCAAGGAAATGAAACAGGGATATCTGTCGCAGTATTTTGAGGGAGTGGGTATCAAGCGGCTGAGTACGGTGGAAATCCGTCTGGATCGCTCACACCAGCATGAATTCAATGGTGCAGAACCCCTGAAAAACATTCTGGGGGAACCGGAAGGAAAAATGCGCTTCCCTTCCCGTTTTCTCTATCTTTCCGACCGGACGGAAGATCCTGTCGTCGATGATGGAAACATGACATGGTACGATGCCCGCAGGAAATCGCGGACTGAACGGGGTGTCATGCGCTGGGAGTACCGGCTGTATTTCACCGGAAACCAGGTTATTTCTAGCGCGGGAGAAGGTGATCTTCTGGTTATTGCCAGACTGCATGATAACCGGCTGCTGGCCATTGTTGCCGAAAAGGATTCGACTGTGGAACGGCAGCTCCTCTGGCTGTTCGGTTCTCCGGATCTGGCCAGCCAGAGTTTTACTGTCCAGTCCCAAGAAGATATGGATCGGGAACGTATCGGCTTTGCAGCCAGAACCATTCTTGAACAGATCGGGATTGAGGTTGAGGAAGAGGCCCCGGACTATCTGGAAGGCATGCTGGAAAAATTCGGTGGTTTTTTCCCGAAAACGGCCGAGTTTTCCGCCTATGCCAGAAACACACTGAAAGGCATATCCTGTCTGGACAGCCCTGATGAAGCGCTGATGGCATGGATGGAACGGGAAGAAATCCTGTTCCGGACACTGGAAAGACATCTGCTCTCAAGCCGGCTGCGTGATCTGATGGAAAAGGGAACAGATGATCCCGAACCATATATCCAAGCCGTCCAGAGTACCCTCCAGCGCAGGAAATCACGCGCCGGTTCCGCTCTTGAAAATCATGTGGAACAGGTTTTCTGTGAACATGGCATTACCTATACCCGGAACGGTATTACTGAAAACAGGCTGAAACCGGACTTCATTTTCCCGGGTATTGCGCGATACCATGATCCACTTTTTCCGGAAACACGACTGACCATGTTGGCTTCCAAGACAACGTGCAAGGACCGCTGGCGCCAGATACTGAACGAGGCAGCACGTATCGCTAGGAAACATCTACTGACACTGGAACCCGGAATCAGCGAGAACCAGACAAACGAAATGCGTGCTGAACATGTCCAGCTTGTTCTTCCTGCGGGATTGCATTCGACTTACACGGATTCACAGCGTTCATGGTTAATGGATATTTCCTCTTTTATCCGGATGACCGCTGAAAGGCAGAAGGGTTGACCTACAACCCGCAGACGGCTTCTCTCGAATATCTGGACTGATTGTTTTTTGCCGGATCAGTCAAAATCCCTGAAAGAATAATCATGTTCAAAAAAAGAATTCTTTTCGTCATTCTGGCGTGTTTGACCTTTTTCTGTATGGTTCATGCCAAGGCGCAAGATACCGCTTTTTCACAGCCGGAAATGGGACTGTCTCCTGAAGACCTGATGGCAAAAGCGGAAAAAGGCGATGCTGATGCCCAGTATTTTCTGGGAACGCGTTATCTGTCCGTTCTTGAAGATGGGAAAAATCGACAGAAAGCAGTTTACTGGCTTCAGAAAGCCGTTGAAGGGGGAAATGCTGAAGCCCAGTTAAAATTGGGGATAATGTATTCTTTTGGGGTTGATATACCCAAAGATGAAAAGAAAGCAGTATCTTTGGTCATGCAGTCCGCCGAACAGGGATTTTCACCAGCACAATTTCTTTTGTATTTCGTGTACTCGGAACACGAAGAGGAGCTCCGGCAATATTTCCGCAGGACAGAAACATCGGGAGATACGGAAGCCCGATGTTTTTCCGATATGATGCTCTCCATGAGAAAGGGCGGTATTGTTCCAGATAACAGAAAAGCCATTTCATGGCTTCATAAAGCGGCAGAGCATGGATACATGCCAGCACAGGATATACTGGCAGATATGTATGCCAAAGGTTTTGATGTCGAGCGGGATGACGCAAAGGCTGCCTATTGGCTTGAAAAAGTAGCAGAACAGGGTGTGCCTCATGCACAGAGCAGATTGGCAAACCAGTATGCCAACGGGCAAGGTGTTCCCAGGGATTTTGCAAAAGCTGTTTATTGGGATCAAAAAGCCGCGGATCAGAATGACGTTTATGCCCAGGCCCATCTGGGAACGGCATATTACTATGGTCGTGGAGTTACCCGGAATTATGAAAAAGCAGCCTACTGGTACCGGAAAGCGGCTGAACAGGGACTTGCAGTAGCACAAAATGATTTGGCTATTGTTTATATGAAAGGTGATGGCGTTCCACGCAATTACCAAAAGGCGTTCCATTGGGCCAAAAAGGCTGCCAAACAGGGATATCCTGAGGCACAGCTCAATCTTGGGCTGATGTATGCAAATGGACAAGGCACAAAGAAAAATTATCTTTATGCCTATGTTCTGCTCAATCGGGCTGCCGTCACAGTTGAAAGCGCAAGAGAAATTCGGGATCGTCTGGAGGCAAAGATGACGCAAAAAGAAATTGCCAAAGCGCAGGCCATGACAATCGATGATGTTCTAAAATGAACCTGCGGTCAAAGTGCTTCGAACCTGGTTCCTTGATTCTGACCCCCTCCTGTAAAAAAAATCGCATTTCCGGCATATTTTGGGGAACGCCCGGTCATTTGGCAAAACGGTTTTTACTTTGATTCCCCCGTATCCCCGGCGAGTAAAGAAGAAGGGGGGCAGTCCATTTGCTACCCCTTGTTTTTCCCGTTTTCATGACTGATCCGCCAGCATCCGTTGTGTCTGTCTGATGAAGTCTCTGGCGTCCCGCAATACCTGATTGATCCGCTTTCTCTCCGCTATGGCGCCGGCTGTATATTTGCCATGCTTCAAGGCATTCATGCGGCTTCGCTTCTTGCCTTCAGGGGTTTTCACGCCTGCCGACTTCCACGGTTTCCATGTGTGTATCAGGGCGGCCTGTTTTGCCTTGCGTTCTTCCGTCCAGCCGTTTGACATGGCTATCCTCCAATAATCCGTTTTGTGTGATGTTTTTTTCTGTCGCGTGCGTAAGACCATTATTGACCTGTTGCGGTCCGCTGGTGATATTGGCCTGCCGTGCATAGACTACCGGCGGATTCTTCACGTTGGACAAGGTTTCCAGTGTCATGCGGCATTGGTTCTGTGCCCTGAATGCCAGTTTCATCAGGGCTTCGATGTTGTCCAGTCTGCCTTGCTGACAGTCTGCCCGCCTTGCCAGATTGACGAACATGGTTTGCAGGGCGACCGCCTGACCGTACAGCATGGCTTCCACGGCTTTCATGTCTCCGTTGTGGATGGCTTCGGTCGATTCTTTTACCGTTTTTTCCAGAGCATGAATGTCGAGGTTGTCTTTCCCGAAAAGCGCATTGCCGTATTGCTCCACAACGGCACTGGCGCTGATAGAAGGCGATAAGACCGCTTTGGCATACCCGTCTTTCAAGTCCTTTTTGTCTTTTGCCGCCGGTTGACGTTTCTTTCTTTCCGTCATGGTTTGTTCTCCTGCCTTTCGCATTCCAGATATTTCAGGTGTTCATGGGGCGGCAGGTATGAACTCCGTCCGATCATGCCCCGGGCCAGTTCGATGGCTGATCGTTCTGTCCAGCCTTCATTGATGAAGTATCGGGTCAGGGCTTTTTCTTCGTATGGGAATGCCTTCAATTCGGCTTCTGTAATGCGTTCATTGGCAGATTTTGCTACTGCTATTTCCGCTACTTTTGCTACAACATTCCCGCTTGTGACTGTCTTGCCGGTTGCCGTACCGCCATATCTGGCAAACAGGTTACGTTCCAGTTCTTCAAGTTCCATATTTCACCCTTTGATATTTTTCCGTTTCACAGGAACCTGCTACTGCTATTTCTGCTATTCGTGCTATTTTGTGCCTGCAAAATAAGCACAAGTAGCAAAAATAGCGTGAATAGCCGTAGCAAAGTTTCTAAAACATGGTCAGTTTTGGATTGATGATGACCAGCTTTGCATTACCGCTTCGGTCTATCCGGATACGGTCAAGTTCCTGCAATGTTTCCAGCGCTTCATTAAGCTGTTCACTTTTCCGGATGGGGCCATATTGAAGAATATGGTTCTGTCGCATGCCGTGCGTCCGTTCATTCTGCGCTTTCCCGATAAGCCAGTTATCCAGCTTTTTCAGCCTGATCTGTTCCGGTGGGGTGGCAATATCGTTAAAGAAGCGTTTGGCCTCGTTCAGGTGCCACAAAACGATCACTGCCGCCCTATCAAGACAATCTGCACATATTGGTGTTTTGCCATGCTCGAAATAATGGAACAGGGCGGCAAGTCTGGCGATGTTGTCCGCTGCCTTGCTTGCCATATCGTTGATGTCTTCCAGTTTTCCGCCATTGCCCAGCGCTTTTTCAATGGCGTTATATTGGCTGACCCAGAGGGTTTTTACTTCCGGCGGGAATGTCATGAGGCAGGGTTCAAGCCTGCATTTTTCTGTTATTGGCAATTCATCCGACAATAGGGCTTTCAGTCTGTCATTGAATTTTTCCAGTGCTGGCCATGTATCCGGTTCATCTCTGAAAAGACGGGTTCCCTGTGTGGACTGTGGTACCGATATGAGAAAACGCGCCATAAACCCATTGCCTCTTGCCAGCTCTCCATTCTTCGCATAAAATTCTCGCAAGGTTTCCTGTTGTACTTGCAGGGAAACGGTCAATCTGGCTCCGCTGATCGTGAATGAATCGCTTGTTCTCCGGTCAACCCGTACATCGGCACCATCCCATAGCTGGTTAATCAGGGCCAGATTGCGCATGATGGAGTCTTTCCCCATGCCATGCGAACCGAATACCGTTCCGCCTTCTGACGAGATAACACCCGCTGTCGGGCAGCCTGTCGCCAGATTGAAGCCCAGTACTTCGGGCGTGAAATCCGTGTAGATCATGCGCGGTTCAAGCGGTTTTGCCGGTGTGGCCGCTTCCAGAACACGCAAGTCGTTTTTTGCCTTCTCAAGATCATCCGGCTTGCATTGCGGAGCTTTGGACAAGGCGGTTATCCGGGCTTCCAGTCCACTTATTTCGGCTTTCCATGCCCTGTAATCGGCACTCCATTTGACCAGTTCGGGTTCTGTCTGTTTTTCAAGTTCCTGCACATGGTCATGTATGGCTTTCATGAAATGTCTGTCACAGCTCGTTTTACGTTCTCCTGAACGGGCAATGACCAGTGAATACAGGCTTGTCGGGCCGGTCAGTTTTCCGGCTCGCGCTACGTCGATATGGCCTTGTATCGCCAGTGACAAGGCACCCAGTGCAGAAGCGGATATTAACGGGACAGGGGCCTGATAGAAGGCTTGAGCTTCAATAACCGCTTCTCGTATGGTTTCAGGCAAGGCATTGACCGGATAGGGATCCGGCTTTTCCCTGTTTTCAAGTGGTTGTGGGTCGGGCCAGAGGTCTTTTCCGGCTGTAATAGTGCCTGGCAGCGTGATTTGTTCCACCTGTTTATTAGCAAAAATAGCAGGAATAGCAGTAGCAAACTCCGGGTTTTGTAATGTTTTCATTGTTTGCCCCTTTTTATCATCCGGTGCAGGTCATTGAAGTCGGTCGCGCCTTCCGGTCTCTTGTCTCCGAAGTCCGGCACGGCCAGATAGCCATTTACCGCTTGCGCGGCTTCGGTGGCTTTGAGGATGCCGATGTTTTCCGGCTGGCCGTTTCTGTCCACTCTCCGATAATCGTCATCGGCCCAGAGGATGATTTTCCTGCCCGGGTATCGCTCCCGCATGGCTCTGGCCACGCTTAACAGGTTGCCCGCGTCAAAGGCTACAATGATGTCGTCTCCTGTGGCTTCGTGGATGCTGGCACCTGTGGCGAAGCCTTCACAGATGCCCAGGTCTCCGGCTCCCTTGTTTCCTATCGGGTGGTAACAGCCTTTTTTGCGCCCGCCTTTCAGAAAGCGTTTGTTGGTGCCGTCCGGCAGTCTTGCGGGATAGATGCGCTGGTATGAAACGATTTCTCCATTGAAGTACATGGGGATGATAAGGACGTTTCTCCCGTCGATCAGGGCGTCATGCGGCTGTATGCCTTTTTCGATCAGGTAGGGATGGTCTGCTGTGGCCGGGCAAAATCCCTGTATGTCTTCTCTGGCCTGTCTGGCCATGTGCCGGTATCCGGCTTCGATCTCCCGTTTCCTGATTTCTTCGGCCTGTCTGATATGGCGGTCGATTCTCCTGCGCTCTTCCCGGTTCAGTTCCCCATATTCCCGGCAGTGCCATCGGTGGCTTTCTCCGGTTCTCCAGTCTCCGAAGGCGCCAGCCATGCCGTACCAGATGCACCAGCCGGATGTATCGCCTTTTTTGCCGTTGGTGGAAAAGCGCTGTATTACGCCTTCTTCCCTGATGGCTTCCGGGGCATGGCCCATGCGTTTGCGCATGAAATTGAGGAATAGCGAAGGAAGTTCGCCTTCCAATGGAATCAGGGCAATATCCCCCCCTTCCAGTCTGGCATGTGTTTTCTTTTTCATGGAGTTTGCCTTTCTGTTAGCCGACGCTTTTACGTGCTTGTGCAGTACTGGTGCAGCGACCTGATTCCGCCATCCAGTCATCTATATCTTGTCGGTAATAGAAAATCCGGCCACGCTTAATGAATTTAGGCCCCTTGCCATTGCAGCGCATCATGGCCAGTGTCTTTTCAGATAATCCCGTGTAAGCAGATGCATTTCTTGTATCCAGACGTCCGTCAGGATAAACAACAACTTCCTTACATGTGATGCCTTCGATCATTAAAGATTCCTTTGCATGCAAGAATTAAAAATACATCAATAGAATAATAAACAATTCTATGTATTGCAATAGAATACATGTAACGATAGAATGGTGCAGAACTTGCGAGAACTTTTGAACGAAAGGATATAAAAAATGGCTACCTCGGAAACACCCAAAAGCAAGGGCAGCAAGCTGAATCGTTCTGAAACGGTAACAGTCAGACTTGATCCCAAATTGCGTTATCTGGCTGAACTGGCGGCCAGAAAACAGCGTCGTACCCTATCCAGTTATATTGAATGGGCAATTGAACAGAGCTTGGAAAATGTCATCCTTAAAGAAAGTAGACTTGGTAATGCTACTGTTGCCAATAAAGCTAGTAATTTATATGACGTTGACGAATTGGACCGACTTGTAAAATTGGCACTTCTCTATCCTGAATTGCTTGTGTATGAAGAACAGGTTATATGGAAACTAATAACAAAAAACGGCCTTTTCTGGCATGGTGCATATGAGAGTGACCATATTTGGCGCTGGAAGATTTCGCAGGAAACACTTAAGTTTACAGTGTTGCGCAAATATTGGGATACCCTTAAAAGGATTGCAAAAGAAGAGATCTCAGAAGATGCTTTACCCGATTGGCAACCACCTCCGCAAACGCCTCAGAACACAATAAAAGAGTCAACTTTGGATGATGATATTCCGTTTTGAGGTGTGTTATGGCCAAAACCTTCAGCAGGCTGAGCAGACCACTCATTAAGAAATTACCACGTGGTGAAAAAATCAGTGAACACGGCATTACGTTTGAACGTTTGGCAGATGGTGATGGTATCTATACGGTCAACATCATGGTTGACGGAAAACGCATTCATCGTGTGATTGGCCGTGAATCTGACGGCACTACCCGGACACAGGCAGAAGAGTTCATAGGGAAAACGCGACAGGATGCGAAAGCAAGCCGTCTGAATTTACCTAAAGGACGCAAAATTGCGCTGGGATTTGAAGAGGCCGTACAAAAGTATCTGCTTAAACTGGAACAGGAAGGCGGGAAAAACATCAAGATGAAAGAAACTCACTTGAGAATGCATCTAACCCCTTTCTTTGGAAAAATTCCCCTATCCCAGATCAGCACATTTGATATTGAGCGTTACAAAAAATATCGCGCCAGTCAGGATGCTTTGAGAGTGACGAAATATAAAACAGTCAGTCGTGGAACCAAAACAAAACCTGCAACGATAAATCGGGAATTAGCTACGTTATCTCATTTGTTCAACAAGGCGGTTGAGTGGGGATGGATTGATTTCAAAAAGATCAAAATCAAACGCCTGAAAGCAGATAATGGTCGAATTGTGTATTTGACAACCGATCAGGTAAACCGCCTTCTTGCTGCTGCACGGGAGGATCAGAACATACAGATATATCCATTCATTCTGGTCGGACTGGAAACATCCATGAGAAAGAACGAGATATTGAGTATTCGCCGTGAGCATCTCGACTTGCAAAGACGTGTTATTTATATTCCAAAGGCAAAAGCTGGCGCAAGAGAACAGCCGATCACCAGACAACTTGCAGACTTTCTTGCGTCATATGTCAATACATTACAATCAGGTACCCCCTGGCTGTTTCCATCACCTGCTGCAAGAAGCGGGCATACGGTAGATTTAAACAAACCTTTCAGAAGATGTGTCGAAAGGGCCGGACTTGACCCAAAACAGGTAATACGGCATACGCTACGACATACCGCTATCACGCATCTGGTTCAGGCTGGTGTGGATTTGCCAACAGTAAAACGTATTTCAGGACACAAAACATTGGCAATGGTTGAAAGGTACAGCCACCAGAACGGCGCGCATATTGAAAATGCCATGGATAAGCTGGAACAGCGTTACCGACAAAATTCCTGACGCGATTACACAGGAATTACACAAAGAAAAAAGGGTTAGCAGAAAGTAATCTGCTAACCCTTTGAATTCTTTGGTGGGTTGTGAGCGACTCGAACGCTCGACCTACGGATTAAGAGTCCGCAGCTCTACCAACTGAGCTAACAACCCGACAGGATTGAAATTATAGCAGCAAATTTCCGGATGGGTAAGTATTGTTAGTTTTTTTCTTGCCGACGATGCTTTTTTTATACAGTTTGCGTTGTCTGTCCGGCTCGATGGGTGATCCCTCTGGAAAGAATGGTGCGCAAATGTGAAACGGCGCGGGACTTTACAAGGTAGCGGGGTCCGACGGATGGTTGTGCTGTTTGCACTTTTTCGGTGCGTTTTGTTCGCGATCAGTGATTCTTGTCGTTGTTTTGCAGGTTTTCGGGGCGTTTCCGCCTGCCGATGGTCTGCAAGCGGGGTATTGCCGGATGGAAAAAGTTGGCATGGTCTGTGCTTTATAAGGGATACGGAAATTGTTTTGCAGGGCAAAGGCAAGTGATTTGGGTCTTTGTCCGGATTCGACGGTTTTTCAGTATCCACAAGGGGGACGAGATGAAATTGATCAGTGCCATTATCAAGCCGTTCAAGCTCGATGAAGTCAGGGAAGCGCTGGCTGCGATCGGTATTCAGGGAATGACGGTGACGGATGTCCGCGGTTTCGGACGGCAAAAAGGACATACGGAGTTGTATCGCGGTGCGGAGTATGTTGTTGATTTTTTGCCGAAAGTCAAGATCGAGGTGGCGGTGTCCGACAGGTATCTCGATCAGGTGATCGAGGCGGTTTGCCAGTCTGCTTCGACGGGAAAAATCGGGGATGGCAAGCTGTTCGTCGTCGATCTGGAACAGGCGGTGAGAATCCGTACCGGCGAAACCGGTGAAGAGGCTTTGTGAACAGGAGGCACATTATGAGAAAGAGCGTATTGGCAGCAATGGCTTTGGCTGGCACAGGAATGTGCCGTATGGCTTGCGCACAGGATGCTGCCGGGGATACGGCCGCTGCGGCGGCTTCTGCACTGAGTGCCGGTGATACGGCATGGATGATGACTTCGACGTTGCTGGTGTTGATGATGGTGGTACCCGGACTGGCGCTGTTTTACGGCGGACTGGCACGAACGAAGAATATGTTGTCTGTGCTGATGCAGGTATTTGTGACGTTTTCACTGATTACGGTGTTGTGGTTTCTGTATGGATATTCGCTGGCGTTTTCAGGTGAAGGCGCAATTGTCGGAGATTTCGGCAAGGTGTTCATGAACGGGGTGACGCAGAATTCCATGTCGGTGACCTTGCCGACAATTCCTGAATATGTCTTTTCGGCATTCCAGGGGTCGTTCGCCTGTATTACGGCGGCTCTGATTGTCGGGGCTTTTGCGGAACGGATCAAGTTCGGTGCGGTGATGGCGTTCATGGCGATCTGGTTTACGTTCAGTTATGTTCCGATGGCTCATATCATCTGGGGCGGCGGTTTTCTGGCAGAAGATGGCGCACTGGATTTCGCAGGCGGAACGGTCGTGCATATCAATGCCGGTATCGCGGGTCTGGTCGGTGCATGGTTGATCGGCAAGCGGCTCGGTTACGGGCGTGAAGCGTTCATGCCGCATTCGCTGACGTTAACGATGGTGGGCGCTTCCCTGTTGTGGATCGGCTGGTTCGGTTTCAACGCAGGTTCTGCAGGTGCCGCCAACGGTCTGGCGGGGATGGCTTTCGTCAATACGGTTGTCGCTACGGCCGCTGCGACATTGTCCTGGCTGATGGGCGAGGTCTTTACCCGTGGCAAGCCGTCCATGCTGGGTGCGGCTTCCGGGGCGGTTGCCGGTCTGGTGACGATTACGCCGGCTGCGGGATTCGCAGGTCCGATGGGCTCGCTTGTAATGGGGCTGATCGCCGGTCCGGTTTGCCTGTGGGGCGTGACCGGTCTGAAAAGACTCCTGAAGGTCGATGATGCGTTCGACTCTTTCGGTGTGCATGGTCTTGGCGGTATCGTCGGTGCGATTCTGACTGGGGTCGTGGTTTCTCCGGCATTGGGTGGTACCGGTCTGGCAAGTGGTGAATATTCGATGCTCATGCAGGTCTGGATTCAGGTCAAGAGCGTGCTGGTGACGATGCTCTGGTCCGCTGTCGTGTCGTTTGTGGCGTACAAGCTGATCGGCATGGTCTGGGGATTGCGTGTTTCGGAAGACGAGGAACGCGATGGTCTCGACAAGACGTCTCACGGGGAATCGGCTTATCATTACTGATCGCATCTGCATGCAATTTGTGATGTGTACGAAAAAGCCCGGCATAATGCCGGGCTTTTTCATGTTGTTGTGCAAGGATGTCTCTTGCACACGGGCAGGTGTTTTACTGGCTGTTTTTGTTTCCGATGGATTCGAGGAGCATCGAATTCATCCGTTTGACGAAAGCGGCAGGATCCTGCAAGGTACCGCCTTCGGCCAGAACGGCCTGATCGAACAACAGGTTGGTCCAGTCGTCGAAACGGGCGCTTTCATATTTGAGTGCCTGGACAATCGGATGGTTCGGGTTGATTTCCAGAATCGGTTTCATGTTGGGCACTTTCTGTCCAGCGGCTTTCAGCATGCGCTGGAGATTGCTGGAGAGGTCATTTTTATCTGCAATCAGGCATGACGGCGAGTCGGTCAGACGTACTGTAACCCGGACGTCTTTGACCTTGTTGCCCAGAACGGTTTTCATTTTTTCAAGGGTTTCCTTGAATCCTGCCTGGTTTTCCTCGTTCTGTTTCTTTTCGGCCTCATCGGCGAGCTTGAGCAGATCAAGGTCTCCTTGTGCAACGGAAACAAGGTTCTTTTCATTGTATTCCTGAAGGAACGAGAGCATCCATTCATCGACACGATCGGTCAGGATCAGTACTTCGATACCTTTCTTGCGGAAGATTTCCAGATGCGGACTGTTTTTGGCGGCCGTGTAGTTTTCCGCAGTGATGTAGAAAATACGTACCTGGTTTTCTTTCATGCGGGAGATGTAGTCATCCAGCGAAACGTTCTGGATATCGCTGTCGTTGTGCGTGGATGCAAAACGCAGCAGTTTGGCGATTCGTTCCTTGTTGGTCGGATCTTCACCGATACCTTCTTTGAGGACCTGGCCGAACTGTTTCCAGAAAGTGGCATACTGTTCCTGTTTTGCCGGATCGTCGGATTGTGCCAGTTCTTCGAGCATCGAAAGGACGCGGCGCGTGGAACCTTCACGGATCATTCTGACGTCGCGCGATTCCTGAAGAATTTCACGCGAGACGTTCAGCGGCAGATCGTTGGAATCGATGACGCCACGGACGAATCGCAGATAGACGGGCATGAGTTGTTCCGCGTCATCCATGATGAATACGCGCTTGATATAGAGCTTGATGCCGCCTCGTTTGTTTCTGTCCCACAGATCGAACGGCGCTTCTTTCGGAATGTAGAGCAGCTGGTTGTATTCCGTACGGCCTTCAACCTTGTTGTGTGTCCAGATGAGCGGGTCGTTGAAGTCGTGGGAGATGTGCTTGTAGAATTCGCGGTACTGCTCGTCGGTGATGTCGTTTTTGTTTCGGGTCCACAGGGCGTTTGCCTGGTTGACGGTCTCCAGTTCGGTACCGGTCTTCATGGCCTTGGTTTCGCTGTCCCATTCTTCCTTGAGCATCTGGATCGGCAGCGAGATATGGTCGGAATATTTCCGGATGATGGCTTTCAGGCGCCAGTTGGTCAGAAAATCGTCTTCACCTTCACGCAAGTGCAGGGTGATATCGGTACCACGTGAGGATTTTTCGATGTTTTCGATCGTGAAGTCGCCTTCTCCGGTCGATTCCCAGCGGATTCCCTGATTGGCCGGCAAACCGGCCCTGCGCGATTCGACCGTGATTTTGTCGGCGACGATGAAGCCCGAGTAAAAACCGACACCGAATTGGCCGATCAGCGCATCGTTTTTCTTCTGGTCGCTCGAGAGACGGGCGATGAATTCCTTGGTACCGGATTTGGCGATGGTGCCGAGGTTGGCGACCGCTTCTTCACGGCTCATACCGATACCGTTATCGGAGATGGTGATGGTTCGTGCTTCCGGATTGAAGAAGATGCGGATTTTCAGGTCAGGATCGTGTTCCTGCAATTCGGGTTTGTCCAGCGCTTTGTAACGGAGCCTGTCGATAGCATCCGATGCGTTGGAAATCAGTTCGCGCAGAAAGATTTCCTTGTTGGAGTAAAGCGAATGGATCATCAGTTGCAAAAGTTGTTTGACTTCTGCCTGAAAACCCATAGTCTGTTTTTCTGTTTCTGCCATTTGTTTTCCCTCGTGGAAATCATAAGTCATGTAAATGAAACCTATGTATGGGTTATACCTGATATTTCAAGTGGGATAAAGTGGCGTGACGGGATTCAGCTGCCAGCGGCAAGACGGTTTTTCCACTATGTCCGGATACTCGCGGTATGACGGTATGTAACACCTGGTGGCGTGTTGTGCTGGCAAGGTTGTGGTTGTCATGATGGTGTGCCGTTTTCAGGGCGGAAGGTGACAGTGAAGGTTGTGCCAGCACCCGGTCGGCTTTCCATGGTGATTTGCCAGTCGAGGACATTGCAGATGCGGGAGGCGATGGACAGGCCGAGTCCATATCCGGCTGTTTCCTGCCTGCGCTCCGATTCGCCACGGTATCCTGTGTCGAAGATGCGTTCTTTTTCGGCGGCCGAGATGCCGGATCCGGTGTCGATGACGGAGAAAGCGTGTGGTTCAAGAACGATTCTGACATGGCCATGGGCGGTATAGCGGATGGCGTTGAAAACAAGGTTGTTCAGTACCGAGGCTAGCAGTATGGCATTGTATTTTTCCGTATGTGGCGCGCCATGTCGTTCGATGATGAGTTGCAAGCCCCTTGCTTCGGCTTCATGGCGCCAGACAGGTTCGTTTTCTTCGATGATGTCGGCGATTTCTGCGATTTTTTCGGCGTGTGTCGTGTCATGGCGTACCAGATTGAGGAATACGCCGACCAGTTCTTTCATTCGACGGACGGTGCGGCTGGCACGCTGGAGGATTTGCCGTTCATGCAAATCGAGGTTTTTCGATTGTTCCAGCAGTTCGATGGACGTGCTGATGACGGTCAGCGGGGTACGCAGCTCGTGACTGACTTCGGAGACGAATTGACGTTCGCTGATGAGCAGCTGGTGCAGCCGGTCGGTGGTGATCTGGAAACTTTCCGCCAGTTCGCCGATTTCGTTTTGCGCCCATTGTCCGGAGAACGATCCTGCTTCGAGCCGGCCTTCTTTCAGGGCGCGGTTGAGTCGCCGTGTTTCGTCGAGCAGCAGGTCCATCGGCCGGAACGACCGTCTCGCTATCCAGAAGCCAAGTACGAGCGTAACGAGTACGATGGCCGACAACAGTGCAATGCCTTCGATAAACAGTTGCCGTTCCCAGTTCTCGAATTCGTATTGCGACCGGGTCAGGACATATTTTTTCCCGTCCACGACGCTGACGAAGATGTGCAAGTCTTCGCCGTCGGTGTATTCGCTGTATCCGCTCGGCAGGTTGCGGAAGCGTTCCGGAATTTCGTAAATGGCATCGTGTTCGATATAGAGATGGGAAAAAGAATCGAGTTCAGGGGGATTGCCGTTGGACAAATCGTCCTGGATGGTTTCCATCAGCATGCTTTCCATGGTGGAAGTCATCAGCTGTGCTTCGGCTTACAAGAGGATGAAGATCATGCAGCAGCTGTAGATGAGGCCGATGACGAGCGCCGTTGCCGCATAAACGGCGACGATACGTGCCTTGATCGAACCGGTAAACAGCCGTTTCCACCATGGGATGCTTGTGATGTTCACGACCGTTATTCCCGCAATGTCCAGCCGAATCCGGGAACGGTTTTGATCAGGGATTTGTCAAAGGGGGCATCGATGACGGCACGCAGGTTGTGGATGTGTGTCCGCAAGCTGTCGCTGTCGGGCCTGTCGTCTCCCCAGAGTTCATGTTCCATTTCATCACGTGTTACGACAGACGGACTTTTGTGCATGAGCATCCGCAATATTTTGAACATCATGGGATTGAGCCGGATGGGTTTTCCGGCGCGCATGACAGTGAGTTCGTCCAGATTCATGACGATGTCGGCAACCTAGAGAATATGGCTTGCCGGACGTTTGCCACGTCGCAAAATCGCGCCGATGCGCAGTTCCAGCTCGGCCAGTGAAAACGGTTTGACAAGATAGTCGTCTGCTCCGGTAGAAAGTCCTTCTATTCTGTCGGCAACAGTATCTTTTGCGCTTAAAAACAGCACCGGCGTTTCGTTGCCGCGTGCGCGCAGTTCACGGCACAGGCTGATGCCATCCATACCGGGCAGCATGATATCCAGTACGATGATATCGAATTGCTGCATGGTCAAAAGGGCCAACGCTTTCAGATCGTCATCGGTATTGTCCGTCTGATGGCCTTTTGCTTCGAGAAAATCCACAAGATTGTAGCGAATGTCCTGATTGTCTTCGATGATGAGGATTTTTGCCATGTTGCACCGGATGTTGATGGTTGGTGACAGGTGTCTGTTGGGAACAGCGATTTTGTCCATGCCGTTTTGCCGTTGCACTGTGTGGTGCACAGAACAGGTGTGCGGTCAGGATGAAGTATGATTGCAATCATACATTGCCTTCAGGAAAGAAAAAATGTTTTTCCGGTTTATGGTGGTTTGCAGGGGCCGTTTTCCCGTTTGCCGGTGCCGGAGCCGGAGATGTCGCTGACGGAATATGAGGCCGGTCTATGTCTGCCGATGGAAGCCTGTCGGGATCAAGGCGTTTCACTGGCGGTTTTACGGCGCTATAATGGGCAAAAACATTTCTATTTTTGATTTCCCCATGAAGTATTCAGACAGAATCCTCAATACTCCTTCGTCTTTCATCCGCGATATTCTGAAAGTGCTTGATGCGCCGGATATCATTTCGTTTGCGGGGGGGTTGCCCAATCCGGTGTCTTTTCCGATCGATGCATTGAAAGATGCGATCGACGGGGCGATACGCAAGAACGGCAGCAAGCTGTTCCAGTATTCGACGACGGAAGGTTATCTTCCTCTGCGCGAATTGATTGCGGAGAAATACCGCAAAAAATTCGGTCTGGATGTACGGCCGGAAGATATTCTGATAACAAATGGTTCGCAGCAGGCACTGGAACTGATCGGTACGGTGTTGCTCGACAAGGGCGACAAGGTGTTGATGGAAGAACCGGGGTATCTGGGAGCGATCCAGGCGTTTTCACTGAGTGAACCGGAATTTCTGTCGGTGACGTTGCAGGATGACGGACTGGATGTGGACAAGCTTGAGGATGTGCTGAAACGTCATCCGGTAAAACTGATTTACAGTGTGCCGAATTTCCAGAATCCGACCGGGCTGACGTATTCGATGGAAAAACGCAAGGCGATCCGCGAGCTGGTATCGAAATACGATCTGGCGTTTATCGAGGACGATCCGTATGGAGAATTGCGGTTCCGCGGCGAATCACTGCCGTATATCGGGGCGGGTTATCTGGAAAACAGCATTTTGCTGGGATCGTTTTCCAAGACGGTCACGCCAGGTATGCGACTGGGCTTCCTGATTACGAAAAACGCACAGCTGATGCGCTATCTGGTGACGGCCAAACAGGGCAGCGATCTGCATACCAACATTTTCACGCAGTATGCGATTTGCGAATATCTGCTGAACAATCCGTACGAGGAACATGTCAGGAAAATCGTGGAATTGTACCGGTCGCAAGCAACTGCCATGCTTGATGCCATGGGGCGTTATTTTCCTGATACGGTGTCTTATACGAAGCCAGATGGCGGGATGTTCATCTGGGCGACACTGCCGGAAGGTCAGGCCGCGATGGATTTGTTTCCGAAGGCGATGGAACAGAAAGTGGCGTTTGTGCCTGGTGATCCCTTCTATGTCTCGCGAAGGGGGGTCAACACCATGCGACTCAATTATACGAATGCAACGCCGGAAATCATCACAGAAGGTATCAGGCGGTTGGGTAGTATCCTGTAAACGATTGCAGGTATGGCGAAAAAAAAGCGCGGACAGGATTCCGCGCTTTTTTTGTAGGCAATCGATCAGACCGGACTGAGCCAGTGGGCGTATTTCGGATTTTTGCCGGATACGGCATCGAAAAAGAGTGATTGTATTTTTTCGGTGACCGGACCGCGTGAACCGCTGCCGATCTGTCGGTTGTCCACTTCGCGGATCGGGGTGATTTCCGCGGCGGTACCGCTGAAAAAGACTTCGTCAGCGCAATAGACTTCATCACGGGTGATGCGTTTTTCGATGACTTCGATGCCGGCGTCTTTTGCCAGGGTAATGACGGAATCGCGGGTGATGCCGTCCAGACAGCTGGCCAGATCCGGGGTGTAGAGTTTGCCGTTTTTGACGATGAACACGTTTTCACCGGAACCTTCGGAAACGAAGCCTTCGGTATCGAGCAGCATGGCTTCATCGTAGCCATCGGCCGTAGCTTCCTGATTGGCCAGAATGGAGTTGATGTAATAGCCGGATGCCTTGGCACGTACCAGTGAAACATTGACGTGGTGACGGCTGAAAGACGAAATTTTTACACGAATACCCCGGCTCATGCCGTCTTCACCGAGGTATGCACCCCAGGTCCATGCGGCGATGGCTGTATGGATGGTGTTGTTGCGTGCAGAAATACCCAATGCCTCGGAGCCGATCCAGATGATGGGGCGGATGTAGCCGGTTTCCAGCCAGTTTTCACGGATGACCTGTTTTTGGGCTTCCATGAGGGTGTCCATATCATATGGGACATTCATCTGGAAGATTTTGGCTGAGTTGAGCAACCGTTTCGTGTGTTCGACAAGGCGAAAAATGACGGTTCCCTTGTCGGTCTTGTAGGCGCGAACACCCTCGAATACGGACATGCCGTAATGCAGGGAGTGTGTCAGTACATGAATTTTCGCGTTGCGCCAGTCGGTCAACTTTCCGTCCATCCAGATTTTTCCATCACGGTCGTCCATCGGTGACATGTGTTTTCTCCTGAAAATGCCGGTCAAAAATTTTATTTTAATCGAATATAGGAGGGCTGGAACCGGTTTGTACGGAGTGATCCGGAATTTGTGACTTTTTGAAGGTTGTCGGGAGCGCTTGTGTTCCTGCGGCATGGTTATTGGGGGGCAAGGTACGGTAAAATAGCGGCATTCCTTCACTTAATGACGATATGCCATGCAAGCAGATTTTTCTTACAAACGTTTGACCGATCTCGTGGATAAGGGCGAATTGCAGGGAAAACGCGTTTTTATCCGTTCCGATTTGAATGTGCCTCGCGATGCCAATGGCAATATTACCGAGGATACACGTATCCGTGCGTCGATTCCTGCAATCGAGGCTGCGTTGAAAGGCGGTGCGGCTGTGATGGTGACGTCCCACCTCGGCCGTCCGAAGGAGGGGGTATTCTCGCCAGCAGAATCACTTGATGGCGTGGCCAAACGCATGTCCGAATTGCTGGGGCGGCCGGTTACGCTCAAACGTGACTGGGTCGATGGTGTGGATGTCGCGCCCGGTCAGGTCGTTTTGCTGGAAAACGCACGTTTCAATACGGGCGAAAAGAAAAACAGCGATGAGTTGTCGAAAAAAATGGCGGCCTTGTGCGACGTATATGTCAATGATGCATTCGGTACGGCACATCGTGCGGAAGCGACGACTTACGGGATCGCACAATATGCACCGGTAGCCTGTGCCGGTCCGTTGCTGGCCAGCGAACTCGATGCGCTTTCGCGGGCACTGGACAATCCTGCACGTCCGATGATGGCGATTGTGGGTGGCGCGAAAGTGTCCGGCAAGCTTGAAGTGCTGAAAACACTGGCTGACAAGGTAGATAATCTGATCGTCGGTGGCGGTATCGCCAATACGTTTTTGCTGGCTGCCGGTTTTCCGGTCGGAAAATCGCTGATCGAGGAAGAACTGGTCGGTGAGGCGAAAGCGATCATGTCCAAAATGCAGGCGCGCAATGCATCCGTGCCGTTGCCGGTCGATGTGGTTTGCGCCAAAGAGTTTGCTGCCAGTGCTCAGGCAACCGTCAAGAAGGTATCGGATGTCGAACCGGATGACATGATTCTGGATATCGGTCCGGAAACGGCGAAAAGTTATGCTGAATTGATCGCGAAAGCGAAAACCGTGGTCTGGAATGGGCCGGTTGGTGTATTCGAGTTCGAACAGTTCGGCGGCGGCACGAAAGCGGTTGCACAGGCGATAGCCGATTCCGATGCTTATTCACTGGCAGGTGGCGGTGATACGCTGGCTGCGATAGCCAAATACAATATCGCCGACAAGATCGGTTATATCTCTACGGGGGGCGGCGCTTTCCTGGAATTTATGGAAGGCAAGGTTTTGCCAGCCGTCGGAATTCTGATGCAACGTGCCGGTTAAAATTCAATCAAGGAGAAACAGATGTCTATTGTATCCATGCGTCAATTGCTGGATCATGCCGCTGAAAACGGCTATGGGTTGCCTGCGTTCAATGTCAACAATCTGGAGCAGGTCAGGGCGATCATGGAAGCGGCGGCCGATGTGGATTCGCCGGTGATCATGCAGGCGTCAGCAGGTGCGCGGCGTTATGCGGGCGAACCTTTCCTCCGTCATCTGATCGAGGCCGCAGTCGAGGCATATCCGGATATTCCCGTCGTCATGCATCAGGATCACGGACAGTCGCCGGCAGTTTGCATGACAGCGATCCGTTCCGGTTTCAGTTCCGTCATGATGGACGGCTCGCTCATGCCTGACGGCAAGACAGCTGCATCGTATGCGTACAATGTGGATGTGACCAAGCAGGTCGTCGCTTTTTCGCATGCGGTCGGGATTACCGTCGAAGCCGAACTGGGAGTGCTGGGTTCGCTTGAAACGATGAAGGCGGACAAGGAAGACGGCATTGGCGCCGAAGGCAAGATGACCCGCGAACAGTTGTTGACCGATCCGGATCAGGCGGTGGATTTCGTCAAGGAAACACAATGCGATGCACTGGCTATCGCTATCGGTACATCTCATGGCGCATACAAGTTCACACGCAAGCCCACAGGCGATATTCTGGCGATCGACCGTCTGAAGGAAATTCATGCGCGCTTGCCGAATACGCATCTGGTCATGCATGGTTCGTCGTCGGTACCGCAGGAGTTGTTGGCCGTTATCCGTGAATATGGTGGCGATATCCGTGAAACCTACGGAGTACCTGTCGAGGAATTGCAGGAAGGGATCAAGTTCGGCGTTCGCAAGATCAATATCGATACGGATATCAGACTGTCGATGACGGCTGCCATCCGGCGTTATATGGTACAGAATCCGTCCCATTTTGATCCGCGCGAATATCTGAAGGCTGCCAAGGAAGAAGCCAAGAAACTGTGTATGTCGCGTTATATCGCGTTCGGCAGTGCAGGACAGGCTTCGAAGATCAAGCCGGTGCCGCTGGAAAAGATGGCGGAACGATATAAAAAAGGCGAACTTTCCCAAATCGTGAAATAATATTGTTTTTTTTAAAGGTTACGCAATGGCAGGTGCGTCCGGAATCGGTCGCACCTGTGTTGTTTTGATGGTTGCTTTTGAAAATCGGATACAACATGTCAGAAAACAATCAGGAAGAAAAGCTGGTCGGTATTGTGATGGGTTCCACATCCGACTGGGATGTCATGAAAGAAGCGGCTAAGATGTGCCGCGATTTCGGGGTTTCGTTCGAGGCGCGCGCCTTGTCGGCTCACCGGACACCGGATGAACTGGGTGAATGGATCGCGAATATGGAAAAACGCGGTTGCAAGGCATTTATCGCCGGTGCGGGCGGTGCCGCGCATTTGGCAGGTGTCGTTGCGTCGCATACAATTTTGCCGACTTTCGGTGTTCCGATTCCGTCCAAGTATATGAAAGGGCTGGATTCGCTGCTGGCGACCGTACAGATGCCGAAAGGTATTCCGGTTTCCACGCTGGCGATCGGTGAGGCCGGTGCAGCCAATGCCGCGCTGGCGGTCATTGCGATGCTGGCGATCAACAATAGCGAACTGAAAGACAAACTGATTGAATTCCGTGCCAAACAGTCTGAAAAGGTTCGCAAGGCAACGTTGCCCGAACTGGATTGATGGGAGGTAGTTATGCCAGGTTTGATGAAAACCGATATCAAGTCCCTGCCGTTTTTGCATCGCGGCAAGGTCAGGGATATTTATGCGGTAGGCGATGACAAGATGCTGGTTGTCCAGACGGATCGTCTGTCTGCGTTCGATGTGATTATGGAAGATCCGATTCCGGGAAAAGGCAGGATTCTGACGGCGATGTCGAATTTCTGGTTCAAAAAATTCGGCCATCTCATGCCGAACCATATGACGGATATCGATCCGGAATCGCTGGTCGCACCGGAAGAACGCGAACAGGTCAGAGGTCGTGCCGTTGTGGTCAAGAAATTCAAACCGCTGCCGATCGAAGCGATCGTGCGTGGCTATATCATCGGGACGGGCTGGAAGGATTACCAGAAGACCGGTACGGTTTGCGGAATCCGTTTGCCGGAAGGTCTCAAGGAAGCGCAAAAGTTGCCTGAAGTGATTTTCACGCCATCGACCAAGGCAGCTGTCGGTGAACATGACCAGAATATTTCATTTGAAAAAATGAAAGAAATCGTGGGGGCCGATATTGCAGAAAAGGTACGTGATCTGGCGATTTCATTGTACAAGGCCGCAGCCGATTTCGCGGAAAGCCGGGGTATCCTGATTGCGGATACGAAGTTCGAGTTCGGAACTGACGACAAGGGCAATGTCTATCTCATTGACGAAATCCTGACGCCGGATTCTTCACGTTTCTGGCCTGCCGCCAGCTATGAAGTCGGCATGTCGCCCCCGTCATTCGACAAACAGTATGTCCGTGACTGGCTGGAAGCGCAGCCATGGGACAAGAAAGCACCAGCTCCTCGTTTGCCGGAAGAAGTCGCACAAAAAACGACGGAAAAATATAACGAGGCATTGCGCCTGTTGACGGCCTGATGGTGTGATGAAACCTGTGGATGATATTCAGGAAGCGGCACGGATTCTGGAGTCCGGGCGTCTGGTGGCGTTTCCGACAGAAACGGTTTATGGTCTGGGAGGCGACGCGGAAAATCCGGCTGCCGTGGCGTCGATTTTCGCGTTGAAGAACAGGCCGGCCGATCATCCCCTTATCGTGCATGTCGCACCTGAGGCGGATATCGGATACTGGGCAGCGAACGTACCCGATGAGGCAGTCTCGTTGATGAAGGCTTTTTGGCCGGGCCCATTGACCCTGATTTTAAAGCGTGCAGCACATATTCCGCCAGATGTCGCGGGCGGACAGGATTCCGTCGGCCTGCGTTGTCCATCACATCCGGTGGCGCAGGCGTTGTTACGTGCATTCAGACAGGGCAAGGGTGGAGTCGCGGCACCATCGGCCAACCGCTTTGGACATGTCAGCCCGACGACGGCACAGCATGTCCGCGACGAGTTCGGTGAAGATGCAAGGCTGGGCATGATCCTTGATGGTGGACAGAGCGAGGTCGGTATCGAGTCGACGATTCTGGATTTGTCGCGTGTGGATTCCGTCGGGCCGGTATTGCTGCGTCCTGGCAAGATCGGTGCATCGCAGATCGCGGATGTGATCGGGGTAATGCCCAAGGCACCGGATGGCACGGCGCCACGTGCTTCCGGCACACTGGCTTCCCATTATGCTCCGGGTACACCGGTTGCGATCGTTCCGTCAAAACGCCTTTTTCAAACGCTGGAATTACTGGAAAACCATCATCGCAAGGTCGCACTGCTCCATTTTTCGTTGTTGCCTGCCGAACGAAAGATAGCGCTGGCTGGCGAAGTCAGTTTGTATTGTTCGCCGGATATCTATGCGCATCAGCTGTATGTTGCGCTTCGGAATCTTGATATGGTCGGTGCGGATGTGTTGATTGTCGAAGAAACACCGCAAGGTGAGACATGGAAAGGAGTGAATGACCGTTTGAGGCGGGCAGCCTATAATGGTCAGGGTGTTGTGGAACGCCTGATTGCTTCAGAATGAAATACATGAATCCATCGCCGCCTGCATGGCGGACGATGGAAGCGTAATCCGGTAATCAGACCATCGGGATCAGGTCAGGGTAAACGACCGGCTGGGTCTTGGGGGGCAGCTGTTCTTTTTTCACCTTGTAGATCAGTACCGGAATCGGGCTGGCGGTTACGACTTGTGCCGCAACGCTGCCGAGCAGCATTTTTTCCCAACCTGCACGACCTCTGGATGCCATATAGATCAGGTCGCATCCGTTCTTTTCGGCTGCAGATACGATATACAGTGCCGGCGAGTTGGAGATATAGGCCTGTTCTGTCAGTTTGACGCCGGCTGCGGTAGCCGCTTCACGAACAGGTGTCATGAATTCCTTGGCAGCTCCCTTGACTGCACGTTCATATTCGGCATCAGTCGGCCAATGATTGTCCGTTTTGGCATGAGCAAAATCGAAAACGGCAGCCTGGTTTTCACCGGCTACGAAGATGCATACTACTTCAGCGCCTACTTTTTTGGCGAGTTCGATACCTTCCATGGCTGCCTGTGTCGCCAGAGCGGAACCGTCAGTAGGAATCAGTATTTTCTTGAACATGATGTATTCTCCCTTTGAAGACCGGTTATGAAACAGGATTGTCAGTACAGCGATATCGGGAATTAACGAGCTTGAATCGTCAATATGAATTTTATTCTTATGCAATTTTGATATAACGTCAACGTCTGATGTACTGTTTTTTATATAATGAATACGATGATGTTATAAGAAATCGTTAAAAAACATATAGTTGCGTCAGTAGCATTTTTAGGCGGCATGTTTGCAACAACGCGTTATGACAGGCAGACATCGGGACGGGCCGGATAATGTAATGTCCGATTTGACACAGGAAGGATTTTTCCAGGCAACAAATTTATGCCTGATTGCAAACCGCAGTCAAGGAAAAGAATGGCGTTGCGCCAGGGGAAGATTTTATGATTCTGTGAGGTGCACAGGTTCCGGATGGAACGGTTTGCGTTTCCGGAACCTGTGCAGGGCAGCAGGTCTTGCCACTTAAACTTTTTGGGCTTGTGGCAAGGACATGAAGCAGGGTTATTCAGCCGGGGTGTAATCCATGTAGTTGGGCGGCAGACCTTCTTTTTTGACTTTGTAGACCAGAACAGGAATCGGGCTGGAAGCAATGACCTTGGCGGCAACGCTACCCAGGAGTACTTTTTCCCAGCCAGTACGTCCGCGCGATGCCATGAAAATCAGGTCGCATCCGTTCTTTTCGGCTGCAGCGATGATGGATGCCGATGGGGACTTGGAGATATAGGTTTCTTCGCTGAATTTGACGCCGGATGCTTTGGCTGCATCACGAATTGCCGTCATGAATACTTTGGAAGTATCGGTTACAGCCTGTTTGTATTCTTCGTCTGTCGGCCAGTGCGATTCCGGTTTGACGTGGGAGAAATCGAAAACTGCGGCCTGGTTTTCACCAGCGACAAAAACGCAAATCACTTCTGCTCCTGCCATTTTGGCATAATCGATGCCTTCAAGTGCTGCCTGGGTTGCCAGTGCAGAGCCATCGGTAGGGATCAGTATTTTCTTGAACATAAGGTATTCTCCCTGAATGATCGGTTGTAAAACACAAAAACATCGACAGATGATTTTCCGCAAATGTTTTGCCTTGGACATAAACCGCTCTGGATAAGCGGATACTCCTTCATTTTTATGTCTTTTTCTTATACCGTCAATTCGGAATAAATTGATATTTATTTCGGTTTTTATGTTTGTTCGCAGAAAACTTTTTAAAAACAGTTTATTATGAAAAGATGATTTTTTATTTGTGGAAAACGGGATTTATATTAAACGGGAGCCGGTTGTATGCGAATTGAAAAAGCGACTTTGGGTGGCGGCTGTTTCTGGTGCCTTGAAGCGGTGTTTCTTCAGGTTCGGGGGGTAACGGACGTGGTTTCGGGCTATGCCGGCGGTCATGTCGACAATCCGACCTATTTTCAGGTATGCGAAGGATGGACGGGACATGCCGAGGTGGTGCAGGTATCGTTTGATGCGGATATCATCGCTTATCGTGATATTCTGGAAATCTTTTTTTCCATTCACGATCCGACGACGCTGAATCGTCAGGGGGCCGATATCGGTACGCAATATCGTTCCGTCATTTTTTATCATTCTCAGGCACAGTTCGATGTGGCCCGTGAAGTGATGGCGGAAATGACCAAAGTCTGGCAAGCACCGTTAGTGACTGAATTGGTACCATTACCGGTTTTTTATCCAGCAGAGGATTTTCATCGCGATTTTTATCGGCAGAATCCGGATCAGCAGTACTGTATGTATATCATCGAACCGAAGGTAATTGCGTTCAGGAAAAAGTTTGCAGACAGATTAAAGGTCAGGCAGTAAAAAAATGCCCGGTATTACCGGGCATTTTTTATGGTAAATCTGCTGGTTGGCGTCAATCTTTTTGTCCGTACATATAGTTTCTGGACATCGGCAGCAAGGGAGATGTACGTCCTGACTTGATGCACAGAACCTGGAAGATAGCGACGCGATCCAGTGCAAATGCATAGGAACAACCGGCCAGATAAACACGCCAGATCCGGTAGCGTTTTTCATCGGTCAGCCGTTTGATGGCATCTGTCGCCTTTTCGAAGTTGTCTGCCCAGATACCGCAGGTTTTTGCATAATGGTGACGCAGGTTTTCGATATCGAGCGGTTCGAGTCCAGCTTCCTGCATGTTCTTCAGTACGAGACCGATGTGTGGCAGTTCACCGTTCGGGAATACGTATTTTTCGATGAATTCTCCACCACCGAACGGGGCTTCGCCACTGTCCGGATCGCAGCTGGTGATACCGTGGTTCATGGCGATACCATCATCCTTGAGCAGGTTGCGGATGATCTTGAAGTAATCCACAAGGTAGCGCAGTCCGACATGCTCGAACATGCCGACACTGGTGATGCGGTCAAATTGGCCGGTGACGTCACGGTAGTCCTGGATACGAATGTCGATTTTGTCTTCCAGTCCTTTTTCCCTGACGCGCTGACGTGCCAGTTCGTACTGGTTTTTTGACAGGGTGATACCGACGACGTTGGCACCGTATTTTTCAGCGGCACGGATGGCCAGCGCACCCCAGCCGCAGCCGATATCAAGCAGACGATCGCCGGGTCTGACACGGATTTTGGTCAGAATATGGTCGATTTTCTTGATCTGGGCTGTAGCGAGGTCTTCGTCACCGTTTTCAAAATAACCGCAGGAATAGACCATGTTGGGGTCAAGCCATTGCTGGTAGAACTCGTTGGAGACGTCGTAGTGGTAGCCGATGGATTCTGCGTCGATCTTGCGGTTGTGGCGTCCACCGAAATAGTGGCGGAATTTGGCTGCTGTCGTGGAGGCTGGAGTATCGAAGATATCGGCCAGGGAATTGCCCATGGTGATCATGTCGTTCAATGTACCCTGTACTTCGATTTTGCCTTCGACATAGGCGGTGCCGAGGTTGTCCAGCGTCGGTTTCAGCAGATAGCTCAGGGATTCCAGTGCCGGTACTCTGATGACGACCTTGGGGGCTTCATTCGGGCTGAGATCGTATTTTTGTCCGGTCCACAGTTCCAGACGCAAAGGTAACGGTGATGTCTTGCGGATGCCTTCGACCCAGTTTTCCAATTTCTTTTCCCAGAACACGGTTATCCCTCCCTATCTTGGTTTGATCCGAAAATTTCTTGCATATCCGTTTTGTCAGTTTTGAACGAATATAGCTGCTATTTCTGATTTTAAATCAGTTTTTCCACCCCTGTAAGGCGATTTGGGCATTATGTTGGAAAATGGAAGGTCAGGATGGGTAAATTATGAAGAATGCAGCATATGTCAAAACATGTCGGACATTTTCCGCTTTTGTGCGGAAGAAGGAGTAATGATTCCTGGATAAGGATGACGGGGATGAATTCTGCTATTGAGGCAGATGTCGTTTCTGGCAGCGAATTGTCGGTTTTGTCGTTTGTCCGATAAAATGACGCGCCGGTTGTAATCGGCGGCAGCCGGTTTCAGATATGACGGCCGGTACGGTGACATCGGCGATGAACAGAAAATAGCGGTTTTATGATGGAAGAGGCAAATTTGTCATCCCGTTTTGCGGGAACGATCCGGCTTTTCGGCGAAGATGGTTTCGGCCGTTTGCAGCGTGCGCATATATGTGTCGTCGGCGTGGGCGGCGTCGGTTCATGGGCGGTCGAAACGCTTGCCAGAAGTGGTGTCGGGATGCTGACGCTGATCGACGGGGATGTTGTCGTCGAATCCAATATCAACAGGCAGTTGCCTGCACTCGAATCCAATCTGGGCAAACCGAAGGTGTCGGTGCTGGCGCAGCGCATTGCGGAAATCAATCCGGAGTGCAGGGTATCGGCTGTGCAGCAGTTCATGACGCCCGACAATATGACGGCCTTGATCGGTGAGAAACGTTTCGACTTTGTGATCGATGCGATCGACAGTGTTCGCGACAAAACAGCGTTGATCGCTTATTGTCGCGATCATGGTGTTCAGCTGATTACGGTAGGCGGCGCGGGCGGACAGATCGATCCGACCCGGATCGCCATTTGCGATCTTTCGAGAACGCAACAGGAACCGTTGCTGGCGAAAGTCAGAAAGCGCTTGCGTTCGCAATACGGGTTTACACGCAATCCGAAAAACAAGTTCGGTATCGATGCGGTTTATTCTCTTGAGCCGGTGCGTTATCCTGCAACGGCAACAGGCGACGATGTAGCACAAACACAGCAGGCCGGTTTCGGCACGACGATGGCTGTGACGGCGAGTTTCGGTATGGCAGCCGCATCTTATGTCATGAGACGGATTGCCGGAATATGAACGTGATATCCGGGATGGAGACGGTGTGTCAGTCGTTTCCGGATATGGCTTTTTTTTCGTACAGGATCCGGTATTCCGGATGAACGCCGGGTTCATGGCTCAGAACGGATTGCATGAGCGCAAGACGGGTGACCTGCCATTTGATCGGAAACTCAGGTGTCCATTCAGATGATACGGATTGTCTGGCGAGCGTGATGTGTGGTCTGAAACGTTCGTGCCCATCGGCCAGCCGGTTCTGTGTCAGGTACGCCTGTATATTGAGATGCAGATGATGCAAGGCATCGGGAATGGCCGACGGGCCAAGCCAGCTCAGGCGGATTTTCGGGAAAAAACCGATGGTGTCCAGTAGAAGGTCAAAGGACCGGAAAACGGTTTGTTCGAGAAAACAGCTGAGGTGCACTCGTACTTCTTCAGGCTGGTTGCCGAGAAAGGCCAGTGTCAAGTGCAGGTTTTGTGCAGGGACAAGGCGTCCATGCACCTGTTTTTGAAGAGCTGCAATCCTGTTGATGGTATGCCGGTCGGGGATCAGTGCGATAAACAGTCTTCTGGAGAGGGTTTGTCCGCCGGTTTCGGAATGGCGTGAAGGTATTTTCGTGCGGTTTTGCATGTCGGCGTGTGGTATGAATAAGGGGTAGTGTGCAAGTTGTTGATGCACGGTTACCTGTCGCTATTATGGCGAAAAACAGTATGGCTGGGTATCTTCCATCGGGCAAGATGGCGAGGACGGCCGGAACGACAGGCATGTATCAGGGTTGTGTTCCGGTGATGATGACGGCATCGGGATTTTCCAGGGCTTTTTTTTCAGTCCGTCTAAGCAGGATACTCATCCCGATGGACAGGATGATGAGGCTGACGCAGTTGCTGAACCAGAATCCGGACGCGCCGGTGATTCTGTCGGGTATCCAGGCGGGAGCAAGTCGAAAAGCGAAGGTATATCCGCAGCCCAATCCGATACACCATAGTGTCAGGATATAAAGCAGCGTTGGCTGCAAAACGACTTTATAGGCCCTCAGTACATAGGAACCGGTAAGCTGGATAGCATCGAAAAACAGCAGACTGCACAGGAATGGAAAGAGCAGTGAGGCACACTGTGCGACGGCAGCATCGGCAGTGTAAAGGTTGATGATGAGGTCTTTTGCCAGCCAGACGATACAGGCGACGGCAATGGCAAGCGATGCGGACAGTCGGGTACCGGATGCGGAAATGTGACGTGCCTTTTCCAGTTGACGTGCGCCGATGGATTGTGCGACCAGTGTGCTTGTAGCACTGGCAAGCGACAGGGGCAGCATGTAAAGAACGCCGGAAAAGTTTGCGACGATCTGGTGACCCGCCACGTCATTGACACCAAGTCGTGCGATGAACAATGCCATGAGGGTGAATGAAGTGACTTCGATGAAGTAGTTGAGCCCGACAGGAATGCCCAGTGCGAGCAGCGCCTTGAGGGAGTGCCAGTCAGGAGCGGTCAGCCCTTTGCCGAACAGATGCAGGATACGGTAGAAAGGGTTGTAACGCAGTATCAGCCAGCCGATGATCAGTTCGAGCCAGAGGATGGCGCATGTGGCCAGCGCGCATCCGGGGCCGCCCATGGATGGGATACCCATACCGCCGAAGATGAACAGGGAATTGAGCGGTATTTTCAGAAGAAATCCGGCGACCTGGATGGCCATGACCATTTTGGGACGTGCCATGGCATTGTTCAGGGTGATGTAGACCAGAAGGTTAAGGGATGCCGGTAACGAAAAGGCCAGAATACGAAGATAAAGCGTCGCTTTTTCCGTCACTTCTGCCGAGGTGCCTGCAATGGAAAGGAATGGTTGCGGGAAACAGAGCAGCAGCGCGCCCGCCAGCGACAGCAGCATGGCTAGCCATACGCCTTGTCTGGCCTGATGTCCCATATGGGTGAATTTGCCGGCGCCGTAGAGCTGGCCGAAAGTCGGCGCCAGGGATTGCATGACTCCGTTGAACGTAACATAGACGCTGATATAGATGGATGCGCCGATCGCCAGCGCACCGAGATCGGTGACGGAATAGCGCGAGACCATCGCGGTATCGAGTACGGGATTGGCGATGGCGGCCAGCTGACCGATCCAGATCGGCAGCGCCAGATGGATGATGCCTGCGGTATGGCTGGAAAAGCGGTTTCCGTTTTTCACTCGATAGACCGATAAAGGCGGAAACGTTCACTGCGGTCGCTGGGCCGGTGACCTTCCCAGATCAGTTCCATGTTTTTGTACCGTTTCGGTGAAATGGGGCGGTTGTATTTGGGAACCCGGTCTCCCAGGAGGAGATAGTGGCAATGTTCGGGAACAAAACCTTCGAATCGGACATTACCGAAATATGCAAACGATGCTCTTTGCGCAGCCGATACGTTCGTTCGGATGCAGCTGTGTTTGTCAGGCATGTGGCTGGCCATTTCGGTAGCGATACCGGCATAGCTCTTGCTGTAATTGATCCATGGCAGCCACAAGGTCGCCAGAAGAACCCAGCACAGGATGACACCACCGGTGGACAGAACGACGGCGCGCCACAGTACGGGCGGCTGGCGGGAAAGGCGCCAGTAAACAAGAGCGAACCAGGCAGCGGTGACGCATAGCGCGATGATTGTGGCAAACAGGTTGAATTCAGGTAAAAAGCCCGGAGCGAGTTTTGTGGCGTTTCGTGCGATACCTGCAGGCCAGCCGTTATGCCGTGCGAACCATGCCAGCCAGATAAACAGGGCGATCAGTGTCAACGTCATGACGGAGAACCAGTCGATGGCGTTGATGGCGCCGCGTTTCATGGTGGGTAGTCCCAGTGCGGCGAGAATCGCCAGAGACGGCAGAAAAGATAACAGGACGGTTTCCTGCATACCCGGACTGAACAGGGCGATGATCAGGAACGTGACGGTAAAGAGGAAAGGCAACAGCACATGCGCCGAGCGCCACTGGCGTCGCCATGCATAGATGGCCCAGCAGGCGAACGGCCATGCCGGCCAGAAAAACCAGATGCCATTACGCAGGAAGTCGCCGATGGCATTCAGTGTCGGCAAGCCGATTTGTCCCGCGTTCCAGATCAGCCATGCGTTGAACGGGGAGCTGTCATAGGGTTGCGACAGTTCCAGTGCAAGCCACCATACAACGACAGGCACGATGGTGGTGACGATGGCGATAATCAGGTTGATGGCATGTTTGCGTCTGGGTGGGGAGCAAAAGAAAATACCGATCAGAAAACACAAATACAGTCCGAATGGGGTGACCAGTCCGTTGGTCAGTACAAGCATACCCAGCGCGAGTCCCAGTCGGATGGCATTGGAGACGGTCGGGGCATCGATATAGCGGGTGCAGCGGTACAGTGCATAGGCGACCAGCGCGACGAACAAGGCTTCGATGCTGGTTTCGTGACTGTGCATCAGAAGGCCGAGGCACCCCAGGTAGATCAGCAAGGCACCGTCGGCCAGCATACGTCCGTATGCCAGGGTTTCGGGTTGTCCGCCGAATGCCAGCCGCATGGGTTGTGCTTCGGTACGTCGCCCCAGCAGGTAGGTGGTATGCCAGACGGAATAGGCTCCGATAAGGAAAAAACACAAGGTAGCGACCCGTGCCGCCAGAGCATCGCCCAAAAGCCAGCCGAACAGTTTGATGCAAATGGCGCCAAGCCAGAAGGCGAGGGGCCCGCCATCGGCGATGGGCAATCCGGCGATGTTGGGCCAGAGCCAGTCTTGCCATCCATGTTGCGCCATGGTCCACATGACACCGAAGTCTGCTGCATCACTGTTTTTCCATGGGTCACGACCGATCAGCCCCGGGAGTATGTAAAGCAGACAGAGCAGCAAAATCCCCCAGCGAGGCAGGGTAAGCGTCGCTGCTGCCGGCAATCGTACCGGCTGGGTAGGTGGAATCAGGCTGGGTTGTATGTCGGACATCAGTTTACGGTGGCAATTCGGCCGAACATGGTGTTTGGAAAAAAAAGGCAGCCGAAGCTGCCTTTTTCATGAAGCCTGATATCAGCCGGCAGAAACCTTGGAACCGACCTTGCCGAACTTCTGGCGGAATTTTTCAACACGGCCAGCGGTATCGACGATCTTGTATTTGCCGGTGTAAAACGGATGCGATTCAGCTGAAACTTCAACTTTCACGAGCGGGTATTCCTTGCCTTCGAACATGATGGTTTCACGTGTCGGAATGGTGGAACGGGTAATGAACTTGTAATCACACGAAACGTCCTGGAATACAACTTCGCGATACTCTGGATGGATGCCTTCTTTCATTTATTGCCTCTGTTTGTTGGTAGCCAGCCGGCACTTCATCGGTCTGTACAGCTTCGTGACCTGATTGCCGACCACTTGCGCGGTTTAAGTCAAAATTGCAAGGATAGAAAAGTTCACTGAATCAGCAGAAACTTTTAAACATGTTATTATGACATAAAAAACGTGTTGCGCCAACCAGTACCGGTATGCGCAGTTGCAGTCCGGCAGATGCGGCTGATGGTTTTACCGGTGGTAGATTGCTTGTCCGACCTCGTCGATCTGTTGTCTCAGACGCATGCGTTCATCCGGTGTCATGCGCTTGCCACGCTGGTATCGCGGACATTCCTCAGGTGAATAGGAAGTCGGTGTCATGTCTTCGTGATGGTAGGCTTCTCGGGTGTGCTGGCGTCTCAGAAAGCGTCGGTTAGCCCTCTCTTCCTGAGAGGATTCGGTTTCCTTTTGTACGGTTTCCGAACAGTATTGCATGCGGCCGCCGGCGTGGCAGACCGGAGCGGCCGAGAGTGTACCTGTTCCGGCAATCAGGAAAACGGAACCGAAAAGAAAAAAGGAAAACGCTTTCATATCTTTTACAATCACAATCTGTAAATATTATCAGCCGATTGCAGCCGGGAAATGGCCTTTACTTTTCAAGTGTAGTCAATAAAGGCTCGTTCCGACATAAAAAAACGTTAAAGTTTGTAACTTTGTGTAATGCCGTTTAGTGGAATTTTGCATTCTGGTCTAGTCTTTTTACAACGGTTTTATCAAGGATGGACAATATCATGGCAGTTACAGAAGAAAATCTGGAAAAACAGGGGCGTCAAACCAAGATTCTGGTCGTGGATGATGATGTCCGTCTTCGGGATTTGCTGAGACGTTATCTGTCGGAACACGGTTTTGTCGTCACGACGGCCGAAAACGCGCAGAGCATGAATCGCTTCTGGATGCGTGAGCGTTTCGATTTGCTGGTGCTTGATTTGATGTTGCCCGGAGAAGACGGTTTGTCGATATGTCGCCGTTTGCGCGGTGGCGGTGACAAGACACCGATCATCATGCTGACGGCCAAGGGAGAAGATACGGACCGGATTATCGGGCTGGAAATGGGAGCGGACGATTATTTGCCCAAACCGTTCAATCCGAGGGAGTTGCTTGCGCGGATTTCTGCCGTTTTGAGACGTCGTCATCCCGACGAAATTCCAGGTTCACCGTCGGAGACGCAGCAGGTTTTCCATTTCGGCGAATTCCAGCTCGATCTGGGAAACAGAACGTTGAAGAAAAATGGTGTCAATGTATCGCTGACGACAGGAGAATTTGCCGTTCTCAAGGCGTTTGCCAGCCATGCACGACAGCCGCTTTCTCGTGACAAGCTTATGTCGCTGGCGAAAGGGCGTGAATATGAAGTGTTCGACCGCAGTCTGGATGTCCAGATTTCCAGGTTGCGCAAGCTGATCGAGCCCGATCCATCACATCCGCTGTATATCCAGACGGTATGGGGACTTGGGTATGTCTTTATTCCTGACAAGGTAACGCAATAGTCCCGTACTGCCCATGACGAACGATACGTACCCTGTGCAGGAGCAGGCGCCAGATCAGGAAATACCGGTTTCTCCGGTACCCTGGTGGAAAAGCAGTTTGTTCTGGCGCACGTTTTTTCTGGTCGGGATTTTGCTGGTCATCAGTATGGGGGCGTGGATTTACAGCTTCCGGCTGGAACAACGTGGTACCCGTGCCAGAGCTGTCGCCGAGCAGGTTGTATCGCTGGTGACGATTACACGTGCAGCGCTTGTGCATTCCGAGCCGGAATCCAGGCGTGAGTTGCTGTTTGATCTGGCCAGTAACGAGGGGATCAGAATTTATCCGCTGGAACCTACCGACCAGATCGAACCGGTGACTAATGGCGATGAACTGATGCAGGGGATGCTGCCTTATATGCGCCAGAAAATGGGAGACGATACGATTCTCTCGCCACGGGTCAACGACATGCCCGGTTTCTGGGTCAGTTTCGATCTGGAAGAAGATGACGCGTACTGGTTGCGACTCGATAACGGGCGTGTGCGCGGGATTTCGGGATTGCGGTGGTTGGGATGGGGCGGTATCGTGCTGCTGCTTTCCCTTTTGGGGGCAGGTTTCATTTCGCGATTGTTAAGTGAGCCGCTCGCACGGCTGGCCTATGCGGCACGCCAGATGGCAAGTGGCAAGTCACCTGAGCCTTTGCCTGAAAAAGGAGTGACGGAAATCCGCGATGCCAATCACAGTTTCAACCAGATGGTACGCGATCTGGAAAGAGTCGATTCGGACAGAACCGAGATTCTGGCGGGTATCTCGCATGACTTGCGTACGCCGCTGACACGCATGCGGCTTGAGTTGGAAATGTCGTCGCTTCCTGAAGAAAGTCTTGAGGGGATGCAGGCGGATATTTCGCAGATGGATGCCATTGTCGGACAGTTTCTGGACTATGCCCGTCTGGGGGCGCATGTTTCGTCCGAAACTGTCGATGTCAGTTCGCTTTTGCATATGATTGTCGAGGAGGCAAGGCGTCGTCCCGGACTTGCGGTCAGTGCGGAAATCGGTGAAGGGCTGTCCATCTCGGCAAGGGAAATCGATATTCGGCGTCTGGTGAATAATGTGCTGACCAATGCGGAACGTTATGGCAAAACGCCCGGGAAAGATCTGGCGGAAGTCGATATGGTTTGCCGCCGTGAAGGCGATGAGGTGGCGATCGTTTTTTCCGACAGGGGTATCGGGGTGCCTGATGAAGATCTGGAACGGATGTTGCGCCCGTTTACGCGAATGGATAACGCGCGTGGACAGGCAAACGGTTCTGGACTGGGGCTGGCGATTGTTTCGCGAATCGCCCAACGCTATCGCGGTCATGTGCGGCTGGCCAACAGGCCGGATGGCGGGTTGGTCGTGTCGGTATGGTTTCCGGCCGCCAAGTCAACGAAAAAATGATGTGGCCGGTGTTGTGCCGGTCAAGATGGCCGGTATGCCCGTTCGCGCATGCCGGTTTTTCTTTTCGTGTCTTTTTCGGTTTATGCCAGTGGCAAGGGTATAATACCGGTTTGTCCGTTTGTTCTGTTTTTCCTTTCTTTTTATACACATTATGCTTATTCTTCCCGGCTCAAATGCCTTGTCCGCTTTCCGTGCCAGACGTCTTTTGTCGGCTTTGCAGGAAAACGATCCTGCCATTACGGGTGTGGATGCACGATATCTTCATTTTGTCGACGGTGGCGAGAGCCTGTCGCAGAACGCGCTTGCCCGTTTGTCGTCGCTGTTGACGTATGGCGATCCGTATCACGGTAACGAGACGGGAGATGAGTATGTCGTCGTGCCACGCTTCGGCACCATTTCGCCATGGTCATCGAAGGCGACCGATATCGCGCATGATTGCGGTCTGGATGATGTCAGACGGGTCGAAAGGGGAATTTCCTATCGTATCCGGCGAGCTGAAGGCGCACCGGCAATGACAGATGAAGTCCGTCAGGAAATCGCTGGAAAACTGCATGACCGGATGACGGAAACGGTGCTTGCCAAACGCGAGGATGCCGCAGCGCTGTTTGAGGAATTGCAGGCCAAACCGATGGAATCCGTCGATATCGTATCCGGCGGCAAACAGGCACTCATCGATGCCAACGGTTCGTTGGGGCTGGCGCTTTCCGATGATGAAATCGACTATCTGTATGATGCTTTTTCCCGTGCGGGACGTAATCCGACCGATGTCGAACTGATGATGTTCGCCCAGGCAAACAGTGAACACTGTCGTCACAAGATTTTCAATGCGGACTGGACGATCGATGGCGAGAACCAGCCGGCTTCGCTTTTTTCCATGATCCGCAATACACATGAAAAAAATCCCGGCAAGACGATTGTTGCCTACAAGGACAATTCATCCATCATCGAAGGCAAGAAAGTCATGCGTTTTTATCCGCAAGACGGCAAGGATGGACATGTCTATCGTGCCAACGAGGAACTGGCGCATATCCTGATGAAAGTGGAAACGCATAACCATCCGACGGCGATTTCACCGTTTCCGGGTGCGGCGACCGGTTCGGGTGGCGAAATCCGCGACGAAGGTGCAACGGGGCGTGGCGCTAAGCCCAAGGCGGGTTTGACCGGTTTTACGGTATCGAATCTTTATTTGCCCGATGCGGTAAGAAGCTGGGAAAATGCCGGCGATGTCACACGCGCGCCGAAAAAAGGGGATACGGCTGCTTACGGAAAACCCGATCGTATTGCATCTGCCTTGCAGATCATGATTGACGGACCGATCGGTGGCGCCGCTTTCAATAACGAATTCGGTCGCCCGAACCTGACGGGATATTTCCGTACCTATGAGCAGAATGTCGATAATCGTGTATTCGGGTATCACAAGCCGATCATGATCGCCGGTGGTATCGGTTCGATATCGGATCTGCATACCAGCAAGCAGGCTTTGCCGGTCGGAACGTTGCTGATCCAGTTGGGCGGTCCGGGGATGCGCATCGGTATGGGTGGTGGCGCAGCTTCATCGATGGCGACCGGCGCAAATGCCGCTGATCTGGATTTCGATTCCGTACAGCGTGGCAATCCGGAAATGCAGCGTCGGGCACAGGAAGTGATCAACGCCTGTTGGGCGATGAAAGAAAACAATCCGATTTTGTCGATTCATGACGTTGGGGCGGGCGGATTGTCCAATGCTTTCCCGGAAATCACCCATGACGCCAACATGGGGGCCGTGTTCGATTTGCGTAATGTGCCGCTTGAAGAAAGCGGGATGTCGCCGCGCGAAATCTGGAGCAACGAGTCTCAGGAACGTTATGTACTGGCTGTGTCGCAGCAGGATATCGAATTGTTCGACGAACTGTGCGGTCGTGAACGTTGCCCTTATGCCATCGTAGGTGCGATTACCGAAGAGCGTCAGCTGAAAGTGATCGATCCGGAATACGGGAACAATCCTGTCGATATGCCGATGGATGTGTTGTTGGGCAAACCACCCAGGATGCACCGTGATGTCGTTCATGAGGTGCGCGAATATCCTCCGGTTCGGCTGGATTCGCTGGAACTGGACAAAGTGGCCAGGGATGTGTTGCTGCTGCCGACGGTAGGTGACAAGTCGTTCCTGATAACGATCGGTGACCGGTCGGTGGGCGGGTTGACCAGCCGTGACCAGATGGTCGGTCCCTGGCAGGTACCGGTAGCCGACTGTGCCGTGACCCTGATGAGTTATGAAGGATATGCCGGCGAAGCGATGGCCATGGGGGAACGGACGCCACTGGCAGTGATCGATGCACCGGCATCGGGGCGTATGGCCATCGGTGAGGCGCTGACCAATATCGCTGCGGCACCGATAGCCGATATTTCCGATATCAAGCTTTCCGCCAACTGGATGGCGGCATGCGGGCAGGCGGGCCAGGATGCGGCCTTGTACGATACGGTCAAAACCGTCGGTATGGATTTGTGTCCGGAACTGGGCATCAGTATTCCGGTCGGGAAGGATTCCCTGTCGATGCGTACGACATGGCAGGATGAAGGCCGGGACAAGGAAGTGCTTTCTCCGGTATCGCTGATCGTTTCCGCTTTCGCTCCGGTTACCGACGTTCGTGATGCATTGACGCCACAGCTTGATTGCGATGTCGGTGAAACAGTGTTGATTCTGATCGATCTGGGGCGTGGCAAAAATCGGATGGGTGCATCCGCACTGGCACAAGTAACGCAACAGATCGGCGCATCGGTTCCGGATGTGGACAGCGCAAAAGATCTGAAAGCCTTTTTCGGCCTCATACAAAAGCTCAACCGTGAAGGGTTGTTGCTGGCCTATCATGACCGCTCCGATGGCGGGTTGTTCGCTACGTTGTGTGAAATGGCGTTCGCCAGCCGTTGTGGTCTGGATATCGATTTGGATTATGTGGTCAATGCGGCGCAGGTCAAGGGAAGCGACAATGCCAATATTCTCGCTGCGCTGTTCAATGAAGAACTGGGTGCGGTCATTCAGGTACGTCTGGGCGATCTCGACAAGGTTCAGGCACGGCTTAAAACGGCTGGACTGGATACCGCAGCGCATTATCTGGGTGCGGTAACCAGTGGCGAAACGCTGGAATTCAAGTTGCGCGGTGTACCCGTTTATTCACCGTCACGGGTTCATCTGCATCGCTTGTGGAGCGAAACAAGCTGGCGGATCGCGCGGATGCGTGACAATCCGGATTGCGCCGATATGGAATATGACCGGATTCTGGATGCAGACGATCCCGGAATGGCGCCGCGTGTGCCTTTCGATATGCAGGAAAACATCGCGGCACCTTTTGTATCGAAAGGACTTCGTCCGCGTGTGGCGATTTTGCGTGAACAGGGTTCCAATTCCCATGTCGAGACCGCCTATGTCATGCACAAGGCGGGTTTCGAGGCAGTCGATGTGCATATGAGCGATCTGATCGACGGACGTGTCTGGCTGGATGATTTCAAGGGCATGATCGCCGTTGGTGGTTTTTCCTATGGCGACGTGCTCGGCGCAGGCGAAGGCTGGGCTAAGAAGATCCTGTTCAATGAACGCCTGAAAGAACAGTTCGAAACATTCTTTTTCAGACAGGATACCTTTGCGCTGGGTATTTGCAACGGTTGCCAGATGATGAGCAGCCTGGCTTCCATTATTCCGGGAGCAGAAGCCTGGCCGAAGTTCGTGCGCAACCGTTCCGAGCAGTTCGAGGCACGCTTCACGATGGTTGCCATTCCGAAGTCGCCTTCCATTTTCTTTGCCGGGATGGAAGGTATGGAAGCGCCCATCGTGGTATCGCATGGCGAAGGCAGGGCCGATTTCTCGCAACAAGGGGATATCGACAAGGTAAAGGTTGCCATGCGCTATATCGATCGCAAGGGGCAGCCGACAGAAATCTATCCGCTCAATCCGAACGGATCGCCGCAGGGGATCACGTCCGTGACGACAAACGATGGACGCTTCACGGTGCTGATGCCGCATGCCGAACGGGTATTCAGAACGGTGCAGCAATCCTGGGCACCGGGTGGGTGGGGCGAATATTCGCCATGGATGCGGATGTTCTTCAACGCACGCAAGTGGGTCGGATAAGGCCGGCAAGGTGAAAACGGCGGTGATACGCCGGAAACTGTTTGAACAGCCTGTGAAAACAGGCTGTTTTGCATGATGTGTACGGTATGGCTTGTCTGTGCAGTCCTGATGTTTTATTTACACCACAATGCGTGGAAAACCTGCCGGTGCATACGTTGGCTATTTGTGTCCGTATTCGTGTGCAGGCCGTTTGGGCGGACTGTGCCGCCGGACAGTTTTGCGGGGGTGATGCCCGATACAAAACGCCCGTATGCGATGTGTTTTCTTTTATAATCTTCTCTTTCAGCAATGCTGTTTTCTTTCAAGACAAAAAATGAAATCTGCCGAAATTCGTGAAAAGTTCCTGAATTTTTTCAAATCCAGGGGGCATACGGTCGTTCGTTCCAGCCCGCTGGTACCTGCCAACGATCCGACATTGATGCTGACCAATGCGGGAATGGTTCAGTTCAAGGATGTGTTTCTGGGACTGGACAAACGCCCCTATACGCGTGCGACATCTGTCCAGCGGTGTGTACGGGCAGGCGGGAAACATAACGATCTTGAGAACGTGGGCTATACCGCGCGTCACCATACGTTTTTCGAAATGCTGGGCAATTTCAGCTTCGGCGATTATTTCAAACGTGATGCCATTCATTTTGCATGGGAATTGCTGACGACGGTTTATGGCTTGCCGCCGGAAAAACTGTGGGCGACGGTCTATCAGGAAGATGATGAAGCCTATGATATCTGGGCAAACGAAATCGGCTTGCCAAAAGAGCGGATTGTCAGGATCGGCGACAACAAGGGGGCACGATATGCTTCCGACAATTTCTGGCAAATGGCCGATACGGGGCCGTGCGGACCGTGCAGCGAAATCTTTTACGATCATGGTCCCGATGTTGCAGGCGGCCCTCCGGGAAGCCCGGATGAAGACGGCGATCGTTATATCGAAATCTGGAATCTGGTGTTCATGCAGTTCAACCGGGATGAACAGGGCAATATGACGCCATTGCCACGGCCCTGTGTCGATACTGGCATGGGACTGGAACGACTCGCGGCTGTCTTGCAGCATGTACACAGCAACTATGATATCGATCTTTTCCAGAATCTGATCCGTGCAGCCGCACGCGAAACCGGTACGACCGATTTGACGGACAATTCGTTGAAGGTCATCGCGGATCATATCCGTGCCAGTGCATTCATGATCGTTGACGGCCTGATTCCGGGGAGTGACGGACATGGTTATGTATTGCGCCGGATTATCCGCCGCGCATTGCGCCATGGTTACAAGCTTGGTCAGACGAAACCGTTCTTCTACAAGCTGGTCGATGATCTCGTGAAAGAAATGGGGGCTGCCTATCCGGAACTGACCGAAGCCGCCGATAATGTCAAGCGTGTATTGCGCCATGAAGAAGAACGTTTCGGCGAAACGCTCGATAACGGAATGAAGATTCTGGAAGCTGCGCTTGCCGGCGGTACGAAAGTGCTCGATGGCGAAACGGCATTTACGTTGTACGATACGTATGGCTTCCCGCTGGATCTGACGGCGGATATTTGCCGTGAACGGGCGATTTCCGTGGATGAAAAGGGGTTTGATGCCGCTATGGAAAAACAGCGGGCCGCAGCACGTGCATCCGGCAAGTTCAAGATGGCGGCCGTTCTGGATTATGACGGCGAAAAGACGCACTTTGTCGGTTACGAAAAACTGGATGAAACGGGTACTGTGGTTGCGTTGTACCGCGAAGGTGTACCGGTCGAACGGCTGGAAGCGGGACAGAACGGTGTCGTGGTTCTGGATACCACGCCGTTTTATGCGGAATCCGGTGGACAGGTCGGCGATACCGGGGTTTTGCGCAGCGGCGAAGCACAGTTCGATGTCACCGATACACAGAAGATCAAGGCCGGTGTATCCGGTCATCATGGTACGGTGACGCGCGGAGCGATTGCGCTGGGCGACAAACTCGAAGCGCATGTCGATATGCAGCGGCGCGCACAGACCATGCGCAACCATTCGGTAACCCACCTGATGCACAAGGCATTGCGCCAGGTACTGGGTTCACATGTCGCGCAAAGAGGTTCTCTGGTCGATCCGGACAAGACACGTTTCGATTTCAGTCACAATGCGCCGGTCACCGATGATGAAATCCGTCAGGTAGAGGAAATCGTCAATCGTGAAATCATCGCCAATACGCCGACGCAGGCGCAACAGATGTCATATGACGAAGCGATTGCTCATGGTGCGACGGCACTGTTCGGCGAAAAATACGGGGATGTCGTTCGTGTGCTCGATATTGGTTTTTCGTGTGAACTGTGCGGCGGTACCCATGTCGCCCGTACCGGGGATATCGGCTTTTTCAAGATCGTATCCGAAGGGGGCGTTGCTGCCGGTATCCGTCGTATCGAGGCAGTTACCGGGCTGGGGGCGATGCACTGGGTACAGGATATGGCACGCAGGCTTGATGAAGCAGCGGTTGCGTTGAAAACGCAGCCGGACGGGCTGGTCGATCGCGTGGTGCAATTGCAGGATCAGATGAAGGGACTGGATCGTGAACTGTCCACGCTGAAGGCGAAGATGGCTTCCAGCCAGGGCGACGATCTGGCGGGCAAGGCTGTTGATGCAGGCGGTGTCAAGGTGCTGGCATCCATCATCGAAGGCGCCGATGTACCGGGTCTGCGCAATACCATGGACAAGCTCAAGGACAAGTTGAAGACGGCGGCGATCGTGCTGGCGACAGTCAAGGATGGCAAGGTTAGTCTGATTGCAGGTGTCACGCAGGATATGACCTCGAAACTCAAGGCCGGTGAATTGGTCAATCATGTCGCACGACAGGTTGGTGGAAAGGGGGGCGGTCGTCCCGATATGGCTCAGGCCGGCGGTTCCGATCCGAGCGGTTTGCACGAAGCCTTGAAGAGTGTCGAAGGCTGGGTTCGGGAACGTCTGGGCTGATACGGTATGGAAAACAGGGACGCAAGTGGCGTCGATCTGACGGTCGATGCTTGCGGGACAAAATGTCCCATGCCGATTCTGAAGGCCAAGAAGGCGCTGTCGGGTATGGCATCCGGGCAACTGCTCAAGGTGTTGTCGACTGATCCGGGAGCGGTGCGCGACTTCCGTTTTTTCGGCAGTCAGACGGGAAACGAGGTTGTCTCACAGAGCGAAGATAACGGTGTCTATACGATTATCGTCAGAAGAAAATAGGATTGGAAACAGCAGGTTATTTTGGAGCGTTGCATGAAAATACTGGTGCCCGTCAAACGGGTTGTGGATTATAACGTCAGGATTCGCGTCAAGCCCGATGGCAGCGGCATCGAAACGGACAATGTGAAGATGTCGATGAATCCGTTCGATGAAATTGCGGTCGAGGAAGCCGTTCGCCAGAAGGAAGCGGGTGTCGCAACCGAGGTGATCGCCGTTTCTTGCGGTGTGGAAAAATCGCAGGATACCTTGCGCACTGCGATGGCGGTAGGTGCCGACCGCAGTGTTCTGGTGAAAACCGGTGCGGCCTTGCAGCCGCTGGCGGTCGCGCGGATGTTGCAAAAGATCGTGGAAAAGGAGCAACCTGATCTGGTCATTCTGGGCAAGCAGGCTACCGATGACGATGCAAGCCAGACGGGACAGATGCTGGCGGCGCTTCTGGACTGGCCGCAGGCCACGTCGGTTTCCTCGCTGAAAATCGAGAACGGAAAAGCGCTGGTTACACGTGAAGTCGATGATGGGCAGGAAATGTTGTCGTTGACCCTGCCGGCGGTGATTACGGCCGATTTGCGTCTGAACGAACCGCGGTATGTGACCTTGCCCAACATGATGAAGGCGAAAAAGAAACCGGTCGAAACGACGACCCCGGAAGAGCTGGGTGTGCCGGTGGAATCCAGACTGAAGACATTGAAAGTCGCCGAGCCGGCCGCTCGTTCCCAGGTGCAGATGGTGCCGGATATCGCGACGCTGGTGTCCAGGCTGAAAAACGAAGCCAAAGTGATTTGAGCGCTATCGGGCGCATATCCAGTTTTCAATACAGGAATTCAGAAATGTCCATTCTCGTTATTGCCGAACACGACAACCGGTCGCTTAAAAACAGTACTCTGAATACGGTCAGCGCCGCGCAGGCTTGCGGTCAGGATGTCCATGTGCTTGTCGCGGGCAGCCAGTGCCGTCCGGCGGCCGATATGGCGGCAGGTATCGCCGGGGTTTCGAAGGTGTTGATGGCCGATGCCTCTGCGCTGGAACACGGTTTGCCGGAAGATGTCGCCGCACAGGTCCTGGCTATTGCAGCAGGGTATTCGCATATTCTTGCGCCTGCCACGTCTTTCGGAAAAGCATTCATGCCGCGTGTCGCTGCACGTCTGGGTGTCGAACAGGTTTCGGAAGTCATCAGGGTCGTATCGGAAGATACGTTCGAACGGCCGATTTATGCAGGTAATGCCATCGCTACCGTGCAATCCGGAGATGCCGTCAAGGTACTGACGGTTCGCACGACAGCGTTTCCCACGGCTGGCAAGGGCGATAGCGCAGCGCCTGTCGAAACAATCGGTGCGGTTTCCGGAAACGGCAGGACGGATTATCTGTCATCGCGTACGGATTCTTCTACACGTCCCGAACTTTCCAGCGCGAAAATCGTGGTGGCCGGAGGACAGGGTGTCGGTTCGGCAGACAATTTCAGGCTGATCGAAGCGTTGGCGGACAAGTTGGGTGCCGCGATCGGTGCATCGCGTGCGGCGGTCGATGCAGGCTATGTATCGAATGATTTGCAGGTCGGACAGACCGGTAAGATCGTTGCGCCGGATTTGTATATCGCTATCGGGATTTCCGGTGCGATCCAGCATGTTGCGGGTATCAAGGATGCCAGAACGATCGTCGCGATCAACCAGGATCCGGATGCTCCGATTTTCCTGACGGCCGATTATGGTATCGTCGGTGATCTCAATGAACTGGTACCGCAGCTGATTGCAGCACTGGGCTGATGGATGCCGCACGGGTGGGGCGATTGGTTCTGCCTGAACGCATTTGCGAACAAATATTCGAATGAAGGAGTTGTTATGCCGGTTTCTGGAAGTGAAGTATCGTCCGTATTCGCGCCTCAGGAAATTTCCACTGAAGTATTGATCGAAAAGTACGCCAAGGGCGATGAGACGACGATTGACGATGTGAAGGAACGGGTGGCCTATGCGCTTTCCGAAGTGGAAGCGCCGAAAGACCGGAAGAAATATGCCAAGGAATTTTTTTGGGCCATGCAAAATGGTTTCATTCCGGCAGGTCGTGTCAGCAGTGCGGCCGGGACAGGACTGCAAACGACGCTTATCAACTGTTTCGTACAACCGGTCGGTGATTCGATCACCAATATGGCCGATGGCAAGCCGGGTATTTATACCGCGCTGGCGCAGGCGGCCGAAACCATGCGTCGTGGCGGCGGCGTCGGCTACAATTTTTCCTGTATCCGTCCGCGCGGAGCCAAGGTCAGGGGAACCGGCAGCAGTGCGTCTGGCCCGATTTCGTATATGAAGGTGTTCGACCGTTCTTGTGAAACGGTCGAGTCGGCCGGTGCGCGTCGCGGTGCGCAAATGGCGGTGTTGAATATCGATCATCCCGATATTCTGGAATTCATTACGGTCAAGCAGGAACAAAATCAGCTGAGCAATTTCAACGTTTCGGTCGGCGTGACCGATGATTTCATGCGTGCCGTCGAGGCCGATGGTGATTTCGAACTGGCGCATGTGGCCGAACCCAATGATGATCTGAAAGAAAAGGGAGCTTTCAAACGGGCAGACGGGAAGTGGGTTTACAGCCGGGTCAAGGCGCGTGATGTCTGGGATCTGGTCATGAAGAGCACGTATAACGCTGCGGAACCGGGTGTGTTGTATATCGACCGGATCAATCGCGAAAACAATCTGGCCTATTGCGAGGTGATCGAGGCGACCAATCCGTGTGGTGAACAACCGTTGCCGGATTACGGGTGTTGTTGTCTGGGAAGCCTCAATCTGACGGCTTTTGTCACGGCACCTTTTTCGGCACAGCCGCTGTTTGACTTCGACCTGCTCTCACGGGTGACGACCATTGCCGTCCGGATGCTGGACAATGTACTGACGGCGACGAAATGGCCGCTTGAAGAGCAGGCACGGGAAGCGGCTGCCAAACGTCGTGTCGGTCTTGGCTTTACCGGTCTGGGCGATGCACTGATTATGCTGGGTATCCGCTACGATTCCGACGAAGGACGCAATCTGGCAGCCGAAATCGCTCGTGCGATGCGCGATGCGGCTTACAGCAGTTCGATCGAACTGGCGAGGGAACGTGGTGCATTTCCGATGCTCGATGTGGAACGCTATCTGGAAGGCGGTTTCGTTTCCCGCTTGCCGGATGCCATGAAAGAGGCGATACGCCAGTACGGTATCCGCAATTCCCATCTGACGTCGATTGCACCGACGGGAACGATTTCACTGGCATTTGCAGACAACGCTTCCAACGGAATCGAACCGGCGTTTTCATGGTTCTATAACCGCGTCAAACGGATGCCGGACGGTTCCAAAAAGACCTATACCGTGGAAGACCATGCCTATCGTGTCTATCGTTCGATGGGGCACGATGTGTCGGATTTGCCGGAATCCTTCGTTTCGGCGCTGGAAATTTCAGCCATCGACCACATGCTGATGGTAGCTGCAGTCGTTCCGTATATCGATGCCGCTATTTCCAAGACGGTCAATGTCGCCGAGGATTATCCATATGAAGATTTCAAGAATCTGTATATGGAAGCCTGGAAAAAGGGACTGAAGGGGATTACGACGTATCGTCCGAACAATGTCAGAACGGCGATTTTGTCGGTTCCGGCAGACGAAAAGAAAGATGAAGCAGCACAGAAATCCGACGAACATGCCGTAACCTTGTCCGAACAGGATCGTCGTATCATTCTGAAAGAAGTGACGATCGCGCCGCCATTGTCGTCCTTGCGCTGGCCATCACGTCCGATGTTGCCGGCGGGTGCTTCGGCATGGGTCAGCGAACAGATTCAGTCGCCGCAGGGTGAATTCGCGGTCGCGGTCTCGGATCATGACGGGATTCCGTTCGAGGTATGGGTGCTTGGCGGACAGACGCCACGAGGACTGGATGCAATCGCCAAGATGCTGTCGATCGATATGCGTGCCAATGACCGCAGCTGGCTGCACAAACGCTTTACGATGCTTTCGCATGTCGGTGGAGATGCCTTCGAGATGCCGATGCCGCCTGAGGGAGAATTCGTTCAGGTACCGAGTGCGACAGCGGCGCTCGCACGGCTGGTGATGTGGCGTTACAACCAGCTTGGCGCGCTGGAATACCAGCCGGATGATCCGTCGCCGGTGCTGGATGCGCTGTTCACGTCGCATGAACCGAGGACCGGCACGGACGGAACACTGGCATGGGTTGCCGATGTGCAAAATCCTTCGACCGGTGATGATTTCGTACTGATGCTCAAGGAGCTGGAAATGCCGGATGGTACACGTCGTCCGTACAGCATGGGACTGACGGGTGGGCATCCGCGTGCACTCGACGGTTTGTGCAAATTGTTGTCGGTCGATATGCGGGTGATCGATCCTGCGTGGATCGGAATGAAGCTGCGCAAGTTGCTTAATTATGCAGAACCGCGTGGTGATTTTCTGGCAAGGGTTCCAGGTACGGAGCGGCAGGCCAGTTTCCCGTCCACGGTGGCTTATATCGCCCAGTTGGTTATTCACCGTTATGCGATGCTGGGAATTCTCATGCCGGATGGCCATCCGGTCAATCCACTGGGGGTCGTCGCTGACGAGCCGGTTCGTGAGGTGCGTCCGGCGACCTTGCGCATGGCGGGCAAACTGTGCAATGAATGTGGCAACACGACGGTGATCCGCAAGGACGGGTGTGATTTTTGTACTGCGTGCGGCGCGATCGGTTCGTGCGGTTGATATTGTGTCAGCGAAATGAGAAGCTGCCGGCTGTTTTCAGCCGGCAGTTTTTTTGCGTATGGGAAAGTCGCATGCAAGATGTTGCCTATCGTTTTGCCGGTATCTGTTTGTCGTTGCATATCTTGAAAACAGAATACGGGTTATAATAAAAAGCTGAAATAAATCGGAAATTCAACCCATTATCCGATTTCCGCTATCGTGCAAGACGACATGCGGAAACTGTCGGGCACTATCCTGTCCGACAGCAGGCGGGAGACCAGACCGGCCGGTATGAATCAGGTTCCAGGGCGGTGTGGTTGTCCCGATTATCTCAAAAAGATTTTCAGGAAAGGATTTCTGTCATGAAAAAATCGTTGTCAAGAGAGCAGGCCGACCTGTTGAGACAATGCTACGTCAGCATGGTGCTGGATCAGGATGTCATGCAGGGCGTTCAGGATCGCAAGGCGGAGGCTTATGATCTGCTGCTCAATATTTATTCCCAGGTCAATGCACCGCGTGTCGCCGAGTGCAACCATTCTGTCGGCAATGCCTGCCGTTGTGTGAATTCCTGAAAACGGAATTCCCTTGCCCGGGTGAAGTCGGGTAACTGTTTGCAGGAACGGTCATGGACGTCCTATGGCATGATGAAAATATGTTCCTGAAAGCATAAAAACCACCGTTATCAGGTGTTTCTTGCTGCGATACTCCCGTTTTGTGAGTGACGGGAAAATTCATCGCACAAACTTGCATAAATCTCGCAGTAATTTTTCTTTTTTTTCGGCAAGAAAAAGCGTCATTTTGCGCCGCATCTTGATATGATGTCGTTTTTTATGAAATCAGGTTTCATATTCTATGCTGAATTTTCTATCGCGACTTCTTGGGAAAAAACATCCTGTCAGTCAGACAGTGCCTGAAAAGAAACAGGAACCATCGGCATCGCAGGATGAGAAACTGAAAGCATTGGAAACAGTAGCTGCGTTGCCTGACGATGATCAGGCAATCGTCGCTTTCCTGCTAGCTTGCCGTTATGCGGATGCACGATATGCAGCAGCACAGAAAATTCGTTCACGACAGGCTATGGAACAGGTCAGGGACGCCATGCAAAAGACCGATAGACGTGTTTATCGTCTGATGCAGACACGCATGAGCGATATGGCACGTACCGAGGCTCAGGCTGCCAGTATGGAACAAGTCGTCGATACGGCGGCAGCTCTGCTCGATGATCCGGCGCTGACTCCGAATCTGGTTGTCGATCTGGACAGGAAATGGCAGTCTGCTGCCAGTGGTGAGCCGGAAAAATGGCAGACCGGTTTGCGGATGCGTTTCGAGTCGTTGCGGAATCAGCTGGAAGGGCGGCTCACAGCACAGTTGCAGTTGCAAAGAACGGTCAAGTCGGCTTACGGTGAAATGACGGCGCTGGAAAATCGTGTGGATATGACACCGCAGGAACGAAAGGAAGCGCTGGATGCTTTTACGGACAGCCTGATGCAGTGGCGACAGTCGCCCGAATGGTTTTCGCTGCCGCGTCATCTTGTATCGGCAGTCGACGAAAAACTTTCGGCATTGGCCGAGGCATCTGCACGGTTTGAACAGGAATTCGAACGCATGCAGCAGTGTGCCGCATGGCTTGATGAAATGGAAGCCGCCGATGTGTCACAGCTGGAAAAGACTGTGCTTGAAAAAGAATGGACTGCATTCAGGCCATCGGGCGTATTGGCGCAATGGACTGATTTGCAGGCGCGATTCGATGCCTTGTGTCTGCGTTTGCCGGTACCGAAGGAAGAAGAGGTCGTTTTGGAATTGCCATCCATCAACGAGTCTTCGTCCGTTGTACAAGCCGATATCCTTGCGCGTTTCGACGCTGCGCTTGCCGCCATGCAGCAGGCAGTTGAGGCAGGATCCATCCAGGAAGCCGCAATGCATGACGAGGTATTGAGGGGACTCGATACGGAGCATACGGATATCGGTGATGAGCGTCAGGAAAAGCTTTCTCATCTCAGAAGCGAGCTTCGTCGTTTGCGCGGCTGGGCCAGATGGAGCGGACAGCTTTCGCGCGAAAAACTGATTCATTTCGTGCAGGAGTTGCCGGAGCAGAATCTGGAGATCAATGCGTTGGCTGAAGAGGTCATCCACGCCCGCGAACAATGGAAGGCGCTCAATGCGGTTGCCGGTATGGCGACGCGCGAACAGTGGACGGAGTTCGATACAGCTTGCAATGTTGCATATGCGCCGGTACTCGAACATGCCAGATTGCAGGCTCAGGAAAAGGAAAAAAATATTGAATATGCCGAAACGCTGATCGAAAAAGTGGCTGTCTTCGCTGGCGAGTTCGAGACACGTCTTGCGGCAGTGACCGAGCAGCTGGAATCGTTCGACTGGAAGAACGTCATCAATTTTTACCGGCAAATGACACAAGCCTGGCGCAAGCTCGGTATTGTCGGCAGGAAAGAAAAGAAACGCCTCGACGAGGCTTTTTCGGCAGCCATGCTACCGGTGCGTGAAAAGCTTTATGAACAGACACAGCTTGAAATCGGTCGCCGCGAGCAGTTGATTGCCGAAGTGGGTGAGATCGATCCCGACAACAAGGAATCCGGCAAGCTGTTGCGAGCCGTTCAGGAAAAATGGCAGGCTTGTGCGAGAGCATTTCCGCTGGATAATCGTGAAGACCGGAAGTTGTGGGCGCGTTTCCGGGAAGCTTGCGAACAGCTGCATATGCGCCGGATGGAAAAGAATCGCGCGCATGACGAGGAAAGACTGCAACATTTGAGGGAGAAGGAAGCGGTATGCGCAGAACTGGAGGCACTGTCAGGATCCGATAATGCAGGTATGCTGGAACATCGTCTGGGTGAATTGCTCGGGCAATGGAAAAACCTGGGTTTCGTTCCACGTGATGCCGAAGCGGATCTTCGCAAGCGCCTTGACGATGCAGTTGCGGCATGCAGGGACAGGATACGTCGCCTGAAATCGGAAAAGATGTATGAGGCACTGGGCGGATTGGCTGACAAACTGGCTTTGTGTTGCGCGATGGAGCGACAGATTGCAGCCTTTTGCCAGGATACCGGTGAGGATACCGGCGATATGGTGTCGGAAGATGAAGAATACGAAACAGCATGGAAGGCATTGCCGCAGCTTCCCGATGAAATGGAAACCGTTCTGTCTCACCGTTTCTATAATGGTCTGAAAGCGATGGCAAACCGGAATATGGCTTATGGCAGGCGTTTGCTTGGCAATGTCGATGCCATGAAAGACAATATCCTGCGTTTCGAGATTGTCTATGGTCTGGATTCGCCGGAATATTTGCAGGAAGCACGTCTGAAAAAACAGATGGAAGTTTTGCAGGATTCCCTGGGGGGAGGTGACCGTACCCGTGCCATCGAGGCGACGCGGCAGTTGCTTGAATTGCCGGCCTTGTCCGATGAGGAAGATATCCGGCGTATCGATACTTTGGTGAGGGAAATGAACAAACCCGGCTGATGCCGGGTTTTTTTCGCTGGATTCAGTGCAGTTTTTGTCCGGCGGGCAGTTCCGCAAACAAGGCATCGCAATCGGCTTGGCCGAACGTGTAGGTCTGTCCGCAGAAATCGCAGTGGATGGCAAGATTGCCCTGTTCTTTCAATGCTTCGCCGACTTCCTTTTCACCGAGCATTTTGAGCATATTGCCGACCTTTTCACGATTGCAGCTGCAATGAAAGACAGGGTGCTGCGGTTCGAAAACGACGAGGTCATCTTCCCAGAAAAGCCGGTGACGCAGGGTGTCGATACCGGTATTGAGCATTTCATCCGTTTTCAGGGTCGATGCCAGTGTAACGAGACGTTGCCAGGTTTCTTCATCCTCGGATGTGCTTTCGCTGAGTCCGTCAGCGCCAGTCGCCGAAGGCATTTTTTGCATAAGCAGGCCGCGGATGACCCGGTTATCGGCGGCCAGCCACAGTCGGGTGTCGAGCTGTTCGGACTGTTTCATATAGTTTTCGATGACTTGTGCGATGGTGTCGCCTGCCAGAGAAACGATCCCCTGGTATGGGCGTTGTCCCGGGATTTTTTCATGCGGATCAAGAGTGATGACGCAGCGGCCCTTTCCATTGGCGTTGATGAGGTCGGTAAAAGTGGCATTGTCCGGAATGGACGCTTTTTCATCGAGTTTTGCAGTGGCACGGATTTTTTGTGCTGAATCGCATTCCACGACCAGCAGCCGTACAGGCCCGTCTCCCCTGACTTGCATGACGAGCGAACCGTCGAACTTGATGTTGGCGCTCAACAGGGCGGTTGCGCCGATCATTTCACCGAGCAGGCGTATGACGGGTACCGGATAATCATGGTGTGATTGTATTTGTTGCCACATGTCGGCAAGTTCGATGAATTCGCCACGTACAGGCGCTTGCCGGAAAAGGAATTTCTGTAATTGATCGTTCATGTGAAAGCTCCGTAAATGATGAAGCCGACGGCGAGGGATGGCGATAAAGTATCAGGCCGTTTCGCTTACGGCATCCACCGAAGTAGCATCTTCGCGGCTGATTTCCGAGAGTGTGTCGAGAAAGCGCTGTTTGTTCCAGACATAGTGGTTGGCGGCACGTGGCATTCTGGCGGCCCTGTCGGCATCCATGTTGCGTGCTACCCGTGCAGGTGCTCCCATCAGCACGACACCGGATTCGAATTGTTTGTTTTCGGCGATGAGAGAGCCTGCACCGACAAGCGAGTTTTCGGCGATCATGGAGCCGTTCAGGACGGTAGCACGTATGCCAACCATACACCCGTCTCCGATGGTGCAGCCGTGGAGCATGGCCATATGTCCGACTGTGACGTTTTTTCCGATCGTCAATGGATAGCCGGGATCGGCGTGCAGGACCGTACCGTCCTGGATGTTGCTGTTTTCGCCGATGACAATGCGGTCGTTGTCGGCACGGATAACGACGTTGAACCAGACGGAAGCATTTTCGCCGATGGTCGCGTCGCCGATGATGGTGGCATTATCGGCGATGAAAGCGGTCGGATGGATTTTCGGTATGCGGTCGCCGAGTCGATAAATAGGCATATTGTTTGAATCAGTATCGGTTAAGGGAAAACGATTATTGTACCTGTTGATCAAGCAGGTCTTTCAGTACCGTGTGAAAAAAGTATGATTCGATAGACAATAAACTGTTTCGCAAAGCCGTCTTGCGGGATGACATGCGATTATAATGACCGGTTTTACAGTTTGTTTTTTGTTTGCCGATGAAAGTCTCACGAACGGAATTTGTCGATGCACATGATATGCGCCTGTGCGTTCGCCATTGGGGTGATGAAGATGCGCCGAAATTGTTTATGGTACATGGCTGGATGGATATTTCCGCTTCCTTCCAGTTCGTCGTGGATGCACTGAAACGCGAATGGCATGTGATTGCTCCGGATATGCGCGGTTTCGGGCATTCCGCATGGGCGGAAGGGGGATACTGGTTTCCGGATTATCTGGCTGATCTGGAGGCGTTGCTCGATCATTACAGTCCGGATGCACCTGTTCGGTTACTCGGACACAGTCTCGGCGGCAATATCACGAGCGTATATGCTGGTGTCAGGCCATCGCGTGTATCGCATCTGATCAGTCTTGAAGGGTATGGCATTGTGGAAAACAGGCCCGATATGGCGCCGGGAAGACTGGAGCGCTGGCTGGATTCTTGCAAGGCGCCGGAACGGTTGCGTCCTTATGCAGACAAGGAGGCCGTGATCGCGCGTTTGCAGAAAAACAATCCGCGTCTGACGTATGAGCGTGCGTTTTTTCTGGCGGATTACTGGACGGAAGTAAACGATAAGGGCGAGCGGATCGTGCTGGCTGATCCGAAGCACAAGTCTTTGCCGGTATTGTCCAGACTCGACGAAATTCTGGCATGCTGGAGTCGTATCGAAGCGAAAGTGCTGTTTGTGGAAGGGGAGCATTCGTTACTGGGTATTCGTATGAAGGATCAGGCCGGTGCGCAAAAAGAAATCAGACGGCGTGCATCGTTTATTCACGATGTACGTATCGCACTGGTCAAGGGGGCCGGACATATGCTCCAGCATGACCAGCCTGAAGCTGTGGCTGAATTGATCGAAGACTTTCTGGCGTGATGTGCCTGCATTCTGCGCCGTATTTTCAGCTGTCGTACAATAGGATTTTTGGTAACGATAAATCGGGATGATGCTGAATATCGACTTGCATTCACATTCTCGTGCATCGGATGGCGTTTTGTCGCCTTCGGAGCTGGTTTTGCGTGCGCACGGCAACGGCGTGAAAATGCTGGCGCTCACAGACCATGACGAGGTCTCAGGTGTGGCCGAGGCAAGGAAAACAGCCGGTGAACTCGGTATCGAACTGGTCTCAGGTGTGGAAGTTTCCATTACATGGGCCGGAACATCCATTCACATTGTCGGCTTGCATGTCGATGAAAATGATCCTGTATTGGTGGAACGGCTTTTTCAAAACCGGACCGGACGTATGGATCGTGCGAAAAAAATGGGAGAGCGTTTCGCAGCGCTGGGGGTCCATGGGGCGTATGAAGGGGCTCTGGGCTATGTCACCAATCCGAATCTGATTTCACGCAAGCATTTCGCCCGTTTTCTGGTGGATTCAGGGGTTTGTCCGACGATTTCCAGTGCGTTTGACCGTTTTCTGAAAGACGGTGGACCGGCCTATGTCCGTCATCAGTGGGCGACGCTGGCCGATGCCGTGCAATGGATTCGTGAAGCCGGTGGTATCGCGGTAGTGGCGCATCCGGGACGTTACAAGATCAGCGATGTTGCCTTGCATGCATTTCTCGATGAATTCCGACAGCTTGGCGGTACGGGGATCGAAGTCGTCACAGGCAGCCACTCGCCCGATCAGTATCTTTATTTTGCCCGCCTGGCCAACCGTTATGGTTTTCTGGCTTCCGTGGGATCGGATTTTCATGCACCCGCTGAATCGCCGGTGGATGTCGGACGATTGCCGGACTTTCCGTGTCCGGTTGAACCTGTCTGGCGAGACTGGAAATAATGTTTTTTTGTACGGACTGGTGCAGAAAATGATGCATAAATGCCGGTTTGCCGTTATATTCGTCACGCTTGCAGAAAGTTAATGAACATATGCTGCTTCGGTGTCATGCTGGCACAAGGGTGGTGGGCTTGAATTTTTCAAAACGGTCACCATCTGATTTTTTCTCAGCAATTATTTGAAAAATACGGAATACATACATGAAAAGGATTTTTCTGTTTCTGGTAACCAATCTGGCTGTCATTGTCGTGATGTCGGTCGTGTTGTCGCTGTTGGGAGTGAACCGCTATTTGTACAGCCGCGGACTTGATCTGGGCAGTTTGCTTGTTTTTTCACTGGTTGTGGGATTCACCGGTTCGATCATTTCGCTTTTGATGAGTAAACAGATGGCGAAATGGTCCACAGGTGCATATGTGATTGAAACGCCGTCCAACGGTACGGAACAATGGTTGCTGGGTACGGTGGCCAAACTTTCGGATGCAGCGGGTATCCGTATGCCGGAAGTGGCGGTTTATGAGGGAGAACCAAATGCATTCGCTACGGGGGCTTTCAAGAATTCGGCTCTCGTTGCGGTTTCTACCGGTTTGCTGGCCAATATGACGCATGAAGAAGTGGAAGCCGTGCTGGGACATGAAATCGCGCATGTCGCCAATGGCGATATGGTCACGCTGACCCTGATACAGGGGGTGCTCAATACGTTCGTGGTTTTTCTGGCACGTGTGGTCGGCTTTTTCGTGGACAATCTGCTTTCGCGTAATTCGGAAAACAACGGCGGACGCGGTCTCGGCTATTTCGTGACAGTGATTGTGTGCGAAATTCTGTTCGGTGTCCTGGCTTCGATCATCGTGGCGTGGTTTTCGCGCTATCGTGAATACAGGGCCGATGCAGGGTCTGCACGTCTTCTTGGATCCAGCCGTCCGATGATTCATGCCTTGCAGCGTCTGGGACATATGGCCTCTGGTGATTTGCCAAAAAATATGACGGCCATGGGTATCAATGGCGGTGGCGAATTCATGTCGCTTTTTGCGACCCATCCGCCGATCGAAAAACGGATCGAGGCGCTTCAGACGGGCAGGGTATGAGTGTGCGTTTCAGGAGTGACAATGCAAAATGGGCAGTCAGTTTTTTGAAATCCACCCCGTCAATCCACAGAGCCGCCTGATAAAAAAGGTGGCCGATATCGTGCGCGAAGGTGGTGTAGTCGTTTTGCCGACCGATTCCAGCTATGCGCTGGTATGCAGACTCGACGACAAGGCAGCGGTCGACAGAATACGGCAGATACGTCAGATAGACGAGCGGCATTTGCTGACCTTGCTGTGCCGTGATCTCAGGGAAGTGGGGTCTTATGCGCGGGTGGACAATGCGGCATACCGTTTGCTGAAAACGGCGACACCGGGTGCATTCACGTTTATTTTGCAGGCGACCCGTGAGGTGCCGCGCCGTCTGTCGCATCCGTCGCGCAAGACGATCGGTTTGCGTGTTCCGGACAACCGGATCGATCATGCCTTGCTTGAGGAGCTGGAAGAACCGCTGATTTGTACGACGGTGATCCTGCCCGGTGAAGAGGATCCGCTGACCGAAGGATATGTCATACAGGAACGGCTTGAAAAACTGGTCGATGCAGTTGTCGATGGGGGAGCTTGCGGGTTGTTGCCGACCACGGTAATCGACCTGACTGGCAAAGAACCTGAACTGGTGCGCAGTGGACGGGGCGATCCTGCGCTGGTCGGTTTGTAGTGGCAGCCGTTTTGCCGACTGTTTCATGGATATGGAAGGTATGCGATGGAAAAAATGATTGAAACAGCCGTCATCTGGGCGCTGCCACTTTTGCTGGCGATTACGTTGCATGAAGCGGCGCATGCATACGTCGCCCGCTTTCTTGGCGATTCGACAGCCTATCTTGCAGGACGCCTGACGCTCGATCCGCTCAAACATATCGATGTGCTGGGAACGGTCATTATTCCCGTGGCGCTTTTGCTGGTGGGCAGTCCGTTCATTTTCGGTTATGCCAAGCCTGTTCCGGTCGACTTCGGACAGTTGCGCCATCCACGGCGTGATACGGCGCTGGTGGCACTGGCAGGACCAGCCGCGAATCTGCTGATGGCGTTTCTCTGGAGCATCGTCAAGGTAGGGCTGATTGCAGGACATGTGCATGCCGCATTTCTGCATCAAATGGCTGATGCCGGCATTGTCGTCAATCTGGTGTTGTTTGCGTTCAATCTTTTTCCATTGCCACCTTTGGACGGAGGACGCATAATGACGAGTTTGTTGCCGGCGCATCTGGCGTACAGGTTCGCACAGATCGAGCGGTATGGCTTTTTTATCGTGCTGGGACTGGTTTATCTGGGGTTGACGACATACTGGATGCGTCCTGTAATGTATCTGGGGCGGTTGATCGTCAATTTCTTTCTCTATCCATTGTTATATTTTTTGCCTGTGTGATTCATTATGTATCCTGATCGAGTTGTTTCCGGTATGCGCCCGACTGGCGCATTGCACTTGGGCCATTACCATGGCGCTATCAAGAACTGGGTTCGTATCCAGTCTGAAGTCGAAAGCCTGTTTTTCGTGGCGGACTGGCATGCCTTGACAACCCATTACGATGAAGTGGAAACGATCGAAAAGAATGCATGGGAAATGGTGATAGACTGGCTGGCTGCCGGTATCGACCCTGAAAAGGCGACGATTTTCATCCAGTCCAGGGTGCTTGAACATGCGGAACTGACGCTGCTGATGAGTATGTCCACACCGTTGTCCTGGCTGGAAAGAGTACCGACATACAAGGATCAGATCCAGAAGCTCGCACATAAGGATCTGACGACTTACGGTTTTCTGGGCTATCCGCTGATGATGGCGGCAGACGTGCTGGTATACCGTGCCAATCAGGTGCCCGTCGGCGAGGATCAGTTGCCGCATATGGAAATCATGCGTGAACTGGCGCGGCGTTTCAATTACATGTACGGGCGCGAAAAAGGGTTCGACGAAAAAGCTCTGGCAAGTACCAAAAAGCTGGGCAACAAACAGGCGAAGGCTTTTCTGGAATGGCGAAACGCCTATCAGGAAAAGGGTGATGCTCAAGCCCTGGAAAAGGCCAAGGCGCTGCTCGATGGTGCAGGCAGCATTTCGTCAGCCGACCGTGAATTGCTCTACGGTTATTTGCTGGGCAGCCGCAAGCAGATTCTGACGGAGCCGCGAGCCTTGCTGACCGAGGCATCGCGGTTGCCGGGACTGGACGGACAAAAGATGTCCAAGAGCTATGGCAATGCAATTGCGTTGCGTGACGACAAGGAAACGGTTACACGCAAAATCCGTACGATGCAGACCGATCCTGCACGCGTCAAACGTACCGACCCGGGAAATCCGGATAAATGTCCGGTCTGGCTGTTCCATGTGGTTTATTCCGACGACGAAACGAAAGAATGGGTACGCAAGGGGTGTTGTTCTGCCGGTATCGGCTGTATCCAGTGCAAGCAACCGATCATCGATGCGGTTGTCCGAGAACTCGAACCGATGCAGGAACGTGCGGCGCAGTATGTTGCCAAACCGGCTCTGGTACGTGAAATCGTCGAGCATGGTTGCGAAAAAGCACGGCGTCTGGCTGGCGAAACAATGCGTGATGTCCGTGAGGCGATGGGGCTTGGTTACTCAGGGAAATAGCGGGACGTCAATTTGCTGGCACTGGTATTCTCGGCTATAATTGGACAGTTTAACGAATCAATCATTGCCGTAGCGCCAGCTCATCTTTCCAACTGAAAACCGTATCGTATGTTCCGGACTTGTTCAATGACAGTTCGGGAGTTTCATGCAGCCTGATGAAGCGTGGTGTTGCGGTAACACTAAAAGGAGTTACCTTGCAATTCCCTTTCGGTCAACAGGAACCAGCCGTTCTTGCGCTTGCGGACGGTACAGTCTTTCGCGGTTATTCAATCGGTGCAACGGGTGAGACATCCGGCGAGGTTGTTTTCAATACATCCATGACGGGATATCAGGAAATTCTGACCGATCCCAGTTACAGCGGACAAATCGTCACCCTGACTTACCCGCATATCGGCAATACGGGGGTCAATCCCGAGGATGTGGAGTCCGGGAAAATCCAGGCGGCAGGTTTTATCGTCAAGGATGTACGTCCCGTCATTTCCAATTTCCGCGCGACGCAGTCGCTTCCTGATTATTTGAAGAGTCAGTATATCGTCGCCATTGCCGGTATCGATACGCGCAAGCTGACTCGTATTCTTCGTGAAAAGGGTGCGCAAAGCGGTGCGATTGTAACGGGTGACGACGAAAAGCGTGCACTTGAACTGGCACGTTCCTGTGCGGGATTATCTGGCCAGGATCTGGCAAAAGTCGTCACGGCCGACAAGCCTTATGAATGGACGGAGGCTGGATGGGAACTTGGCTCGGGTTACAGGCAGCTCGGTGATTCCAGATATCATGTCGTTGCGTTCGACTTCGGCGTCAAACGCAATATCCTGCGTATGCTGACGGACCGTGGCTGCAAGGTAACCGTGATTCCCGCACAATCTACGGTCGAGGATGTGCTGAAACTCTCTCCTGACGGTGTGTTTCTTTCCAATGGGCCGGGCGATCCGGAACCTTGTACCTATGCGATCGATGCGGCGCGTGATCTGATCGAGCGCGGTATTCCTGTTTTCGGCATCTGTCTGGGACATCAGATCATGGCCCTGGCATCCGGTGCGAAGACCATGAAAATGAAGTTCGGCCATCATGGCGCGAATCATCCCGTACAGGATCTTGAAACCGGCAAGGTACTGATTACTTCCCAAAATCATGGTTTTGCCGTGGATGCATCGACCCTGCCGGCAAATTGCAAGGTGACGCACAAATCACTGTTCGACGGTTCCTTGCAAGGATTTGCCAGAACGGACAAACCGGCTTTCTGCTTCCAGGGACATCCGGAAGCGTCTCCAGGGCCGGGTGATGTGGATTATCTGTTCGACCGGTTTGTCGGACTGATGGAAGCCGCCAGAAAGAACAAGTGATGGGTGCGGGCCTATCCGAGCCCGCCTGGAAAGCATTTTCGCCGTTTCCCGAAACCTGAAACGGTAACCAAAACAATTTGCGGAAAATATGCCAAAACGTACAGATATCAAGAGCATTCTTATCATCGGCGCAGGCCCGATCATTATCGGACAGGCTTGTGAGTTCGACTATTCCGGCGCCCAGGCCTGCAAGGCTTTGCGGGAAGAAGGCTACAAGGTCATTCTGGTCAACAGCAATCCGGCGACGATCATGACCGATCCGGAAATGGCGGATGTGACGTTCATCGAACCGATTACCTGGAAGGTTGTGGAACGGATTATCGACAGAGAACGTCCGGATGCGATTTTGCCGACGATGGGTGGACAAACGGCGCTGAACTGCGCGCTTGACCTGTATCGCAACGGGGTACTGGAAAAATACAATGTGGAATTGATCGGTGCTTCTCCGGAAGCGATCGACAAGGCAGAGGATCGCTCGAAATTCAAGGAAGCGATGACGAAAATCGGTTTGTCGTCGGCTCGTTCGGGAATCGCGCATTCGCTGGATGAAGCATGGGATGTCCAGAAAAAGATCGGTTTTCCGGTCATTATCCGCCCGTCGTTCACGCTGGGTGGCACCGGTGGCGGTATTGCGTACAACGAGGAAGAATTCGACGCGATTTGCCGTCGCGGGCTGGAAGCATCCCCGACCAGCGAGTTGTTGATCGAGGAATCGCTGATCGGCTGGAAAGAATACGAAATGGAAGTCGTTCGCGACAAGGCGGACAACTGTATTATCGTGTGCTCGATCGAAAATCTCGATCCGATGGGCGTTCATACGGGCGACTCCATTACGGTGGCACCGGCACAGACGCTGACCGACAAGGAATACCAGCTCATGCGCAACGCCTCGATTTCGATTTTGCGTGAAATCGGAGTCGATACAGGTGGTTCAAACGTACAGTTCGCGATCAATCCGAAAAACGGACGTATGATCGTGATCGAAATGAATCCGCGTGTGTCACGTTCATCCGCTCTCGCTTCGAAAGCGACCGGTTTCCCGATTGCGAAAGTCGCGGCAAAACTGGCAGTCGGCTTTACGCTGGATGAGTTGAAGAACGATATCACGGGGGGCGCAACACCAGCATCGTTCGAACCGACGATCGATTATGTGGTGACGAAGGTACCGCGTTTCACGTTTGAAAAATTCCCGTCTGCCGATCCGCATCTGACGACACAGATGAAGTCAGTAGGTGAAGTCATGGCAATCGGACGTACCTTCCAGGAATCGTTCCAGAAAGCGTTGCGCGGTCTGGAAGTCGGTGTGGAAGGCATGAATGAAAAGACGACCGACCGCGAAGTTATCAAGGAAGAACTGGGCGAACCGGGGCCGGAACGGATATGGTATGTCGGCGATGCATTCGCTCAGGGTTTTACGCTGGAAGAAGTCCACAATCTGACGCATATCGATCCATGGTTCCTGGCACAGATCAAGGAAATCGTCGATATCGAATTGTGGCTGGATCACCAGAAACTTGATGATCTGGACAAGGATACGTTGTTCAGGCTCAAGCAAAAGGGCTTTTCTGACAAACGTCTGGCCTGGCTACTGAAAACGACCGACAGGGTCATTCGCGAAAAACGTCATGCCTGGGGTATACGTCCGGTGTACAAGCGTGTCGATACGTGCGCTGCCGAATTCGCCACGAATACAGCCTATATGTACTCGACGTATGACGAGGAATGCGAAGCAGAACCGACGAACCGCAAAAAAATCATGGTATTGGGTGGTGGACCGAACAGGATCGGTCAGGGTATCGAGTTCGATTACTGCTGCGTTCATGCGGCGATGGCGATGCGCGAGGATGGCTATGAAACGATCATGGTCAACTGCAATCCCGAAACGGTTTCGACAGACTACGATATTTCCGACCGTCTGTATTTCGAGCCGCTGACGCTGGAAGACGTGCTGGAAATCGTGGACAAGGAAAAACCGTATGGCGTGATCGTCCAGTACGGTGGACAGACGCCGCTGAAGCTGGCGCTGGATCTGGAAGCCAATGGTGTGCCGATCGTCGGAACTTCCCCGGACATGATCGATGCCGCAGAAGATCGTGAACGCTTCCAGAAGTTGCTGAAAGATTTGCATTTGCGTCAGCCGCCGAACCGTACGGCACGTACCGAGGAAGAAGCGATGGTGCTGGCCAAGGAAATCGGCTATCCGATCGTGGTGCGTCCGTCCTATGTGCTGGGTGGCCGTGCGATGGAAATCGTCCATGACCAGACGGGACTGGAACGTTATATGCGTGAAGCGGTCAAGGTTTCCAACGATTCTCCGGTTTTGCTCGATCGTTTCCTCAATGACGCGATCGAAGTGGATGTGGATTGTATTTCCGACGGCAAGCGGGTGATCATTGGCGGTGTGATGGAACATATCGAGCAGGCCGGTGTCCACTCGGGGGATTCGGCATGCTCGTTGCCACCGTATTCGTTGTCGAAGGAAACGATCGAGGAACTGAAACGAGAAACGACGCTGATGGCGAAGGGATTGAATGTCGTCGGCCTGATGAATGTCCAGTTCGCGATACAGCACCAGATGATTGACGGCAAATTGCAAGATGTGGTTTTCGTGCTGGAAGTCAATCCGCGTGCGTCCCGTACCGTACCGTTCGTCTCGAAAGCGACCGGAAGACAGCTGGCCAAGATTGCCGCTCGCTGCATGGTGGGCAAGACACTTGATGAGCAGGGCATTCTTACGGAAACGGTACCGCCGTATTTCAGTGTCAAGGAAGCGGTTTTCCCGTTCGTCAAATTCTCGGGTGTCGATACGATTCTGGGGCCTGAAATGAAGTCTACTGGCGAAGTCATGGGAATCGGCAAGTCATTTGGCGAAGCGTTCGTCAAGTCCCAGCTGGCGGCAGGTGTCAATTTGCCGCGTTCGGGCAAGGTTTTTCTGTCGGTGAAAGACAGTGACAAACCACGTGCGGTGAAGGTGGCACAGCGTCTGGTCGAAATGGGCTTTTCCATCATGGCGACACGCGGAACCGCCAATACGATCCGTGAAGCCGGTATTGAAGTGGAAACGGTCAACAAGGTGACCGAAGGACGTCCGCATATTGGCGATATCATCAAGAATCACGAAATCGTGATGGTAATCAATACCGTGGAAGAAAAACGGACAGCTATTTTCGATTCCCGGATCATTCGGACTTCGGCCTTGGCAGCACGTATCAATACGATTACGACCATCGCTGGTGCGGAAGCTGCTGTGCAGGGAATCGCCTGCCGGGACAGCATCAGTGTGTATGACTTGCAAAGTCTGCACAAATCGCTCCGGTAAATTGTATTTTGAATAAGAGGTTTGCGAGGCTTTCATGACACATCAATGTGTGTTGAAACGCCTCGCTGGTTTTTTGAGAGGCAAATAAATGAGTTCGATACCTGTTACCGTCAGGGGCGCGCAGATGATGCGCGACGAATTGCAGCGGTTGAAAACGAAAGATCGTTATGAAGTGATCGCCGCGATCGCAGAAGCGCGATCTCACGGTGATTTGTCGGAAAACGCGGAATATGATGCCGCCAAGGAACGGCAGGCATTTATCGAAGGGCGTATTGCAGAGCTGGAAAGCAAGCTCAGTTCGGCACAGATTATCGATCCGAAGACGCTCAACACCAATGGCCGGATCGTCTTCGCGGCGACGGTGTCACTGGAAGATCTGGAGACCGGTGAAAAGGTGCGTTACCAGATCGTCGGAAATGATGAAGCGGACCTCAAAGAAATGAAAATTTCCATTACGTCACCACTGGCTCGTGCCCTGATCGGGCGCGAAGCTGGCGATGTCGTCGAGGTCAACGCACCGGCCGGCGTTCGCGAATATGAAATTCTGGATGTGTTGTTTATTTGACAGGCTTTACCGGGCAAGTGCCTTTTTCTTGGCGCTTGCCTGACGTGTCTTTTTCCGTTTGACCAGACCGCCTTGCGTGACACGCTCGTTTCCCTTGATTTGAACCCGTTTGACGCGGTTTTTGATTGCGCCTGTTCCCGGTTTGAAGGTCACGACGGTTCTGAGCCCGCCTTTTTTGTTGTCTTGCTGAGGTTTTTGAGCTTCCTTTTGTGGGCGGTAGATAACCAGCAGCTTGCCGATATGCTGAACAGGTGCGGCGTCAAGTTCACGGCAGATAGTTTGCAGCATGTCGATTCGTGCCTGACGGTCGTCTCCGAATACGCGGATCTTGATGAGTCCATGAGCGTCGAGGTTGACGCCGATTTCTTTCATGACGGCATCCGTCAGTCCGGCATCGCCGATCATGACGACCGGGTTGAGATTGTGAGCCTGTGACCGGAGCAGGCTTCGTTGTGCAGGATTCAGTTTCAACATAACATTCCTTCGAAAAACTGTATTTTACGCGAATGTCGAAAAATAAATTCAATAAAAGCTGGATGAAAAACCATCTTGGCGATCCTTTTGTGAAACAGGCACAAAAGGATGGCTATCGCGCACGGGCGGTTTACAAGCTGAGCGAGATCGACGAAGATGCGCAGCTGATCCGGCCAGGACAGGTGATCGTTGATCTGGGGTGCGCACCCGGGAGTTGGTCGCAGTATCTTGCACGCAAACTGGGTACCGGCGATGGGCAGACACTCAATGGTACAGTGATCGGACTGGATATGCTTCCGATGGAACCGGTGCCGGGTATCCACTTCATTCAGGGGGATTTCCGCGAAGAATCGGTATTGCATGAACTGGAAACCCTGCTGGATGGAAAAAAGGCTGATCTTGTGCTTTCCGATATGGCTCCGAATTTGTCCGGCATCGCTTCTGCCGATGCGGCACGTGTGGAATATCTGATGGAGCTTGCACTCGATTTCGCCACAGCACATCTGAAACCTTCCGGTGCATTGCTGGTCAAGTGTTTCAATGGCAGTACTTATAACGATATTCTCAAAAGATTTCGCGATACTTTTGTGACGGTGACACCGAAAAAACCGAAAGCCAGCCGGGATTATTCGTCCGAAATTTTTCTTTTGGGCAGAAAACTGCGGTAATTCAAAAAATAAGTTGTTGGTTTTTATGGTTTTTCATGCGCCCTCTGTCACGACGGCAATGCCATGCATGTGTCGGAAGGGTTTTTGGTTCCATATGCCGGTGATGCCGCTCACGGCTTATATGATGATGGCAGATGCATCAAAATGATTGTAAAATGCATTATCTGTCTGTAATCGATATTGACGCACGGGCGTCTGAGGAGTCTTTGTGAACAATATGTTTGTCAGGGTAGGCGTTTGGACTGCCATCATCATCGTCCTGATTACGACCTTCAAACATTTCATGGATCGTAGCAATACGGTGAATATCGAGCCGATCAATTATTCGCAGTTCCTTGATGATGTGCGCTCGAAGCGTATCAAGGATGTGGTGATTGAGGATCGTTCGATCGTCGCCACGACGGTTGAAGGCAAGAAGGTCAAGACTGGTGTGACCTATCTTGACCGCGGACTTGTCGGCGATCTGGTCGATAACGGCGTACAGTTCGATGTCAAACCGCCGGAAGAACCTTCTTTCTGGCTGTCGCTTTTGACTTCATGGTTCCCGATGCTGTTATTGATCGGGGTCTGGATATTTTTCATGCGACAAATGCAGGGGGGCGGAAAAGGTGGCGCGTTTTCGTTCGGCAAGTCAAAGGCGCGCATGATCGACCAGAAAAACAATACAGTGACTTTCAACGATGTGGCAGGTTGCGATGAAGCCAAGGAAGAAGTGCATGAAGTCGTGGATTTTTTGCGCGATCCTGGCAAGTTCCAGAAGCTGGGCGGCCGTATTCCGCGTGGCTTGCTGCTGGTCGGGCCTCCGGGTACCGGTAAAACCTTGCTGGCTCGTGCAATTGCCGGTGAAGCCAAGGTGCCGTTCTTTTCCATTTCCGGTTCCGACTTCGTCGAAATGTTTGTCGGTGTGGGTGCTTCCCGTGTTCGCGATATGTTCGAAACGGCGAAAAAACATTCACCATGCATCATTTTCATTGATGAAATCGATGCAGTCGGCCGTCATCGTGGCGCCGGCATGGGCGGCGGCAATGATGAACGTGAACAGACACTGAACCAGTTGCTGGTGGAAATGGACGGTTTCGAGCCGAATTCCGGTACGATTGTCGTGGCCGCGACGAACCGTGCTGACGTGCTGGACAAGGCACTGTTGCGTCCGGGACGTTTCGACAGACAGGTAGTCGTCGGTTTGCCGGATATTCGTGGCCGCGAACAGATTCTCAATGTGCATATGCGCAAGGTGCCGATCGCACCTGATGTCGATCCGGGTGTTCTGGCTCGTGGTACACCGGGCTTTTCCGGTGCCGATCTGGCCAATCTGGTGAATGAGTCCGCCTTGTTTGCCGCACGTCGCAACAAGCGTCTGGTCGAAATGCAGGATTTCGAGGATGCCAAGGACAAGATCCTGATGGGACCGGAGCGCAAATCGTTCGTCATGCGTGAAGAAGAACGGACAAATACCGCTTATCATGAAGCGGGTCATGCTGTGGTCGCCAAGTTGTTGCCGAAGGCCGATCCGGTTCACAAGGTCACCATCATGCCGCGTGGTCATGCGTTGGGGTTGACATGGCAGTTGCCGGAACATGACCGCATCAATATGTACAAGGACAAGATGCTGGAAGAAATCGCCATCCTGTTCGGTGGTCGGGTTGCCGAGGAATTGTTTATGCACCAGATGTCTACCGGTGCTTCCAACGATTTCGAACGTGCCACCAAGATCGCACGTGCGATGGTGACACGTTACGGTATGTCCGAGACGCTTGGCACGATGGTCTATGAAGATACGGAACAGGAAATGTTCTATGGTGGCCGTATGTCTGCCAAGACGGTATCCGAAGCGACCCAGCAAAAAGTCGATAACGAAATCCGTTCTATTTTGGATCAGCAGTATGCATTGGCTCGCAAGTTGCTGGATGAAAACCGTGACAAGGTCGAGCGCATGGCAAAACTGTTGCTGGAATGGGAAACGCTGGATTCCGATCAGGTCAACGATATTATGGATGGCGTGGATCCACGTCCACCGAAGTCTGTACCTCCGAAGTCGCAGGATTCCGATGGGCCGGAAATTACGGAAAATGCGGCGGCGGCAGCCTGATTTTCCAGCAATGTTTCAAAGGGCGAGCGTGTCTCGCCCTTTTTTTGAACAGCTATCATGAAATATTTTCAGTGTGGACGTTACCGGTTTGATCTGGATGGCGAGGAATCCAGGCCGCTGGTGATGGGGATTCTCAATGTTACACCCGATTCCTTTTCGGATGGCGGACGCTATGATTCGGTACCGGCAGCGATTTCATGTGCCGAGGTCATGATCCGCGAGGGTGTGGATATTATCGATATCGGCGCAGAGTCGTCACGCCCGGGGGCAGCTGCCGTTTCTCTGCAGGAAGAACTGGATCGTATCATGCCGGTTATCGAGGCCTTGAAGGATTGCGGAAAGCCATTGTCTGTCGATACATACAAGCCAGATGTTATGACAGCGGCGCTGGTATCCGGAGCGGATATGATCAACGATATTTGCGGTTTTTTTTCGGAAAAATCGTTACAGGCTGTGGCTGCATATGATTGCGGGTTATGTGTGATGCATATGCAGGGAGAGCCTGGCACCATGCAAAACAACCCGCAATATGACGATGTGGTTGTCGAAGTGTCGGATTTTCTGGTTCGGCAGGTGAACAGACTGGCGTCGTCTGGCGTAGCGTCTAACCGTATCTGTATCGATCCCGGTTTCGGGTTCGGCAAAACGCTGGATGATAATCTGACGCTTCTCAAGAATCTGGATGTCGTGCGAAAACGGCTGGATTTGCCGGTATTGGCCGGTTTGTCGCGCAAATCAGTCGTTGGCGCACTGACGGGAAAGCCGGTTGGAGAGCGACTCGCAGGCAATCTTGCTATCGCCTTGTCTGCCGTTTCACATGGCGCTAGTATCCTGAGGGTACATGAAGTCGGTGAGACAGTAGATGCACTGAAAGTCTGGCTGGCAACGCAGTAATGATATTGGAGACTGACTATAAAATGAAACGTCGATATTTTGGAACGGATGGTGTACGCGGCCGGGTCGGTGATGCACCTATTACGCCCGATTTTGTCATGAAACTCGGTTATGCTGCCGGCAAGGTGTTGACCCGGACGGCCACGTCTTCCGGAACGCCGGCTGTGCTGATCGGCAAGGATACACGTATTTCGGGATATATGCTGGAAGCGGCCTTGCAAGCTGGGCTTTCTGCTGCAGGGGTGGATGTCGTGTTGTCCGGACCAATGCCGACGCCAGCTGTAGCATATCTGACGAGAGCCTTGCGTCTGGCTGCAGGTGTCGTCATTTCTGCCTCGCATAATCCTTATTACGATAACGGTATCAAATTCTTTTCGGCATCCGGTAACAAGTTGCCCGATGATATGGAATTCGAGATCGAATCGTTGATCGACAAGCCGATGGATTGCGCCAGTTCCGAGATGTTGGGCAAGGTCAGAAGGCTCGATGATGCACAGGGACGATATATCGAGTTTTGCAAGAGTACATTTCCGTCCAGCTATGATTTGCGCGGTCTGAAAATCGTTGTGGATTGTGCCAACGGCGCTGCCTATCATATTGCACCGTGCGTATTCCATGAATTGGGCGCGGATGTCGTGACAATCGGTACGACGCCTAACGGACTCAATATCAACGAACACTGCGGTGCGACGTCTGTGGATGCACTGGTGGCAGCTGTGCTGGAAAACGGCGCAGACCTCGGTATCGCGCTGGATGGCGATGCCGACAGGCTGGTAATGGTCGATTCTGTCGGCCGTGTCTATAACGGTGACCAGCTTTTGTACCTGATTGTCAAGGACAGACTGGCTTATAGCGATGTCAAGGGTGTAGCCGGTACATTGATGACGAATATGGGGCTGGAAATCGCTTTCCGCGAAAAACAGATCGGTTTCGTCCGCGCGAACGTGGGTGACCGTTATGTCCTGGAAGCGCTTTTGGAAAAGGGCTGGTTGCTGGGTGGCGAAGGTTCCGGACACCTGATTTGTCTGGACAAGCATACGACTGGCGATGGTATTATTTCGGCCTTGCAGGTGCTGGCGGCATTGCGACGTCACAAGACAACTTTGCCAGCATTCATCAGCGAGCTGAAACTGTTTCCCCAAACGCTTGTCAATGTCCGTATCCGGCCAGGTTTCAACTGGAAAGAAAATGCGGCATTGCAGGCTGAAAAACAGGCAGTCGAGCAGATTCTCGGTGACAATGGTCGTGTGCTGATCCGGCCATCCGGCACAGAGCCGCTCTTGCGTATCATGGTCGAAACGGAAAACGCCGAAGAAGCGCAAACACTAGCCGAACGTATCGCCGCTGTATGCCGAACCGAAGCAGCTGCCTGATATATTGCACACAGCCTGATTCGCTTTCATACGCGCGTATGACGATATGATGAAGTTAAGTGCATTGGTATGGAAACGATCAGGCATCAAGTCGACATCGTTGCAAATCATCGATTTCCACGTGGTCATACACCAACGGAAGCATTAAAAGATGGGGCGGATAATTGATTTTATGCGCCATTAACGGTATCATTTCAGCCTTCGGGGCGTAGCGCAGCCTGGTAGCGCAACTGGTTTGGGACCAGTGGGTCGGATGTTCGAATCATCTCGCCCCGACCAATTTTCCGAAACAGGCTGTCGCCGACAGCCTGTTTTTTGTTAGCGGGAAAAGTCGTTTATAATAACTGGCAATCTCGCCAGTTATGTCACTTACCTGCCCTTAGCTCAGCTGGATAGAGCAACGGCCTTCTAAGCCGTAGGTCAGTGGTTCGAATCCACTAGGGCAGGCCATAAAAATCAATCAATTACGCATGTTTCTCACTTGACCTTTTTTCAAGTGAGAACAAATTGTTCTCATCCAGCGGCATAACCGCTTCGTTTTGTCCCTGCGATAAATGGCTGTTGTCTTGCTGTTTCGGTGTCCAAGTAGCTTCTGAGTATCGCTGTGTGTTTAGTGTCAGTCGCAGCTTTAGCGCGCAGTTCCTTGAACTGGAACCACTCGAAATCCAGTCTGCTTTTGTCTGCATATGTTTTTGCTTTCAGTGGGAGTTTCTGAAATCAGCCTTGAACTTGTCGTACGTAATCACTCGAATATCAAGGTGCATGAGGGTGAAAGGGAGTGTACAAACTGAAAAACGGTGAATTCTGCGGTTGAGCAATTCACTGATTTGGTGGATGGGCGATGGTTATTGTTCACACTGGCTCGGGTTTGCCTGAATGGTGGCGAGTTCGGCGCCCTCTTGGTCCTTGTAGCGGTGGATGATATTGACGTTGTGAGACAGGAACAGGGGAGTTTTGGTGTCGTGGCACAGGTCGGCGATGGCGCGTTGTTCCAGTGGTGCCTGTCCAGCTTTGCGGAATCGCTTGAGGTCGGTGACGGTGTAGTCGTAGGTCAGGAGACGGTCTCCGGCCGTGATGTGTTCCAGTGTGGTGTTGCCATCGATTTTCAGGGGGGTGTTCCGGTTGCGGCTGGTGGCGAATTTGTCGAGTTCGACGCTGATTTCTACCGTATATGGCGGTGTGTTGAAGTGGGTAATGAAGTTGATGATGTCGTCGGCGTAGTGAAAGATGATGATGGCCACGATGCCATATAACAGACGGAGAATGAACGGACGTTTTTTCATGAGGGATGTCTTGTTCATCAGTTCGTTTATCAGTACCAGTACTTCAGGAGTGATATTACAGGGTATGTTATTGCTGAACTTGATATTTCGTCTGGAATGCCTGTTTTCCGATGGTTCCGGTATCTGGTTTTCCATTTGATTTTCCGGATTCCATACCAGACTGCAACTTTATACGCAGGCGGATGAAACGGCAAATGGATTGTGGATGTTCGGTATTTGTGCCGTGTTGCAGGACGGTGTGTACACAGGCAGGGATGGTGCAGGTGTATCGCTGGTGGTAGATATGTCGATAGATGGCAAGGATGAATGTCGCGAAGAGGGTTGTTGGGGGGGCGAAGCGTTCCGGAATCTGTGACGCAACCTGTCGGAAATAACAAATCATAATAAAGCGAACAATATGCCCAAAAGGCATGCAATCTGTTGAAACCTGCGCCAATCAATGCTTGAGAGGCTTTCTCCACAAGGTTATCCACAGGTTTGCGTGGATAACGGAAAAGTCAAGAGGCGAGGGATAAAACGTTGGAAAATGCACACGAATGGTGCGCTTGACAGTAAAAACGGAATGGATTAAGGGATGGGATGATCTGCGCAATCTGTAATCATTTTATGCAAGTATTTGATTTGTTTGTTTAAAAATGGGTTGTTCCTTGACTTGTCCACAGAAATTGTGAAGAAATTAAAAGATGGCAATTGGACAGAAAAAGGATGCCGGTATGTCATGATGTGGTCATAAAAACAGAAATTTTTGTGGAAAGTCAATGTAATAGCGGGGAGTTTTCCACTGATGGAAGAAATATGGCCGGCAAGTCGTGAACGATGTTGTTTCGTTCCGGACGTGGAAAACAGGCATGCGAAAACAGGGATAACAGGGAGAGGGGACGTGGTGTAGTGACTAGGTCGGCAGGCGATAGTGGTGGGGTGCTACCTGTGTTCGGGATGGTGATGTCAGTGAGTGAGTAAAGAATCGTTTCCCCGGTTCAGTTTTCTGTGATACTTTTTCGGGTGGGCTAGTCGTTTCGGAATGGATGTCATCAGACGGGAGGAGAGATGATTGTCGAGGAGCGATGCGGGGAGTTTGTCAATGTGTATGTGGACGGATTCGTTTTTACGGCCGATACCGGAAAACGGGGTTGGGGATTCGGTGATGGTGACGACAGCAGCGAACGCGTGGAGCGTGAAGCATCGGCGCGTGGCATGACGAAGGATGCATTTATCGCCGCTTATACAGGCATTTGCAATGCCGCAGCAGGCTGGGATGATCCACGTTGGACGTACCGTTACCATATTGCGGCGATGAACAGCCAGGGTACATTGATGCAGGAAGAAATCATGGATCGTGTGGAGCAGGCGATTGAGCGCAACAAGGTATCGCAGGACCGGGATCAGTGTCGTGAAATGCTCAAACGCTATGCCTCGATGGGCATGATCCGCCAGTTCGGACTGTGTATCATGAAATACATTTCCGATCGTGAGGATGGCAATCGCAGCCGGATCGTTTACCGGATGGAGGAGTTGTCGCCTTCCGAATTGTCGGCACTGGTTCCGGAAAAGGTGCTCAATAGCGCGATTCATCGTTCAGGCGCGGTGTAATCCCCTATACAACCGGGAGGAGTATGGTTACTGGTATATGGTGTTTTACCGGTAGTGTGGAAATCGTTATGCGTGAATCGTCGTTTTGCCGGACTGTATCCGGCAAATGCAATGCGATGATCGCGCTGGCCGGACAAACGGCCGGTTGCAGCGGCCAGCTGGCATGGTTATTCGGGATCGGGGATGGATGCCGCCTTGCGTTTTTCCGCTTCGGTAATCGTCCAGAGGTAAACGGTTTTGGTGCCGACTTGTTCGATTTTTTCGGCCGGCCATTCCGGTCCCATGTCCGATTCGTTGGAAACGACTTTTGAACCGACCTTGAGTTGTTTCCAGAGGATGGGACGCAATTCATAGTTGATGGTTTGCGGCAAATAAAGTGCTACGACTGTCGCGTCTGAAAAATCCACCTTGTAGAAATTGCCAAGCCGGAACTGGACGAGATGTTCCACTTTCGCGGCTTTTGCATTGGCATTGGCTTCCTCGATGCGTTTCGGGTTCAGATCGATGCCGACACCGCGTGCGCCGTAATCCCTTGCGGCGGCGATTACGATACGGCCATCGCCGCATCCCAGATCGTAAACGAGATCGTTTTCGTTGATTTCCGCTAGTTTGAGCATACCGTCCACGGTTTCCGGCCATGTCGTGATGAAGCCTGCGTCGAGTTCGGGTCCCATCATTTCGTCAAGGCCGAACTGGGATTTGGCACAGATGACGACGAAAACCGGTGTGAGCAGTGCGACGAGGATAAAGGCTGCAAAAGTGAGGCGGGTTTTTTTCTTTGAATTCATGAAAAAGTCTCTGTCAGGTATCGGCAGGTGTTTCGGTCTGATTTTTGTCAGTATCCATCCGGTTGATGATCCACAGGAAAACCAGTCCCGGCAAGAGGACGGCGACGCCGATCCATGCGGCATTGATTCCGCCGAGCGACTGGTCGTACACATAGGACAGGCTAGACCATAACATATAGCAGCACGTCAGACAAAAAATCAGGGGCAGTACCGGATAGAAAGGTACCCTGAAAGGTCTTGGGGTGTGTGGATCGCGCATTCGGAGTACGAAAAGGGAAATGCCGGAAAGCAGGAAAAACAGCCAGAATACCGGTGCGGTGAATTCGACCATCGATTTGAATCCGCTGCCGATCAGGGTACCCAGTATGACCAGCGCCAGAGAAGCCAGACATTGTATATACAGAGCGTTGACCGGGGTGTCGCGTCGTGCGTCCCAGACACCGAGTTTGCGCAGGACATGCCAGTCGCGGCCCATTGCGTAACTTGTCCGTGCACCGACGATGATGGTGGCGTTGATGGAAGTCAGTGTGGAGATGGCGACCATCAGGGAAATGATTTTGCGTGCGGTGTCGCCAAAAGCCATTTGCATCAGGTCGGCTGCGATGGCAGCAGAGGCCGCCATGCCGGCAAATCCCAGTCCCTGCCAGTATGCCCATGTCACCAGCAGATACAGTGCGGTGATGATGGCGATGGAAAAAACAAGTGCCCTGACCATGTTGCGATGGCCGTCACGGATTTCGGCGCTGATATAGGCCGCTTCGTTCCAGCCGCCGAAAGTCAGCAGGACGAATACCATCGCCAGTCCGAAATTCGCGGAAAAAAACGGCGAAGTGCCGGATGGTTCGACAGGTGGTGCGGGCGCCGCAGGTGCGGATATACCGGATGCAAGCAGGTAAACCGCCGTTCCCACGATCATGACAAGGCACAATATCTGAAGCCCGGTGAAGATGGACTGGGTCGTCATGCCCGTTCGGATATTGCGGATATTGAGCCATGAGAGGACGAGAATGACGGCGATGGCATACAGAAACGGGCCGGAAACGATACCGGCGATATCCAGCGGAACGATACGGTTCATGTAGTCGCCGAATACGAAAGCGAGCAGTGCGATGGAACCGGTGGTGATGACCGACAGGCGGGCCCAGCCGAACAGGAAGGAAACCGAACGTCCGTAGGCTTTTTGCAGAAAGTGGTAATCGCCGCCAGCGTCGGGATAGGCGCAGGCGAGTTCGGCGTAACACAGCGCGCCGACCAGTGAAACAAGGCCGCCCAGTATCCAGGCGGAAAACATCGCACCCGTTTCACCGGTCAGGTTGGCGACGACGGCAGGGGTCTTGAAAATGCCGGCGCCGATGACCAGTCCCACGATCAGGGTAACGGCTTGGTGCAGGCGTAAAATCCGGCGCGGTTTGCCAGCTTCGTTCGATGCCGTAGGTCTATTGTCTGACGCTGGGGACATGGGTTCCTGGTTTCCGATTATGACTGGCAGGCATTATTGTAGAGAAACACTGTGTGTTCACAAAGTGTCTGGCTGGTATGAAATCAGAAAAGGGCCGGATGGCATTGCCCATGCATGGAAAAAACGGGCGAGGATGGCAAGCCGATGAGAAAGGTTCGTTTTATCGGGCAGGCGGGGCAGATATAGCGGAGAGCCTGTGTAGAAAGGGATGAGAGAGCGGACGGGACAGATGGTAGAGTGTATCTTTTTCCCGGCAGGATACATTTTGCCGTGTGACGTCTTTGGCGGAAAACTGCCCGGATCGTGCAGGATACGCCACGGGCAGCATTTCATATGGCGTTAGCGATGAAGATATGTCTGGCAATGTGCCTGATTTTTGCTGTAAGCGAGTGTGACTTCGTCGGCCATGCATTCATAATCTTCGTTGAACCGGCAGTCGGAGACCTTGCAGGCGCCTACGCCTGAGGTACGTCCTGTCGATTTGGCGTGTTCCGATGTATCGGCTATGGCGAAAAAGGTGTCGCATCCTGGGGCTTCAGGATTGCCGACAGTGATGGCGCGCGCATGGCAACCGGAATCGCGGTTGAAACCGCAGGATTTCGCAGTGCAGTGTTTGACTTCGGGCATGATGATCTGGATATGTTTCATGATGTTCTCCGGTAAAGACAAGGTTTCGGGAATTCAGTCGTTTTGACGCAACGGCTTGAGGGCAGTTCCCCATGCGACGATTTGATCCAGCATGGTGTTGACCGTTTTTTCATGACGCGGATCGGGTTTGAAAACGGACATTTTTTCAAAATCCGTGAACAGGGAAAGCGTGACCTGGGTACGGACATCCGCGATCATGAGCGCACCCATGATATGGCGCAATTCCTGTACGGCGCGCACGCCGCCCATGGCGCCGTAACTGACGAATCCGGCAGATTTGTTGTTCCATTCGTGAAAGAGGTAATCGAGCGCGTTTTTGAGTGCAGCTGGCGGTGCATGGTTGTATTCCGGTGTGACGAATACGAAACCGTCGAAAGATGCGATCTTTTCGGACCATGCGCGTGTATGGGCATGGCAGTACTGGCCGGACGAAGCCGGTTGCGGTTCATCGAGCAGGGGAAGATGGTAATCCCGGATATCGACCAGTTCAGCATCGGTGTGTCTGTGTTGCCGCGCGATGTCGAAAATCCATTTGGCGACCGCTTCACCGTTTCGGTGTGGGCGGGTACTGCCGATGATGATAGCCAGCCTGAACATGGTGTGCCTTTCTTTTCATGAAGAAAAAAGCGGGTTGACGATGAAGACAGCATCAGATTACGTTTTTTTTGCCGGCAGGGTTTTCTGTTTGCGCAAACACGGGCCGAATTGCCGGATAATAAATGCTGATCAATACAATCAAAGCCATCTTTATCAGGGAGAGTGACTATGCAGGAAAAATGGATACCCGGTTGCCGGAAACTGGCGCTTGGGCTGATCATCGCATCGCTGGGTGTGTGTCCGCTCGCCATGGCGAAGAGTCCGGTACCAGTACCCGCAAAAACAGCCGCTTCCGCGACAGTACGGCCGGCTGGGTCAGGACAGGCCGCCGTGCAGACGACACCTGCGGGGCAGATGCCTGCAGGACAGGCAGCTGTACAGGCCGGCCAGGTAGCGGCGGACGGGACGGCAGTGCCGGAAATCGTGCAGCCGCAGATACCGGCGATGGTCGGAGTTCAGGTCCCGGGCTATTATCGGGTGAAGGTCGGCCAGTTCGAAGTGACGGCATTGTTCGACGGTACCCTGGATTTTCATTCGGAACTGTTGAAAAACATGGACAAGGCGGCAATCGACAAGGCGCTGTCGCACCACTATGGCCGCGCTACCGGTATCCAGTCGCCGATCAATGCCTATCTGGTACATACGGGTGATCACCTGGTCCTGATTGACGCAGGTGCCGGGAAACTGTTCAGCGAAGATCGTCAGGGGCGTATTCTCGCCAACCTGAAAGCCGCAGGATATCAGCCAGAACAGGTCGATATCGTCATCATGACCCATTTGCACGGTGATCATACCGGCGGGCTGAGCGATATGGAAGGACGGGCCGTTTTTCCCAATGCCACGGTGTATGCCAACCGGATGGAAAACGAATACTGGCTTTCCGAGCAGCAGGCTGCCGCGGCGCCTGTCGAACGCCAGATTTTCTTCAAAATGGCGCGCGAATCGGCTGTGCCTTATCTGATGACGGAAAAATGGAAAGCGATAGAAGGTGGTGCGGAAATCGTGCCGGGCATCCGTGCTGTTGCCGCTTACGGGCATACACCGGGCCATACCGCGTTTGAAATCACGTCAGACGGCCAGTCGCTTCTGGTCTGGGGGGATATCGTCCACAGTCATGTCATCCAGTTCAGCCATCCGGAAGTCGCGATCGAATACGATTCTGATGCAGTTGCTGCGGTCAGGACACGGCAGGCCTTGCTCAAGGATGTCGCTGCGAAACGGGAAATGGTTGCCGGGATGCACTTGCCATTCCCCGGACTTGGGTATGTGGTTGCGGAGGGCGATGGAAAATATACCTGGATTCCGGTGGAATATCAGTAAACCGGGTGGGGCTGGCCGGCAGGTAGTGGCCGGTCAGCTGCCTTGTACGATGGATTTCCTGAAACGCCCCAGTGCGATGAAAAAGAATACCAGCCCGATCACGACAATCGCCAGAAAATCGGGCCAGACGATACTGAAATCGGCACCCCGATACAGAATGGCTTTCGCCAGCCGGACGAAATAGGTCGTCGGAGCCAGTTTCATGACGTTTTGTACCCATACCGGCATACTTTCCTGAGGAGTCGCGCCGCCCGAGAGCATTTGCAACGGAATGATCGTCAGGAAGATCAGCAATCCCAGTTGCGGCATCGAGCGTGCGATCGTTCCCAGAAAAATCCCGATAGAGGCTGCCGAGAACAGATAGACGACTGATGCGGCAATGAACAGGGTGATGGAGCCGGCGATCGGTACCTGCAAGGCGAACTTGACGATGAAAATCAGTGCGAATGTTGCCGCCAGCAGTACCGCGAAACCGTTGGCCCAGATTTTTGAAAGCATGATTTCCGTCGGACCCAGCGGCATCGCCAGCAAATGCTCCAGCGTACCGTGTTCCCGTTCGCGGATGTAGGCAGCTCCCACCAGAATGATGGTCAACATGTTGATATTGTTGATGATTTCCATCACGCCTCCGAACCAGAAACCTGTCATGTTCGGATTGAAACGGACATGTGTGACCAGCCGGATGGGATCGGTCGTGGTATCGGTCGAACGGTTGAAATATTCGTTGATCTCGTTGTTGAAAATGGTTTCGATGTAGCAGGAACCGATAAACGCCTGGCTCATCACGTTGGCGTCGATATTGAGCTGGACATTGGGACTGCGGCCGGCTTGAAGGTCGCGCTGAAAACCGGGCGGGATGAGGATCGAGAAGGAATAATAGCCTTTGTCGAGTGCTTCGTTGGCCTGACTCATCTCGATCATATCCGGTTTTTTGAAGTATGGCGGTGTCAGGGCGTTCGATATCCTGTGCGAGAGCTGGGACTGGTCCTGATCGACGATAGCTACCGGGGCGTTATGGATTTCCTGTGAAACCCCTTTGGCAGCGCTGTAAATACCGGCCGTGAATGCCCAGACGATCAACAGGAGCAGTGCCTTGTCCGCCCACAGGCTATACAGTTCTTTCAGACCAAGGCGGTAGATATTGCTGAGGTGGATTTTGAACGATGACATTCATTTCTCCTGTTTCGGCAAGAATATCCACGCGAGGAACGTCAACGCTGGAATGAACGCGGCCAGTGTCAGCAACGGGCCGGTCGCATCGGCGAAAGTGATCGCCTTGGTGAAGACGCCGCGACTCAGCATGATGAAATGGGATGCAGGGAAAAACTGCCCGATCCAGTAGGCGCCCCCTTCGAGCGAACCGATCGGGTCTTTCAGACCGGAAAACTGCGTCGTCGGCAACATCGTCAGAATCGCCGTGCCGAAAAGGGCTGAAATCTGTGTACTGGTGAATGACGAAATCAGCAATCCCAGTCCGGTCGTCGCCGTTACGTAAATCAGCGCGCCCAGCGACAATGCCAGAAAACTGCCCTTGACCGACACCCCGAAAAACCAGACGGCACTGGCGACCATCAGGAAATAACTGATCATCGACAGGACGATATACGGCAGTTGCTTGCCGATCAGAAATTCCAGCTTGGTCACTGGTGTGACATAAAGATTGGTGATGGAACCAAGTTCTTTTTCCCGTACGATACCCAGCGCCATCAGCACCGCCGGAATGAGCATCAGCAACAGCGGAATGATTGCAGGCACCATGGCATAGACGCTCTTGAAATCCTGGTTGTACCGGTAACGTTTTTCCAGTGTGGCGAGCGCCTGTTTGTCCGTTCCGCTGTTTTCCTTGTTGTATTGTTCCAGATACTTGTTATGCAGCCCGCGGATATAGCCCAGAATCGTTTCGCCGCGGTACGGCATGGCACCATCGATCCAGGCCGCGATTTCCGGATGTCGTCCCTGTTGCAGCTCGCGCCCGAAATTCGGTGGGATTTCGATCGCGACACTGATTTTCCCGCTCTCGAGCCGCCGCTCCAGATCGTCGCTGTCCTTCAGCGCAGGTTGTTCCAGAAAATAGCGTGATCCGGCAATATTGTGGATATAGTCGCGTGACTGGGGCGACTGGTCATAGTCCAGCACCGCGAATTGCAGATCCTCGACATCCATCGAAATACCGCCGCCCAGCACGAAAAACAGCAGCAGACTGCCGAGCAGGGCGAATCCCAGACGGATCGGATCGCGGCGCAATTCGAGCGTTTCTCGTGCGGCATATGCCAGAAGACGCCGCAAACTGAAAACGGAAGACTGCGAATGCGGTTTTTCCGGTTCGATTCCGGATGTATCCTCGAATGTCGTTTTTTCCGCACCGGTCGCTTCTTCCAGATATTCGATGAAAGCCTGTTCCAGCGTATCGGCCTGCTTGCTTTCCTGAAGTTCTTTCGGCGTGCCGCTGGCCAGCACCTTGCCTGCGTTCATCAGTGAAATACGGTCACAGCGTTCGGCCTCGTTCATGAAGTGCGTCGATATGAAAATCGTCACATTCTGCTCACGCGACATTTCGATCAGGAGTCGCCAGAAATCGTCGCGTGCGACCGGATCGACACCGGAAGTCGGTTCGTCCAGAATCAGCAGTTTTGGATTGTGCACAACCGCCACTGCCAGCGAAAGTCGCTGGCGGATACCCAGCGGCAGTCCGGATGCCGTCGCATGCAGATATGGTGCCAGTCCGAAACGGTCGATCAGTTCCTGGATACGCGGTCCCATTTCGTCAGGCGGTAAATGGAACAGCCGTGCATGCAAGTCCAGATTCTGCATGACCGTCAGTTCACCGTACAGTGAAAAGGACTGCGACATATAGCCTACATCCTTTCGGCTTTCCGTATTTTTGGCATCGACTTCGCGACCGAATGTTCTGGCTGTGCCCGATGTCGGCGGAAGCAGACCGGTCAACATCTTCATCGTCGTCGTTTTGCCGCAGCCGTTGGAACCGAGAAAACCGAAAATCTCGCCTTGCGGAATTCTGAAACTGACATGATCGACCGCCACGAAGTCGCCGAATTTCTGGGTCAGGCCGTCCGCCTCGATCGCCCAGGCCTGATTTGGTGTTTCCTTGAGCGGCGGAATGACAAGTTCCGTGTAATTCTGGCGTTTTTCTTCGGGCAAAAACTGGATGAAGGCCTGTTCCAGCGTGGATTTTCCGGTTTGCCGCATCATTTCGGCGGCAGTCCCCGTGGCGATGACCTTTCCGTTGTACATGGCGGCCAGCCAGTCGAATTGTTCGGCTTCTTCCATGTAGGCTGTCGCGACCAGAACGCTCATGTGGGGACGGCGCTGGCGGATCGAGTCGATCAGTTCCCAGAACTGGCGGCGCGACAGTGGATCGACACCGGTCGTCGGTTCGTCGAGAATGAGCAGGTCGGGGTCATGTACCAGCGAGCAGCAAAGCCCCAGTTTTTGTTTCATGCCGCCGGACAGTTTGCCGGCAGGGCGATCCTTGAACGGAAACAGACCGGTCGCTTTTGTCAGTTCGTCGATGCGGCGCAAACGCTCTTCGCGATCCTGTCCAAACAGGCGGGCGAAAAAATCGATGTTTTCGGCTACGGAAAGCGTCGGATACAGATTCTTGCCAAGTCCCTGCGGCATATAGGCGATACGTGGCAAGAGGGCTTCACGAATGGCGGCATCGCCGATATTTTCGCCCAGCACGTCGATATGGCCCTGCTGGATTTTGCGTGCGCAGGAAATCAACGCCAGCATGGACGATTTCCCGACCCCGTCCGGACCGATCAGACCGACCATGCATCCGCCCGGAATGGACAGTGTTACATCGTCAAGCGCAGTGACCGCCTTGTAGCGTAGCGTGACGTGGTCGAGTTTCGCCGCAACGAGCGTACCCATATCATTTTACCTGCATGTTGGCAGGCCAGACGGCATCCGGATCGGTTTTGACCCAGCCTACACCCGGCATACCGGACTTGGCGACGTCGATATTTCTTGCCAGCCAGTCCTGATTGACCTGAAGTTTGACGCGGAACATGAATTTTTCGCGTTCGTCACGCGTTTCGACTTCCTTCGGTGTGAACTGGTTGCGTGGCGATACATAAGTGACCGTACAGGGGATCGGATTGTCCGGAATAGCATCCAGAATGATCCGTGCTTCGCTGCCCAGTTCCACGCTGCCAGCTTCGAGATTGGACAGATAGATGTACATGTACACATCGTTCAGATCCAGAATCGAAAATACACGTCCACCCGCCGAGAGCACTTCACCCGGTTCGGCCAGACGGTACAGAATCCGGCCGTCCACAGGCGAGCGCAAGGTCAGATCGTCCAGATTGCTTTTGAGCGAGTCGACACGTGCCTCTGCTTCGCGGATGCTGGCATCGGCCTGTATTACACGGTTGCGTGCGCTGGCCAATGTCGCATTGGCAGTGCGCATCGTGTTGACGTCCTTGTCCAGCTGGGCGGCCGAGATAAAGCCTTTTTTGATCAGTTCCTGTGTCCGTCGCAGGGTCACGCTGGCCAGTTGTTGCTGGCTTTGCGCGCTTTTGACGTCTTCACGTGCCACCTTGGCATATTCTTTCGCCTGTTCCACCGCTGCTTCAGCTGCGCGGATATCGGCTTTGAGCTGTGCGTCGTCGAGTTGTGCTGCGATCTGGCCCGTTTTCAGGTCGGCGCCTTCACGGAAATAGACCTCGATCAGCTTGCCTTGTACCTTGGTGGCGACTGCCGTTTCAGTTGCTTCCAGACGACCGTTGCCGTAGGCGAGTCCCGGCGGTGTGCCGGCAGGTCTCAGAAAATACCATGCGACAGCCGCGACGATACCGGCCAGTACGATAATGATGATCAGTTTCTTGTTGCGCAAAATGGCCGACATGATCAATGCTCCTTGCAATCGACGGCAGAACAAAAACAAATGCTGTACCACACTGTATCAGATTATAGCGGTATCTGCCGTTGCGTAACATTTCAATTTGTAATCGGCAGAGAGGTTCATGCAACGGCATACGCGCATTCTGTTAATATGATTGCCGGTTTACGGTACAGCTGTCGGAACAATACCTTCACAAGACGGCAGACCGGTTGACAATTCTGGAAATTTTTTCAGTTTCCGGACAATTTCGCACGAATACGACACATGGAACTGGTTTGTCCTGCCGGCAGTTTGCCGGCACTGAAACAGGCGGTCGATTGCGGTGCCGATTGCGTGTATCTCGGTTTCCGGGACGCGACCAATGCCCGTAATTTCGCCGGACTGAATTTCGATGAAAAAGCCCTGTCGGAAGGCATCGGCTATGCGCATGACCGTGGCCGGAAAGTCCTGCTGGCATTGAATACCTATCCGTTGCCGGACGCATGGGAAGTATGGATACAGGCCGTCGACCGGGCGGCGCGTCACGGCGTGGATGCACTGATCGTCGCAGATCCCGGACTCATGCAGTATGCCTGCGACAAACATCCCGGATTGCGTCTGCATCTGTCGGTGCAGGGATCGGCCACCAATTATGACGCTATCAATTTTTATGCACGTCATTTCCATATCGCCCGCGTGGTCTTGCCGAGGGTATTGTCGATCGAGCAGGTGGAAACGGTCGTGAACAATACCGATGTGGAAATCGAGGTGTTCGGTTTCGGCAGTCTGTGCGTCATGGTCGAGGGGCGTTGCGCGCTGTCGTCCTATGTGACCGGAGAGGCGCCCAACAATCGCGGCGTATGCTCGCCTGCCAAAGCCGTCCGGTGGCAACCGACACCGAAAGGACTGGAATCCCGTCTGAATGGTGTGTTGATCGACCGCTATGCCGGCCATGAAAAGGCAAGTTATCCAACGATTTGCAAGGGACGTTATGAAGTCAATGGCGAGGATTACTATGCCATCGAGGAACCGGCCAGTCTCAATACGCTGGAATTGCTGCCGCGCCTGGCGGCAACGGGAGTTTCGGCTATCAAAATCGAAGGCAGGCAGCGCAGCCCGGCCTATACGGCGGCGGCCACACGGGTCTGGCGCGAAGCGCTCGACAGTTGCCTGCGCGATCCTGCCGGCTATCGGGTTCTGCCGCAATGGACGGAAGCACTGGCGCGTTTGTCGGAAGGTCAGCAACAGACATTGGGTGCCTATTACCGTTCATGGAAATGACTGACAGGAAAGGAATCGCGTTTTGAAACTGGCACTGGGACCGGTACAGTATTACTGGCCGAAAGACATGATGACGGCGTTTTACCGCGAAGTCGCGGCGATGCCGGTCGATATCGTTTATCTGGGCGAAACTGTATGTGCAAGACGGCATGAGTTGCGTGAGGACGATTGGCTGGCGCTTGCAGACAGTCTTGCAGCTGCCGGAAAGGAAGTCGTCTGGTCCACACAGGTATTGCTGGAATCCGGTGCGCATATGCAGGCCATGCGTCGTATCGCCGAAAACGGACGCTATACGGTGGAAGCCAATGACATGGGCGCGGTCGGCAATCTCGAAAACCGGCGGCCATTCGTTGCAGGGCCACACCTGAATCTGTACAATCCGGCCGCGCTGGATATGCTGGCCGGATTGGGGGCGTTCAGATGGGTCATGCCGCTGGAAATGAGTTGCGGGAATCTGGCGGCAATGCAGCGTGTGATGCCGGAAGGTATGCAGACGGAAGTGTTTGTTTACGGGCGTTTGCCGCTGGCGTTTTCGGCACGCTGTTTTACGGCGCGGTATCACAACCTGCAAAAGGATGCTTGCGGTTTCAAATGTCTGTCTTATCCTGACGGACTGGAAGTCAGGACGCGGGAAGGGTTGCCGTTTCTCGTTTTCAACGGTATTCAGACACAATCGGCAAACGTATATAATCTGGTCACGGAAGTTCAGCGCATGCAGGAGATGCGGGTCGATGTGTTGCGGGTCGCGCCCCAATCGTCGCATACCGGCGGTATTGTCGACATGTTCCGGCAAGTCATGGAAAAAACACTTTCTCCTGCCGATGCGCTTGAACGAATGAAAAACATGATGCCGGGCTCTCCATGCAACGGTTACTGGTATGGTGAACCTGGTATGACCTGGCATGGATAGTCAATCGTAAATGAGTGAACCACGCGACATGAACCCTTGCAGCATTCCCAAACCGGTCGGCCGGTTGTTGTCTCGCCTGCCGTCATGGCCGGGTTCACTCCTGTTTGTCGCGGCGCTCAATTCCGTTCTTACGCCCAGATTGCCGGATGATGTCAGGGAGATGATGGCAGGGAAGCAGTTGCGTTTGTCGGTTGCCGATGCCGGTATCTCGTTCAATTTTGTGTGGACAAAGGGTGGTTTTGTCGCCGGAAGGGATCGTGTCGAACCGGATCTGACCATTTCCGCCAGTGCATATGATTTTTATCTGCTGTCGCGACGGCAGGAAGATCCGGATACGCTTTTTTTCAGTCGCCGTCTGGTCATGGAAGGTGATACCGAATTGGGGTTGATGCTGAAGAATACGCTGGACGCCATGGAACTCAATGTGTTCGAACTGGCGCGCGATTTGCCGGCACGCCTGTTATTGTCCATGATACCGGGCTATCGCAAGAGCGGGCAATAATCGTATATGAAACGGTGCCGGTCTGAAAGGCCGATGCCGACAGCCGTGTGCCTGTGATATACGGCTGTGCGGTTTTCATCTGTCGTGGAGCGTGGTTTCACCAGTGTGGCTGTTCATGACGTGATTCCAGCCGAAGCGAACGGCATCACGCTTTGTTTCCCATGAATGTTCTTCCTGATAATTCAGTTCCCGGCTTGTCTGCGCGATCGGTTCGACTTCTTCCCAGGTACATGAGGCAATCCTTTTTCCGTTTTCGGCCAGCAACGCACCATAACGGTATGCAGGCAAACTGTCATCGAATGGAATGCCTGACGACAAATAACGTTTTTTCCAGTGATTGCGGAATGCCGTTTCGTCATTTCGTGTGTTGTTGTCTGTTGCGTGGAATTCGCCAAAACGGCTGTTATGGTCGAGCAGATCCTTGATCGACTTACCGGCCTTTTTCAGGGTATGCAGTGTCTTGTCGGCCAGTTTTTTCATGACAGCAGAAGCCGAACTTGCGGCTTGCAGGCGTTTTTGCCGTTACAGGGTGGTTGGCCTGATACTTGTCGTTTCACTACCCGGTCTTTTTATTCAGCGGATTGTCCCAAAACGAAAACGCCGCTTTCCGATATTGCCGGAACATGGGGAGGATGTTCCGTATCGAACAGGTGGTCCATACGGGATGAAAAAGAGCCGATACCGAGTGTTTCGAAGCGGCACATGGTTTTTGCGGCCTTCATGGCATCGCGATATGAGTCCGTATCGACTGATACGATGAAATGCCCATCCCTGAGCGCCCGGGTATAAAGTCCGGTCGTTTCCGGTACGTTGTCCATATCCTCGATGGAGCGATAAAAGTGGCCGAGATCGTTTTCCAGTCGAGGCAACAGGTGATTTTCTCCGATACGGTCGTAATACCGTACCTGTTCGATATCGTCATCTGAACTGATATAGATCCGGTTAAGCGGGAAACCATCTTCCAGCAATTCGTTGACGGCGGCCCGGGCGACTTCGTCATTTCTGTAAATGACAACGACTTTGTTTTGCATGTTCTGATCCTTTGCTTGAATGGCGTGATATGCCAAAGGGTTCCGGTGTCATATCCGGTAACGGTGATTTCATTAGAACCGCAGGATTTGGGTGTCGTGTTGATATTTATGGAAAAACGGCTTCAAGATTGGCGGGACTTCGTTGACGACCAGAAAAACAGGGAATACGGCACGGTACTTTGCTATCGCGATGGTACCAGGAGCAGCATGTATGAAAAAACGGATTCCGGGCCGGACAATAAGGCCTATTTTCGTGCCGTCAGCGAACGGATCGTCGATTTGATCTGTGCGACACGGGTTTCCAGATCGGGCATTTTGACGGTTACGCGCAGTTTTTCCGGGCCGTTCAGACGGATATGCCTGTTTTTCTGGATCAGTTCGATAATGCGCATGGCGTCTATCGGCGGGTTTGGCAGGAATTGCATGACTGCCGCTTCTGTATGGGCGTCTATCTTGATGATGCCTGCGGTTTTGGCGAGCAGGCGTAACCGGTGGGTTTCGACAAGTGCGCGGGCCGCTTCTGGCAGTTTGCCGAAACGGTCGATCAGTTCTTCCTGCAAGTCGCTGATCTGTTCAGGGGTTTCACAGTTGGCAAAACGTTTGTACAGCGACAGGCGTTCGTTGACGCCCGGACAATAATCTCCCGGCAACAGGGCCGGGGTGTGGAGATTGATTTCCGTGGTCGTGGTGAACGGTGCGTCGTAATCCGGCTGTTCGCCTTTTTTCATTGCCCGTACGGCTTCTTTCAGCATATCGGAATACATCTGGAAACCGATTTCGACCATTTCTCCGGATTGTTCCTCACCCAGCACTTCGCCGGCGCCACGGATTTCCAGATCGTGCATTGCCAGGAAAAAGCCGCTGCCCAGTTCTTCCATCTGGCGGATGGCTTCCAGCCGCCTTTGTGCCTGTTTCGAGAGGGTCTGGGTATCGTTGACCAGCAAATAGGCATAGGCCTGATGGTGGGAACGTCCGATACGGCCGCGCAGCTGGTGCAATTGCGCCAGTCCGAACTTGTCGGCGCGGTGCATGATCATGGTGTTGGCGTTGGGAACGTCAATGCCTGTTTCGATGATCGTCGTGCACAACAGGATGTTGTAGCGGTGTGCGACGAAATCGCGCATGACCTTTTCCAGTTCACGTTCGTGCATTTGTCCGTGCGCCACGCCGATTCGTGCTTCAGGCAGGAGTGTTTCCAGCATGATACGCCGGTTTTCGATCGTTTCCACTTCGTTGTGCAGGAAATAGACTTGTCCGCCACGCTTGAGTTCGCGCATGCAGGCTTCGCGGATGACGGAGTCGTTTTCTGTCCGGACGAATGTCTTGATCGCCAGCCGTTTTTGCGGGGCGGTGGCGATGATGGAGAAACTGCGCAAGCCGTCGAGCGCCATGCCCAGCGTACGCGGGATCGGTGTCGCTGTCAGTGTCAGGACGTCGACTTCGGCGCGGATGGCTTTCAGGGCTTCTTTCTGCCGAACGCCGAAGCGATGCTCTTCGTCGATGATGACAAGTCCCAGCCGCTTGAACGATACGTCTTTGGAGAGCAGCTTGTGGGTACCGATCACGATATCGACCGAACCGTCTTCCAGCCCCTTGATGGTCTGGTTGACCTGTTTTTGTGTTCGGAAGCGTGACAGTTCGGAGATTCTGACAGGCCAGTCGGCGAAACGGTCGCGGAAGGTCTGGGCATGCTGTTCGGCCAGAAGTGTCGTCGGCGCGAGCAATGCGACCTGTTTGCCGCCCATGACGGCGATGAACGCGGCACGCAGTGCCACTTCGGTCTTGCCGAAACCGACGTCGCCGCAGATCAGGCGGTCCATGGGTTTGTCGGACGTCATGTCTTCCATAACGGCGTTGATGGCGGCTGCCTGATCCGGTGTTTCCTCGAAACCGAAACTGTCGGCGAATGCTTCGTAATCGTTTTTCGTCAGCGGGAAGGCAAAGCCCTTGCGCATGGATCGGCGGGCGTACAGATCGAGCAGTTCGGCTGCAGTGTCATGGATTTTCTGTGCGGCTTTCTGGCGCGCTTTTTCCCACTGGCCGGAACCGAGGGTATGCAACGGGGCATCTTCAGGCGATGTGCCGGCATAGCGGGATATGACGTGCAGTTGAGAAACAGGTACGTAGAGTTTGGCATCGTGCGCGTATTGCAGATGCAAAAATTCTGTTTCCCCTTCACCCAGATCGACGGAGATGAGTCCACGGTAGCGTCCGATGCCGTGATGAGCATGGACGACCGGGTCGCCGATTTTCAGTTCGGACAAATCACGGACGATGGATTCGATATGGAAGTTCGCTTCCGTCTTGCGGCGGCTGCCACGCCGGCCTGAATTGGCATACAGTTCCGTTTCCGTGATGAAGGTGAGATCGCCGAATATGTAGCCGAGGGAAAACCCTTTCTGGAGCGGTGCGACGGTGAGCATCACTTTTTCGGAATGGGTGACGAAATCGGCGAAATTTTCACATACCGTCACGTCGAAGGCGTATTCGTTGAACAGCTGCTGCATGGTTTCGCGCCGTCCGGGCGATTCGGCGCAGATCAGTATGCGTTTGTCCGTCTTGTCCACATAGGCACGCAGGTTGGCAAGCGGATCGTCAGCGCGGCGGTTGACGGTGACGTCGGGAATCGGGGAGGACAGTTCCGAAGGGACATCATCGGATGTGATCACCCAGCGCGCATAGGGCTGGGACAGTACGAAGAAGTCTTCGTTGCTCAAAAACAGTTTTTCCGGCGGCAGCAATGGGCGTTCGCGGTCGGCTTTCAGGAATGCGTAGCGCGAACGGGTATCCGCCCAGAATCGCTGGAAGGCTTCGCTGACGTTGCCGATGAACGTGAAAATGGCGTTTTCCGGGAGATACTGGAAAAGGGTCGCTGTTTCCTCGAAGAAAAGTGGCAGGTAGTATTCGATACCTGCCGAGGCGATTCCGCTGGCGATGTCGCGGTAGATGACGGACAGGGTAGGATCGCCTTCGAATATTTCGCGCCAGCGGCTTCTGAAAAATGCCCGCGAGGACTCGTCCATGGGAAATTCGCGTCCTGGCAACATCCGGATTTCCTTCACGGGATACAGTGAACGCTGGGTGTCGGCATCGAATGTGCGGATGGTTTCGATGGTATCGCCGAACAGATCGAGGCGGTAAGGCAGTTTCGATCCCATCGGGAACAGGTCGATCAGTCCACCACGCACGGAATATTCTCCCGGCGACATGACCTGGGAAACATGGTTGTAACCGGCGATCGTCAGCTGGGATTTCAGTTTGTTTTCATCCAGCGCTTCATTCTGTTTGAAAAAGAAAGTGTGTGCCGCGAGAAAAGAAGGAGGGGCGATGCGCAGCAAGGCAGTCGAAGCGGGTACCAGCAGGATGTCGCAACGTCCGTGATGTACTTCATAGAGGGTGGCAAGACGCTGCGAGACCAGATCCTGATGGGGTGAAAAGGAATCGTAAGGCAGTGTTTCCCAGTCGGGCAACAAATGGCAGCGCAGTGGATCGTCCGTAATGCTGTCGAACCATGGAATTTCCTCCAGCAATCGTCTGGCGTCTGATGCATTGGCGACGATGACCACCAGCATTTGCTGGCGGGATTTCAGCTCATGTCCCGCGCGGGCAAGCACCAGCGCATCGGCGGAGCCGTGCAATGGCGGCAATGCGAAACGTTGTCCTGGGCGGGGAAGGAATTTCTTGAGATCGAAAGGCATCAATACAAAAAAGACGAGATCGGCCAAAGGCCAATTCGTCCTGTTCCGGATTACAATACGAAAACCAAATATAACATTATAAACGATGATAGCGTCTCACGCCTTGCCAGACGCCCCTTTCTTGCGGAAACTCGCCCTATGATCCCAGTAACGGAAGCCGACATGGCATCCCGCCGTTTTTTTGTCCTGATTCCGGCTGCCGGAACGGGAACGCGCATGGGCGCATCCCGGCCGAAACAATATCTGGAGATACAGGGTAAACCGGTGCTCCAGTATGTGTTGGAAGCGTTTGCCGTTTGTGACGGGATAGAACGGATTTGCGTGCTTGCAAGCCCGCAGGACAAGTGGCTCGATGGTTTTCTTCGGGCATGGCAGGACAGGATGGACAGGCGTGTCCGTTTTTTTCGCTGTGGCGGATCGACGCGGCGCGAGACGGTGATCAACGGTTTGCTCGCTCTTTCGTCGGAGTGTGCGCCTCGGGACTGGATACTGGTGCATGATGCGGCGCGACCCGGTATTACGCCGGAACTGGTAACCCGTCTGATCGCAGATGCGGGAAACGGAATGGACGGCGGGTTGCTGGCGTTGCCTGTTGCCGATACGGTCAAACGTTTGAGTGCCGGCAGGGTGGAGACTGTTCCGCGCGATGGCCTGTGGCTGGCGCAAACACCGCAGATGTTTCCCTATGCGGTTTTGCTGGATGCCTTGCGACGACATGTGCAGGCGACCGATGAAGCCAGTGCTGTCGAGGCAGCGGGAGGCAGACCGAAACTGGTGCAGGGACATGTCTGCAATACGAAGATCACTCGTCCGGATGATCTGGCGCTCGTGGAAATGTTTCTGAAAGCGGCAGGAAGAAACTGACAGAAGAGAGAAGGCGAATGAAGGGTTTTCCGTTCAGAATCGGGCAGGGATATGATTGTCATGCGCTGGTCGAAGGCCGGCGTCTGGTGATCGGCGGTGTCGAAATCGCGCATTCACGGGGGCTTTTGGGGCATTCCGATGCCGATGTGTTGTTGCATGCGATTACCGATGCCTTGCTGGGTGCAGCAGGACTGGGCGATATCGGACGGCATTTTCCCGATACGGATGTCCGTTTCGCAGGGGTCGATTCACGGGTATTGTTGCGGCAGGCAGTCGTTCTGGTGACCGATGCGGGTTATGTCGCCGGCAATCTCGATGCCACGATCATCGCGCAGGCTCCGCGCATGGCGCCGCATATCGCACTCATGCAAGCCAATATCGCCGCCGATCTCGGTATTGCCGTTTCTCAAGTCAATATCAAGGCGAAAACCAATGAACGGCTCGGTTTTCTGGGACGCGAGGAAGGGATTGCAGCCGAAGCGGTTGTGCTGCTTTACCGCGAAAATACAGAAAACGCCGTGTCTGACTGATGGTTCGGGCGTGTCGTCAGGTTGTCAGGATCAGTTTTCATAGACATCGGCACCCTTGGGCACGACGAAACGGAACATGCCTGCGGAAACGGGCGGGTTTTTCTCGAATTGCGTAAATTTGACCAGTGTAAGCTGGCCGAGGGAATCATACAGTTCCATGGCTTCGGGAATGCCGTTTTTCATGCCGATCGTGATTTTTTCAAAAGGTGTATCCCGCGTTTTCGGGATGATTTCAACCCATTCGCATCCATGGTGCGGTGCGGCGTTTTTGAGTGTGAAATTCTTTTCCAGATCGTTGCTGCCGAACAGAATGGCAGCAGGGCTGGAACCGAGTGCGTCTCCGAGTTTTTTGATCGTGACCTGATTGAGGTCCTTGTCGTACATGTACAGGCGAATGCCGTCGGCTTGCAGGATCTGTTCATAGGGCTTGTTGTACGTCCAGATGAATTTGCCCGGACGGGAAAACAGGAAGGTGCCGGAAGCCGCGTTGGCGAAACGGATTTTTTCGCCGGATTTGACTTGCGCCTGCTGGAATTGGCCTTTTGCGGAGTGGGCGGTGGCCGAAAAATTCTTGAGCTGGTCAATGGCCGAAGCGTATGCCAAGGCCGGCACGATCAGCAAAATCAGAAAGGCTTGAGCCAGTTTGTAGATACAGGATCGCATAATGATTCCAGAGTGAACGATAATTGTTTCCGACAGGCGGTTTGTATGGACACAGCCATTCAATCCTGTCCGGATGTCGGTACCAGTATTTCACGATTGCCGTTGCTTTGCATGGGCGAGACGATACCGCTTCTTTCCATCTGTTCCAATAGTCTTGCGGCACGGTTGTAGCCGATGCGCAGATGGCGCTGGACGAGCGAGATCGATGCCCGGCGGTTTTTCAGCACGATGGCAACCGCCTGATCGTACAACGCGTCGGCTTCTCCATCACCAGCGTTGTTTTCGCCGGGCATCGCGCCGTTTTCGTCAAGCGTGCCGCCTTCGAGTATGCCTTCGACATAATCGGCTTCGCCATGTTCTTTCAGGAACGAGACGACACGATGGACTTCATCGTCTGATACGAATGCGCCATGCACACGGTTCGGCAAACCGGTACCCGGTGGCAGGTAAAGCATGTCGCCCAGTCCAAGCAGGGTTTCCGCACCCATCTGGTCAAGAATGGTTCGTGAATCGATCTTGCTGCTGACCTGGAAAGCGATACGCGTCGGAATATTGGCTTTGATAAGACCAGTGATGACATCGACGGAAGGCCGTTGCGTTGCCAGAATAAGGTGGATACCGGCGGCACGCGCTTTTTGCGCGATACGTGCGATGAGTTCTTCCACTTTCTTGCCGACCACCATCATCAGATCGGCGAATTCATCGACGATGATGACGATTTGCGGCATGGTTTCAAGCGGTTCCGGAGCATCCGGCGTGATGGAGAACGGGTTGGGGATTCTTTCCTCTTTCTTTTCCGCTTCCATGATCCGGTTGTTGTAACCGGCAAGATTGCGCACACCGAGATGCGACATGAGACGGTAGCGTTTTTCCATTTCGGCAACGGCCCATGCGAGCGCATGTCCCGCCTTTCGCATGTCGGTGACGACAGGTGCGAGCAGATGGGGAATGCCTTCGTAGATGGACAATTCCAGCATCTTCGGATCGATCAGGATCAGTCGTACCTGTGCGGGGGTGGCCTTGTAGAGCAGCGATAGGATCGTCGCATTGATGCAGACGGATTTGCCCGAGCCGGTCGTTCCGGCAACGAGCAGGTGCGGCATTCTGGACAGATCGGCCACTACCGGATTGCCGGCGATATCCTTGCCCAGCGCGATCGTCAGGTTCGAAGCGGCATCACTGTAGACTTTGGAACTCAGAATTTCGGTCAGCCGGACAATCTGGCGTTTGGCGTTCGGCAGTTCCAGAGCCATATAGTTTTTGCCGGGAATGGTTTCGATCACACGGATGGAGACCAGAGAGAGCGAACGTGCGAGATCGCGGGAAAGGTTGACGATCGTGCTGCCCTTGACGCCGGTTGCCGGTTCGATTTCGTAGCGTGTGACGACAGGTCCGGGGTAGGCAGCTACCACTCGTACGCTTACGCCGAAATCGGAGAGTTTTTTCTCGATCAGGCGGCTGGTGAATTCCAGTGTTTCCACACTGATGGTTTCCTGTTGTTCGGAAACCGGATCGAGCAGGGAAAGCGGTGGCAATTCGGAGTCGTGCAAGTCGTTGAAAAGGACGACTTGCCGCTCTTTTTCCGCACGGTCGGATTTCGGGACATCGGTGATTTGCGGTTCGATGCGCATGGGCGGCGCTTCGGTTGCACGGGCTTTTTCCTGTGTCACGACTTCTTCGCGTCTGACGGTGGCGACCTGACCGATCTTGCGGTCTTCCCGAACGGTGTAGATTTTTTTCAAGGCAAAATAGATGCCTTCGAGAAAAGCGCCGATCCGTTCGACGAGTTGCAGCCAGGACATCTGGAGGAAAAGGCTGAAGCCCAGCGCACACAAGAGCACCAGTATCAGGGTGCCGCAGGTAAAGCCCAGATAGTATTGGGCCATTTTGCCTACGCTTTCGCCGATGACTCCACCCGGAATGCCGGGCAGGGTTATTTTCGTGTTGTACATGCGAAGATATTCGATGCCTGAGCTGGAGACAAGCAGGAGAACGAAACCGCCGTTTTTGAGAATCCGGTCACGAAGCCAGGAACGCTCCGGTTCTTCCTGAAGCATAAGCAGGCGAGAAATACGCCGGTATCCAGCCCAGATCGTTCTGATCATCCACAGAATCAGCCACCATGCCGAGATGCCGAAGGTGAAAAACAGCAAATCGGATATCCATGCGCCGATACGGCCGCCGATATTGGAAATGGTGGCCGTCTGGCTGGCATGCGACCAGCCGGGATCGGCCTTGTCGAAGGTCAGGAAAATCAGGAAAAAATAGATGGTGGCGACAATCAGGACGAACCACCATGCTTCGTTCAGAAGACGCGTGGAACGGCTGGGTGCGACAGGCGTCGGATCCGGTTTTTTCCTGTCATAACTCGAAGTGTTTTTGTTCATGAATCCGTCACGGTAAAAGCTCTTTCCTGTCGGTTTGCAGGAAAACGACCAGTATTCGGCTATTGTATTCGACTTTGGAAAAAGTCCCAATGTTCCGGGACAAACGGGGATGGGATTTCATATCCGCTTTCGGTATGTCGGGATAGCGGACATCTTATTTTCTTGCTTTAGTCTATAATCGGGAGAGGGGCTGGCTGTGGAGCGGAAAAGTATCCCGTTGCAATCCTGTCTCGCACAGCCGGTTTGTGAGACGAATTCCGATTTTTCCCGATGGTGAAGCTATGACAACTTCTTCGATACATTCCGATGTGATCATTCTGGGATCCGGCCCTGCCGGTTATACCGCAGCGATTTATACGGCAAGAGCCAATCTCAAACCGCTTCTGATTACAGGACTGCAACAGGGCGGACAACTGATGACGGCTTCGGAAGTCGAAAACTGGCCAGGGGACGGACAGGGCATACCGGGACCTGATCTGATGCAGCGTTTCCTTGAACATGCCGAACGTTTCGAAACACGGATCGAATTCGACCAGATTCATACGGCCGAACTGAATGCCAAGCCTATCCGGCTGATCGGCGATATGGGGGAATATACCTGCAATGCGCTCATCATCGCCACGGGTGCGTCGGCACAGTATCTGGGATTGCCATCGGAGCAGGCCTATATCGGACGGGGGGTATCGGGATGCGCTACTTGTGACGGTTTTTTCTACCGTAACCGTGAAGTGGCAGTCGTCGGCGGCGGCAATACAGCGGTCGATGAAGCGATTTATCTTTCCAATATCGCGTCGAAAGTCACGCTCATTCACCGTCGTGATACCTTTCGTGCTGAACCGATTCTGGTTTCACGGCTGATGGAACGTGTCGAAGCCGGAAAAATCTCGATTTTGTACAACTCTGTGGTCGATGAGGTGCTGGGGGACGATTCCGGCGTGACCGGCATACGCGTCAAGTCCGTCAGTGACGGAACGACGAAAGATGTGGCGCTTCATGGTGTATTCATCGCTATCGGTCACAAACCGAATACCGCCATATTCGAGGGACAACTCGAGATGGTCAACGGTTATATCAAGACTCGCATGGGGCAGGACGGCATGGCGACCGCCACCAGTATTCCGGGCGTGTTCGCTGCAGGAGATGTTCAGGATTATACCTACCGGCAGGCGATTACCAGCGCAGGTTCCGGATGCATGGCTGCACTGGATGTCCAGCGTTATCTGGAAGCGCAACAGGAGCGTTGAGTATCATGGCGGCGTCAAGGAAACTTTCCGATTTCGCTTCGCTGAAAAAGGCCGTGAAGAAGGTCAACGAGGAACGGAGAAAGCAGGAAGAGGCACGCAAAAGGGCGGAGCGCCAGGCGCAGTCGGACAGGGAACTTTTTCTGAGCAGTATCGGGGACGTCACGCCTCTGGATGCCAGCGACAGGATCGAACCGGTATTTCAGGCGCCACGCCCGATTCCGGTGCAACGTATCGCAGACGAGAAGCTGGCATTGCGTGAATCGCTTTCAGATGAATTCAGTGTGGAAAGTCTGCTGGAAACGGATGAGGCCCTGAGTTACACAAAAGAAGGAATCGGTCCGGATGTCGTACGCAAATTGCGTCGGGGACACTGGGTCATTCAGGACCAGATCGATTTGCATGGCATGCGTCGGGATGAAGCCCGGGAGATGATCGTGGAATTTCTCAGACAGGCTGCATTGCGAGGCATCCGGTGTGTGCGGATCGTTCACGGCAAGGGACTGGGTTCGGTCAATAATGAGCCGGTGCTGAAAAAACTGGTTCACAAATGGCTGGTGCAGCGTTCGGATGTCATCGCCTTTTGTCAGGCGAAGCCGGCCGATGGCGGTTCCGGCGCGGTGGTCGTTCTGCTCAAGGGACGCTAGGCACTGGCATAAACCGTTTCGTCCCGATATACTTGAAAGTTACCGTTTTCAGGCAGATACGCCGTTTTTCCATTGAGAGGTATTCATGCTTTCTTCGTTCAAAAAAGCGCTCCCCGCTGCGCTGATGCTGATTGTCGCAGGTTCGATGGCCGCATGTTCGACAGGTCAGGAAAAAGTCGCGGAACTGACCGCAAAAGCCGAACAGGGTGATGTGGACGCCATGGTGGATGTCGCGGAAATGTATTGCAGCGGTACGACGATCGAACAGGATGACCAGATATGCGGCATGTGGATGAAACGCGCCGCCGAAAAGGGCCATATCCGCGCCCAGTACATGCTGGGCAGAATGTATGAACTCGGATTGGGTATGCGTGCCGATCCGGTACAGGCCTACAAGTGGTACACGCTGTCGGGCGATCAGGGATACCGGATGTCGCAGACCGGAGCGAAAAACATGCTTGAAGTCATGACGCCGCAACAGCGTGCGGAAGCGAAAAAACTGGTGGCCGAAAGCGGGAAGCAGTAATCGGTTGAATGCCGGGCCGGAATTCCGGTCGTATTTGCCGGAAGGACAGGAATCGGCGGTTTGCCGGTACCGGTATGCGGATTGTGCGGGAATGGGAATCAGGCAATTTACCGAACAGGATATCGTTCCGGCGGGACAAATGGCTTACGATGTATGGTCATATGAACTGGACGGTGTCGGTGATGCGTTCAATCGTTTCATTCATGAATATCTGGTTCGTTACTACGATGTGAACCGGCATTATTCCTGGTGCGTGGACGAAGGTGGACTGGATGCTTTCTTGCTGGCAGGATGCAAGACCGACGTCGGCAGTTGCGATACCTGGTTTTCGCATGGCTTGTCAGGTTTTTCGAGGGAAGAACGGAAAATCGCCTTGCAGTACCGGGATTATCTGGCAAGAAACAGCCATGCGGTCAGACGTTTCATGACCGGAAACGATGTCCAGATGGGATTGTTCATGAGCCGTGTTTCCGGTACGGGACGGCGGCTTCTGGACAATCTGGAACAGTTGTGCCGGAAGGACGGTATCAGCAATCTTTATCTCTGGGCAGATGCAACCTGCCATGTGTCGTATTACGAAAAAAACGGTTTTGAAATGATGGCACGCTTTGAAAACGGCATGCTTTCAGACAAACCGGCCCTGGATACCTGTGTATTCAGAAAGCGTCTGAACTGATACAGGTTGGGCAACGTTTTGCAGATGGCGCGCCCCGCCAGGGGGCAAAACCATCCGTCGCGGAACCGGTTCAGCCGGATTCAGATCGCTTCGATACCGGTTTCGCCAGTGCGGATCCGGATGACCTGCTCGATATCCTGCACGAAAATCTTGCCGTCACCGATCTTGCCCGTTCTGGCCGATTTGAGAATTGCCTCGATCGCCAGTTCCAGCATGCTGTCGTCCACCACGACTTCGATTTTGACTTTGGGCAGAAAATCGACGACGTATTCTGCACCACGATAAAGTTCGGTATGGCCTTTCTGGCGGCCGAATCCCTTGACTTCCGTGACGGTCAGTCCATTGATGTTGGCATCGGACAAGGCTTCTCGCACTTCATCCAGCTTGAACGGTTTGATGATGGCGGTGATTTTTTTCATGCAAACTCCGGTGACGGGAAAAATGGAAATATTTTTTAAAATCAATAGCTTAATGACACTAGCGGGCAAGCAGAGAGTTATTAAGAATTTTCGATATCTATTTGGATTTTAAGGCTTAATATAATTTCTGTCACAATTTTGTCACAGTTTTGTCGAGGTCATGTCAATGCTTTGTCACATCAAGTAAACAATTATTGTTTCGCCAGAAATCCTGAAGTGCTGTTCAGTTAGGATTTGAGCATTTCAACAATCAGATTCAGGAAAGCATGCTTCTGGGAAGGCGTCAATTTCTGGAAATGTTCCAGCATCAGCTTGTCAGCATCACTGATTTCAAGCTCATGCCTGACATCATACTTTAACCATTCATAGGAAATTCATCATGGTTTCTTCATGGATAACCGTTTTGACCACACCTGTATTTGTTCCAGCAGGAACATTCGGTCACTCTCTGAGAGCGGTCTCAATAATTCTGCAACATCATCAGCCAAAGTGATGGCATTGGATGATACACCATCAAATAATTTGCCAAGCGGTTCACCTATGGCGTCTGCTATCCGATCAAGTGTTGCAATACTTGGGCTGACAGCTCCTCTTTCAATTCTGGATAGGGATACTGTATCAATTCCAACTTTCTCGGCAATTTCTGCTTGAGTTCTGCCAGATGTTTTCCTTGCATCAGCAATGTTGCGCCCCAGTCTTACAGCAATATTTTTGCTCATAAACTAGCCCTAAATTGTCTAGAAGTTGCAATTTATGTTGTCTTAGAGCTGTAAATTTTAGCATATTGCAATATGCTAACAATATGCATATTGGGTATATTTCTTTGGGGTTATCTCGATATCTTGAGGAAAAGATATGAAGAAAGGCATGTCGTCTGATGCTAAACACGTTCTAGGCAGTAATATCAGGAATCGCAAAAAGGAAATAACGGCTGAGTCAAAAAGTTTTTTTAGTATGGCTTCAGTCGGTTGTCTGATTTGCCATTCAGTACAAAAAATTATTCGATATCTTCCGAGTATATTTTTTCTTGTTTCTGTCTCATGTCTTGCTTCCGAAATAACTCAGGCAGGCTTTGCGTTCTCTGGCGATTACAAGACTGCTGCACAACGGTTTCCTTATACGTTTGAACTATTCAAACGTATTCAGGCAGAGAAAAATGCGTCTAGAACTTTTTCATTTCTTGTTAATGAGCGATCGAAAGGATTGAAAAATCCAGAGATTGAATTTCACTCGTCGGGTGATTTGGTTAATTTGAAAAATAGCGATCGAGCATTGATGTCTGTACTGGTTTTGACCGGAGAGACGGTAGCAACAGAAAATTACGGAACCTATTACAAAACATTCGTCAATCTTCGTGGTGACGCACTGATTTTCGATTACAAAAATCAAATAGTGGTGAGGAGCTATCCATTAAGTGTCGTTTTGTTCGATGCTACTCCAGAGAAACCGACAGCCCAAAGAATAACGGGTTTTGTTGATCATCTGATTCGCAGAGAAGATGGTAGAGGGTTGGTGACCCAATATATACGCCGTCTGGCTTCCGTGAAATTGCCAAAGGAAAGTGTACGAACTGTCCAAGTAAAACAGGGAAGTGTAACGCCGGAGGCATTGTCATTTTTGCCTTCCTCCTTGCAGAAAAATCCACAGGCAGTACAGGCAATGCTAACTGAAGGGTTCGCTTCCATTCTTTCCGCGAAACTGAATGTTCCCATGTTGCCAAGCAGTGTCGGTCATGCAGGAGGGGTTATGAGCATGAGGCTGGAAAATGGTGATGATTACAAGCTTAAAGTGGGAGAAGGCGATTATCTTTTTGATGTCAAGCTGAACAAATTTGCCAAAATCCAGACATCCAAAAGCAATGTAGGAAGCGCATATGTTTATGGAACATATATGACAGTCCGTTTTTATGAACCTGCATTGAATACTGAATATATCAATACCGATCTCAAAAATGGTGAAGTTGCAATTGTTCCTGCTGGTCAAATCAGCGGTGACGACTTTGCCGGATATCAGGACGCTATGAGAGGTCTGGCTCTGAAATTTGCCGATGCTTTCAAACACCCGGATTCCGACTGGCTGAATAAGGCTGCCTCAGCCAAAAACATAAAAAGCCAGATGAAAACTGCTGATGAAATCATAAGGAAATGCCAATGAAAAAATATCTTTTAATACTGGCGACACTTCTATTGCCGCTATTCGCTTATTCTCAGGTCGTTACAGTCAAAGGGGTTGGGACGACGACTTACAGTTCTTGGCTGACTGCCGGTGACAAACAGAAAGCTTATGAATCTGCACAGGTATCGGCGGTGGAACGTTATTTTGCAGAAAACGGAGAAGCCGAATCGCAAAATTTTGAAGATATTGAAGAAAAGGTTCGTGCGAATCTGGATAAATTTATTCTGGGTACAACAGTTATCAATGAACAGGATCAGTCTGGCATGAACAAATATACTGTTGCTGTCAGAGTGGAACTGAATGTCGCAAAATTGAGAAATACGCTACGTAAATCAAGTAACGTCAACAAGGCGGCAATCACTGAAAAATCACAACTGGTTTATGTTTTTGTCGGGCGTGAAGCGGATAGTGTCCGATCTTATGATGCGCGTGTTGTCAAACGGGCAGAAGCGTCCGGCAAAACAAGAGAAAGCAATACGCGTGCGACAAGAGGCAGGGAAGGCGAGGCTATTACCGGTAATTCAATATCAACTTCAGCGACACGAACCGATACTCATAATACTTCATTCAATTCATCCGTTCGTACGGAAACCGGTGGAAGCGTAACAAGAAAAGCAGATAAGACGACATATCGTCTTTTACCATTGTCCAATGCCAAGACCGCGATTACCAGTGTTTTTTCACAAGGGGGGTTCATTGTTGCTGATCCTGAATTTGTTTTGGATGACCGTGAAATTCGTGCTGTCAATAAGGATTTCTCATCAGGAAACGATCTTGCTCCATCTACTTTGCGGTCAGTCGTCGCATCACTTAGAAAATCCAATATTCCATTGCTTATTTTGGCAACGCTTGATGTCGGGGTGCCTTATCAGGATGACGCGACCGGGATGCAACGGGTTGCCGTTACGGTCACAGGGAGAGTGCTTGATCTGAAAAACGGATTGCCCAGAGAAGTGGCATCTGTTCCGGCAGTTCAATATTTCGGGATCGGTCCGGACAATGCCACGGCACAAACCAAGGGACTGAAAGAAGCATCTGTTGCCGCTGCTCGTGAAATTGTCAGTCGTTTGAATGTGGCAGGCGTTCAGTAATGCGTCTGACAAATATACGAATCTGTTTTTTTATCCTCTCAGTCTGGATTGTTCTGCTCTTTATCCCTTGTGTTGAAGCGCAGACAAGCAGACTTCCCAATCAAACCAAAACGGAACGTTATCCAGTTTATGCGCCGACTTTGGAAGAAAACATCCGTTTTCGTCTTGAACTTGAACGACGTGTTAATGCAGAAATGTTAAGGGCATTGGGTATGGGGGAAGCGGCACAAGAATATGAGAATTGTATGAGAGCAATTCAAAATTTGTTTTTACCCAATCAGAAGAAAGGAAATGAAAATGAATAAGAAATATGCAGGAATTGTTGTAGGAATTGCCATAGCATTGGCAAGTGCGCCAACTTATGCCCAGTTAGGTGGACTGGCAGGTTCTTTATTGGGTGGAAAAAATAGTAATAGCACTAGTAAAAGCATTTCGGCAGAAAACATAGTGAAAAAATATGTAGACGGTAGTAAAGATGTCATGACGGCTGATGTTCATTTGCTTAATGCATTGGGCTTGAAAGAACAGGCGGCTAAAGAAGAATTAGCTGCCAAGAATTTGACGGAAGGTGCAACAGCATCCGGTCTCGAAGATGCTGTTGCCATTCAGACTGAAAGCAGCAAGGCTTTGGCGGAAAAAATGAATGAAGAGAAAGTGGTCATGGATGACAAAAGCAAAAAGACATATACAAAAGGATTGTTGTATTTGGCTAAGGGCATGCTGAAATACAAAGGACTGACTTCGGATGTGAAAAGCTATACACCAAGTGTTTCATCCATTGGAACAGCTGGAAATTCCGCATTGTATATTGTGAAATCTTTGCCGACTTCCAGTAAGAATCTGTATGAAACCTTGAAGAAAGCGGTTTCATTTGCTCGAGAAAACAAGATTGAAGTTCCCAAGGAAGCAACCAGTCTGCTCTGATTCCATTTATCCAACTATATGGATGTTGAGTACATTCCTATTTCAATGAGCCGCTAATCATGAAAAGAATATTTTTACCGCTTTTTTTGACCTGCTTGCTGGTAACCGCATGTTCTGAGAAAAAAGAAGTTCCGCCCAAGACAGATACCCCTAATCTGACACAAACTCCTGACGTGGGCAAAATTGAGCAGGTTTCTGTTAAAGCCAAAGGCATGGGAATAACCCCTGGAGCAGCTGTCAACGATGCATTGAAGACAGCCATTATGCAAGTAAATGGAGTAAAAGTTGCATCGAATTCTGTTAATGTGAATTCCTTGCAGAAAGTGACCGCCAATCTGGATGTAGAAACAGCAGACGGAAAGGACAGTGGAAAAGCAACAGCTGTCGTTCAGGGACAGGCTTTCGCTGAGGCAATCGTTTCCCAGTCCAAAGGACTTGTCTCTTCGTTCAAAGTATTGGATATCGACCAGACAGGTAACAATACCTATTCCGTTGAAATCGAAGCACAAATTGCCAAATTCAAGGCACCGGAAGATGCGGGGAAAATCAAGATTGTTGTGGCGCCGCTCCGCTCGGAAACAGCTACCTTTGATATTGGTGGAAGACAGGTGCCTGCTGAGCAGATTCTTTCACCTATCCGGCAACAAATTATTGACTCATTGACCCAAACAGGACGGTTTACTGTACTGGACAGGCAGTTTGAAGGTGAGCTACAAAGTGAGTTGGATATGATTGGTTCCGGACAAACAGTCAATACCGACTTTGCAAAACTTGGACAGGCATTGAGTGCCGATATTGTCTGGGTTGGCGTGGTCAACAATCTGGGATACAACAAACATGTCAGAAAATTGCAGACATCAGACCGCAGTCTGGTCAGTTACTCTGGTGGCTGGTCTGTGTCCCAAAGACTGATCAATCTGGCGACCCGGCAAATCCTTCAATCCAATACTCTTCAGGGAACGCCTCCTTCCATTGCTCCAACGACATTGGGGACGAATTTCAATGAACATGCCGTATTAAAGAACATGGAAAACGAAATCGCCAAAAAGGCGACGGAAGCCATCATTCAGCAAACATTCCCAATTTCAGTTGTACAACGGGATGGCAATAACGTCGTGTTGAGTCAAGGAGGACAAGCTGTCAAGCAAAATGGGCGTTACATGGTCTATTTGCAGGGCAAGGAAATCAAGGATCCTCAAACAGGGCAATCTCTGGGAAATATGGAAACGCCATGTGGTGAAGTCGTTATCACTCGTGTGACACCGAAATTGTCTTATGGTGTACTGGAAAATGTTTCAATGGATTTGACTAATGTTCAACCGGGTGCATTGCAAGTGAAAGAAGAAATCACTGTTTCAAAAGCGAAAACTCCTGAATCGCCAGCAAATACAGAAACAACTTCTAATGTAACTGTAACTTCCGGAGATGCTCAATCCGGAGGAAATAAAACAAAACCGAAACAACAAATCCGGAAGATTAAAAATACCACAACCAGTGATCACGATGACTGGTAGAAATATTAAGAGCCCCCTTAAAAAAGGGGGCTAAGTGTTAGTTATAAAAAGAAATTAAATTTCCAAATAATGTGACTCATGTTTATTATTCGCTTGAACAAATGAAAAAAGATAGGAGAGCGCGAATAAAATAGTAATAATGAAATATCTGATAGAGAAATAGTTGATAGGATATTTTCTGTTTGCTTTTATCTATTATGATAACAAGGAATATAATTAAAAGTTTTGTTGGAAAAGTTAAATAACAATTATTTGTATAGATAAACAGAAATTTACAATTTACTTTGTAGGAAAATTTGTTATGAAAAGCAGGATTATATTTTTTTTGGTTGCTTTTTTGTCATCGATGTCCGTTTTTGCTGTATCGTTTGATTGCTCAAAGGCAACAACCTTTGTTGAGAAAACTATTTGTTCAGATGCTCAACTGAGCGAGATGGATGATGCATTGAATGATAATTATAGGAGCATGGCTAGTTCCAATTTTGGAGGATCTGTTAAGGAATTGAAAAAAGAACAGATTCGCTGGATTAAACAACGGAACAAATGTCAGACAAGACAATGTATAGTGGCTTCCTATAAAAAGCGGCTTGATGAAACATGTGATTATGGCGTTATATCTGGTGTGCATCCGATCTGTAAATATTCAAGTGATTTTGAATGAAACATGATCATATAGTGGAATGACATTAAAGAGCTGATTGATATCAGCTCTTTTGTTAGGAAGATATTATTGTATTATGTTTATATCGAAAATGTCTGGATCATGTATTGAATTGATTGGATATTTTGAGCTAGATCGATTTTGAACCTCCATTTTGTAAGTGAAATTATGTTGAATAATTGTTGCGGTAGAATATTATGAAAGGAACACAAGAATTTCTGACAAATCTTATTGGAATGAACAATGTTCAGTTTGTTATCCCGGTATATCAGAGGAATTACAGTTGGCAGGAAAAAGAATGTCAGCAATTATTGGACGATCTGGTAAAACTGATGAAATCAGATGATGTTAATAAAAAACATTTTCTGGGAAGTGTGGTTTTGAGTGGAGGAACCGTAGGAAGTAAAACAAATTATATTGTGGTTGATGGACAGCAACGGTTGACAACAGTATTTATCCTGTTGGTGTCGATGTTTAATATATTAAAAGAAAGAGATGGCGTTCAAAATCAGAATTCACTTTATCATCAAATATGGCAGCAGTATTTAGTAAATCAGTTTGAAAAGGACATTGATCGAAAGAAACGGTTGCGTCCACTTGAATCCGATCGAAAGCAATATAATAGGCTGTTTGAATCCGATGGCGAACTTGATGAGAAAGAATCCAATATTACCAGAAATTATCATTTCTTCAGAAACCAGATCCTTGTTGATGAAATAAATATAGATGATCTTTTTGACGTATTGGGACGTTTGGAATTGATATGTATCAATCTTGAGACTGGTGATGATCCGCAGCGAATTTTTGAAAGCCTGAATTCAACCGGTGTGGCATTGGAAGAAAGCGATAAGATCAGAAACTATATTCTTATGGGAATGTCCCTAGGGGATCAGGAAGAATATTACAAGAAGTACTGGCTTGAAATAGAAAGAAGGCTCAAGGCAAATGAACAGTCCCTGATGGAAGAGTTCATGAGGCATTATCTTGTGCTCCATTTTAAAGACAATATTATGAATCGGGAAATCTATTTCAAATTCAGGGAGTATGCTGAGACAGTCGGTGACAACAAAAAATTGCTTGAAGAACTTTACGATTATGCCAAGTTATATGAAACTATTTTAAGACCTGATGATAGGCTGTCTTTCAAGAATAATCTGGTTCGTTTGAATCAGCTTGGGTTTACGGTGATCTATCCGTATTTGCTGGTTTTACTTGACAAGTTCAAAAAGGGTATCCTCTCGGGAGAAGAAGTCAAGGAAATACTGCAAACCATAGAAAGTTATCTGTTTAGGCGAATTATAGTCGGTCTGCCATCGCATGGTTACAGCCGCATTTTTGTCAGCATCGAAGATAATGTCAGAAAAAGACAAGATACTAAAGATGGCAACTATGTTGATATTGTGAACTCACTCTTTTTGGCGGATGGGAAAAATCGCAGATTCCCGCATGACAATGAATTTCTTGAAAATCTTATGTCCCGCAATATTTATGAAGAATTGTTACCTGCTTACAGAAAGTATCTGTTTAGTCGTCTGGAGAATGGCGATAGCAAAGAGCAAACCAATGTAATAGCGCGACTGGAAAATACACAATACACCATTGAACATATCATGCCACTGACCTTGAACTCTCAATGGATAGATGCATTGGGAGAGAACTACGAGGAAATCCATGAAACATGGCTGCATACTTTGCCGAACCTGACCCTGACGGGCTATAACAGTAAATATAGCAATCGCTCTTTTGAAGAGAAAATGACCATGAAGGATGGGTTCAGAGACAGTCCGTTACGACTTAATAAATACATTGGACGATGTGAGACATGGACGGAAAAGGAGCTTAGGGAACGTAAATTAATCTTGGAAAAACTTGCGACAGAACTCTGGAAACGTCCTGTGACCTCATACAAAGAACAACACGAAGAAATCGTTTCCTGTTCGATAGAAGATGTCAGGAATTTCAGAAAAAGAGAAAAATTGTATTCATTTGTACTTTTTGGAAAAGAGCAAGTTAATTCTGTATGGAAGTCCATGTTTGTAGATGTGTTTGAAATACTACGCGAATATGATCCAATACGCTTCCAAACCTTGCTGCAGAAAGAGAAACCTGAATGGATATACCCTGAGCAGAAATATAAAGGATGCGAGAAAATAGAAGAAGGAAATTATTATCTGTATGTTCCATTGAATACGCTGGAAATGATGAGTGGTATCCAGTATCTTCTTCATGAATACGGTCTTGATGATAATGACATTACCTTCAATATCCGAAGATCGGATGATACCGATACTGAGGAATAATCGGAACGTATGAGATAAACAGAATCAGGCTGACAGGAATATTTTCATGAAAAGTTTCTGCATAATTATCTTTTTCAGCATGTCATGATGGCGTTATAAAAAACGATATTTCAATTATCCGTAAATATGGATAGACCATCATAAAGCGTTCCTGATTAATCAGAAAAACGATGAATACCAGCACGGCACAATACCGGAAACACGAATGCTATTATTGCCATGCATTAAAGCCTGCCAATGAGATGCACAAAAAGACAGTAGAAGAAAAATCCGGAAGGACGTCGTGGGGTCTTTCATTCAATCCTGCCCGAAAGAAATCCGGAAGAATCTATACAGGCAAAACACATTACAAAACCAGAGAAGTCTGGGTATGTGATTCCTGTGTACGTACCCGCAGTTCCCTTTCATTCATGGCAGCCAGTGCAGGCAACTGGGCAGCGAGAACCTTTCTGAAAGTCATTATCGGAATAGTAATAGTGATCACCCTGCTGGTCATGTGCATCCATGGAAAAAACAAGTCCGAACCAAGAGAAAACCGGACAGAACCGGTACAGGTGCAAAATCAGGGACAGGAACCTGTTCAACAAAAAACCTCTTCCATTGAAGAAGAGAAAAAGCCTTCGTCCTTGAATAACCTCATTGATAAACTGAAACAGAATGCATCGAAAACGAAATCCGCACATTTTGACAATGATGAACCGGAATATCTGAAATAAATGAACACAACCTGCTTGTACAAAGTGAGAATCGTCATTCCTTAAACACATAGGAAGGATAGGAACCGAAAATGGAAAACGCCCTTGAATCTGCCAGTCAGAATGATCCGCTGGACAGGCTCTACTCCCACTACAACCAGTTCGAGCCGATAGCTATCCTGTCAGTCGATACACCGGACAATACAGCGGAACAGAATCAGGAAAACCTCGCCGCATTGACCCGCCACCTATCCCTTGCCGGATTCCTGTATCACCGGATACAGGGTGAATATACCGACAGAAACAAACAAACCATCGAAGATACCCACACCGTCATCATCTACGCCTATCCCGACAGACAGAAAGAACTGGAAAAATTCACCCTGTCACTGGGCAAGGCATTCCACCAGCAAGCCGTCATACTCATCGGTAAATCCGGACAGACCCGCCTGATTTCCCCACAGGGTGATACCCCGGAACAGACACTGGGAAGCTTTCATCCCGAAAACCTCCGCCAATACTTCAACAAAACCGGCAAAAAGAAATACCGGATCAAAACACTGTCCGAACCCAAAAACTACCTGGAACGTCCCAAAACATGGGAAATGCCCGCCTTTGAAACATACCGGAAAAAACTGGTTCAGACAGAAGACATCTATACCGAATGGGAAAAATGCATCATCCAGCCGAAGCCAGACAAACCATCGGAATGAAAACAGAAAGGACCGTCCCATGAAAGAACACATCAACCGGATCCTGTACCGATACGACCTCCTGATGACAGGCTGCAAAGAAAATCCGGGCATGGAAGATGAATATCAGGATATTGCAGAGGAACTGATCAGACAGATCGAAGAAAACAAACATCCGCAAAAACAGCTGGAACCCGTTCACCTCAAAAAAGCCTTCGGGCAATGTTTTGGAGAAGACATACTGGAAGACATGGGCGTTCCGGAAGAAAACATCCGGCAGTGCATGGATGAAATCAACAAAATCCACTTCGCTTACTGCCGGTCACTCCGGTTTTGCGATACCGGAAATGATATGGGCGAAGTCGTGATGATATCTCTGGAAAAAGATAAAACCAATTAAGGAAGAACACATGAGCGAGCAAGCTATCGATCCTATTCTTCGTGCACGGTATTGCAAACTCTTGGATGAGCATCCGGACTATACGGGCAAACAACTGAAAACATTGTTTTTTGAAACTTACGGTGATACATACACCGAAGAAGATTATGAAAGAGTAAGAGCGTATATTCTGGACGCCTATTCGAAAGATATCTGAAACCGGAAATTCCGGGCATCGGAAAAACATCCGGCAGAGAGTGGATATCCTCATATTTCTGGAAAGATACAGATGCAGCAATCGAACAACAATCAGATTCTTTACTCGCCATCAGACCTGATTACCTTTCTGGGATGTCGCCATGCCAGTTTCCTTGACATAAAAGCATTGGAAAATGGCATGAACAAAGCCGAAACCGGCACGACAAGCCAATTGCTGCAAAAGAAAGGGCAGGAGCATGAGAAAGCCTATCTCAGGCATCTGAAAGAGACGGGAAAAGACGTGGTCGAAATTCCAAAAGACCGCAGCCTGCCGGATCGGATCAAGCTGACACGGGATGCCATCCGGTCGGGAGCGGATATCATCTATCAGGCAGCCTTTCTTGCCTCATCATGGCGTGGCGATGCGGACTTACTGGTGAAATGCAATACCCCTTCCGCATGGGGTGATTTCAGCTATGAGGTATTGGACACCAAACTGGCACGGACAGCCGAACCGGAACATATCATGCAATTGTGCGTGTATACCGAATTGCTGACAGCGTTACAGGGTGTTCGTCCGGTCAATATGCATTTGTATCTGGGAAACCATGAAAAACACAGCTTCCGGGTCGCGGATTTCTTTTATTACTATACGCGAGCCAAAAAACGCTTCGAAAATTATCTTCGGAGACTGCCGGTCGATTCCAGTCCCGAACCATGTGGACATTGCACCATCTGTTCATGGCGGGACAATTGTAAAGAACAGTGGAAAAAAGAAGACCATTTAAGCCTCGTCGCCAATATTCAGCGCTCCCAGATCGATAAACTGCAAAAGGCAGGAATATATACCGTTGCCGGACTGGCAGCGACATCGCCAGAGAAAAACATTCCCGACCTGAACCGGAATGTATTCCGGCGTTTGCAATCGCAAGCCGTTTTGCAGCATCACAAGGCAGAGACAGGACATGACCGGATCGAAATCCTGTCTTTTCCGCCGGGCAAGGGATTCACACGCATTCCCAGACCGGATGAGGGGGATCTGTTTTTCGATATGGAAGGCGACCCTCTTTATCCGGATGGTCTGGAGTACCTGTTCGGAATTTACTATTTGAAAAATGGAACAGCATGTTTCAAACCGTTCTGGGCGCATAACCATCAGGAAGAAAAAGAAACATTCATCCGTTTCATGCGCTTTCTGGCAGATCATCTGGCAAAACATCCCCATGCCTATATCTACCATTACAATCACTATGAAACGACGGCACTGAAACGACTGGCATGTCGCCATGCCGTATGCGAAGAACAGCTGGACAATCTGCTTCGTCGCCATAAATTCGTCGATCTGTATCTGGTCGTAAGAGAAAGTATCCGGACATCCGAACCGCGTTATTCCATCAAGAATCTGGAAACCTTCTATATGGACAAGCGCGCCAATGCCGTCGCAACTGCCGTGGACAGTATCGTGGTGTACAACCGATGGCGTGAAACGGAAGATGACAGACTTTTGCAGGAAATCGCGGATTACAATGAGGTAGATTGTCATTCTACATATTTGTTGCGTAACTGGCTGTTGACCCTGAAGCCGGAAGATTCGCCATGGTTCGATGATGTGTCCGGAGACGTTCAAAATGAAGAACCGTTGCGCAAGGACTGGGAAATCGAATATGAACAATACCAGACCCGTTTGGGAATGAAAGACGACAATCCGTTACCGGTCAACGAACGCCTGTCGCACTTGCTGGAATTTCATAACCGGGAAGCGAAACCGCAATGGTGGAATCTGTTTGAACGTCAGAATAAATTCGATGAGGAACTGGTCGATGACATCGAATGTCTGGGCTGTTTGCAGCAGACAGGCACACCGGAACCGGACAAAAAGTCCCTGATTTATTCCTATCGTTTTCCATCACAGGAATACAAACTGAAAACCGGTGATCAGGTGATTGACGTGGCAACCGCAGAGAGAGCAGGAACGATTGCCGGAATCGATGAAGATAACAGAATCGTCAGAATCAGGCGAAGTGCGAGCAGGGAAGCATTACCAGAAAATCTTTCCATCGGACCGACCGGACCTATCGACAGCAAGATCGTCCGTGCAGCGATATACCGTTATGCAGGTCAGGTACTTGATGCGCCTGATGCGAGGCTTGCCGCAACAGAACTGCTGGCAAAAAATGCGCCCCGAATACGGGGCAAAAAAATCGGCATCACGTCCAATTCACACAAAGCCATCCATAACCTGCTGGAAAGCATCGAACGTGTCGCCACTGAAAAAAACATGCCATTTCAGGGCGTCAAGAAAGCCAGTGGCGGCAACAAGGAAACCGTTTTTGACGGAAAATTCATTCATTCGGAAACCGGAACGGAAAATATCGATCTGGATGCCAACTTGTTTGCGGGAACCGCATGGACGTTTGCCCATCCTTATTTCAGCGATCAGCTGGATTACCTGTTTATCGATGAAGCCGGGCAAGTTGCGACAGCCAATGTCGTTGCCATGGCGACTTCCACGAAAAACATTATTCTGGTGGGAGACCAGATGCAACTGGGACAGCCCGTTCAGGGAACACATCCCGGAGAAGCAGGATTGTCGGTGCTGGAATTCCTGTTGGGCGATCATTCCACCATTCCAGCCGATCGTGGCATTTTCCTTGACCGGACCTATCGCATGCATCCCCGTATATGCCGGTTCATTTCGGATGCATTTTATGATGGTCGCCTGCATGCGGATGAAAGTACAGGCAAACGTCATCTGAATCTGGAAAATATCGACTTGCCCGAAGAAGGCATCGTCGTCATTCATGCCGAACATAATCACTGTTCACAAAAAAGTACGGAAGAAGGCAAAATCATCAAAGCCAGATATCAGGCATTGCTGGGACAGACATTCACAGACCGAAACGGTGATATACGACGGATTACCGAAGACGATATTCTGGTCGTAACCCCGTATAATGTACAAGTGAACTATCTGCGCGCTATCCTGCCGGAAAATGCCAGAGTGGGGACAAGTGGATAAATTTCAGGGACAGGAAGCACCTGTCGTACTGGTTTCAATGGTGACTTCCAGTGCAGAAGATTTGCCGCGCAATATCGAATTTTTGTACAGCAAAAACCGGTTGAATGTCGCCGTTTCCCGTGCGCAATGTCTGGCGATCGTCATCATCAATCCGAAATTACTGGAAATTTCATGCAGTACGGTCGAGCAAATGAAACTGGTCAATACATTTTGCTGGCTGAATGAATATGCGGAGCAAAAAACAGAAAAACAGATGCTTGTTAATGAAGCATCATTGAGAGGATTTTGAAATCACGGCAAGGATAAAAAACTGTTGCATCCATTTCAGCCAATCAAAATAAAGGTGGGTGCGGTTGTATAGGTTTGTTGATTGCAAGGTGATTGGTCATGACAGGAAATGATAACAAGACAAAAAAGACAAGAGCGCATTACGTTCTCTTTCGCAAGGATACGCCATTCAAGCCGAAGGTTGTAAGGAACAAGAGGACTTATACAAGAAAGATAAAACATTCCCATAAAATGGATCATAACGACCGGCAATATAGTGAGGAATAATGCGGAAAGGACAGGAATATTAATATTATTGACCATATAGAAAGATTCTATTGTGAAGATCTATATTGATGATATTCGAGAAATGCCGAAGGATTTCGATGTTTGCTTGCGCAGCTACGAGGAATCTATCCAGTATTTTCAGAATAACCCTTTTCCGGAATTCATTTCATTTGACCATGATCTCGGTGAGGGGAAATCCGGTTATGATATTGTCAGGTGGATAATCAACGCGGTAATGGATGGTCTTGTCTTATTGCCAGAAAACTTTACATTCAGATGTCATTCCGCCAATCCCGTCGGGAAAAGAAATATTGAGGAAACATTGGGAAATTTCTTGAGCAGATATACTGGCAAGAACTAAGAAAGACAGTACTGATGATTCACACTCATTTCAAGAATATGGATGACATGAATGTATCATTGTCATAATTTCATGTAATCCGGCATCGGAAGGTTATACGGTAAGGCTTTCGTTTGCAAATCCTTTTTCGTATAATTTTCAAACTCAAGTTCTTCAGTTTCTAGTTCATTAATATTATACTTATCCAAATTATACTGAATGATTGTTCTTTCCCAAACTGTATGACCAGCTCTATCAACAACCTTTTCAAGTAAGGCTTTGAATTGTTTCTTTTTCTTGTTGTTCAATGTCCAATTAGTTTTTCCATCAGTATTTTTCAGGTTCTGGAACTGTATTTTTTTAGCTTTATTATACAATTCTATTGATTTCTGCTTCAGCCTTTTCAGTTAATTCAAGAAAATATTGCAACCAATATTTCAAATCAGAAATTGGCTTGGAAATTTCTGATTTATCCTTCCATTTCCAATGATCTTTCCTGCATTTAATTATCTCTGCAATAGTATCCGAAATTGCGATATAAGCTATTTGACACCCTGAAATCTCAAAATTTTCAAGAGCATAGTAAACATTCCTTGATAAATGAGGGGAAGATGCTTCGTACATTAATCGTCTTATTTCTTCTAATTCTTTAATATCTTGTGACATAATTTATCTTCTTTGAAGAAGCCACTCTTTTAATAATTGTGGCGGTTCGTCACCATCCAACTCGAAATAAGTGTCACTAACATATCCTTTATGTAATGCCATTCTTATATCTGAACTGTGTAGTGGATTACACAGTTCAAAATCTTTATGTACTTCTATCATTTCCTCTGGTGGTTCTTTGATGAACCACCCCTTGCCAACCTCAAGGGGCAGCCCTTCTTTTGTTGTAATGGTTCCGTTTTCTATTTCTATTAAGTCTTCTCTCATTTAACAATTCCTTTACAACTTCAGGTAGTTTGGCATCGGCAAATCAATAGGTAATGGATCAGTTTCAAAATCCTTTGTATCTTGCAATTTTTTATCTTCAGCTTCTTCAACATCGCCTATTAATCTATTTTTCAGATTATACTGGGCAATAGCTTTTTCCCAATTTGACATTCTCTTGCCATTCCTGAAAATATTTGTGGATTTCTGATTAAATAACTTGACCAACTGTTTTTTCTCTTTAATATTAAGAATCCAATTTTCCTTGCCGTCAGTATTTTTGTGAATAATATATTTCAAATCCAGAAATGAAATTCGGGCAATTTTTGTCGCTTTGTCAAATGAATTATGATTAACAACCTTGAAATAATGATTTCCTTTCCGGAACTTACTCCGGTTGACGACAATGCACATGCCACCATCAACTCTATCGGTGGTAATGGTGGACATCTCCTCAAGATATACTGGATACAATTTTTCATCCAGTATTTCAAGAATTGTTTCTTTAAGCGTTTTGTCTTTGTTCATTTTATCTAGTTCAATAGTGGTATAGGGTTTCTTTTTGTCAAGCTTTACATATTATTTAAACCAATTCAAAAATCAATGGAATTGTATAACATAGCCATTTTTTTCAGTATGTCGGGAATGCCGGAAAAGCCATATTTTGCGTAATCCACAAAAATGGATAGTCATTCAATAATGATGTAAACCATTGATTAATAAACTTTTTATTGATAATCCATTTCTGATGGATTTCCATACACTTGCTGATTGTATATATATTATTAATTCTTCTTGTTCTATTCTTATTCATTATATATTCAATTATTGGATTCATATTATATTGTTGTTATTGTATCATTCTTATTATTTATCTTTCATTGTATCTTGATTCCATCGTACTTGTAATATTATATTTATATATTCTATTTATCTTTTTCTTCTTCTTGCAGATTGAACCTAAAAAAAGACTTTTTCAGGCGACAAGATGATTTGAATATTCCAGTCTGATCTTTCGTTTCCATTTTTCTTCAGAAACTTCAGCCATAATCTCAAGCGTCCTTTCCTGATTTCTTTCCTGAACATATAGCGCATCCATATGATGGATAAACAGAATATCTTCTTTCATCAGTCTTCTTCCGACTTCCATCATGTAATCCGATTCAATTTTTGTCAATTCTTCAATCAATGCCGGGTTGTATTTCAGTTTCTTCAGATATCTTCTTTCGGCAAAAATGGCTTTCACCCATTTTTCAAATTGTCGGACTCGCAGGCTTCTGACGATTCTTGTCGTCTTGTTTTTATTCTTGCGCTTTTTTACGTTTGTTTTTGCAGACTTTTTGAATTGATTTCCGTAAACATAAAAAAATGATTTGCGGGCAGTGACTTCATTCGGGCTGTTCAGAATACAAAAGTACAGTTTTTTGACCATTTCACGGGTAAATCCTTCTTCATTCATCAGTTTCCGGCATTGATAGAAGTCTTGAAAATTATCCTGTTTCTTTTGATAGTGAAGGACATAGAGTTGTACATATGAGCTTTTGATATCGATTTCAGTGACATGTTCTCCATGGATAGTCAGAAGAGGCGTGAAGTTTTTTTTCAATGTATTGACACCGAGATTATTGTAAATCCGCCCGAAGACCACCTTGTTTTCATCGTTGAGATGAAAAACTCGAGTAGGCGGCTTTCTGCCCAGGCATTTCAGGATGTTCAGTTTTTGAATCCGTTCCTGGTTGTAGCTCTTCTCGGAAAAGAAAAGATCACGCAAACAGGTGTTTCGAGATTTCTTTTCATATTTCTTTTTCCGATTGTATTCCTCATTCTTGGCAATCCATGTCGTTGCAATTTTTTTCTGAACTTCCGGAGAGCATTCCCGGTAGTCTGCAAGACCGACAGACATGTTCTGGTACATTTTCCAAAGCCTGTTCAGGTAAGCCCGGGAATCCTCAAAAGCTCTGCATCGGGTAGGCAGATATTGTCTGTAGTCAACATCACTCAATTTTTTGTCTGATGGCTGGAGTCTTTTTCTGAAGATGATTTCAGGAGAGAACAAGGTACATTTGAATGTATAGGTCAATTGATCGTTGATGGTGGTGCTGTACACAGGTTCTATCTTTTTCCCGTTCAGATAGAGATAGCCTCTTGCAAATGGGGGCTTTTCTTCTTCACTCTTTTCTGTGTGGATACAGTATCCCTTTTCATGATACAAATATTTCTTGGTGATCAGAAATGTCAGTGTCTCGACAAGTATCTGGTGGCTGAAGGTGACTTCTCCGAAACGATAAGTTTCTTTCCTACTTCTGTCCATCGATGCGATAAAAGCAAGATTGGCTTTTGCAATCCTCTTTCGAATGCTTTCAAACAGAATGGAATGAAGGTGGAATACCCGTTTATTGGCAGGTTGTTCCTGATCTTCCTGATAGACGCTGAAAAGATGATAAAGAACGAAGCTTAAAGCGGCTTCTCTTTTGACAACTGCACCACGATGGTTCTTTCTTTCACGAATGAATTCCTGAAAGAGATCATGAAAATGCTCCTTGAAAAAATCAGGATTTTTGATGTTTCCGATATTTTTGCTCTGGAATTTTCTTCCAATGAAGTTGAAGGCAAATCGATGATCGTCTTTTACAAGAGTTTCATCAATATGGTTTAACATGATTAAAGTTCCAAAATAATAATGGTGTGATCAAATCTTCTTCAGGATGTTTCGCATGAACGGAAACAGTTACCCGATTTCCATCATGGGAGGGCGATGAAGAAGCCGGTAGGGTTCTGGAATGACTGTTGAGAAAGCGTGGATGTATATGGCTTTATCAAACGATCATTCCGTCAGTGATGAGATCGTTCCTTGTGTTTTTTATGAGGAAACAATCCGAGAGTGTCCGGGAAATATGCTCAATGAATATCAGGAATTCTATTGCTTGCTGCTTCGGCAAGCGCTTCAAGGAGATATTCCACGTTTTATGGGAAATTGATTGACTAGGTGTGAATGATTTCCACGATGTCCGCATCCTTGCCGATATCTTTCAGAATGTAATCCAGCCAGTTCTTCGCGTGAGTATTGTCCGGTATCACCCTGACCAGATGCTGGGCGTCATTTCCCTTTTCACACCATGCCAATTGTCTGGCGGTCGTTTCGACTGACCGGCAGAATGCATTCTTATGGGGATTTGTACCCAGATAGTCCGGTATCTCCAGCAACATATGAACATGCAGTCGTCCAGAAGCCTGTTGTTCTATAACAGGAACACAAGCCAGCTTCTTGTGATATCGATGGTAGGCATGTTTGTACGATGCCTTGTTCAGACGTTTCAGAAGTTCTCTGACGAACTTGCTGACTGCATTCCTGTTCAGCTTCTGTTTTCCTCCACAAGTACTGACAAGAGACGGTTTCAGGGAAAGCGTGACATCACACCAGTTTCTTTGAGGGAAATCATCTATTTCAGAGGAAAGAAACTGCTGCCATGCAGATTTCAGTTGGGAATCCTTTCTCATTGTCCGATCCTTTCTCTGCTGTTCATCCATTCATCGATATCGCTCTGATACCATCCGATCGCACGGGACAAGTAGTCTGCCAGTTTGACCCGTCCGGGAAAATTGCCGAGTCGCATATGGCGATAGATGAAGCTTTTGGAGCAGCCTGTTACTTCCTGTACTTTTTTCAATCTTAGGATTTTTTGTTCCATATAATTCCTTATTAAATACATTAATAATTTGAAAACTATTTGGGATTTTTTTGTCCCTATATGTATTTATAAAAATGACATGGTATTTTTCAGGTTTTTTTGTAACATTTTGTAACATGTCAGTGGGCGGGTCAGATGAATAAAAAACCGGCTTGAAAGCCGGTTTTGTCTTTGAAAAGGATGATGTCAAGCTGCTTGAGGGGTATCGACAAGTATCAGTTTCTTTTGTTTGTTTTCTGTTTTTTACCTTTTGAGATTGTCAGGGAGATATGTTCAATGAATCTCAAGAATCTTTTTCCTGTTGCTTCGGTAAGGGTTTCACAGAGATATATCTATGTTTTTTTAATTCAGTATTTTCCCCGGAAAAAACACGAAATCGCTGTTTCTGGGCTAATGTGGAGATTCGGGAAAAAATTTTTTGAATTCTTCTGGGATAACTATAAATATCTATACTTTGAGATATAGTGTAGAACAAGACAAATTATTATATCTTTTATTAAGAGAATAGCGCAGTTTCGAGAAAGAATCGAGAAAAATTTGTTCGATATCTGATTGTCTGGATATTTGAAATCATGATATTTCCTGTTTGGTGTAAATGTGAAATGTTTGACATCTTCACTCACCTGAAAGAGGGAGATTCCTGTCATATCGGAACGCGGGTATGCAGGTCTTCTAGAGAGTTTCCGTTTCATCCGATTATGGTGTAAAAGATTTTCCCGAGATTATAAGGAAATATGAAAAGTAGATTTCATTCATGGCTTTGTTTTTTTATTTTAATATTTGTGGTGAATAAGTACACGAATTGCTGCTGAATATTAATGGAATTTTGCTTTTTAATAAAATAGATTGTCAAAATTGATGGAATGATCAATAATTAATGTGCTCGCTAGTGTCATGTCGGGAGAAATAATATGGCACTGTATAAACGAGGTAGCATCTATTGGATAAGCTATACTGATCCCAATGGAAAACGGGTTAGATGTTCTACCAATGTGTCTGGTAAAAAGCAGGCGCAGGAGTTCTTTGATAAGTTGAAACATGAATCATGGAGAGCTTCGAAGCTCGGAGATAAGCCACGTCGCACGTGGGATGAGGCAGCAGCTCTTTGGATAAAAGAGAAATCATACAAAAAGAGTATAGATTTCGATATTTTTGTGCTGCAAAGGATAATAAATCCGGTTTTTAGTGGATTGTATCTTGACAAGATTACCAGAGAAGATATTGCTTCCTTTGCAGAAAGGAAAAGGAAGACACTTGCTCCCAGTAGTGTGAACAGGTATTTGGTATTGATGCGTTCTATTTTCAATCGGGCGGTCAGGATTTGGGGATGGATAGATAAGGCACCGGCAATAATGCTTTATAAAGCCCCAAAAGGAAGGATCAGATATCTTACGCAGGATGACGTAGACAGATTAATGATAGAGCTTCCGGAGCATCTTAAGCCAATTGTAGCATTTGCATTGTTAACCGGACTGAGAAAGAGTAATGTTCTGAATCTGCGCTGGACACAGATTGATCAAAAAAAAGGGATTGTCATTATTCCAGGATCAGAAATGAAGAATGGTGAAAACCATGTAGTACATTTGTCCAAGAAGGCTCGATCTATTATTTCTTCCCAGAAAGGTAAGCATGATGAATATGTATTTACCTTTCGAGGAAGAAATATAAAAAGGATAGATGGTGCTTTCAGAAACGCGCTTAAACGTGCGCAAATATCTGATTATCGTTTTCATGATAACAGACATACATGGGCATCAACCTTGATCCAGAATGGGGTTTCTTTATATGAGTTGCAGGCGATGGGAGCATGGAAAGATCCGGAAATGGTAAAACGATATGCTCATCTCGCACCAGAGAAATTGAGGGAGAATGCAGAAATAGTAGATGTTCTTTTTGGCAATTCCTTGTCATAGATTTGTCGAAATATTGGTCGAGATATTGTCGAAACCAATAAAATTGTCACAAATCCGTCACAATAATCAACGATTCTGATTTTAAATCATTGATTTTTAACATTGAAAAAAGCCTCGCGTACTTCATCCAGCTTGAACGGTTTGATGATGGCGGTGATTTTTTTCATGCAAGCTCCGGTAATGATGAAAAGAAACATTCCGCCAGTCGTGCGGAATACGGTGCATTGTAAAACATTCCGGTTTCAATCGCGAAATTTGGACGTGATCGGACAACGCCAGTCGCGACCGAATCCTCGTGGTGTGATCCGGATGCCGATAGGTGCCTGACGACGCTTGTATTCATTGATCCGCATCAGCCGGACGATACGTTCCACCACGATCTGGCTGTATCCGTTGCGGATGATTTCATTGACGCTCTTGTTTTCTTCCATGAACATCCGGACGATGGCGTCGAGCACCTCGTAAGGGGGAAGAGTATCCTGGTCGAACTGGTTCGGCTTGAGTTCGGCGGTCGGCGCACGGGTCATCATGCGTTTGGGGATGACGTCCGACAGGGTATTGCGGTAGCGGCACAGGCGGTAAACCAGTGTCTTGTAGATATCCTTGATGACGGCGAATCCTCCGGCCATGTCACCGTAAAGCGTACAGTAGCCAACGGCCATTTCGCTCTTGTTGCCTGTCGTGAGTACGATGGAACCGAACTTGTTGGATAGCGCCATCAGCAGGGTGCCGCGAATACGTGCCTGCAGATTTTCTTCCGTCGAATCTTCGGGCATACCGGAGAATTGCGGCGCAAGCGTTTGCAAAAAGGACGAGAAACAGTCCGTAATCGCTATTTCGTCATAGCTGACACCCAGACGCGCGGCCATTTCGCTGGCGTCGATACGTGAAATGTCGCTGGTATAGGGTGAAGGCATCATGACGGCGCGCACTTTTTCCGGCCCCAGCGCATCGACCGCGACAGCCAGAACCAGCGCCGAGTCGACGCCGCCGGAAAGGCCGATGATGACGCCCGGAAAACCGTTTTTGCCGACATAGTCGCGTACACCTAGAACGAGTGCACGGTAGACTTCTTCCTCGACCGAAGGATGTTTTTCCATACGTCCGTTGACGGGATCGCCATTTTCGAAAGCGATGATTTCCATGTCTTCATCGCACTGTTTGAGTTGTACGCAAACCTTGCCGTCACGGTTCATGGCGAAAGAGCAGCCATCGAAAATCAGTTCATCCTGACCGCCTACCAGGTTGGCATAAACGGCGGACATGCCCTGATGGATGACGTTTTGCCGCACGATGACGGGACGCTGGTGCATTTTCCCCATATGGTATGGAGAGCTGTTCATGATCAACAGCACTTCGGCGCCTGCCGCACGGGTACGCTCGGCAGGTTCCGGAAACCAGATGTCTTCACAGATCGCGACGCCGAAGCGTGTCCCGCGAACATCGAACACCAGCGGTTCATTGCCCGGGGTGAAATAGCGTTTTTCATCGAAAACAGTGTAGTTGGGCAGTTCCTGCTTGAAATAGGTGCCGATGATGGCGCCGTTGACCAGAATGGAACAGGCGTTGTAGCACAGGCCGTTGCGGATGCAGTGATGACCGACCAGCACATGGACATTGTCGAGATCGGCCAGCTCGTTTTTCAGTCTGTCGAGTTCAAGTTGTGTTGCCGAATGGAAGCTATGCTGCAACAGCAGGTCTTCCGGCGGGTAACCGGTCAGCGACAGTTCCGGGGTCAGCACGATATCCGCTCCCTGTGCGGCCGCTTGCCGGGCGAATCGTGCAATGCGCTCGCGGTTGCCGGACAAATCTCCGACGGTACTGTTGATCTGGGCTATGGCGACTTTGGGAGACATGATGTCGTTTCCGAAAAACTGTTAACTGAAATAGGATATTACTTTTTTGATTTCCTGTTTGGACTATCGTCCGAAAACATGAGATTTTATCCGATAAATGTCTATCGAAACGGAATTTGGTTACAATGCTAAATTCGGTTGGCCGGATGGTGTTGCCGTTTCCGGCTGTGTCCAATCGCTGAATTGTCGGGATGTCCGTATGCAATATGTATCGACCCGTGCCGGGGATAAAAACGGTACAGGAAAATCTTTTTCGCAAATTCTTCTGGAAGGTCTGGCACCGGATGGCGGCCTGTATATGCCTGAATCCTATCCGGTCGTGACCGGTCGTGAACTTGATGCCTGGCGCAAACTTTCCTATGCGGAGCTGGCTTTCGAGATTCTGAAAAAGTTCGCCGACGATATTCCGGAGGCGGATCTGAAAGCACTGGCGCAAAAAACCTATACGCCTGAGGTTTACTGCAATGTGCGGGAAGGCGACACGGCGCAGGATATCGCGCCCTTGCGGGTGCTTGGTGAAAAAGACGGCAAGAAACTGATGCTCTTGTCGCTCTCGAACGGCCCGACGCTGGCGTTCAAGGACATGGCCATGCAGTTGCTCGGCAATCTGTTCGAATACGCGCTGTCCCGCCAGAATGCGGAACTCAATATTCTCGGCGCGACTTCCGGTGATACCGGCAGCGCGGCGGAATATGCCATGCGCGGCAAGAAGGGTATCCGCGTTTTCATGCTGTCGCCTTACCGGAAGATGAGCGCATTCCAGACAGCACAGATGTTCAGCCTGCAAGACCCGAATATTTACAATATCGCGATCGAAGGGGTATTCGACGATTGTCAGGATATCGTCAAGGCCGTATCGAACGATTTGTCCTACAAGACGCGCCAGAAGATCGGTACCGTCAATTCGATCAACTGGGCCAGAGTAGTTGCGCAGGTCGTCTATTATTTCCGCGCTTACCTCAAGGCGACTGCCGATAACAGCGAAAAGGTTTCGTTTACGGTACCGTCAGGCAATTTCGGCAATATCTGTGCCGGTCATATCGCCCGTATGATGGGATTGCCGATTGATCGTCTGGTTGTCGCGACCAATGAAAACGATGTACTCGATGAATTTTTCCGCAGCGGCGTCTATCGTGTCCGCAAATCGGATGAAACATGGCATACGAGCAGCCCGTCCATGGATATTTCGAAGGCATCCAATTTCGAGCGGTTCGTCTACGACTTGCTCGGACGAGACGGCCAGCGTGTCAGTCATCTTTTCAGGCAGATCGAAACCAAAGGCTTTTTCGACCTGTCGGATAGTCAGAAGGGCGATGGCGACGAATTTTCGCGTGTCCCCTCATATGGTTTCGAATCCGGCAAATCCACCCATGCGGATCGTATCGCTACTATCCGGAAAGTCAGCAGCGAATATGGTATCACGATCGACCCGCATACGGCAGACGGTATCAAGGTCGCGTGGGAACACCAGCAAAAGGGCGTGCCGATGATTGTGCTGGAAACGGCACAGGCCGCCAAGTTCAACGAAACGATTTTCGAGGCACTGGGTCACAATGCTTCGAGGCCCGCAGGTTTCGAAAATATCGAGGGATTGCCGCAACGGTTTACCGTCATGCCGGTCGATGCGGGAGAAGTCAAGAAATTCATTGCCGAACGGACGGGACTCTGAACCGGGTACAAGTTCCGTAGGCCGGACGGAGTATGGAAGGAGCGGGGATATGTTGACGGCAAGTGAAGCCCTTTCGCAATTGCTCGGCAGTGTCAGCACGATACAGGATGTGGAAACATTGCCTGTATCGCAGGCCAATGGCCGTGTGTTGGCCCAAGCGCAGTATGCATGCGTTACTGTTCCGGATACCGACAATTCGGCCATGGACGGTTATGCCTTTCGTTACGACGATGTGGCCGATACTGCGTCGGTATTGACCATCACCCAGAGAATACCGGCAGGTGCGACGGGAGTGCCGCTGGGCAAGGGGGAAGCAGCGCGGATTTTCACGGGGGCACCCCTGCCGGAAGGTGCGGATACCGTCGTCAGGCAGGAATGGTGCCTGGCAGAAGGCAACCGCTTGTCCTTTTTGCGTTTGCCTGAGAAGGGTGAAGCTGTCCGGCATGCAGGGGAACAGGCGAAGAAGGGCGATCCTGTCCTGATGGCGGGTACCCGATTGCGTTCGCCGCATCTCGGCGTCGCTGTAACTGTCGGTTTGACCCATCTGCCGGTCGTCAGAAAGCCGAAGGTGGCATTGCTGTGTACCGGAGACGAACTGGTTAAACCCGGCGAACCGCTTCCGCCCGGCAAGGTTTATAACTCGAACTGCTATATGCTCCGCGGCTTGCTGGAAGACTTCGGATGCGAAGTATCCGATTTCGGCATCGTGCCTGACGATTTCCGGACGACCTGTCGCTATTTCGTGCAGGCAGCGGCGGAACATGACTTGATCCTGACATCTGGCGGTGCATCAGTCGGCGAGGAAGACCATGTCAAACACGCTATCGAGACGGAAGGGCGGCTGCATTTCTGGAAAATCGCGGTCAAACCCGGAAAACCGCTGGTTTACGGGGAAATCGGCAGGCAGTCTTCAGATGACGGTACGGCGATCATCGGTTTGCCGGGCAATCCGGTGTCCGGTTTCGTGACCTTTTTGCTGTTCGTCCGTCCGTATCTGCTGGCCATGCAGGGTGTCGCGGATGTAACGCCGAAAGCCTTGTTATTGCCATGCGCCAGCGCTTATCCGAAAGCGGACGAACGCAATGAATTTTTGCGTGCCAGAATCAACGGCAACGGCGAAGTGGAATTGTTCGGCAATCAGGGTTCGGGCATTTTGTCATCGGCGGTATGGGGTGACGGACTGGTCGACAATCCGCCCGGGCATGCAATCAGACCGGGCGAGACAGTCCGGTTCATTCCTTTCAGTGAATTCTGGCGTCCATGAGAATCAGAGTACGTTATTTCGCCAGTATCCGTGAGGCATTGGGTGTTTCGGAAGAATGGCTTGATTTGCCGGAAAACGTTCATACCGTCGGCGATCTCAGACAATATCTTGTGCGGCGCGGTACGGTATGGGCGGCGGTACTGGCGGAGGAAAACGGTGTGAGGATGGCTTTTGAGCTGAAAATGGCGACGGCCGGTACTGTCCTGACGGAAAACGGGGAAGCGGCTTTCTTTCCGCCTGTCACCGGTGGATGAATACCGGCTGTTTCCGGTGTGAGCCCGGAAACGACAAAGCCGGCGCAAGCCGGCTTTGAAAGAAACAAGGAAAGGAAACGGAGAAATTACTTGATTTTGGTTTCCTTGTAAGGGACATGCTTGCGAGCCTTGGGATCGAACTTGATGATTTCGATCTTTTCA